>JAGLAZ010000001.1:254861-266478 GCA_018260565.1 Flavobacteriaceae bacterium
AGTCTAACGCCTTGGGTATTTCTACCCATTATTCGAAGATTTTCTAATCCCATTCTAATGGCCACTCCAGATTTATTTATTATCATTAGATCATCAGCATCGGAAACATTTTGAATAGCGATTAAATCTCCCGTTTTTTCGGTAATATTTAAGGTAATAACACCTTTCCCACCCCTATTGGTGAATCTATAGTCATCCACCAAGGTTCTTTTACCATAGCCTTTCTCAGAGACCACAAGTACTGAATCTTCAGTAGGATTAGTAGAAATTATTATACCAATAACAAAATCTCCTTCTTCTAAAGATATACCACGAACGCCAATACTATTTCTTCCTACTGCGCGGGCTTTTTCTTCATGGAAACGGATACACTTACCATTTTTTGAAGCAATCAAAATTTCAGAATTCCCATCAGTAAGTTTGGCACTAATTAATTGATCATCTTCCCGGATTTCGATCGCATTGATACCATTTGTTCTTGGTCGGCTGTAGGCAGCAAGGCTTGTTTTTTTAATAATACCATTTTTGGTTAGCATTACCAAGAACATTTTATTTACATATTCTTCATCCTTTAAATCATGAGTACGGATATAAGCTTTTACTTTATCATCAGGATCTATATTAATTAAATTCTGAATGGCTCTTCCTTTGGCAGTTTTGCTCCCTTCTGGTATTTCAAAAACTCGCAACCAATAGCATTTTCCTTTTTCAGTGAAGAACAACATATATTGATGATTGGATGCTGCAACAATATATTCTAAGAAATCATCATCCCGTGTAGTAGCTGCTCTATTTCCAACGCCTCCGCGACTTTGTACCTTATATTCAGAGAGTGATGTTCTTTTGATATATCCAGCGTGGGAAATGGTCAAAATTACCTGCTCATCCGAAATAAAATCTTCGATAGACATAGTACCGCCTGCAAAATCAATTTCAGTACGACGCTCATCTGCAAATCTTTCTTTAACGTCCAAAAGCTCATCTTTAATAATCTGGAACCTTCTTGGCTCATTAGATAAAATGTCCTTAAGATCATTAATAATTGCCATTATCTCAGCATATTCCTCTCGGATTTTGTTAAGCTCCATGCCTGTAAGACGTGCCAAACGGAGATCCAGAATTGCCTGTGCCTGAATATCGCTTAACTCAAATTCCTCGATAAGGCCAGCTTTGGCATCATTTGGATTTTTACTATTTCTAATAATTCTAATTGCCGTATCCAAAGTATCTTGGCTGGCAATCACTTTCATAAAGCCTTCTAAGATATGGGCTCTCTCTTGTGCTTTCCTAAGTAAATATTCGGATCTTCTTACAACTACTTCATGTCTATGATCCACGAAATGATGGATGATATTGAGAACATTTAACTGCTGAGGTCTACCTTTAACTAAAGCTATGTTATTTATTGAAAATGAGGTTTGTAAGGCTGTATACTTATATAATAAATTTAATACAACATTTGGTATTGCATCATTTTTTAATTCATATACTACACGAAGACCTTCTCTATCAGATTCCTCACGAATTTCGTAAATCCCAGGTATTTTATCATCTTTTATTAATTCGGCCGTTCGCGCAATCATCTCAGATTTATTCACCATATAAGGAATCTCTGTAACTACAATTGCATTACGATTTCCAATGGTTTCAAAATTAACTTTACCTCGTAAAATAATCCTCCCTCGTCCTGTATGAAATGCATCGCGGACACCATCATACCCATATATAATACCTCCCGTAGGAAAATCTGGCGCAATGATGTATTTCATCAATTCATCAATGGTAATTTCTCTGTTATTTATGTATGCACAAATAGCATCTATGGCCTCTCCCAAATTGTGAGGTGCCATATTAGTTGCCATTCCTACTGCGATACCAGATGCCCCGTTAATTAGCAAATTGGGCACACGTGTGGGAAGAACGGTTGGCTCCTCCAAACTATCATCAAAATTAAATTGAAAATCTACAGTTTCTTTATCTAAATCGGCAAGAATTTCATCTGATAATTTTTTGAGACGCGCTTCAGTATACCGCATAGCAGCGGGTGGATCTCCATCCATTGAACCAAAATTACCTTGACCATCTACGAGCATATAGCGGAGAGACCATGGCTGAGCCATACGCACCATAGCATCATATACACTGCTATCTCCATGTGGGTGGTATTTACCCATTACATCCCCTACTATCCTCGCTGATTTTAGGTGTTTCTTATTATAGAAAACTCCCATATCATACATACCGTATAATACCCTTCTATGTACAGGTTTAAGCCCATCACGTACATCCGGAAGTGCTCTGGAAACTATTACCGACATTGAATAATCAATGTAGGAAGATTTCATTTCATCAACAATATTGATGGAAATAATTTTCTCCTTATCTTCTTCGCCTTCTATGCTCATTTATCTTTATTTCAATGATTTAGGTGAATTATCACCGTAATTCTAATTTATGCTAAGTTACGCTTTTTTCCTTTTTTATTGATTAAAATTGAATGTTTTAATAATAAAATAAATAACTTTAACACTTAAAATAATTTATTGATACAGACACAAATATTTATAAGCATTAGCCTTCATTATTTAGAGGAGATTAAAGCTGAATGGGAACAATGGAGAGAAGAAAGTCTCATTCCTATGGTTCATAATTTAATGGATATAACCTCTTTTTATTGGACAGATGTTGCATTGCTGCCAGAAGGTAAAATAGATGCTAATGTTCTTTTATTAGGTTTCGAAAATCAGGAGACTGTGGAGGGTTTCTTACAAAATGAGCTGATTATTCTAGAAGAGGCTATTCAAAACGAATTTAATGAAGGAGTTTTACTTATGAAAAGTCAATTATCTGTACTGGAGCAAGGAAGATTTATTTAGACCAAAATAGTAAGACTTCCGGGAAGCACGCGAATATGTACAGGGGATTTTATCTTTTTAAAATCTCCATCTACATGCCAATTTTTAGTATTTACTTTTACAATAAATTCTGAAACTGAAGCATAAGTTACATAAGGATCCTTATGTAACTCTTTGGCAAAAAGTCTTTTAGCAAACAACAATCCATGCAGAATAGGAAATTTTTTAACTAAGACTACCTCTACTTTTCCATCGCTTTTACTGGCATGTGGTGCGATATACGCGTTATTCCCAAATTGCCTAGTATTGGCAATGTTCATCATAAGATATTTTCCATTAAGATGGGTAAGTTCTACGGTTTTAAACTTTAGTTTAATAGGCTTGAAATTGAAGAATATTTTTGTGCTTAGCCTAACATAGTTTAAAAATCCTCTGCTACTTTTTTCAAAGTCTTTAGTAACTTTTCCATCAAAACCTACTCCAGAAACATTTATAGAAAGAAAATTATTAACAAAAAAAGTATCAATTTTTTTTGTATTACCTATAGCAATTTTTTCCATTAAACGAGAAAAGTTCTTTGAAAAATTTGTTTCAATGGAAAAACCATTTCCTGAACCAGCAGGTATTATGGCAAGAATTTTTTCTGTATGTATGATTTGTGAAGCCACTGTAGAAATAGTCCCATCTCCACCAATAGCAACGAAAATATCAACATCCTCCCATACATTTTTAATGAATTCGTGAGTTTCTGGAATCCCTTCAGAAATATAAAGAATAGCATTTGGCATGCTATTCTTTATATTTTTTATGATTTTTTGGTATTTACCTTTCGCTGAGAAAGGGTTTATTATCCAAGCAATTTTTTTTTCGGAAATAGAGTTATTTGTTTCCAATATTGAAAATCCAATATTTATGCATCAATATTGGCATACACTGCATTCTTTTCTATAAAGTCTCGTCGTGGAGGTACCTCATCCCCCATCAACATAGAAAATGTGTTATCCGCATCTACTAAATTTTCAATGGTAATCTGTTTCAAAATTCTATTTTGAGGATTTAGCGTAGTATCCCATAATTGTTCTGCCTTCATTTCACCTAAACCTTTATAACGCTGCACTTCAACGCCTTTTCCATCAGGTGCCAATTGTAAAGTAACTTCCTCTCTTTCCTTATCATTCCAGCAATAGACTTCCTTTTTACCTTTTCTAACAAGATATAATGGTGGAGAAGCGATATATACATAACCATGCTCTATCAATTCCTTCATATAGCGGAAGAAAAATGTTAAAATAAGAGTAGAAATATGCGAACCATCAATATCCGCATCCGTCATAATCACAATTTTATGATATCGTAATTTATTAAGATTTAAGGCTTTGGCATCCTCTTCTGTACCTACTGAAACTCCTAAAGCAGTGTATATATTCTTAATTTCCTCGTTGTCATATACTTTGTGCAGCATAGACTTTTCAACATTTAAAATTTTTCCTCGAAGTGGTAAAATTGCTTGAAAATGTCTATTTCTTCCAGATTTTGCAGTACCGCCAGCTGAATCTCCCTCCACGAGGAAAATTTCAGATTCGGCAGGGTCTTTTGAAGTACAATCGGATAATTTTCCAGGTAAACCAGACCCCCCCATTGGAGATTTCCTTTGAACCATTTCTCTTGCCTTCTTAGCTGCCTGGCGTGCTTTAGCCGCTAAAACCACCTTTTGTACAATAAGATTGGCCTCTCCAGGATTCTCCTCCAAAAAGTTTGTAAGCATTTCACCTACTATTTTATCTACAGCACCTGAAACATCAGAGTTACCCAATTTTGTTTTGGTCTGTCCTTCAAACTGTGGCTCCATGACTTTTACAGAAATAACGGCTGTAAGACCTTCACGAAAATCATCGCCTGTAATTTCTACTTTTTCTTTCTGCGGAATACCTTTTTCGTCGGCATATTTTTTCAAAGTTCTTGTGAGTGCTCTCCTAAATCCTGCCAAGTGGGTACCACCTTCATGGGTGTTAATGTTGTTAACGTATGAATGCAAATTTTCTGTAAAAGTGGTATTATAATGCATTGCAACTTCTACTGGAATATTATCGCGCTCGCCTTCCATGAAAATAACACTTTTCATGATGGATTCGCGGTTCCCATCTATATATTCAACAAACTCTTTGAGTCCTCCCTCAGAATAAAACTCTTCCGTAGGAATAGTGCCGTCTTCATTCTTAATACGTTCATCGGTAAGGTAAATCTTAATTCCTTTATTTAAAAATGATAATTCCCGAAGTCTTGTTGCAAGAGTATCATAGCTGTAAACTAACTCATTGAAAATAGTATCATCTGGCTGAAAATAGATTTCTGTTCCACGATAATCTGTAGTTCCAACTTCTTTTACATTCTCTAATGCACGGCCCTTAGCATAGTGCTGTTCGTATATTTTTCCGTCTCTATATACCTTGGCTACAAGTGATGTTGAAAGGGCATTCACACAGGAAACCCCAACTCCATGCAAACCGCCGGAAACCTTATAAGAGTCCTTATCAAATTTTCCTCCTGCACCTATTTTTGTCATTACTACCTCTAGGGCAGATTTTTGTTCCTTATCATGTAAATCAACCGGGATACCTCGCCCGTTATCACGGACAGAAACAGCATTGGATGTATGAATGGTTACTTCTATAGTGTCACAATACCCAGCAAGGGCTTCATCTATGGAATTATCTACTACTTCATATACCAAATGGTGCAAACCTCTCGCTCCTACATCACCTATATACATCGATGGACGGAGGCGAACATGCTCTATACCTTCTAATGATTGTATGCTACTGGCTGTATATTGTTTATTACTCATGAAATTAAATTAAAAAAGGGAAAATTACTCCTCCCTTGTGCTAAATTTTGCACTTACAAATATCATTGTTTTTGCACTAAAAAGCAAATTTTTAACAAACTTTAGGCTTGTTCATTTCAAAGTAAACAGAATCTAATATAAAACCTTGATTTTGAAGAATTACATTCTGAGCCAAATCAAAACAATGAGCTTGGGATTCATAGAAATGCATCATATAACCCGCCGTATTAACAAATACAAATAAATCTCCGATTTCTGGCATGCTCCTCAATGGGATTTTTCTTTTTAAAATAAGTTCTTGTTCTAAACAATATGCCCCAACCAAATAGGCTTCTAAATTTTCTTCTGATTCTACCTTGTTATTTTGGCTAATATGAAAAGGATCAAGAAGAAAATCTTCACTTGAAGATTTCATTTGCGTACGGTTCATTTCTAAACCTATTAACAGACGGCCTTCCATATCATATTTCCGAAAGGCAACTTTTGCAACTGTGATACCGGATTGTGCTAAAAGAGATCTTCCTGGTTCCAAACGCAGCTGGATATTTAAATTCCTTAAGTTGTTATAGTTATCATGCATATTGAGCAATTGCCGTAATATTTCATGTGCAGGAAGTTCGTTATAATATGGGTAGACTTTAGGTTCTCCAATCAACTTTCCTTGATGGGCTACCATTCCTAAGCTGTCTTTTCTAAAAGTAATTTCATCCTTGTTATTATCTAAAATACTCTCTTTCAGTATATTAAAGAAATCGAACCATTCATTTTTGGATTGTAAATAATTCATTAGAAAACCACCACCAATATCAATAAATTCTACATTAATGTTCATTTCTTGAAGTTGGCTTGCTAAGGCAATGCTTTGTTGGAGGGCATCTCCCCGTTCTGAAATACTATAGCCGTTAAGATGAAAATGCAAACCTTTAAATACTAAATTAGGAAAATTTTGTGGTATATCTTTAATTAATGTTGCCACTTCTTTACATGGAAATCCGAAGCGTGAGTATAATATTTCTGAATTAGATTTAAATCCTGAAATTCGAATTCCTATGGGCAAAATCACCTGTTTTTCATTGGCTATTTTTTGGGCTAAATGCATCTCGTCAAGATTGTCAATTATGACACAAACATTGTTTGTAGCTGCTAAAGAAAATAATTCTTCATTTTTTACTGCTGCCGTACATATTATTTTTTCAGAACCAAGCCCCGATTCTATACAATCTTTCAACTCGTTCCCACTGGCAGTATCAACTCCAAAATTTCCATCCCGTGCAGCAATCACTAAACCTTTTGCCTTATTGGCTTTCCGCGCGAAATACACTTCCCCAGAAATATCAAATGATTTGAATATCTCTTTAAATAAGCTAACATTATTAAAAAATTCCTCAAAATTTATAATATTAACAGGTGAACCAAACTCACTAACTGCCTGATGTAATTTTAGTTTTTCATTAATCAAATGTTCCATCCATGGGGATGTTATTGGTGTTAATTTAGGAATCATTCTAGATGAAATAAGGTATGGATAAAAGATGATGTGAAATTATAACATTCTCTGCTAAGACTTTCATTATCAAGAAGATGCTGCTCTGTAGGCGTACCTTGTAACACTATATTAGTACCTGGGATTTTCCCTTCATTATCAATTTGCAGCGTATTAAAATAATAGTTTCCGTTATGTGCTTTCTCAGCAATATCATTTTGAATTAAGTTTTCGTACACTGGCAACATGCCTTCTGCTGCCTTTGCAATTCGAGCATTAATTAAAAAGTCTGCGCATACACTCATTCCATCTTCATTAGTTAAAGAAAAGTTGGAGTTTATAAACTCTAATTTAGGAGATTTTGAAAATGAAAAATCCAGAATACCAGCTTTCCAAAGAGCCTTAATTTTCCAAAAATTTTCTTCAGGCATTCCAAAAGAAAGTCTATTCAAAAGGCCTAAATACTGAGAATCAAATTTCTTCTGTGATTCTGCAGTTAAACCACCAAAAGCGTATAAATCACCAAATATCTGATGAAGAAACACTCGCCAGACCTCTCCTACTGCACGAAAAGCATCTACATGTTTTTCGAATCTTTCAATTTGTTGTTCAGGTGATAAAGAAGGAAAAGCTATCTCTTCAAATGATAAATATTTATCTGCATACTTTTGAAATTGAGCTTCGTATTCCTGTTTTAAAATAGGAAAAATATCCATGTCCCAATCGAGCTTTCCTTTCTTGGTTTCCCATCGTTTTTTATGCTGTTCCGATATAATAATGAACTCTAAATTATCCTTAATTTTGGGGCCTCTGGGTAGCATCATTTGCCCACTTCCAGAATAAGGATAAATCTTTTTTGGTTCCTTACCAGAAGGTAAATAGGTAAAATCTGTAGAAAATGTTCCTCCGGATCCTTCAGTAAGGGCCAAAACTACATCGATAAAGGTGAGTCCCAACCCCTGAACTGCAACCACTTTGCCATCAGTAGGTAACGACTCAATTATAGAAATAGGATAACAATTGGGAATGTAATTTTCAGCAGTATAAAAAGGAGTTTTACTAAAAATATATGCGTGTCCAGTAGTGCAGATAACAGCATCAAATGCTTGGTTATGTACAAAATACTTAGAATTTTTGACAAGAATTTCTTTTACCTCATTTTGAATTAAATTCATCCCAATATGATTTGGCATTTGCTTACACAATCGATTAAAAATATCAATAAAATAAGCTCCTACCAAATTTCTACTGCATGGTTCGGTACCATTTATTTCTGGTAAAATATTATGATCATTAACAAATTCCACTAAAGAATCTTTTTCCCCAGGCAATTGGAGATGATCTTCAGACCAAAATTGAACTCGCCCAATTGGGTAATTAAGCATCATATATTCTGGCTGTTCCACATCATAGTTGGGTCCAGTCGCGAAGCACGGATTTGCATTAAAACAACTTACATGAACAGATTTTGGATTTTCATTAGAATAAAAAGCTTCAGTAATAATTCTTTCAAGGGCATAAAAACCTTTAGGCCCAAAGCCCACAATAGCTATTGTAAGAGCTGCATCCCCCTGCATAAAGGTATTACCATACTCACCTTCTTTTATCCTATTTGTAGATAATGAAAGTTGACTTGGTGCTATCATAATTTGGTTTTATTTAATTCGTGAAGAAATTCTTCTCCATAATATTCTGCAATCCATTTTTGGGAATAGATGGATTCCATATAACGCTCGCCCCTATCATTAATCATTAAGACCACATCACTATTAGTTGGAATATTATCTGCCATGGATGCATAGGCCGAAACTACTGCTCCAGTACTTCCTCCAGCTAAAATAGCTTCCTTTTTTAGCAAAGTATAAGCACCTCTGATACTGTCTTTTTCTTCAATTAATATAACCTCATCTGCAGAATCAGGTTTTAAAAATTGAGATTTGCGAGCAGCTCCAAATCCTGGAATCCTCCTTGTACTAGGACAATCCGAAAAAATTAAACTTCCTTTTGCATCCACCGCAATTACCTTAGTACTTCCAAAATTCTGCTTTACAAACTCGGACATCCCCGTCAATGTACCGCAAGTAGAGGTAGCGATAAAAAGGTAATCCGGCCAACGCCCTAATTGAGTCACCACCTCCTCCATGGTGGAGTGATGTGTTTTTGGGTTGGCTGGATTAGAGTATTGTTCAGTCCAGAACGCATTTGGATCTTGGGCTAAGAATTGTTTAACAGTAGCGATTCTTGTATTTAAATAAGAACCAAATTCGTCCTTTTCCGTTACTTCTATCACCTTTGCACCATAGAGTTCCATTATCCGGATGTTTTCTCTATTTACGAAGGGATCTACAATTGCCAAAAATGGAAGTCCTATCGCTTGGCAAGATACGGCAAGACCAATGCCCATATTACCACTCGTACTTTCTACCACGGTAGTATTATGGGTGATTTTACCACGCTGAATGGCATCTCGTAAAATGCCCTTAGCAGTTCGATCTTTTATGCTACCACCTGGATTTAGGTGCTCCAATTTCCCGAAAACTTGATGTTTTTCTGAAAGGTGGCTGAGGCGAACTAATGGAGTGTTGCCTATCTGCCCAAAAATTCCTTCTGAGATGTCAAAATTTGTATTACTCAAGTTTAGTATTAAAAGGTGTTAGAAAGCCTAAAAATAAGGGATTTCTAGATAAATTTCTTGTTAAATTGTATTAACTGTATACTGGTTACTTCCTAAATTTTACTTCTTGGAAATATCATTTACACAATCCGTTAAACTGAGATTTACAATTGAAAATAAACTTCCTCAAAAGGTAATCGCACACGATCACCATATACCCCAGCTTCTTCCCTAATACCACAAGAAATTACCATATTAATTTCTGCACCACCAGGAAGTTTTAATAATGATTTAATCCTTCTACTATCAAAACCTTCCATAGGACAGGTATCGTAACCTTTATCCGCCATGGCAAGCATAAAAGTTTGAGCAGCTAATGCACAAGATTTATGTACTACCACGCGCATATCACTGTTACTAACCTCCCGAACTATAGGCCTAAAAATACCTATAAGCTCCACCATAATTTTTCTTGCTATACCCAATCCACTGGAGTAAATAAAAGGTATAAGTTTACCATAATATTTGTTCAAGTCCGCAATTCTTTTTTCCTGTCTATCTTCAGGGCTATTCTTCCGAATGTTTTCAGTCTCCATTTCCAGAACTCTTTTTGCATGATTTTTTGCGAAATCTTTCCGGGTTACAAAAACTACTAATTGCTGCGCCGTTTTCGCAGCATTTTGATTAAGGCAAAATGTTGCCATATTTTTCAATACTTTTTCATCTACAATATGATAGAATTCCCAAAGCTGCATATTGGAAGAGTTAGGTGAAATACTTGCCAATTGAAGGCATTCTTTAACAATTTCTTGGCTTATTGTTTTATTGGCATCGTATATTCTTATAGACCTTCTTTGGTCCAGAATTTCTTTAAAAGATTTCATATGTAAAGGAAGTAAATCATATGGAATAATAGAAACTTTTTAAAATAAATTTCGCCTATTTCCTACAAATTATAAATGTAAATTATCACCAATAGATTTATAAAATTAAAAATATCTATTACTGTATATTTTTGGAACTGAAGTGGCAACTGGGGCAATACTAATCACTAATTATTTTTCAAAAAATGAGATACACCATTATTATTGCTGCTGCGGCTTTGCTTTCAGTAACATCTTGCTCTAATAAAGAAACTGTAACAAATAAAGATTCAAGTCTTAGTACTACGAAGGCTTCTGATACTACCTCCCTGAACTCTAAGAATGTAGAAGGAAATAATATTTCATCTTCTACAGCAGTAAATTTGACTAACTCACAAACTTTTATAAGTAAAGATGGTAAAACTAAATTCAGTGCCATATATGATGCAGATAAAGGCACTGTAGTCGTAAAGAATGAGACTACAGGTAAAACGTACAATATGACCAACGCTAAAAGTGCAGACGGCGCTAGATTTGAAGATAAAGATGGCAATTCCTTCTGGACGCATCAAAACGAATTTTATTTTGGAACAAATGATAAAATCACTATAGAAGGTACCGAAATCAAATAAAAACTCGTCTATAAATAAAATACCTTCCTGTTTCGGGAAGGTTTTTTTTATTTTATTTGCTAACCGCAGTTTTGCACAAGCGGGTATTTTTTTAATCTTAGAACACGAATTTTAAAATTGGAAGTTATTAGTTATTTGGAGTTCTTCTTTGTGTATAGAAAAATTTCATCCAGATTCGTAAAGTGTTAAGTAGCATATAAATCAGGAGGAAATCTTGAAATAAATAAGCCCAATTTAGTTTGGATATTGTCCTCGTTGTAACCTGTTCGTGGCCGATATAATAGCTTATTTCAAAGATTTGCCTTGGGAAGCCGTATCGTTTTCC
>JAGLAZ010000023.1 GCA_018260565.1 Flavobacteriaceae bacterium
GCGAATGCTGCAACAGTTGCAAGCAAGGCAGAGGAAATAAAAATTTTTTTCATCGTTTTTATATATTTGTTACAAATATATAACTTTTCGTTTAAATGTTTGTTTTAAATGAAATAATTAGTTATTTTTTTTCTAATAATCAAGGCAATAATATAATATAATATAATAGCCCTCTGAAATTTCAAGAGGCTAAATACCTAATACCATTACAATATTACCTTGATGAAAAGTAATCTAAAATGTGAACAGATAGGAAAAATAACAGTTAATTAATCTAAAGGTGTGAACCAAGTTAAATTTAATCTAAAAACAATATACTCGCTAGTATTGGTTGCTGCTATGACATACATGATTAATGGGTTAAAACTCACAACATTCACAAAGTTAGTGGCACTAAGCGGTGAATTTTGAAAAAATAATTCAGAAGAAGATGAAGATCCATTCAGATTATTTGCTAAATAATAATAAGGTAATAATTCATATTCGTAATCTTCAAGAAAAGGATTGGCATGCTCAAAGGTGCTATTGGTATAAGTAGCAACTGAAGATGCGGTTGGTATAAAATTTCCTCCCCAATAGATATCCAATGCCCCTCTGTAATAAAGTTTTTGCGTGGTGGCGTCGTATCTAAGAATCCCTTCTGGTAGAGCATAACTTCTGGATCTATCAAATGCTATAGGACCAGTTTTGACAGCTTTCTCCGGGGTCCATTGGGTGCCATTCCATCTAAGAACATCATCTGTTGTTGCTCCGATAGCACTTAAATCTACAGCCGCTATAGTTCCATCCGCTATTTTTGCTGAGGTCACTGCATTTTCGGATATTGTAGTCGCATTGCTATTTTGCGCAGCAGTAATATCTCCTGTGAGCGCAGCACGCTCTACTTTGGTTCCACTAATTATGTTGGAAGTAGAGTTTGTGAGCGGAGCCGGAACCATCTTTACCCATACACCTCCTGAAAAATAGTAGTACCAACTGCGTCTATAGTGGCTGTTGTACCGGTAGCGGCGCCATCTGCTACGGAATTTATATACACTAATGTAGATTCCGGTACGCTAGTTCCCATATTGGCAGCTCTCAGCCTGGAAACTCTGGGTATTAGCAGACCTTCTACGGAAGTGGCATTTGGAGCCGAATTGGCCGCAATGGGCTTAATGTCCATTGTTGATTGAGGGGATGTTTCATTTACCCCTACTTTCCCCGTTTGAGAATATGCTACTGAAAAAATCAAAAAAGTTGAGAAAATGTAAATTTTTTTCATAAAATAAAAATAGTTTCTCAAAGATATTGATTAAATATTAAAAATATATATTTTTAATAATATTGAATGTTAATTTCAACTTAAAATGATAAAATTTTATCAACCCCAAGTTTATAGGTTAAATGAAGGGTTTTATTGGTAAGATATATTACATTTTTTAAACGGAAGGATATATTAATAGATGTTTTAAAATTAATTTATTAAGTTTTATATTAAAATTGAAAATTGAAAAACTTAATCATTTTTTTACTTATTAAATTAATAATTTAAATTGCAAACCTATTATTCCTTAGATTAATCCAATTCTACATCATACATTTTACATCTTAGAAATTAAAAAATAGAATTTTTTAAATAATTCTTTTTAATAATAATTCAAAATAAAAAAGGAGGTGAATACTTGAGTGTATCACCTCCAATGTATATGGAAATATTTAGTGCTAATTATAAATATTAATTATTAAATAGCTAATAAAATAGAGTTAATATAGACTATTATCCTAAAGTTATTAAATAGTAATTCTTTAAAGAAAGCACTTGATATATCAGATTATGATTAAACCTTTTCTACTTGTAGGAAACTTAATTCCATAGGAGTTTTTCTACCGAAAATCATTACAGAAACTTCAATTTTCTTTTTGTCTTCTAAAATTTTCTCTACTGTACCATTAAAGCCGTTAAATGGTCCATCCACTACTTTGATATTTTCTCCCACGATAAATGGTATTTCCATATCTCCCGGTAAGTCTGCCAACTCATCCATACGGCCAAGCATCTTATTTACCTCTGCTTTCCTCATCGGAACAGGATCACCTCCTTTTGTAAGGCTCAAAAAAGATATTACGCCAGGAATATTTTTAATAATATGCGGCACTTCACCTACCAACTCCGCCTCTACCATAAGATAACCCGGGTAATAAGGCCTTTCCTTAGGGACTTTTTTGCCCTGCTTAATTTGGATGATTTTTTCCATAGGAATAACTACCTGCGGAACCTTATCTGAAAGGTCTGCAAAGCGCATTTCATTCTCTATGTATTGTTTTACTTTATTTTCCTGGCCACTAATGGTTTTAACCACGTACCAATTGAGCTCTCCCGACATGTACTGTACTTATTAATTTACTGCATTGATAAGAATGCCGATTATATTTTTAAGAGCTTTTGCAAACACCTCATCTATCCCAAATGTAAAAATGGATAATACTATAGTAGATACTGCCACTATAGTAGTAGACTCTTGTAAATCTGCCCATTTAGGCCATTCTACTTTGGATCTAAATTCCGTAAAAGATTCTTTTATATATTCAGCGAAGCTCATGCTATTATAATTGCGCGGGCACAAGGACTCGAACCCTGATCAACGGTTTTGGAGACCGGTATCCTACCATTGGACGATACCCGCAAAAAAGGGCTTCTGCAGCAATGCTACAGAAGCCACTTTAAGTTAGATAAAATTAGTCTAAAATTTCGGTTACCTGACCAGCACCTACTGTTCTACCACCTTCACGGATAGCAAAACGAAGACCGATGTTAAGCGCGATAGGCTGAAGAAGTTCAACAGTAATAGTTAAGTTATCACCAGGCATCACCATCTCTACACCTTCCGGTAAGAAAATTTCTCCAGTAACGTCTGTAGTTCTAACATAGAACTGAGGACGGTATTTATTTTGGAATGGAGTATGACGTCCACCTTCTTCCTTAGAAAGGATATAAACCTCTGCTTTGAATTTTTTGTGTGGAGTTACAGATCCTGCTTTTGCGATAACCATACCTCTTTTGATATCGGTTTTCTCAATACCTCTTAAAAGGATACCTACGTTATCTCCAGCTTCACCTCTATCAAGGATTTTACGGAACATTTCCACCCCTGTTACAGTAGATGTAAGTTTTTCATCTCCCATACCTACGATATCTACAGAGTCACCAGTATTGATGATACCCGCTTCGATACGTCCTGTTGCAACTGTACCACGACCAGTGATAGAGAATACATCTTCAATAGGCATAAGGAAAGGCTTATCTTGATCTCTTACAGGCTGCTCGATCCATGCATCTACAGCATCCATAAGTTCGTCGATTTTTTCAACCCACTTAGCATCACCATTAAGTCCACCTAAAGCAGATCCTTGGATTACTGGAGAGTTATCACCATCGTACTCATAAGTAGAAAGAAGATCTCTTACTTCAAGCTCTACAAGCTCTAGAAGTTCAGCATCATCCACCATATCCACTTTGTTCATAAATACTACAATTCTTGGTACATTTACCTGACGGCAAAGTAGAATGTGCTCACGAGTCTGTGGCATAGGACCATCTGTAGCAGCTACTACTAAGATAGCTCCGTCCATCTGTGCAGCACCTGTAACCATGTTCTTCACATAATCCGCGTGACCTGGACAGTCTACGTGTGCATAGTGACGAGCTTCGGTTTCGTACTCAATGTGAGCCGTATTAATAGTAATACCTCTTTCTTTTTCTTCAGGAGCAGAATCAATTGCAGAGAAATCTTTCTTTTCTGCAAGACCTTTATCTGATAATACCTTACTGATCGCTGCAGTAAGTGTAGTTTTACCATGGTCTACGTGACCGATGGTACCGATGTTTAAGTGCGGCTTATTCCGATTAAACGTTTCTTTTGCCATGATTACAAATATTTATAATGAAAATTCTATTTAAGTGTGCAAATATACTTAAAAATAGTATATTAAAAAAATACTAAAAAATATTTTTAAGGCCTTTAACAAAATGGATTTAAATAATAAAGGCCTCAGTTTCCTGAAGCCTTTAGAAATTAAATTATTGATTAAAAATTAAATGTTACAGTAGCATTCCAGGTTCGTCCGAATCCAAAAAATACTTCATTTGATTTATTAATTCCTTTCCAGTTATTTGCTTCATTTGCATCTGCAATTTTGTTCGTTCTGGATTCTGCAATGTATACAGTATCTAAAACGTTATTAACATTTGCGCGTAATTTTAAAAATTGATTGTTTCCTAAAGCAAACCGTGTCCCAACACCAAGATCCAATAATCCATAAGATGGAAGTTTGATGGCTTCTGGAAGAACTTTATTTGGACTATCTGTTGCCTTTAACAATCTGTCTCCAGGCTCGAAGGCGGAGTAAAGATTATCTGCAAATCTATATTGTGCATCTATATTTAACCAATCAGTTACTCTTACATCTGCACCTATAGCGGCAGTTAATTGTGCAGCATCTCCAACTTTAAGACCATCTAATTTTAGAGTACCTTCATCTACAACATTCCCGGTGGTATCATCAATAAATGATGCATTTGGATTTCCTTTAAATTGCCAATCTCCTACGGAAAACATACCATTTAATGTGATAATACTAGAAGGTTTAATATTAAAATCAACCTCTATACCTTTATGAATTTCATTAATCCCAAGTACATTAGCAACACCGAATAATTCCACTCCATTAACTGTTCTTCTTGTAGTTAACCTTCTATAAATATCATCCCAAGATGTACTGTATAAGTTTAAGTTTGCATTAAAGATAGATGAACGGTATCCATATCCTATTTCAAAAGATGATACCTTTTCATTTGTTAAAGATGGATTTACAGTATTTGCGTTATTAATAAAAACAGCACCGAAGAATGGTTGTCTTTCATAGTAACCTCCATTTACGAATAGGTTGTGGTTATTATTAATGTTATAATTCGCACCTCCCTTAATGTTATAACCATTTTGATTTACTTTTTCGCTAAGTTGTTTTTCAGGAGCGTAAAGGAAATGGTCTTCTCTTTGGAAACCTTGATTGGATACTGAACCTTGAACAAAGGCAGAGAAATTATCTACATTATACTCCAACTGAGCAAAACCGCCGTACCAATTTACAATACCATCGTTGCTATACATGATTTGATCTTTGGTATCGTTTGTTTTTCCTCCAAACGGATTCCAAGATGGAACAGGATTAAATGTATTAGAAACTACATTTGGTTTGTTATTAATATTTGTAAGATCTGTATAGGCTTTATTCCCTAATAAATCGCTTACTACACGGTAGTGAATACCTCTGTACATTCTACCATCAAAACCAACTGTGGCATTAAATCTATCACTAAATTTATGGTTTAAACTAGAAATTAAACCAAACCAGTTATGTGAATTAATAGATGATCTTCTAATAATACCATTACCGGAATTAGCTTGAAATGGAGTTTTGTTATTCGCTCCAAAATCCGGAACTGCGCCACCTTGATTCCATTTAACGATATCATCAAATCTTACAGTACCATCAGACTTTCTTAAAGATGTGTATCCCTTTCCATTTATTCTTCCAGCATCTCCAGTTCCACCACCTCTACCGAAAGAAGCATATACTACTGAATTTAGCTTGGTATTGTCGCTCATTTTCCAATCCCAGTTTAGGGATATTACCGGTTTATGGTAATAATTCACGGTCATAGAATACTCTTCACCATTAAGATATCCCCAGTTTTGATTATATCTACGGTTAGGCTTGTCCTCTGTTCCACCATATTTGATATAATCATTAATAGTAGATTGGAAAGCTCTTTGGTTATGCCATTGTGGTGCACCAGTAATAGTGAATTGTAAATCATGGACAGGATTAGGATTGTAACCTACCGCCAAGTAATAGTTATACCCCTCAAAAGATGTTCCGTCCGCATACATACTTCCGGCCGTTCTACTCATTAAAAATGATGCAGCCCATCCTTTTTCATTTTTACCTGTATTGTAAGTAAACAATGATTTATGGTATCCATCGTTCCCTACACCCAGACTAAGTGTTCCTTGCTGCTTTTTATCGGCTGCTCTGGTAAGTACATTTATGGTACCACCTACGGAGGCGATGGCTAATTTGGATGATCCTAGCCCTCTTTGTACTTGCATAGCAGAGGTTACATCAGATAGACCGGCCCAGTTTGACCAATACACGGCACCATTTTCCATATCGTTAACAGGTACACCGTTAATCATTACAGCAGTGTTTCTTTGATCAAAACCTCTAACATTGATTCTGGAATCTCCGAATCCACCACCAGATTTGGTAGCATATACAGAAGGGGTTGCGTTTAAAATCTCAGGAAATTCTTGGTTTCCTAATTTCTCAACAATGACAGCTTCTTTAATGGTAGAAACCGCTACGGGAGTTTTACGATCTTTAGCAATATCCGCAACACCTCGAATTAAAACTTCTTTTAATTGTCCCTCGCGGATGCTGTCTTGATCAGTTTGTGCATAATATAAAGCTGCAGTCCCTAGGGTAAGCATACCTATAAGTGCTCTATGTGTTAAGTTGAATCTCATACAAGTTCAGTTTTATTTGCTGCAAAAGTCCGAATAATTATTTGTTTAAGTTTTAAGTTTTTGTTAACCTTTCTTAACATAATGATTTTTGAAAGAAATATCATCTTTTGAAAATTAAGATTTATGCGTGTAAAATGAGATAAAACTTTAATACTATTTCAGCTTTTCAAACGAAGCAAAAGAATTTTGCTTTTAAAAAATTTTGCATTGACGCATTATTATTATGCCTTCTGAATTGAAATTGCATTATATAAAAAGATTATAATAAAATCAGACAATCTGAGAATAATATTTTGTACTAAATATCGATGTTTTCTTCTTTTAGATGAAAAATAGGAAGAAAATAAAATAGCTATAAATATTGCTCCTTATAAATGAAGTTTGATTGATATCTAAATAAAAAATCACTCTATAATTTTAATTATTTAGTAAGAAAAGGATTTCTACAGTTGGTAAAACCGTGCCCCGGCCTGAGTGGAGCTCTTTTTATAAGAAGGAACGACGAAATAAAAAAGCGGGAACGGAGGACGGAAAAGGCACAAAAATAAAAAAATCACAGCGAAAAACTGTGATCTGAGAGCCAACGATGAGATTTGAACTCACGACCTCTTCCTTACCAAGGAAACGCTCCAGAGGGATTCGAACCCACGACCCCGAGATTACAAATCACGTGCTCTGGCCAACTGAGCTATGGAGGCGTGCAGTAAAAAGGTTTAACTCTTTTTGCGACTGCAAATATAAAGTAAGTATTTAAACCCTCAAAATATTTTACTTAATTTCTATTTCTTTTTTTCTTACCAGTATCTTTTTAGCAGCCTCCATACACTGAGAAAAGCTCTCTTCAAAGGATTCTGATGTCTTAGAAACTACAATATCGTCCCCAGGAACTGCGATATGGAATTCCACACATTTGTTATCCTTGGAGGAGGCATTATCCACTTTAAGACGTACTACACAATCTATTATCTTATCATAAAAACTTTCCAATTTTGGGAGTTTCTTCTCTATCAGTTCCTCTAAAGGTGCGTGTGGCGTCATACCATCTCCTATTACTCTTATTTTCATGTTTATATATTATTGTGTTCGTTATTCTGTTTCCCAGTGCTTCTTGGATGATTTTCTTTTACTATTTTTTTGAGTTTTCCTATATCGGCTGCGGTATATACCTGCGTGGCAGCCAGGCTAGAATGTCCTAATAGTTTTTTAACTTCATTAATCTCTGCACCACCCTCCAGCATATGTGTGGCAAAACTATGACGCAATATATGGGGGCTTATTTTGGGTTTCTCTTTGCAATAACTAAAGTATTTTTTTGCAGCGAGATATACAAATTTTTCAGGTATTTTTTTATGGGCGTGTTTTTCTTCTGGCAGTTCAAATAGGTAAGTTCGCGTTTCAGTGAGGTAACTATCCAGCATATTTAGCTTTTCCACCCACTGAGGTAATACGGGGATAATCCTCCATTTATTTCCCTTACCTAATACACGGAATTCATTTCTTTCTGGATAATATTGAGACTTTTCCATAGCAATAAGTTCACCTCTTCTCATACCTGTTTGGTACATTGTTTCTAGCATCATAAGTCCGATATACTGTCGTAAATCTTCGTGTGCTAATTCCTCCCAAGGAATATTTTCCAATGGTTTTAAATCCTCTTTATTAAATGGTATTTGCTTTTTTGGTGAGAATTTTAGATTTTCTACATCCTCAAAGGGATTGGATGTACAGGCTTTTATTTTAAGTAAAAACTGATAAAACATCCTTAGTGCTGAGAGTTTTCTATTAATGGATCGCTCTGTAAGACTTCCAGCTATACATTCCTGAAGGTATTTTTTTACCAAACGGTTCTCCTCCTCGACCGGAAGTGGCTCCCAAATTTCAGCTGGATATTTCTGTAAAAAGGTAGAAACATCTTTATTATAGGCCTTTATAGTATGTTGAGAGTAGCCTTTTTCTTTTTCAAGATATTCTAAAAAATGATTGAGCATAAAAAAACTTCCCGAAGAGGGAAGTTAGTTATTTTGTTTCAAACAAAGGATTAATCCTCGTTTTTACTTTGCATTCTTTGCTTATGAGCAGCACGAAGCTTCTGCTGACGCAATACAACGGAAGGTTTAGTGAAGTGTTGGCGGCTTCTTAAAGCGCGGACAACTCCTGTCTTATCAAATTTTCTTTTGTATTTTTTTAAAGCTCTATCAATAGCTTCTCCGTCTTTTACAGGGATAATTAGCATAGTTTACATCTCATTTAGGGGGCAAATATAAAAATTTTATTTTACATTGGCAGAACATTATTAATACTGTTTCCATTGGAGTTTAATTCTTCTCACTTTTCCATGCCCAGAGTCAGTTCAAATCTTAAAATCATTACGGCATCTGCTGGCTCCGGAAAAACGCACACTTTGGTACTTAGAATTCTAAGCGGGTTGCTCCATCCTACGAGTTCGCCAGAAAATATCAGGCAAATTTTAGCACTTACTTTTACCAATAAAGCTGCCAAAGAGATGCGAGTTCGGCTTTTGGAATGGCTCCATGATATTTCTTTTGCTCAAAATAAGGGGGAAGAATATTTACAGCAATTGGGGGAACTGCTTGGATTAGCGACGGACGATCTGGAATTATATGATGCCGAAATTCAAAAGCTTAAATCTCGTGCCCATAATTTGTATAAATATTTGCTTCATCATTATTCAGATTTACACTTTAGTACGATAGACTCTTTTAATGCTAAAATTATACGAGCTTTTTCCCAAGAAATGGAACTTCCTGCACAGTTTGGGATAGAGCTGGATGATACAGCAATATTTGATAGAGCAAGAGATTTAGTTTTAAAAGAATTAGAAAAAGATGGTTATCTAATGGAATATCTTATCGGTATCGCCAGAGAGAAACTTTATCCGAATAAAAAATCTTCAGGGAGAAAAAAATACTCATCTACTAAAAATTCTTCACAAGATCATCCATTATTTGATTCTCATATCAAAGTGTATCAAATTCTTGGTGACAGCTTGATTTATGGAATACAGGAACGGCAAAATATTCGCGAAAAACATATATTTAAAATTCGGGATTTTTATATTAGTAAAATTGAGGAGCATGGCTTGGAAGTCAATGATTTTAAACAAAAAAAAGGCGGTATTTATGGTTCTCTATTAAAATTAAATACCTCGAATTTTGCTAAAGAATATCGCACAATAAGCGAAACCTATTTTTCTTATCCCAAAACAGGACTAGCCAAAATTTCAGAGGAGTTTTATTCCTACTTATTAGTAGGTTTACGGACTGTATATGAAGAATGCAACATGTATATTTTTCAGCAAATGCTCATGAATAGCCGCGCTAATAATTATCTTCATACTAAAATTCAAGATAAAATCCGGCTGTTAGAAGAAGAGGAAGAGTTTGTCGTTTTATCTCATTTTGATAAACTAATTACGCAATTTTTACAAAATGATCCCAGTGAATTCATTTATGAGAAATTGGGCACTCGTTTTAGACATTTTTATGTAGATGAATTTCAGGATACAAGCAAGTCTCAATGGAAAAATCTAATTCCCTTGCGAGATAATGCTATCTCTTCTTTAGGAAACAGTTTTAGTATCATTGGAGATCCTAAACAAAGTATTTACAGATTCCGAGGTGGAGATGTAGAAATTATGCTACAGATGCAATTTCCTGATAAAGACCATACTTTACACACTCAGCCTGAAATTTTACAACTGGATAAAAATTTTAGAAGCCGAAAGGAGATAGTTAATTTTAATAATGACTTCTATAAGTGGATTGCAGATGATTTCCCGCCAGAAAGTTCTATACCGAATATTTTCGGTAGTGCGTATCAGAATGCTGTTTTAGGTTCGGGAGGCCGGGTCTGGATTGAAAATATCGACGTAAAAGAGCTTAAAAATCTTGAACACCATCCCTTTTTATTGCATATTAAACATTGTTTGGAAATAGGATACTCGCAAAAAGACATATGCATTTTAGCTAAAAACAATGATACCATAGCGCAAACTATATCCTACTTAGATGGTAGCATTTTGGATGTTAATGGAAGAGAAGTTCAGTTACAGTTTACGAGTGCCAGCGGAGTTCATATAAATAGAATTCACAGTGTATCTGCAATAATATACCTGCTTCAATGGTTACAAAACCCTCAAGAGATGTATTATCTTTCTGGAGCTTTGCTGGATATGCTGCGGTTTGGGCGCGTACCATTAACCTACCTAAATGTGCATTTTATTCATTTGAAAGAATTACAGGATTTTGAAGCTCAAGTTTTATACCTAAAGGAAACACTTTCCTTACAAATACCCACCAGCAGTCTTGCGCCTTTGGAATTAATTGAGAGTCTGGCTACTGAAATTTCACTTCCTGGTGTAGATACAGAGGCAATATTATTTTTTCTCAATATTGCACATGAATATTTCATGCATCATCCATTCATAATGGGAGATTTTTTGGAGGAATGGGAACGTAAGTTAGGCACCTCAAAATTTTCATTTTCTGTAAAAGAAGACGCTATCCAAGCGCTAACAATTCATAAAAGTAAGGGGCTGGAATTTCCTATCGTATTATTAATTGACCATGGAAATCCTGATAAAGTAACTGAGGTAAACACTTTAGTGACCTCAGAAATCCTTATTGATGGAGAAATCAAAACAATACCAGAACTATTATTAATAAGGCTAATAGAAAAATTTCCCTTCTCACAATTTCCAGAAATAGCGCATGAAGTAGAGTTAATGGAACAAAAAAATATATTTGACAATCTTTGTTTGCGATATGTAGCTACTACTAGGGCTAAAGACCAACTGTATATTTTTGTAGAAAATGGTTCTACAGATTTATTAGAATATGCCTCCAAGTCTCTATCAGATACAAGGTTACTAGAATTTAATTCGCACTTAGATTCTTTAGAAAATGCGCTAACTTTTGGTTTTGATCTTTATCCCTATGTACCGGCCCCAATTAAAGAGCAGAATGAGGAGGCCAAAAAAGAGTTGAGTAGTATAAGCCTTTCCCTGGAGAAGCTAAAACCACATCCAGAACTTATACAAATTTCCACGCCATTAAGGACATATCAACAGACAAAAATTGAGGTAAAACAAGGAATATTAATACATGAAATTTTAGCTAAAAGTAAAACATCACAAGAAGTATTCAGCTTATTAAAAACTTACAGGTATCAAGGAAAAATCCGGTCAACTGAATATGAAACTTTAGAAAGTAGACTTACTAATTTTATAAATAATCATACGGAAATTTTTGATCCTAATGCAGTTATTTTATCAGAAAGAGATATATTTTTCCTCAATGAGGGTTCTGGAAATGTAATAAAATTCCGTCCTGATAGGATTTTATCATACCCAGAAGGTATTAGAATCATCGATTTTAAAACAGGAACAGAATCAAAACGGTATGAAAAGCAAATCGATGAATATGCTGATCATTTGAATAAACTGGGATATCACATTTTATCAAAAGAAATTTTATTTATATAAAAAAACCTCCAATGATGGAGGTTTTTAGTTTGAAATGTTTATTTCAATTTCAAATTTTTATGTTTGGACTTAAAATTTTCGCGTTTTTCGTTCATCTTAGCTTTTTTAATGTCGCTATACTTGGAATATTGCTCAGGAGATAATATCTGTTTTAGCTGATCCTGGTATACATCTCTCTCTTGCTTTTGAGCTTTATGCATAGATTTTTTTGCCTCTATGATTTGTTTCCGTTCATCTTTTAGAGCCATTCTCCTATCCATGTCAGCTTTGTGAAGCAATTCTAATTGTGACGGAGTTAGTTTTAATTCATTTTGCAACCTATCCCATTCAGGGCCTGGAACCATTTTAGGATGTTCTGCGCCTTTGGAATGATTTCTCTCTGGCAAAGAAGTCTGTGCACTAGCTAATCCGCCCATTACAATGGCACTAGCTACGATCAATTTTTTCATATTGAATTGGTTTTTAAGTGATTATCTAAATCCACCGCTGTTATTGGTGTTATTTGTTGATTGTGTTGATGTTGACGTATTTGTGTCGTTGGAATTATTTCTGAAACCATTTGAACTGGAATTTGAATCATTAGGTTGAGTTCTTGGTTCTTGAATAGTTCGCGTTCTTTCTCTGGTTTCGCTATTATAGCGTCCCCTCCCTTCATTACTACTTTCAATCTTTCTTTGAGCAGGCGGAGTAGTTCTACGGAAACCACCATCGTTAGAATTTGGGGATGTTATTTCATTATTTCCTATAGAAGATTGATTCCTAAAGACTCCATTAGAATTACTACTTGAATTATTATTTGAATTATTTCTGAATCTTCCGTTATTACCGTTCTGATTCCCCCAGCCAGAATCATTCTTGAAGCCTCCCCCACCATCATATTTATTAACTTTAGGGGTATATAAGCCATAAGAATGTCCATATTGTTCATGATATCTTTGAGGCTCTATATAATAATTTCTTACGCTAACTCTGCGATATCTTGGATTAATGTAAGAATAGCCATTATAACGTTGCTGGCGATAATTCCTCCAATAGGAAATGGGATTTCTACCTCCATAGTATTTATTTTGAAATACAATATAAACATCAGGGCCCAAAATATCTCGCAATGCATAGAACCTATCATAATACCATCTATCAGGATTATATCGATAATAGCTGAACCATGTATTATAATTATTAAAATACCTATTAAGTCTTACAATTTGCTGGATTTGCCAAGAAGCCAAATTAAGCTGAGTAAACACTCGATCCCATCGAATCTGATTAATACTCTGGCGATAGTCATTATAATAACTTTGATACAAGTTATCATTATAATAATCTTGAGGCAATTGATAATAATATTCATCTGGAAAATACTCATCATCATCCCAATCATCGTTATCATAGCCGTAACCATATTGAGAGGAATTGCCCCATGAAGAATTTTGTGGGTTTGTGTAATCTGGCCCAGAATATTGGGCGTTTGCCAACTGAAATCCTCCAAAGAATACAGCAGCAGAAAATAAAAATAATTTCATAGTGCTTATATAATACGAATTAATGTATCATATTATTTCAATTTCCAAAAACAATGCCTAAAATTACAACTTATTGAATACTAATCATTTATATATTTAAAAGATTGTGAATATTTTATTGAAAATTATATTCAGTACCCTCTTTACCATCTTTTAAAACAATTCCTGCCGAGGAAAGTTCATTTCGTATTTGATCAGATAGGGCAAAATTTCTTTGAAGTCTGGCTTCATTTCTTAATCTGATGAGTAGATGTATCACTGCATCTAATGCATCAATATGATGAAGGGAAGAATCTTCATGTTTTAGACCTAATACATCGTAAACATATTTATTAAGATACTCTTTCAATTTATACTCATCTATACTCGAAATTTCCTCTGTCTCGTCTTTTATTTTAAAAATAAAGTTAACGGCCTCGAATAAATTAG
The DNA here is from genome assembly GCA_018260565.1 of Flavobacteriaceae bacterium. Taxonomy (GTDB): domain Bacteria; phylum Bacteroidota; class Bacteroidia; order Flavobacteriales; family Weeksellaceae; genus JAGLAZ01. The sequence goes on from JAGLAZ010000023.1 coordinate 14,022, forward strand.
CAATGAGGATAGGAGAATTAAAATCGTCTGCCAAAGCCGCGTCACACTTCACTTTCCAGGCGATAATATCAAAGGCTGATTTTTGATTCTCAAGCTTGGAAATCTCTGCTTCGGTAGATTGTTTATCTTCTTTTACCTTTGTACGCAAAACTCTTTCATCTAATATGCGGATTGCTTCCATCATTCTGTTGAAGCCTTTTTCTGCAGCAAGCATTGCTTCATTAGAAATATCTAATACGCTTCGATAATGGGCTTGCATAAAGCAAAAACGAACTACAGCTGGTGGAAATTCCTTTTCAAAAAAATCATTTTCTCCAGAAATGAGTTGCATTGGTAAAATATAATTACCAGTGGATTTAGACATTCTTTGGCCATTCATAGTAAGCATGTTGGCGTGCATCCAATAATTTACAGGTTCATGTCCATTGCAGGCCTTACCTTGAGCAATCTCACATTCATGGTGCGGAAATTTTAAATCCATTCCACCACCGTGAATATCAAATCTTTCACCTAAATATTTAGTTGACATTGCAGTACACTCCAAGTGCCAACCTGGAAAACCTTCTCCCCAAGGTGAATTCCACCGCATAATATGAGCTGGTGAAGCCTTTTTCCAAAGGGCAAAATCTTGAGGATTTTTCTTTTCACTTTGTCCATCGAGGTCTCTAGTATTGGCAAAAAGTTCTTCAATATTTCTTTTAGAAAGCTCTCCATAATTTAAACCTCGAGCGTTATATTCTAACACATCAAAATAGACAGATCCATTACTTTCATACGCATACCCTTTGTCCAGAAGTTTCTGAGTAAGTTCTATTTGCTCTAAAATATGTCCTGTGGCAGTAGGCTCAATAGTAGGAGGTAAGAGATTAAATTTATCCAATACTTGATGAAAATCCACTGTATATTTTTGTACGATCTCCATCGGTTCCAGTTTCTCCAAACGCGATTGTTTTACAAATCTATCATTATTTACATCTCCATCATCTGTAAGGTGTCCAGCATCTGTAATATTTCTCACATAGCGCACTTGATACCCGAAATATTGTAGCGTACGGAAGATAAAATCAAAGGACATAAATGTGCGAACATTCCCCAGGTGTACATTACTATAAACAGTGGGTCCGCATACATACATCCCTATATGATTCTCTACAATGGGTTTGAATTCCTGTTTTTCTCCGGTAAGTGTATTGTATATTTTTAACATGATTTTGGAATAATTTGGAATGTAGAACTGGTAAGATTGCCGTTAAGATATGGGAATTATTAAAATTAAGTCTTTTTAGAAGCGTATTAATTAAGAGATACTAATTTCTTTTAAATATAAATAGGCATATTTAATTTTCCTTTATTATTATAATTGATATAACATTGTATCATATTATTTCATTCCCACATAATGTAGAAATTCTTGACGCGTAATAGGATTGGTTCGAAAAATCCCACTGAGTTCCGCAGTAATAGTGGAGCTCTGTGTATCTTTTATCCCTCTACAATTTACACACAAGTGCTTGGCATCTATAATGCAAGCTACATCTGTAGTACCTAATGCTTCTTTTAATGCATCTACTATTTGCATGGTAAGGCGTTCCTGAACTTGGGGTCTTTTAGCGTAATAATCCACGATGCGATTAATTTTAGAAAGACCAATAACTTCACCATTAGACATATATGCTACATGGGCTTTACCGATGATGGGCAAAAAATGATGTTCACAAAAAGAATATACTGTGATGTCCTTCTCCACGAGCATCTGGCGGTACTTATATTTATTACTAAAAGTGGATATGCCAGGTTTATTTTCTGGAAGAAGGCCCCCAAAAATCTCATTAACATACATTTTTGCAACTCTTTTGGGGGAATCTTTCAGTGAATCATCTGTCATATCTAAGCCCAAAATATACATAATCTCCGCAAAATGATGTTCTATTTTTTTAATCTTTTCTTCAGAAGAAAGCATAAAGGCATCATCTCGCAGGGGAGTATGATCTTTACCTGTAAAAACATCATCATCATCAAAATTATCAGTCATTGCTAAATAAGTTTACTCAAATAAATTACCTGGGCTGGTAGTATTAGATTGTGGTGGATTAAGACCTAAATGCCTATAAGCCTTCGCCGTAGCCTCTCTCCCTCGAGGCGTTCTAATTATGTATCCTTCTTGAATAAGAAATGGCTCGTAAACCTCTTCTATAGTTTCAGAGTTTTCTCCAATAGATGTAGCTAGTGCATTTAAGCCTACAGGTTTACCAGAAAAATTTTCAATCATTACGCGCATGATTTTATTATCCATTTCATCCAATCCATTTTCGTCTACATGAAGGGAATTGAGACTGAATAAAGCAATCTCCATATCTATATTACCATTACCTTTTACTTCTGCAAAATCCCGAACTCTACGAAGTAAGGCATTAGCAATTCTAGGTGTACCTCTACTTCTACGGGCAATTTCAATGGCAGCTTCATTCTCAATCGGGATGTTTAAAACACGAGCACTTCTTTCTATAATAGTGCTTAATAACTCAATAGAATAATGCTCCAACCGTGCTTGAATACCAAAACGTGCCAATAATGGTTTAGTAAGCATTCCAGAGCGGGTAGTTGCACCTATTAAAGTAAAAGGGGAAAGGCCTATTTGCACACTCCTTGCATTCGGCCCAGACTCTAACATAATATCAATCTTATAATCCTCCATTGCGGAATAGAGATATTCCTCTACAACAGGGGAAAGACGATGAATTTCATCTATAAAAAGAACGTCATTTTCCTCCAATCCGGTAAGTAATCCGGCTAAACTTCCTGGTTTATCTAATACCGGACCTGAAGTAAGCCTCACATTAACAGCCATTTCATTTCCGATGATATGGGCCAAAGTAGTTTTACCTAATCCTGGTGGACCGTAGAGAAGAACATGATCCAGCGAGGCACCTCTGGCCTTAGCAGCTTGTACAAACACTTCCAGATTATCTAATGTTTTACGCTGACCGGCAAATTCCTTAAAACTTTGAGGCCGTATTTTCTCTTCTTGGATGAGTTCATCCGAGGAAAAATTATCTTTATCAGCGTGCATAAAATCTGGCATACAAGTTTTTGTGTCAATGTCCAAAAATACGGTTTTTCATCTTTTGAAAATGTAATATCTTAGAGCTATGAAATTAGGCAAACTACTTTTGCTGTTACTTAGTAGCTTTACTTTTGCACAGATTAACACCGACAGACCGAGCCTTTCCACTGGGACGCACATTACCCCCTTACGGACCTTCCTGTTAGAAAATGGAATAAACTATTCCCATTCGGAAAAAAACTTTAGTCTAAACGTAGTCGCCCGTACCGGAATAAGCTCCCTGCCCAAGAGTGAAATTAGCATTGGAACAGATCTTTCTCTTTCTGGAAAGGAAAATTCGTATGTATTAGGAACCAAAATCCAGATTGCAGCTTCAGAAGATGAAAACAAACCCCAATTTGCGGTGTATGCTGATACTAATTTTAAAAACTATAGTTTTTCCGGGCTATTAGATCAAAAGTTAAATAAAAATATGGAACTTACCCTAAACATGGGTTACGAAAAGGCTGAAGCGCTGGATATGTTTACTTTTATTTCTACAGTAAATAAAGATTTGAGTCCGAGCCTATCCGTATATGGTGAATACTTTTCGGAATTTTCTCAAAACACATCGCCGTCCCACGGTTTGGATGCCGGCATTGCGTATATAATTCAGCCCCATGCGCAGATTGATTTCGCAGCCGGTTCTTATTTGAATCATTTTAAGGACAACTATTTTTTAACCTTTGGGTTTTCTTATGAATTATAAAAATTTAACAATATACGGGCCTTTTGTACAGGCTATCACTTTGGAGGATCTTCCTGACAAAGGGGCTATTGCAATGGAAGCAATCGTTCCTATAAAAAATGCAGGAATTCTGGTAGATGAGAAAGGCAAGGTTGTAGAATGTGGCATATATTCCCATCTTGTAGACAGTTATTATGCATCCGCACCTAAAATAAAAAGCATGCATCCGCAGGTAGTCCTGCCAGGATTCATAGATAGCCATACCCACATTTGTTTTGCGGGTTCTCGTGCAAATGATTTTGAAATGAGAAATTCCGGCAAGTCTTATTTGGATATTGCGGCGTCGGGTGGTGGCATTTGGAGTAGTGTACAGCATGTAAGAAACGCCACCGAAGAACAATTAGTCCAAAATCTTAATGAAAATATTAAAAATTGTATATCGCAAGGAATTACCTGTATAGAAGTAAAAAGCGGCTATGGGTTAAGTGTTGTAGAAGAAGTTAAAATGCTAAGAGCCATTAAAAAAGCTCAAGAAAATTGCCCAATAAAAATAGTTCCCACTTGTTTAGCAGCACATCTCAAACCAAAAGATTTTGATGGAAGTAACGCTGAATATCTAACATATATTGTAAACGAATTATTGCCAATTATAAAGGAGGAAAATTTATCAGACCGAATAGATATTTTTATTGAAAAATCAGCCTTTTCACCAGAAGAAGGCTTAAACTATGTACTTCAGGCCAAAAATTTAGGATTTAAAATTACAGTTCATGCAGACCAATTTACACCAGGAGGGTCCAGAGTTGCAGTGGAAGTAGGTGCTCTCTCTGCCGATCATCTAGAAGCAAGTGGTGAGGAGGAAATCCAAGTTTTGGCAACATCTGAAACAGTTGCCACCGCTCTACCAGGAGCCAGTTTGGGCCTTGGGGAATCTTTCACGCCAGCCAGAAAATTATTAGATGCTGGTGCCTGCCTAGCTATAGCCAGTGACTGGAATCCTGGCTCTGCTCCCATGGGCCAATTGCTTACACAAGCTTCTATCTTAGCAACTTACGAGAAACTTAACGCTGCAGAAGTCTTCTCCGGACTGTGCTTTCGTGCTGCAAAAGCTCTGGACATTAAAAATAAAGGAAAATTATCAGCAGGTTTTGATGCGGATTTTCAAGTTTATGATGTGGAGGATTACCGCGAAATACTCTATCATCAAGGAAGTATACGGCCTACACAGGTATATTCTAAAGGAATTTCATTAGTATGAAAAACTTCATCTGGGCTGGGCGTAGAGATGGAAACTCTCCAGAGTATGCACGCGTGCATCAGCACATTACTGTATTGAATACTTTAGATAACATAGATCTGGGCAGCATTATTTTGCATGGATTTTCCGTGGATGAAGGTGTCTCAAGAAATAATGGTAGAGCCGGTGCTGCAGAGGGCCCAGATGCGATACGAATGGCAATGTCCAATTTACCCATTCATCATCCTAAGGTATTACTTTATGATGCGGGAAATATTACTTGTTCTAATCATGATCTGGAATCCGCCCAGCGAAACCTCAGTGAAAAAACCTTTCATATTCTAAATCACGGTGCAAAATCATTAGTTTTAGGAGGCGGACATGAACTTCTTTACCCGCATCAGATAGGAATTCGAAATGCATATCCCAATAAAAACATTGGGATTATTTATATAGATGCACATTTTGACAATCGAAAACCTGATCCAATAGCTACCTCCGGTACTGGATTTTATCAATTACATACAGAAGGGAATTTAAATGCCCTTGCTATTGGCATTCAAAAAAATGCTAACACAGCTAAATTATTTCAAGACGCGAATTCTATGGGCATAGATTATATTTTAGCTCAAGAATTTACACCTTATAACTCTAAATTAAATTTGGAAAAAATCCAAGATTTTATAGCTGGTGTAGATATCTTGCACGTATCAGTGTGCATGGATGTCTTCAGCGCAGCATTTGCACCTGGAGTTTCTGCACCTACAGCGTTTGGTTTACTTCCGGACGCTTATTTTCAGCATATTTTCGACCAAATAATTTCAAATCCTAAATGCATCGCTTTGGATTTTGCAGAAGTAAATCCGTTATTAGATATTGATAATCGGACGGCAAAGTTGGCTGCTGGTTTAGCACATTTATGGCTTAAAACCTAACCAAAATTAGGGATTAAATTTTTTTTGGTAACTTTTAAATATAGTTTCAATCTCTTCTTGGAGTTTTGATTTATTGAAGTTATATCTGTAAATTTTACTTAAATCTTTTACTTCATCACAATAGGCTATAAAAGTTTCCAACTCATATTCGTCTTGAGAAAATTTTTTGAAAAAAGAAAAATCTAATTCTTGTTTCATTTTATTTTGAAACTCTATCTTTTGGAAATAATTTGCTTTTTCAGGTTTTGGCTTAGTTGAAGATTTAATTAATTTGAATGCTGCAAAGGCTAGTCCTACTATATTCACTTGGCCTTCGAATTTATTAGGTTCTATACTTTTCGGCATGCTTAACCTTGGTAAATTTTCTGAAGGTTTTGTTTTGGTAATATTTGCCTAAATTCATTAAACTCCTTCTTTTCATTAGATTCTTTAAAATGTTTAACATCTTTTTCAAGATTTCCACTAGGCTTATAATTTATTTTAACTTCTTCTAAAACTCGAACACTATTTTCCAATTCAATAGTAATCTGTTCATTAAAATGACTGGGCAGTACAATTAAATCTTGTCTTTTAATCCTAAAATCCACAAATCTAAGAACATCATTAGCATGTGCAAAAATTTCAAAACTGCCATCGAATTTTGATCGTGTTTCTACTTTAGAATTAAGATTATAAATTAAAACACCATCCAGAGCCTTGGCATCTGCATCTTTTAAATATCCTTTAACTATCTGAGCATTAAGATCATAGAAGCTAAAAAGTAGGAATGCGAAAATATACAATTTCATGCTGCAAAGATTATTATAATTACATATCAACCTAATAGCGTAATTAATTTCTGGACACAAAATACAGTTATAATATTAAATT
>JAGLAZ010000043.1 GCA_018260565.1 Flavobacteriaceae bacterium
AGTTTCTCGCACTATTAAAATTAATTCCCGGCATATTGTCGGGAATTTTATATTTGGGAAAATATGAATACTATCAGATATGGAAATTAAAGTAGGACACATCGTAACTTTTAATAACGATCCAGAAATTAAATTTACTGAAGGAGCTGTTTACAATACTACAGTTGATATATATTGGTTTGATAAAAAAGAATGTACAGTTAGAATGGTGAAAGTTCCCAAAGAGGTTTTAAAACTTACTAACCTCCAGGTTGTATCTAAAGATAAATGAAAAGACTCATTTTCTTCATTTTTTTTCTGTTTTTGGATTCGGACAAAATAGTTCAAAAGATACATTGTTAGTAAATGGAACTCAGCCAGCTTCAATTTTAAAAATTAAAAAACATAAAATCTACATTGTTCAAAACAAAGAAATTCAATCTCCATTTATTCTACAAAGGAAAGGATGTTTAGTATCTAAAGGAATTCCAATAATTGAGGCATGCATTATAAATTCTATTGGTAATCCAAAGAACTTTGTCCAAAATATGTTTGATGCTACTACACAATTAAATTCTGGGACTTATGAGATTGTGAAAAGTGATGGTAGGGATGTTTTTATTAGCACAAAAATTTACAAGAGGCAAAACAAATCCTGATACTTTCCTATTTCCCACTTTCAGATAAAATTCTAAGAGTAAATTTTAATATAAATTACAAAGATGATGATGATAGAATAAATAAATATTATCAGATAAAGAAAATGATTCAAGAAGGTGTTTTGATTTTAGAAAAATATTACCAAAATAGGAAAGAGTAACCCCGGCTTGTAAAATTCAACCCCCCTCACTACTTTTGTTCCGTGACTAAAGAGCAAAGGTTTAGATATCGTAATCAGAAAGTGCGTGAGTTTTTCGCAAAATTAGAGCAGAAAAACCCGCAATGGAAATACTCAGCCCTGTTGGAGGAGACCGCCAAGAATTTCCCACCTATCGGAGCCTCTACAGTATCTGCTATTTTAAACCACCATGGGATCTATGCAGAAAAAGTTGCGAAATAAAAATTTTGTAGTAAATTTGTGATGTTCTTAAAGTTCGCGACGTCAAATGCAAGAATATGTCAGAACAAAAAAGCAACCTTTATAGGTTGCTTTTCATGTTTATAATCTCGTCACCTTTCTTAATATAAACCTCCTTTATTTTAGGGAATGTATTAAATTTTCTTAAGGCTTCTTCCTGTACTTCATCAATCGTCAAAATAGTTCCATCTAAATCAAAAACAATGCATTCGCAGCCTTGGTCTACTGCAGAACGGTAGGTGTTTCGAAGGTTTTTTAATTTTGAGGTTGTAACCGCCTTTCTATCACTTATTAAACCATTTATTTCATATTCTGCGTTATTGACATATTTAATAATACGGCCGTTCAAATGAGGGCGAATTTTAACGCTTATACCTAATTTCTCAGTAATGATTTTCGCAGTGGCGATATTGTTTTTTAAATCAACTTTATCTGCAAACGGGCTAACTTTTACAGATGCGGATCCTGACTTAAAAACTGTTTTGTATGGTGCTTTTAATTTTGCTTTTTCATAAAGAACTCGCGTTTCATGAATGGCTTTTCTAAACATTTCCCTGGCCCAAATAAAAGTAGCTTTAACCATCTCCGGTGAAAGGCCTCCACTGGTTAAATAAACACTTGAGCCAAATATTCTGCCTGTTTTACCAGGATTGTTTTGGAATTCTATTTTAAGCTGTAGCCCTCCTTTTATATCTGTGGGCTCCTCATCAGTTTGCTCCAAATCACATCGGCACCCCCAATCCAATGGTGGCGTATGGGTATCCCAATCCTATTGATACGGGCTACCTTCCACCGCCTGTTAAAAAACGCTTTTAGCTCAAAATTTTCATCAAAAGCCTCGGTGAGATCTTTGGCCACATCTAGGAGAATGTTTTTGTAAAATTGGTCAGCTTGCATGATTAAAATTTATTTGTAAATTTGCTATGTAAACATTGAGGGAAGTGCTGGTGGGGTTGAAACCCATTTTTGCGCCTTTGGTGTTTATTTTTTTATCATTATATTGATGGAATACGGATACTCTTTACCATCAATAACTTCACAATTAAGCCTTATATTTTCCCCTTTGTGAAAGCATTTATAATAAGTGAAATCTGTTACTCCTTGGCGTTGTTTCCTCGCAGAATTTGGTTTTGTTAAATCCAGTGGTGCAGAATCTATATACTGCGATTTTTTGACAATATCTTTAATATCCTTAGCAAAATCTTTGTATCTATTTTCCGTAAAATGATCTGCGATGCTTCGCACCTTTCTACGCATAAGGACTACTTCTTTAGTTTTAAAGTTATCCTGTTTGATGAGATCTCCATGTTCAGAAATATTATTCCT
>JAGLAZ010000011.1 GCA_018260565.1 Flavobacteriaceae bacterium
AATCCTTGACAACAAAAATATTATCACCCCTAATTATAGAGAAAATGTAGCGGATGGATTTTCTGATGTCAAAATAAAAAACAATTTTTTCACAATAGAGCAAGTGAATGCGGGAGGAAATTATACTGTAAGAGAGTATACCACTTTTAAATATGATAGTCAAAAAAGAGATATTTTTTACATAAATATTCAACAATTTCCACCGAAAGAAGTTCTGGAGACGAAAAAGAAGAGACATCCAATTATTCTGTAAAAGACTTTGGAATTATAAAATTTTCAGACTTTAATTCAAATACAATTTTGGAAAAAATAAACAAAACTCGATGAATTTACTCTTAGAATTTTTAATTAAAAACGGCTATAAATTGCCTCAAGAAAGTAATTTTAAAAGTAAGGTAAAAGGCTATTTTGGAATTTCAGAATTCTCAAAAGAGGAAGATGTTTGAGATTTAAATAGTAGAATTTTATTCACAAGTATATGATTACTATTAACCTAGACCACTCATTCCGAGTGGTTTTTCTATATTCTACAATCAATGAAAAAATCAATCTTACCATTCCAAATTGGTGAGCAGTATGAGAAGTGGGAGTTTGATTTAGAATATTGCAATGAGCAGAGAATTAAAGGTTGTGATAGTTATGTGTATTTATGCAGGGAATCTTTCTTACATATTATACCTAGTAATATTGTATTAGTATTTTCACTGGATGTTTTAGAATTGGTTGTTATGACAGTAAATTCAAGGGATTATGATGATCTAGTAGAATTGCCAGATGTTTTGGAAAACTATTTGGGCTGTTATAAGAAAAGTTGGAAAGGGGAAGTATATTATTGTATATTCAACTTACATGATTCAAATGAATTATGGTTGATACTGAATCCCACTGAAAATACTACATTGATAATCTATGGTACTAAGAATATGCTGGATAAAATGAATTGCCATATATGATAAAAAGGCTAACTTTTAGGCATATATAAAACACATTACACTCGTATTTCTTTGAAAACTAATACTTTATCATAATGGGTTCGAGCCCAGCAGGAGGAGCTGAAAGACTCACAGTAATGTGGGTCTTTTTTTTTGCGAAAATTTCAGGAAAAATAAGTTTGTTAATAGGGCTATTATTTATTAAAATGTTCTGATGATGGGCAATCCTTATCCTAGAATCTATAAACTTTTCGAGGAAGAGTTAATTTAATTAAATTTTTAAACATCTATAAACCTCTACCATTGCAAAGTATCCAGTTCGCAATATTTAAGCAGGGTTATTTTGATTTTGAAAAAAAGTATATTTACAACGATACAGACCACTTGCGAAATATGATATTAAGTTATCTTAGCAATAGTAACGGTATAGAAATTTTTGAAGAAAATAATTATTACCCGTTTGGCTTGAAACACGAAGGGTATAAATCTTTGGCAGGAAACCCAGCCTATCAAATGAAATACAACGGCAAGGAGCTTCAAGAGACGGGGATGTATGATTACGGAGCAAGGTTTTATTTGCCGGATATTGGAAGGAAGAGTGTTGTTGACCCAAAAGCAGGTGTAATGCCGTCTTGGTCGCCTTACTCAGCGTTCTTTAATAATCCACTACGATTTACCGACCCAAATGGGATGGCTCCAGAAGATTGGGTAGGTTGTAAAAATTCAGAAGGTTCAACAAATTGGAAATGGGACGATTATATAAAAAGTGCAGACCAAGCAAAAGCAGCAGGTTATGACGATTACAAAGCACGGGGTTCTATAATTGATAATGCAAAAATTGGTGGTGTAGGTGGAACAGATGGTAAAACAAGCGTGTATTTAGGGAACAATAAAAGTGATGGTTCATTTACATATCCAAACAAAACGGTAACACCTTTCCAAGTTGGTACAGAATGGCTATAGGGGGACGGACCACGAAATAGAAGCTTTACCAATGGAGATAATTTCACTGAAATGTTGAAGCAACATAGCCACGTTGGAGCTACAAGAGATATTATTTTGGGTAACATTGCTAATGGTGGAGAGCTTAAGGGAGTAAATCCATATAGATTAGGAGGTATAAAAGGGGTTGGGCTTTACCTTAAAGATTATATAACTTTAGCAACAGGAGGATTAACAGGAAATTTAGCAGTTACGTACCTCGGTTCTTATAATTTGGAGTGGACTGCAATTACAAATGGAAATTCTGCGACCATAATATTTAGTGTAAATAATACGTCTACAATGCAGTCAGCTTCACGACCACCGATTTTAGGGTATCAGCAATGGTGACAACAATCAGTTGGTAAAAGCATAAATGAAAGTTTTAAAACGGGTTGGGGTTAAAAAACTTCTCAATCATTTAATTGGAGTGAAACAATAAAAATTAAGTGATGAGAGTAACTATATATATATTCGCTATTCTGTTACCCTTATTATTTCATAGTTGTAATAGCTCTGCTCCAAAGAAAAATGATTTTATTGGAACTTGGAAAGCTGATGATGGGGCAGTAATAGAGATTTACAATAATGGAAAATGCAAGGCAAGTAGAATAAATTACTATAAGTTACATCCATTTGAAAAATATAAAAATGAACTCTTAAGTTTTGAAGGAACTTGGAATTTCACTAATAATGAAGTGCCACAACTTCATTTAAGTTATAGTGAAGGAAAAACTTATCAATATAAGGGTGAAACAAAAGAATATAAGGCAGGTTTTGATTTTGAAGTATCAGGGCAAGGAGTATTTGGTAATAAACCGCCTTGGGGTTTGTATATGATTTTAGGAGACCCCGAAGATATTGACGAAAGCAATAAATATAAATTTATAAAACAATGAATAAGAAGTCTTACAGAAATGTAGGGCTTTTTTTATTGAGCAATCAGCGTTTGTAAATTATCTTTCATTCGAGAGAGCCATATCAATCATTTTAAATAGTCCTTGTTGTTCGTCTTTAGCAAGTGTATCAATCATTTTTATCATTTTCATCAGGGCTCCCTCTATTAACCAAATAATAAAATAGAGGGTTTTGAAAAACAAGTAAGCTTCTGAAAATAAGACAGTTATAAAAGGTAGTGGTTCCGTTTGGGAAAAAGATTAAATTTATCAGATATGAAAAAAATATTTTCTTTTCCAAGAAGAGTAATCAACCCAATGTATATTTTGGCAAATTGAATAAATGCTTTTCGACTGAAATACAATCGGGAATCAAGAAATACTTTGGTGTCCATTAATTTTGTTCTGAATGCCTTTGAAAAATTCAGATCCAACATATTTTTCGGAATTTTCATTTTTCCAATAATGAGTAGTAGAACCGGGAATTTTTCTGATGAATCTTTGTGGCAAAACTTCATTTTGAATGCCTAAAGCATAGCAGGTTTTGATATCCGTATGATACTTTTTGTATTTTTGCATCGATGTGTTTTGGCAAAAATTATATAATTCTCAAAATCATTATTTCGAATATTCGAATCCAAAATCAATATGTTTCGAGCCTTGTAAAGGGTTGTTTAGTAAGCTAATTCTCTGAATATCTTCGCTAATCGGTTCGAGTTCTTGTCAATAGGGGGAGCTCGAAAAAGCGAAGTTGATTACTTATAACTTTAAATTTCACAATTATGTACCTTTGCGTTTCCACTAAATTGTAAGGGCTATGGGACTTTTGCTTCGGCCGATAGATGTTGTAGATACTATCTCTCAGGAAAATTTTATTAATAATTACCTCAAGACAAGGAAACCACTCATCATACGTAAGATGGCGCATGATTGGCCCGCCTTTCAAAAATGGGATATGGAATATATGAAGCAGACGGTGGGGCCTGTAGAGGTCCCTCTGTATGACAGCGCAAAAGCAGATCCTGCTGCACCTATCAATGCAGCTTCTTCCCAAATGAAGTTTACAGATTATATAGATCTAATCGAAAATACACCTACAGATTTAAGGATATTCCTATTTGATCCCATTAAATATGCACCAGCATTGTTACAGGATTACATAGCACCTAAAGATTTAATGGGGGGGTTTTTAGATAAATTTCCCAATATGTTTTTTGGAGGTGCCGGTTCTGTAACATTCTTACATTATGATATAGATCTGGCTCATATATTTCATACGCACTTTTGCGGTAGGAAACATGTAATTCTTTTTGAGAATAAATGGAAGCAGCGCTTATACCAAATACCTTTTGCTACATACGCTTTGGAGGATTATGATATCACAAACCCGGATTATGAAAAATTTCCAGCCTTAGACGGTGTGGAAGGTATTGAGTGCTTTTTAGAGCATGGCGATACACTTTTTATGCCGACTGGCTGGTGGCACTGGATGAAGTATCTGGATGGAAGTTTTTCCCTATCGCAAAGAGCATGGGATAAGTCTTGGGCTGTTAAAGCGAAATCTCTCTACAATCTTACCATTCAGCGAAAGGCCGACGACTTTTTAAAGGCTAATTTTAAAACTAAGTACATGAGTTGGAAAGAAAATTTAGCAATTAAAAGGGCTGAAGCAGCTTACCAAGCAGGCAAACCCAAGTGATTTTAGAATGATAAAGGAAAATTAAAACAAGTACTATCCTAATTTTTTGGAGTAGTATCTATAATTTTTAACTTTCAAAGAAATGTAATATGGACCTCATGAAAAAAACTTGGAGTCTGGGCAAATAAATGGAGGCCAAATAAGATGAAGAATCAAAATGGTTTGAAATAGAAATTTTAGATTCAAATTTTCCTATTATTCTAAGATATTTTAAATATTTAGTGAAGATTTAGATATTTAGCCAATATGTAAGCCTCACTCCAGCATGCTTGGAAGTTAAAACCACCCGTCACTGCATCTACATCCAGTACCTCTCCAGCTAAAAAAAGATTTGGAATAAACCTGCTTTCCATGGTTTTCCAATTAATTTCCTTTCGAGATACGCCACCAGCAGTTACAAATTCATCTTTATTCACCGCTCTACCAGATACTGTAACTTCCATATTACATAGTTTTTGTACCAAAAGCGAAATTTCCTTCTTACTACAGTCAGACCACTTTTTATTCATTTTATGGAGATATTCTTGGCATAATCTGCTCCAGAATTTTTTTGTAATTCCTTCCGGCCCCACAGAGGATATTTCTTTACCTCCGAATTGTGATTTTAATTGATTTAATAAAGCGGTAACACGTTCAGAACTTTGATTTAGAAAATTGATTTGGATGCTGAACACATAATTCTTCTCCGCCAGTTCTCTTGCCGCCCATGCAGAAAGCACCAAAACCGCTGGACCACTTAGACCGGTATGGGTGATCAATAACGGGCCTGCGTTTTTCTGACCTGTTTCCACTATGCGTATACTAGCCTCAGGGAAACTGGTGCCGGGCAGCTCCTGCAGCCAACAATCTACAATACTAAAACTAAAAAGGGAAGGGACGGGTGGCTCTATCTTATGGCCCAGTTGCTCTACTATTTTCCACATTCTGGAGTTACTGCCCGTGCAGATCGCTACTATATCTCCGAAGAATTCTCCATGGGAAGTTTGAAGACAAAATCCCTCAGCCTCCTTTTCAATTTTCTCTACCACACATTGGGTAGTCACAGTACACTCATTGTTCATCGCTTTTTTATATAGAGCATCTATAATACTTTGAGAACTGTTAGAAGCAGGAAACACACGCCCATCTTTCTCTGCCTTCGTCTCCACTTGCTGTTGGGAAAGCCACTTTCTCATATCATCTGGACTAAACTCATACAGCGCATTTCTCAGATCCTTACCACCTCTGGGGTACCGCTTTATCAGTTCAGGGATTTGGGATTCGTCATGGGTAACATTACATCTGCCACCACCGGATATCTTTATTTTAGACATCACTTGACTACCCATTTCCAAAATGTGAATTTGATACTTTTCGGGCTCTATATTGGCCGCCAAGAAAAATCCTGCAGCTCCTCCGCCTATGATAATTAAGGTTTTCTTTTTACTCACTCTAAATTTTATTTGGCGTGCCTCTTCTGCTGCGGCATCGGCTCCACTTCGTTCCGCCTCGCCGCACTTTCGGGTCGGTCTCCGGCTATTACTCCTCAGCAGGGAGCTCCACTTCGTTCCGCTCCAGCTTGTGGGGTAGCCGCCTCCGCCCTCACGCGAGTGCATCCCCACATTTAAAATGGTAGAGTTTGGTAGATCGTTATGGAAAAGGAAATGTAAGTAAAATCAAGATGTTTTATAGTATGAATTCCGTCTAAAATTAAAAAATTCTTAATACCGATCTTCTCTCCACCCATTTCTAGAATAAAATGCTAAAAGAATTTATTTTTCATGAAAAAGCATGAATTTGAAAATCTTTTCAACATTAAGCCAACCTCCCAAAAAAATATAATAATATAAAAGGTCGTCTTTTTTTACATTGATTTAAGAATAATAGAATCAAAATCAATTTGAGATCTGTATTTGGAACATTATATAATTAAATGTAACAATAATTAGAAATAACATCCCAACTCATAATAGTAAATATGTAATTCTATATTCATACATTATAATTCTAAAATAAAGCGTATTAACCGCATTTGAATTAGTATTACTTTTATGCCCAAATTATAAAACTATGTTTCTACAAAAATTTTCCGTTCGCTGGAATGATTTGGACGCCAATAGACACCTTGCAAACTCCTCATATGTAACTTATTGTGCAGATGCCAGAATGGGATTTATGAGACAAAATAAAATGGGGCTTTCTCAGCTCAATCGCTGGGGAGTAGGCCCAGTATTACTTCATGAGAGATATAGCTTTTTCCGCGAAATACTGGCAGATTCAGATGTTTGGGTAAGTGTGGAATTGAGTGGCGCCTCAGAAGATGGAGGAATGTATGAGTTTACTCATAGATTTTTTTTAGAGGATGGTACACACTGCGCTACAGCTACAGCTATGGGCGTATGGATAGATGTTATGCTTAGGAAAAGTACCACTCCTCCAGAGGATATCCAGCTAGTATTAAAGGAAATGACAGGAGTAAATACCCGTAACTTAAGTCCTGCCGATCTTAAAAGTCTTCCTTTCCGTCAGGAAAACATCAATCCCGAATCTTTACGCTAATGTTTACAGAAGCCAATGATGGAGGAGAGCGCACCCCAGTAGAAAAGTTAGGTGAATTTAAGCTTATAAAACTCCTTACCGAAAAGTTTAGTTTTAGAAATACAGAAACCATTCTTGGAACAGGGGATGATGCTGCAATTTTAGAGATACCGCATGGTCAAAAACAAGTTGTTTCTACAGATTTTCTTTGTGAAGGCATCCATTTCAATTTGGGATATGTCCCGCTAAAGCATCTAGGATATAAGGCTGCAATTGTAAATTTTTCCGATATAACAGCGATGAACGCTCGCCCTACTCACTTACTGATGGGGATAGCGGCATCCGATCGTTTCCCAGTTGAGGCTTTTACAGAAATTTATGATGGAATTGCTCTAGCCTGCGAACAATATGGTGTGGATTTAATAGGTGGGGATACTACAAGTTCCAAAAGTGGATTGATCTTAAGCGGTACTGCCATAGGCTATACACATCATCCTGTCTGCCGTGATGGGGCTAAAGAGCATGATCTTTTGGTGGTTTCAGGAGATCTTGGGGGAGCTTATATGGGTCTTCAATTATTAGAAAGAGAGCACAGAGTCTACCTAGCCAATCCTGCAATGCAGCCGGAAATGGAGGGGTGGGAATATGTTTTAAGAAGGCAACTAAAACCAGAAGCTCGTACAGATGTTAAGACGGTATTAGAGGAGTTAGGAGTAATACCTACCTCTATGATTGATGTATCAGATGGCTTAGCCTCGGAAATACTACATCTTAGCGAGCAGTCTCAGGTAGGATTTCGGGTGTATGAGGAAAAGATACCTACAGATTATGAAACTGATGCGGCCGCAGAAGAATTGGGATTAAATGCAATGACTGCCGTTATGAACGGTGGAGAAGATTATGAGATACTGTTCACCATCTCGCAGGTAGATTTTGAAAAGATTAAAGACAGAAAAGAATTTTCCATTATAGGACACGCCACACCTAAAGAGGCAGGAAATACCTTGATACTTCGTGGAACTGGAACAGAAGTACCCTTGCGTGCCCAAGGATGGACAGCTTTTTAATTGTCAGAATGTCACTTAAAATTAACTGGTATTATTCTTGGAAAAATTTTACCCTAAACTAAAATCATGCAAGGAAAAATAAATGTATCAGTGGAAAATATATTTCCACTAATTAAAAGATTTCTTTATTCAGATCACGAAATATTTTTAAGAGAACTTATTTCCAATGCCACAGATGCATCACTAAAATTAAAACATCTCGCTGGAATTGGAGAAGCGGAAGTAGATTACACAGATCCCCGTATTGATGTAAAATTAGATAAGGAACAAAAAACCCTGACAATTTCTGACAATGGAATTGGGATGACTGCAGAAGAGGTAGAGAAATATATCAACCAAGTCGCTTTTTCAGGAGCAGAAGAATTTTTGGAAAAGTATAAGGACTCCGCAAAAGATTCCGGAATTATTGGACATTTCGGGTTAGGTTTTTACAGTGCCTTTATGGTAGCTGAGCGCGTAGAAATTATTACAAAAAGTTACAAAGATTCCCCTGCTGTGCATTGGTCTTGTGATGGTAGTCCCAATTTTACTTTGGAAGAAACAGATGAAAAATCCAATCATGGAACAGATATCGTCCTTCATATTGCGGAAGACAGCACAGAGTTTTTAGAAGAAGGCAGAATTCGTGAATTACTACGCAAGTATAATAGATTCATGCCAGTGCCCATCCAAATGGGAACAAAAACAGAAAGCCTCAATCTTCCTGAAGATGCCCCTGAGGATGCAGTGGCGGAAACTATAGAGGTGCCTAATATCATTAACAATCCTACTCCTGCATGGACTAAAATGCCTTCTCAACTTACAGATGAAGACTATAAAGCCTTCTATCATGAGCTGTATCCTATGCAGTTTGATGAGCCTCTTTTTCATATTCATCTGAATGTAGATTATCCATTTAACCTGACAGGAATTTTATTTTTTCCTAAACTTGGAAATAATATTAATATAGAAAAGGATAAAATCCAGCTATATCAAAACCAAGTATTTGTAACTGATGAGGTACAAGGGATAGTACCAGATTTCTTATTGCTTCTTCGTGGAGTTATTGATTCTCCAGACATTCCGCTTAATGTAAGCCGCTCTTATTTGCAGGCAGATGGGGAGGTGAAAAAGATTAGTAATTATATCACTAAAAAGGTGGGGGACCGGTTGACATCCCTAATGAAAGAAGATCGAGAAGCTTTTGAGCAAAAATGGAAGGATATCAAGGTAGTGATAGAATACGGAATGGTTACCGACGATAAATTTTATGAAAGAGCAAAAAGTTTCAGTCTCTTTCCTACCGTGTCAGGAAAGAATTACTTATGGGATGAACTTCTAGAGGAAGTTCAAAAAAATCAAGTAGATAAGGAGGGAAATACCATTATTCTCTATACCACAGATGCTGCAGCACAAGATACCTACATTCAAAGTGCAGAGGCAAAAGGTTATAGCGTAGTCGTATTAGATTCACCGCTAACACCTCATTTAATTCAAAAACTAGAGGAAAAAAACGAAAAGGTGAGATTTGCTCGGGTGGATGCCGATCATATCAACCAACTCATTGCGAAAGAGGAAAACAGCGTTTCACTATTAAATGAGGAGGAGAAAGAGGAATTGAAAAAAATTGCAGAAAGTGTAGCTACAGAGCAAAACTATCAGGTAAAAATAGAAGATCTCTCTAGCGAAGATTTACCTGTAAGCCTTACTCAACCAGAGTTTTTCCGCAGAATGAAGGATATGCAACAGCTAGGTGGCGGTATGATGGGTATGGGAATGCCAGAAATGTATCAACTGGTTATAAATTCTAACTCTTCATGGACCAAAAAGCTACTTTCCGAGGAAAATGAAGAGGCGAAAAAGACAATGATGGAAAAAGCTGTTCAGTTAGCAAAGCTGTCTCAAGGGTTATTAAAAGGGAAAGATTTAACTTCTTTTATTAAGTCATCCTTCTAAAATAAAACTGCTGAGAAAAAGAATTATTTCCTTCGTCTAAAATATTTAATTAAATTTAAGTACTAATTTTAATTTAATGAAGAAAATATTTACCATCTCAGCAGTTTTTATACTTACTTTGGGATATGCTCAAAGTACTGCTACAGATATATTTGCAACAAAAAATATAGATAGAAAAGAAATTACTGCCAATCTTTTTACTGAGTACCAAAATGCCGATAATATGCTTAAGGAGCAATCCATGTATAATATTTGTGTCAATTATTTGGTAGCTGCAGAGCAAAACCATCAGGTAATTATATAAATAGATATTATGGATACCATTTTTTGGATTTGTGTTAAAATAATGCAAGTGATGAGCAATATAATTGGGATTACTTACCAACAGTTAAATGTAATATTATTTGTAATATTTCACCCCACAATCACTTTATTTTTCTTTTACAAGTATATGAAATATAAGAAAAAATATAAAACACTACGATAATAAAATCCCCCATTTCCTTAATTGGATTTGGGGGATTTTTTTTATTTCCACAATCAACTTTTAAAACTATCAACTAATTTGGACAATCTTTCAATATCTTTTCGTATGGATTCAACCTTCTCCTCATCAATATAATGCCTTCCCATTTTGGGTTGAGTTATAAAATTCAACTCCGATTTCTTGGCATTGAGTAAATCCTTAGAATCTTTCAATCTTATAAAATAGAAGATCTCTCTAGCGAAGAATTACCTGTAAGCCTTACTCAACCAGAGTATTTCCGCAGAATAAAGGTTATGCAACAGCTAGGTGGCGGTATGATGGGTATGGGAATGCCAGAAATGTATCAACTGGTTATAAATTCTAACTCTCTATAGAACAAAAAGCTACTTTCTAAGGAAAATGAAGAAGAGAAAAAGGCAATGATGGAAAAAGCTGTTCATTTAGCAAAGCTGTCTCAAGGATTATTAAAAGGGAAAGAAATAACTTCTTTTATTTAGTCATCATTCTGAAATAAAAACTGCTGAGAAAAAGAATTATTTCCTTCGTTTAAAATATTTAATTAAATTTGAGTACTAATTTTAATTAAATGAAGAAAATATTTACCATCTCAGCAGTTTTTATGCTAGCTTTAGGATATGCTCAAAATACTGCTACAGATATATTTGCAACAAAAAATATAGATAGAAAAGAAATTACTGCTAATCTTTTTACTGAGTATCAGAATGCCGATAATATGCTTAAGGAGCAATCCATGTATAAAATTTGTGTTAATTATTTGGTAGCTGCAGCAGAGCAAAAGAGAGCTGGTAACGCGGACGGTGTTTTATATAATGCTTCTCAAGCAATAAAGATGGCAGATTCGGCAGCACTTTCGTTTCAAAATGATTCTTTTCTTATCATTTCTGCTATAGCCAATAAAATGATGGCAGATTCAGTAGCAAAAGAAGGACGCGCTCGATATCTGGATATAGCAATGAAAAAGTTCAATGCGATCCCGGAAAATTTAAAATCTGGCACAGATTATCTAGCAGCACAGTTTGTTTTTGCCAAAACACAGGCAGAAAAATCTGCTATCGTTAGAAAATCGAAATCTTTGTTACCTGAATCCAGAATTGATGCTGAACGCACGCTTTGGGGCGCTGATATTTTCTAAAATTTAAATACTTATAAATAAGATCCGTATATATTGCGGATCTTTTTTTGATTCTACTACGGCCTGTCGCTAAGAAGCATATATTAAACGTATAATTCATATTCCGCTTTTATTTCGTGTGAACTTGTTTACTAAAGCACAATAAGTTCCTCTTGATAACATTTTAGACAATATTACTAATGGAATGCATTTGAAGGATTTTAACGGGGTTTTAAATAAATACACCGGCACCTGACAGGCGACTGTGAAAAATAAGCAAATAAAATTAGTGATTGTGAAGGATCAAAACCGCCAAATCCTAATTTTCTTCAGCGATGCCTTATTGATGCGGTATGATAAAGATTAATAGACTGTTGCTGGATTTAACGATGGGCATTACGAGGTAGAGACGACGCACCTGTCTGAACTTACCTGCTCAGAATTACAGGCCGCACAAACTGTAGATATCAAACTGCCCTACAAAACGGATGATATTATTTTTACCAAGCAGTAAACAGTAATTAAAGATTGCCTTATTTAATTCAAACCAAATCTAAAACCCGCTGGAGTGGAAAAGTCTCCTTGCAGGCATAATCCCCACGAAAGCATGCCTTGTTTCCAAACACGGAGCAAGGCCTACACGTAAGGTCATCCTGTCCCACAGCGTCTTCCCATTGCTGTCCATAGCCTAAAAACCCTGCAAATGGATGCGTGGCGCACCAGATAGAAATGCAGCGGGTTCCGGCCCAACTAGCGAGATGCATATTGGCAGAATCCATGGAAATCATCACTTTTAAATGTGATATTAGGTCAACTTCTTGCTCAATGCCCATAGTTCCGGCCACGCAGTAGGCATTTGGGAATTTTTGCGACCAATTCTCCAAAACTTCTATTTCCTCCGGGCCTCCACCAAATAAATATACTTCATCTTTTTCCAGAAGTGCTCTAAGTAAAAGTTCACTTTTTGCTAATGGAAGCATTTTTCCAATATGCTGTGCAAAAGGTGAAAAACCTATACCTTTTCGTTGAGTGTTGCCGTTTTTTTGTGCCAAATTTTGCGATAACTGGATTTTAATTCCGAGTTCTCGGAAGACATCAGCGTAGCGCTCAACGGTACTTTTTAAGGGTGTTTTACTTACGTTGAGAGGCGCTGTGAGGTTCTCTTTCTCTTCTTTTCCTTTATTTATTACTTGCACCGGGATGTTATGGAAAGAAAATAGGCGGGTAAGAAATTTGCTACGGATTACATTATGCAGATCGGCAACAGCATCTATTTTGTGCTGAGCTCTAATATTTTTAAAAAAAGTATACAGCCCACCCAGTCCCCTTTTTTCATCCAAATCCAGTCCTATAAATTCCACCCTTGGGATTTGTTCAAAGAAATAGCCGTATTTTAATCTACTTACAAAGAGTAATTCCAGATTTGGATTTTGGGCCATCATTTCTCGGACTACTGTCGCCGCCATAATCACATCCCCAAAAGCTGAAAAACGATAGGCCAAAACTTTCATTATCTGTTTAGCTTAGATTGATAAGCCACAGCATAGTATTTTATTTGCTGAATCATTGCCATAAGACCATTGGCGCGGGAAGGGGAAAGAAATTCATGCAGACCTATTTTTTCAATGAAACTGAAATCTGCAGCAAGAATATCTTTCACAGGTTGGCCACTGTATAATTCTACTAATAGTGCGGCAATACCTTTAGGCAAGATTCCATCAGAATCTGCTTCGAAATGGAGAATATCTCCCTCCAAATATGCATCCAGCCACACTTTGGACTGGCAACCGCGGATCAAGTTATTGTCTATTTTTTTTTTGGCAGACATTTCCGGCAATTGTTTACCTAAATCTATAATATAAGAATAGCGCTCTTCCCAATTTTCTAAAAATTGAAAATTTTCTATTATTTCGTTTT
Organism: Flavobacteriaceae bacterium; assembly: GCA_018260565.1. GTDB lineage: Bacteria > Bacteroidota > Bacteroidia > Flavobacteriales > Weeksellaceae > JAGLAZ01. Next base: position 13,564 of record JAGLAZ010000011.1, read on the forward strand.
CTTTTTCTTGAATTGTCATTAGCATGCTACATTTGCGAAGCTTCCCATACAGCTTCTATAATATTTTTTTCTTCATTCTCCCAGCAAAGTTCTCGGGCAGCGGAATCCAGATCTGGGAGATAATGTGCGCGTCCGTTTTTTACTATTTTGTTTAATCCAGCTGCTATATTTTCTGGCTTATGGTCAGTAAGTATTTCTCCTATATGATAAGTTGAAAAAATACGTTCTATTTCAGGAAAATGAATACCTAAAACCGGGACGCGTGCTTGTATATAATCACAGATTTTATTAGGTAATGAATAAAGATAAGATACACCGGCATTTTCTTCCAAACTTACACCTACCGCTGCTTCACGGGTAACTTTCAGTAAATCGTGTGGTAAAAGTTTGCCCAAAAATTCTACTTGTGCAGAAATGCCTAATTCTTTTACCTTGTTTTCTAGATAAATTCGGAGCGGGCCGTCTCCCGCAATTTTTAGGTAAAAAGAAGAATCTAACTGTATAGCCTCTAATAAAGGGAAGAGTCCACGAGAAGGATTGAGCACACCTTGGTACAATATAAAATCCTCATCCTTATTTTTGTTTTCTGGAATGAAGTTTTGATATTTAGGAACATTCCTCACTATGCGTGGTTGTACACCGTATTTTTTCTCATACCATTCAGCATAACTTTGTGATTCTGTAATACATACGGGAATTTTTGGCACATAATAGTTTTCTAAAACCCGCCAAATCTTTTGACTTAATTTGCCTTGTATAGCCGGCATTTCAGAAAATATTTCATGGTGATCCGCTATGATACTGCATCCCAACTTTTTGGCAGCTGTAAAACTTGCAGGAATAGCATCTAAATCATTTACATAAACTAAATCTTTCGGTACTAGATTTTGGAATAAAGCGCAATACAATTTAAAATTAAATTCAGCATATGCTAATTTTAATGTTTTCGTCTTTATCGCTATTCGGTGGTAAGGATAAGGCAATTCCAATGGAATGGAATCATTCCAATCGCAACCAATAAAAAGTACAGAATGCCCATCCTGAAGCAGTGTGTCACACGTTTTGCGTATGCGTTGGTCTGTAGTGAGACTACTAAATGCGGTAACGATAATTCTCATTTAGTCAGCTGCTTTGGAACAAAAATAAGATGGTAAGCATGAATGAAAAGTAGTATTGCATTTGGGATGATTATAGGCCAATTTTGGTTTAGTAAATACCCATAAATAACAAATAATAAACAGCCAATAATATTAATAATCCTCACCATGCGCAGCTCCTTAACAATGAAACTTACTACGATAAACAAAGATGCTGCGTAGCCTATTATATTTTCATTCATTTGTAAATATAATAATTTTAAAATATTACTATCTACTTCGGTAAGAATGTCAGTATTTCAATATGGTAAAGATTTTGTAGGTTTGATATACCACCGGTAATCAGTAATCCGGTAATTTTTTATTTATGAATATCAAAAATTCCGTAGGGGTAACCCGTATATTAACGAAAAGCGTACGTGAGGCGGATAGATTAATGAGTGAATTCCTAAACACGGATCATCTCCTGTTGGGTATCATTACTACAGAAAACTCTGCTAGCGATATGCTTAAAACTATGGAGGCAGATTTACATGCGCTTCAAATAAAATTAGAACTTATCATAGCGCGCCAAAAAAGTTTGGTACAAAATAGTAAAAGAGAAAAAATTATTTTTACTAGAATGGCAGATCAGGCCTTTCTGAGGGCGAGTTTGGAAGCTAGTCACTATCGTGCGGAGGAGGTTAATAGTGTGCATCTACTTCTTGGGATATTGTACAAAAGTGAAGATCCATCTACTGTCATTTTAGAGGAAATGGGTCTAGATTATTCTACTGTTTCTAATGAATATCAATCAATTCTAAAAAATAATGGATTTGATGTTACGATGGGCAAATTTAACGAAGAAGACGATGATGAGGATGAAAGTTTCAGCCCAGGAGAAAATACACCTCCCAAAAGACATGGGTTAGGTACGAACTCAGGAAAATCAAATACGCCTACATTAGACAATTATGGGAGGGATCTTACATCTCTAGCAGCATCTGGAAAACTAGATCCTGTAATTGGTAGAGAAAAAGAAATTGAAAGAGTTTCCCAAATCCTATCAAGAAGAAAAAAAAATAACCCACTTCTTATCGGAGAACCTGGGGTAGGTAAATCTGCCATTGCAGAAGGTTTAGCCCTCCGTATTCAACAAAGAAATGTTTCTCGGGTTTTATTAAATAAAAGAGTAATAGCCCTGGATCTTGCAAGCCTTATTGCAGGTACTAAATATAGAGGTCAGTTTGAAGAGAGAATGAAGGCGATTATGACGGAGCTTGAAAGAAATAAAGATGTAATTTTATTCATTGATGAACTCCATACTATTGTAGGAGCAGGTAGCGCCAGTGGTTCATTAGACGCATCTAATATGTTTAAGCCAGCATTGGCCCGGGGAGAGTTACAGTGTATTGGAGCTACTACCTTAGATGAATACCGTCAGCATATAGAGAAGGATGGAGCATTGGAACGTAGATTTCAAAAGGTGATGGTAGAGCCTACATCTGCAGAAGATACATTAGCAATCCTTCAGCAGATAAAGGATAAATATGAGGATCACCATAATGTGCGTTACACAGAGGAAGCGCTTTTAGCCTGTGTAAATCTTACTACACGCTATATAACGGATCGTTTTCTTCCTGATAAAGCCATTGATGCCTTAGATGAAGCCGGAGCAAGAGTTTATATTAAAAATATGAAACTTCCAGATGAATTCATCCAACTGGAAGAAAAAATTGAACAGGTTAAAACGCAAAAAAAGATTGCTGTTCAGGCACAAGATTATCTTGAAGCTAGAAGGTTGAAAGATGAAGAAGAACGCCTTACTACAGAACAAACATTAGCACAAAAACAATGGGAGGATGAAATAAAACAATCTAGACCAGAAGTTTTGGAAGAGAATGTTGCGGAAATTGTTTCCATGATGAGCGGGGTGCCAGTAACCAAAGTAGGTAAAGACGAGATGGAAAAGCTGGCTCAAATGGACTCCAAACTACATGAACGTGTGGTGGGCCAAGAGGAAGCTGTGAAAAAAGTAGTAAAAGCTATTCAAAGAAACCGTGCTGGATTAAAAGATCCTAACCGTCCTATTGGAACCTTTATATTCTTAGGTACCACTGGTGTAGGAAAAACAGAACTTGCCAAGGTGATGGCCAAGGAGCTCTTTGAAAGTGATGATGCTCTTATCCGGATAGATATGAGTGAGTATATGGAGAAATTCGCTGTGTCGCGTTTGGTGGGTGCGCCTCCAGGATATGTTGGCTATGGTGAAGGGGGTCAGTTAACAGAAGCGGTACGCAAAAAACCTTATGCGGTTGTACTCTTAGACGAGATTGAAAAAGCGCATCCTGATGTATTCAATATGCTATTACAAATCTTAGATGAAGGCCATATTACAGATAGTTTAGGTAGAAAAGTGGATTTCCGAAACACGATTATTATCCTAACTTCCAACATTGGTACTAGGGATTTAAAAGATTTTGGTGATGGTGTTGGATTTGGAACGATAGCTAAAAAATCATCTACCGATGTTCGAGCGAGAGGAACCATAGAAAGTGCATTGAAAAAAGCTTTTGCTCCGGAATTTCTTAATAGAATAGACGATATTATTTTCTTTAATGCTCTTCAGAAGGAGGATATTGAAAAAATAATAGATTTAGAATTATCTAAACTTTATAGCAGACTGGATAAATTAGGGTATAGCATAAGCCTAACTCAAGAAGCCAAAGATTTCATTATTGAAAAAGGTTGGGATCGAGATTTTGGTGCACGCCCTTTAAAAAGAGCAATCCAAAAATACATAGAAGATTTAGTGGCGGAAATGTTAGTAAATCGGCAGGTAAAAGAAGGTCAAACTGTATTGCTAACAGTTAATGCCGAAAAAGATGCCTTAACAGGGACTACCCTAACAAAGAAAGAAGAGAAAGCTTTAGCCAAAGCCAAGGACTAATACAAAGCGCTTCCGTTATGGAAGCGCTTTTTTATTTTATTAAAGAGATAAGATATAAATAACTCCTATAAAGTTTTTAAGTATATTTTTTTACAAATAGTATTAGTAGTTAAACAGTAAATTAAACAGAGAATTTTTATTTCTATATATGTCCTTATCCTAAATCCTATATGATCAGCTATTAAAATTTACTACGCTCTTGCTTCCTCATTCCTTGCTATTGTATGCCCCGGACGCGACCATTTCGGTTTCTCCCCCAAAGCAGGATATTGGGTTTCTTCTACCGGTACAACCGTTCTTTTAGGGTGTTTTTCAAAAGGTTCTTGCATTTTTATACCTAATTTTTCAAACAAACTTTTATCCTCATTCACATCCGGATTGGGTGTGGTAAGAAGTTTATCACCCGCAAAAATAGAATTGGCACCTGCATAAAAACACATTGCCTGTGCCTCTTGACTCATTTGCGTACGCCCTGCTGAAAGCCGCACTTGGGTTTTAGGCAAAACAATGCGCGTAGTAGCAATCATCCGGATAAATTCAAATACATCCACTGGCTGTTGTTCTTCTAATGGCGTTCCCTCCACTGGGACCAATGCATTTATGGGAACACTCTCCGGCTGAGGCGTCATATTAGCCAAAACCTTCAGCATGCCACACCGGTCTTCTATGCTTTCACCCATACCGATAATCCCGCCAGAGCAAAGCGTAATGGAAGTCTTTCGTACATTTTCAATAGTAGCTATACGATCTTCGAAGGCTCTAGTAGAAATCACCTCCTTATAATACTCCTCAGAGCTATCTATATTATGGTTATACGCATACAGTCCTGCTTCCTCCAGTCTTTTAGCTTGATTCTCAGTAAGCATACCCAGTGTACAGCATACCTCCATGTCCAGTTGGGTAACGGTGCGTACCATATCTAGCACATGATCGAAGTCTGGGCCGTCCTTCACATTTCGCCAGGCAGCACCCAGACAAACTCTGGAAATCCCATTTTCTCTAGCACGCAAGGCTTGAGCCTTCACTTGTTGCACAGGAAGCATCTCGTGAATCTTTACCTCTGTATGATAGCGCGCCGCTTGCGGGCAATACCCACAATCTTCTGGACACCCACCGGTTTTTACAGAGATTAGCGAAGAAACCTGCACCTTATTCGGGTCATGATTTTCCCTATGAACGCTGGCCGACCAGTGGAACAGTTCAAAAAAAGGGAGTTGATAAATATCCAAAATTTCCTCGGTGCTGTAGAGATGTTGAGCAACTTCCATTGGTAAAGTTTAGTCCCAAAAATAGACAATTTGATAATATATCTAGTTTGTAATTTAAGTACCAAAAAGCTTATGAAGATTGAACAGGGATGCACCTTAAATCATATCACTGCATTTAAAGTTTTGTTGGGGCCTTTTCCGTGCTCCGCTTCTATCTGGGAGGTATGGTGGGCAGCTTGCAGTCTTGTAAAAGGAGCTTCCTTTGGTCGCTCTTTTCCTGCGCTGCCGCTGTGTCCACCATACCTCCCAGGATAACCGCTCAGCCCGGGGCCTTCCCAAGCCTTAAACTCGCAATGACGAAAAGTTTAGTTTTTGATTGTTAGCGTAAAATCGTATTGATTTAATTATTTACTCAATAAATTACTCAAATCCTAAAAACACAACAATCAAAACTTTAGATATATTTGCTTTATGACTACAGTATTTGATTTTAATTCAGAATGGAGAGAGAAATTAGTTCAACGTTTCATCTCTTATGTAAAGATTTTTAGTACCAGCGATCCCGCCTCAGAAAAAACACCTTCCACGGATGTTCAATGGGATATAGCACGCTATATTAAAAATGAATTAGAACAGCTTGGCCTATCACACGTAAGGATGGATGATAAAGGCTATATATTTGCCGAAATCCCATCCAATATATCTCAAGATGTTCCCTGCATTGGGTTTTTGGCTCATTATGATACTTCACCTGATTTTTCAGGAAATAATGTAAATCCTCAAATTTTCGAAAACTATCAAGGTGAAAATTTATTACTAAATAAGTCTACAGGTTTCACGCTATCTCCTAAAAAATTTGAATCATTAAAAAAACATATTGGGGAAACCATCATTACTACAGATGGAACTACTCTCCTAGGAGCAGATGATAAGGCAGGGATAGCGGAGATAGTGACTGCGGCAGAATACCTTCTGGCCCATCCGGAAATAGAACACGGCAAAATAATGATAGGTTTTAATCCTGATGAAGAAATAGGACGAGGTGCACACCATTTTAATGTGAAAGATTTTGGAGCCGACTGGGCATATACTATGGATGGCAGTGAAGTAGGTGAACTGGAGTATGAAAACTTTAATGCAGCGGGTGCCGTGCTACATTTCCATGGGCTAAGTGTGCACCCTGGATATGCCTTTGGAAAAATGAAAAATGCTGCACTATTGGCTGCAGAATTTGCCCACAGCATGCCTGCAAATGAAACACCTGCTACTACACGAGAATTCGAAGGTTTCTTTCATCTTATGCATATAGAAGCGAATATTACAGACGCTAAATTGGAATACATTATTAGAGATCATGATGCGCAAAAATATCATGCTAGAAAGACCTATTTAGTTGAAAAAGTAGAAGAATTTAACAAAAAACATGGTGAAAATACGGTAGAAATATCCATCCAAGAGCAATACCGGAATATGAAGGAACAGTTTGAGGGAAAATTACACATCATCCGTCTGGCAGAGGAAGCAATGAACTCTCTAGGAATAGAGCCGGATATCAAGGCTATCCGTGGTGGAACGGATGGTGCTCAGCTATCCTTTATGGGCTTGCCATGTCCAAACATTTTTGCAGGAGGGCTAAATTTCCACGGGCCTTATGAGTATGTACCTGTAGAAAATATGATAAAAGCAGTACAAGTAATTATAGAAATTTCTCGAAAATTGCCCGCATTTCATCAAAATAAAAAAGACTAAATAATAAAATTGACGAATAGGATTCGCAAGTGCTAGGATAGTTCTATTATTAAGTAAGAATAAGCGTTGCAAATGAGAAACTGATACATTTCTTGGTTTTCAAGAGCTTTTGTGTATTTACTTACATAAGGTAGGAATAGAGCAAAAGAATACAACGCTCTAACGATATTGAATGAGTTTATGGTCATTAATTCTGGCGGTAATATTAAATTGGAAATAATATTCTCTAAATAATTCATGTAGACCATTTGCCAAAAACCGTTTACAAACAAAATGCAATATGAAAAATCTGCTCTATATATTATTTGCAACGCTGGTTATTGGGTGTACCGCGAGAGAAAATCATACCGCCGATTTTATCATGCACAATGCTAAGATTTATACTGTCAATCAAAATTTTGAGGTGGCAGAAGCCATGGCAATTAAGGACGGGAAAATTTTAGAAATTGGGATGGATGACAGTATCTTGAAACATTATAAATCGTCTGTCATACAAGATCTGCAAGGTAAAACTATTTTACCTGGCTTGATAGATGCTCATGCGCATTTCTTCGGTTATGGAAGTGCTTTGCAAAATGCAAATCTTAGAGATACAAAATCTTGGAACGAGATTTTAGAGCGTTTAGAGTCATTTGCAAAGACTCATAGAGAAGGGTGGCTTTTAGGAAGAGGTTGGGATCAAAATGACTGGTCAGATAAAGAATATCCAACTAAAGACGCTTTAGATAAACTTTTTCCCGACAGACCTGTTTATCTCACGAGAATTGATGGTCACGCCGCCATCGTAAATCAGAAGGCTCTGAATATGGCAGGCTTCGATGAAAATTCTAAACTTTCTGGTGGAGATTTCATTAAAAAAGATAATAAGTTGACCGGCGTATTGATTGACAATGCAAAAGATAAAATGGCAACTTATATTCCTTCGGCCATTGATTCTCAGGTGCGCCAGATTCTTTTAGATGCGCAAAAGGAATGTCTGACGTTAGGATTGACCACAGTACAAGATGCCGGATTGGATTATGAATTGGTACAAGACATTCAAAAATTGCAACAATCTGGAGAGGTTAAAATGCGCCTCAATGTCATGCTTTCGGATAACCAAAAAAATATCGACTGGCTCATTAAAACAGGAAAAATTAAGCAGGATCGGCTCTATGTTAATGGTTTTAAATTTTATGGGGATGGAGCACTAGGTTCGCGTGGGGCCTGTCTATTAGAAGATTATAGTGATAAGCCACATCAACGTGGGTTTTTACTCTCGGATGTTTCTCATTTTCGTGAGATGGCCAAATTGATGGATAAATATGATTTTCAGATGAACACACATGCTATTGGGGATTCTGCAAATCGAGTGATATTAAATGTCTATGCGGAAGTGCTGAAAGGGCGAAATGATAAACGGTGGCGCATAGAACACGCGCAAGTCATCAATAAAAACGATTTTGAACGTTTTGGAAAATACTCTATTATACCGTCTGTACAGCCAACGCATGCAACATCTGATATGTATTGGGCGGGAGAACGCTTAGGAAATGAAAGGATGAAGTATGCGTATGCCTATAAAGATTTATTAAAGCAAAATTCTTGGCTACCCTTAGGAACTGATTTCCCCATTGAGGAAGTAAATCCTATCCTCACATTTTATGCAGCGGTGGTGCGAAAGGATATTAAGGCTTTTCCCAAAAATGGATTTCAAACGGAAAATGCTCTTACTCGAGAAGAAGCCTTGCGCGGGATGACGATTTGGGCAGCAAAAGCAGGATTTATGGAAAATGAATCTGGAAGTTTGGAAAGGGGGAAAAATGCAGATTTTGTGGTTTTAAATCAAGATCTAATGTCCGTTGATGAAGATGATATCCTCAAAACAAAGGTGCTTCAAACATGGATTGCTGGAGAAAAATTGTTTGATAAGGCATCTAAAAAGTGAAGTCCAAAAGATTGATTAGACTGGCTTACATAGAATTGGATACCCATGCAGAGATTGTCTCTCAGTTTCATTCTTTGATGAAGGATTCTCAAAAGTTTTCTGTGGATTATTTTTTTTCTGAGCGTATCTCCAGTCAAGTGGGAATAGCGTCATCAAATATTGTAATCACAGATCCAAAGTCTCTTGAGAAGCAGCTAAAATATAAAACTTATGATTTAATTATCATTGGCACTGCGCATCGTTATTTCAATGTTTTTAGTAGCATTTGTACGATATTTAACACTGCAGTAATTACCCATAACCTTAACTTTTCAAAAGCATCAAAATTCAAACTTCTGAAAAGTATATTTTTGCAAGATCAAATCTATCGTTTAAAGTTATTGCTAAAAGAAGACCTGTTAGATGCTGGTCAACTTTACAAAAAGGCTAAACACTTGCTGGTTTTAAGCGAAAGTTTTTTGACTGAAAATTCTCCAACACGTCGATACCTTCCGCTGTTTTTTAATGAATATAATGAAAGTCATGATAAAGATTATTTCATTATTGTAATTCCAGGTACGGTCTCTCAAAAGCGGCGAGATTACAGGCATGTTTTTCAGAGGATCAGGTCGTGGCCGCAAGATCCATCAAAAAAAACGGTGGAGTTTGTGTTTTTGGGAAAAGCAGAGGGTGCGGAACTTACCACTTTGCGGGAACTTGAAAAATCCTTGCCTCAAAATTTACGCTTAAAATATTTTGTAGAAAAAGTTCCACAGCAGAATTTTAACCAATACATGAATAAGGCGGATGTTTTGTGGTGTCCGGTAAATCGATATACCAAGTTTTTTAGCCAAACAGAAATATATGGCGAAACCAAATTAACGGGAAATATAGGAGATGCCATCCGATATGGAAAGTTTGCAATATTCCCTACAAATTTTCCAAGAGAATATCCATTTATCATGAGTGAGGACGAAGACCTTGCAAATCAATTGCAGTCTATTCAAACGGAGCGTTATAATTTTGAGAATGAATTTGAACGTCAAAAAATTCGTCAATATCTTGAAGAACAATTGCGTCATCTGATATGAATTAAAATTTCAGTAAGCTCTTTAAAAAGGTTTTGTTTAAATATTGTTCGATAGGAAATATTTTTAATACATAATTTCCGATCAATAGCATCAATTTAAAATTTAATTTCCTTTCCTTATTGGTTTAGGCTTCTTTTATAAGCTCTACTTTAAGATTAATTTATTGACCTTATACAGTGGAATTTCTAAAATAAATTCCTGAATATCGTATCTTCGCATGATTTCATAAATTGATGGAAATCTACTGACAATGAAGAAGTTTACTGAATATAAAAACTTGGATCTTACCTCTATAGCAGATCAAATATCTGCCGATTGGAAAGAACAAAATACCTTTAAAAAATCTGTCGAAAACCGCGAAGGGCATCCAGAATTCATATTCTACGAAGGACCACCTTCTGCAAATGGGATGCCTGGAATTCATCACGTAATGGCTAGAGCCATTAAGGATATTTTCTGCCGTTTCCAAACCCAAAATGGAAAAAAAGTATTTCGCAAAGCTGGTTGGGACACGCATGGCTTACCCATTGAACTTGGCGTAGAGAAAGAACTCGGCATAACTAAAGAAGACATTGGTAAGAGTATTTCTATTGAAGAATACAATCAAAAATGCCGTGAAGCAGTAATGCGGTACACCGATGTTTGGAATAAAATGACCGAGAAAACTGGTTATTGGGTAGATTTAGAAAATCCTTACATTACCTACAATCCTAAATATATGGAAAGCGTATGGTGGCTTCTAAAGCAGTTATATGAGAAGAATCTGCTTTACAAAGGATACACTATTCAGCCTTATTCACCTAAGGCAGGGACAGGACTTTCCTCTCATGAGCTTAATCAGCCTGGTACTTATCGTGATGTAAGTGATACCACGATAGTGGCCCAATTTAAAATTGTTAAACTTTCAGACACACTTACGAAGAAGTTTTTTGGGGGTGAAAATAGTTTAGAAAATGAAACGTGTGGAGGGGTAACCCATTGGGCGGAATTTGATACCGAGAAACAAGAGCCTGTATATATTTTAGCCTGGACGACTACGCCTTGGACTTTACCTTCCAACACGGCACTTGCAGTAGGAAAAGACATAGAATATGTGTTAGTTAAAACTTATAATCAATATACTTATGAGCCTATACGAATACTTATGGCTAAAAATTTATTGGAGAAAAACTTGGGTAAAAAATTCGTAGAGGCTACTGATGAAGAGTTTAATGCCTTTAAGTCTGAAAATAAAACCATACCGTATAAAATAATAGCTGATTGTACAGGAGCTGATATTGAGGGCACACAATATGAACAACTCATACCTTGGTTTACCCCATATGAACATGCAGATAAGGCTTTTAGGGTTATTATTGGTGACTTTGTAACTACTGATGAAGGAACGGGAATTGTGCATATTGCCCCAACATTTGGAGCAGATGATGCCCGTATTGCCAAAGAAAATGGCATACCTCCCATGCTTGTTAAGGATGCACATGATAATTTAGTACCCTTAGTGGATTTGCAAGGGAGATTTTTACAAGGCGAAAAGGTGCCAGAGTTATTTTCAGGAAAATTCATTAAAAATGAATATTATGATGAGGGGAAAGCTCCTGAGAAATCCTGGGATGTAGAAATGGCAATTCTGTTAAAAACAGAAAACAAGGCCTTTAAAGTTGAAAAATACGTACACAGTTATCCACATTGTTGGAGAACGGATAAACCTGTTTTGTATTACCCGCTAGATTCTTGGTTCGTGAAAATGACTGAAAAGCGTCAGCGTTTAGTGAAACTTAATGACACAATAAATTGGAAACCGAAATCTACCGGGGAAGGGCGTTTCTCCAACTGGCTTGAAAATGTAAATGATTGGAATCTTTCTCGCTCTCGGTATTGGGGAATTCCTTTGCCTATCTGGAGAACTGAGGATTTAAAAGAAGAAATATGCATCGGTTCTGTAGAGGAGCTCTATTTGGAAATTGAAAAAGCCATAGCGGCCGGTGTGATGAAGGAGAATCCGATTAAGGATTTTGAAGTAGGAAATATGTCTGATGAAAATTATGCTAAAATTGATTTGCATAAAAATTTCGTTGATAAAATTACCTTGGTTTCCCCTAGTGGGAAGGCAATGACAAGAGAAGTAGAGCTTATTGATGTATGGTTTGATTCCGGATCGATGCCCTATGCTCAGCTCCATTATCCATTTGAAAACAAGCAACTGATAGATTCTAGAAAAGCTTTCCCTGCTGATTTTATTGCGGAAGGAGTAGATCAAACTCGGGGATGGTTTTACACACTTCATGCTATTGCTACTGCGGTGTTTGATTCTGTAGCTTATAAAAATGTGGTTTCCAACGGTTTGGTTTTGGATAAAAATGGACAAAAAATGTCTAAAAGGCTTGGTAATGCCGTAGATCCATTCGAAACTTTAGATAAATATGGACCTGATGCCACGCGATGGTACATGATTTCAAACGCCAATCCTTGGGAAAACCTAAAATTTGATGTAGAGGGAATAGATGAAGTACGCCGAAAATTTTTTGGAACCCTCTATAACACCTATTCGTTCTTTGCTTTATATGCCAATGTGGATGGCTTCAGCTATGCAGAACAGGAGATAGTAAATCGTCCGGAGATTGATCGTTGGATACTTTCAGAACTAAATTTATTAGTAAAAGACGTTACTGAAAATTATGAAGATTATGAACCAACAAAAGTTGCCAGAGCTATTAATACTTTTGTAAATGATAATTTAAGTAACTGGTATGTAAGACTTTGCAGACGCCGTTTTTGGAAAGGGGATTATTCCGAAGATAAAATCTCAGCATATCAAACGCTTTACACCTGTTTGGAAACGATGGCCAAAATTTCAGCACCTATAGCACCGTTTTTTATGGATCGCTTATTTCAAGATCTCAATGCGGTAACAGGAAAAGATAAAGCTCAATCTGTTCACCTCACGGATTTCCCTAAAATAAATGCTAGTCTCATTGATAAAAATTTGGTAGAAAAAACACATTTAGCCCAGACTATAACTTCAATGGTGTTTTCACTCCGAAAGAAAGAAAATATCAAAGTGCGCCAGCCATTACAGAAAGTAATGATCCCTGTATTGGATAAAAAAACAGAAGAGCAGATTCTGGCTGTTTCAGACCTTATAAAACAAGAGGTGAATGTAAAACAAATGCAACTCATCAATGCAGAGGAAGCTTCGCACCTCATTGTAAAACAGATTAAACCTAATTTTAAAACATTAGGTGCCAAACTCGGCAAAGACATGAAAGGAGTTGCCGCAGAAATCACAGCCATGAATTCCGAGCAAATCGCAGAAATGGAGAAAAATACTGTGATGACCATTGGTGGACACTCTATCAGCATAGAAGATGTAGAAATTTCTACCAAAGATATTCCAGGATGGACGGTGGTCACGGAAGGCAAAATAACTGTAGCCTTAGATTTAACAATTACCGACGAGCTTCGCGCTGAAGGTATAGCAAGAGAATTTATAAACCGAGTTCAAAATGTAAGAAAAGAGAAAGGTTTTGAATTAACGGATAAGATAAAAATCCAATTGGAGGATAGTAATGTATTTAAAAAAGAGATAGAATTAAATAAACAATATATTTCTGATGAGGTGTTGTGTGGTTCACTAGAATTTGTAAATTCACTCACCGATTTTGAATCAATTGAGATAGACGAAATTGATTTTAAAATACATATAGAACAGCTTTAGTACGTAGGTAAATGCATGATAACTAAAGCATAAAGTAAACTAAAATGGCAGACGAACGACTACGATACAGCGAAAAAGATCTTCAGGAATTCAAAAAACTGATTCAAGATAAAATAGCAAAAGCTGAAAACGATTTATTACTCATTAACCAAAATTTTGTAAATAATCAAAACAATGGTACTGATGATACTTCACCTACTTTTAAAGCTTTTGAAGAAGGAGCAGAGACTCTCAGTAAGGAGCAAAATGCAATTTTAGCAGGTAGGCAGGAGAAGTTTTTGAGAGACCTTAAAAATGCACTTATCCGCATAGAAAATAAGACCTATGGGGTTTGCCGTGTAACAGGAAAATTAATTCCTAAGGAACGCCTTAAGGTGGTACCGCACGCTACTTTAAGCATTGAAGCCAAAAACATGCAACGATAATAAACCTTATTCAGGGTCAAAAAGCACCGTTTTTACAAATCTATTACAAAGATTTATGGCACTTTCTGCTTTATATTAATTGCATTATAAACTTTATCGTAGTAATTATATCTCTGAATCTATCCAATAATTTGTACTATACTTGGGTAGGTATTCAGAAGATGTTTTCATCTCTTTCATGAAAAAAATTAGCTTATTAATTATTTTGATTCTTTTATTGGATCAAATAGTCAAAATTTACATTAAAACCCATTTTCCTTTACATAATAGTTTAGAAATATTGCCATTTTTCAAACTTACTTTTGTGGAAAATCCAGGTATGGCCTATGGACTGCAGTTCGGGGGCCTTTTGGGAAAATATGCACTTATACTCCTAAGACTGGTAGTTATTATAGTCATGGTATTTACTATGAAAAAGTGGCTAAAACAAGGTGTTTCTATGTACCGATTGTTACCATTTGCTATGATATTCGCTGGTGCATTAGGGAATCTTATAGATGGTATGTTTTACGGAATGATATTCAGTTCCGGCACAGTATATAATCCAGAATTACAGGACTGGATAGGCTATTCCGGCATTTCTCAGATAACGCCTTTTGGTAAAGGATATAGTGAGTTTATGAAAGGATGTGTGGTAGATATGTTTCATTTTCCCCTATTTACCTATGAGTGGAATGGCGAGAAACATGAGTTTTTTAGTTATATTTTTAATGTCGCAGATAGTGCAATTACGGTGGGAGGGATACTCTTGTTTTTATTCAGAAAAAAGGCATTTCCTAACGGTTTTGAGCTGTGAATCCGGTTTCGCCACATCCTATTTCTTTTTATCTTTCCACCAAAGTATTTAGTGGTGTAGAATCTCTTTTGACAACTTTTCCTGGAGACATTTTAATCTTTAAGCCTACTGTAAAAGCAAAAAAATTAGGAAGATTTATTGCTAAGAAAAATACGAATAGGATTGGATATTCATATACTATTTTAATAAGCGCAAATCTGCAGGAGGATCTTTTTTTGTTCACTTTTTTACATGAATATGCGCATTATCTTTGTTTTAAAACATATAATTCTTCTTCATATTTGCCACATGGAAAGGAGTGGAAACTGATATTCACTCAGCTTTTACATACCTATAAATCCTATTTTTCTGAGGAGGTTTATCCATTAGTAGATGCTTTTATCCAAAAGCCTAGAGCCGCCACTGCAGGAGGAAACTGTCCATTTTCAGCACATTTTCTAGATACAAAGAGTAAAAAGGAGGAGTCGGTATTTTTACAATTCTGTTCTGGAGATATATTTATTTTTAAAAACAAAAAATACAGATTTTTGCAGCGTCGTAGGACAAGATTTTTGGCAGAATGTATCTCCTCAGGTAAAAAATATACCTTTTCTTCCCAGGCCGATATTCAAAAATGCGCACCGGAATCTCATAAATTGTATGGAACAATCTCATAAAAATGTCTACGCTGTTATTATGGCGGGAGGCATAGGCAGTCGGTTTTGGCCCATAAGCACTCAAAAATATCCTAAGCAGTTTCAGGATATATTAGGTGTGGGTAAAAGTATGATCCGCCAAACCTATGAGCGACTTTTACCCCTCATCCCTTCAGAGCGCATCTTTGTGGTAACTGCCAATGAATATCTACCCTTATGTGCGGAGCATCTACCAGAGCTTCCCTTGGAAAATATCATTGGAGAACCTTCGTCACGTAATACCGCTGCATGCAATCTTTATATCGCGCACTTGCTTGCATCACGAGATTCAGAAGCCGTATTGGTGGTTCTTCCATCTGATCATTTAATACTAAAAGAAAATTTATTTGTAGAAAAATTGCAGGCAGGTATTAGTTTCGTAGAAAAAGAGAATTGTCTTCTCACGCTTGGTATTACGCCCACTCGTCCAGATACAGGCTATGGCTACATCCAATACAATACACTGAATAAGCCTGAAAGTAACAATGAATTTTTTAAAGTAAAAACATTTACCGAAAAACCGAACTTAGACCTTGCACAATCTTTTATAGAGAGTGGAGATTTTCTTTGGAATGCAGGTATTTTTCTTTGGACAGCTCGCGCCATTATTCATGCTTTTGAAAAATACCAGCCTGATATGGCAGAGCAGTTTTTAGAATGCAAAATTCCTGAAGAGAAAGACGAAGCTTCACGATATAACTTTCCTGAAAATTGTATTGTAGATATTTATCCCAAGTTGCAAAAGATATCAGTAGATCATGCTATTCTAGAAAAAGCAGAAAACGTTTTTGTGCTTCCAGCAGACCTAGGATGGAGCGATTTGGGAACCTGGACCTCTATCTACGAAAATGCCGAAAAAAATGATCAAGGGAATGTATGTTATCCAAAAAACATGGTTTTGGGAGAGGGCTGCACCAATTCAATTTTACGTACTACACAGGCACAAAAATTAATAATTGCAGATGGATTGCAAGATTATATTGTAATAGATACAGAAAAGGTTTTACTAATTTTACCCAAAGAAAAGGACCAGACTATTAAAGATATAGTACTTAAAGTAAAGCAATTAAGGCGTGGAGATCAGTATATCTAATACTTTGGCGTCTACTTTGTACATCTATACATATGAGAAGTAAGACTTTCTGTGAAATTTTATTAATCTTATGTTTCGGGTTACCGAGTTTTTTTAATGGACAAGTCCATACTGTGTATCCTAAATTAGAGCTTTTATTAGAAGATATTCATCCTGCATCAGAGGTAAAGGACTGGAATGTAGAATATGTATCTGCAGGGACTTCTAATGAAACCAATAGTTCTGGATTTAAAAGAAATGCAAACGGAGATAAATATATAATCAGGTATCAAAAAAATTCTAATAAAGGTAAATCATCCTTTTTAAAGGCTGATAACGAGAATCTTATGCGGGATTTTTTAGGTAAAATAGATAGTCCAGCCGAGGCTTTTCTCATTCTTGCCGCTAAAGGCTTCTACTATGATGAAGAGGTGGCACACTTTGGGGGAGCATGGGAGGAAAAAGGAAATGTTTACCACCTTAGTGTAAGTAAGATAATATCAGAAAAGTGCCCTCTAGCAAAGGCCTATTATAATGTAGAAGTCGAAAAATTTTCTGGAAAAATTCTCTCTATTAAAGATGGAGGAACTTACCATAGAATATTTGATAAATCTTGTGAGAATGATCCATCAAATCCTAAAATAATCCCTACTTACAAAACTAAAAAGAAGACAGGATTTTATTTTTAAGATCAATTATTATTATTCAGAAATACCTTCTCAAAATAATTTAATCTTTTTATATCCAAAACAGTAGTTTTCTTATCAGCTGAAGGATAATACATTGGTAAAAACTTAGCCCCGTAAATAATTTCAGAATTTATATAGGATGTTTTTTGTAACACTGTATTGGAAAAAACTTCATCAAATGCATTGATATGGATAATAATCTCTATGGGAATTTCCTTAAAATTTTCTTGTGAAAATTCATAAAATGGAGATTTTTCATCAATGTTATGTACTATCGTCCAGTTCATACTAAGACTGGTTATCCGAGACAGTTCAGTACGAAGGCTATAAAATTTCCGGACAGAATCTTCCTCTATAGCAGCCATCACCGATACTTCTGCATTTGTAAGGGAATTATTTTTATATGGGACTAGCCGAAACATTAAGGCTTTAGAATCTTGATAAGGTGCTACCAACATATTATCTGAAAACCGAATAAAGGCTCTAGGTCTGGAAAATCTTCCATAAAAAAGACCTGTAGCTACCGCAAAAAACAATAGTCCTAAAAAGGCTTCGAAAGTGGATAGAAGACTGGCTAAAATCCCTACAGGAGCAATGCGCCCATAGCCTACAGTAGTAAATGTCTGTGAACTGAAGAAAAAAATGTCAATAAATTCATTTTGAGTAGAACTTCTATCTATACTTGTAAGATGTTCTGTACCAATGAGATAGTATAAAGATGCAAAAAGCAAGTTGGTACTGATAAAAGCGACCAATAAATACAACAAAAATCTTGGGTAAGGCAGTTCCAGCATGGTGTGATACCAGCTCCAGCGGTCCATCAGGCCTGCTCCTACTTTTTTTACATTACTTTTTCCATCCTTATTAAGGTAGCGCGTGCTAATAGTATCGGAGTAGCCACTATCTTGCAGAGAGTTTTGGAAAGATTGTTGATGTTTTTTCGCCATGGAGGTTTTTGGAGAATGGCACAATTTAGAGTGTTCTAAATGATAGCCAAACTTCTGCTAATTTAGTTGTAATTATTAACTTTTATAATATGAAAAGGGATATAGAAAGTGTGGAAGATATCCAAAAATTAGTAGATATCTTTTATTTAAAAATCCAAAAGGATGAAGTAATAAGTTATTATTTCAATGAAATAGCTGCCGTAAACTGGGAAAAACATTTACCTAAAATGTATTCTTTTTGGCAAACCTTGCTATTTCCTCCTGGTCCGTGGCGCGGAAACGTAATGGATCCTCATTTTAAATTAAACAAAGAGTCCCAATTTCAACATCAGCATTTTGAGCGATGGTTACACTTATGGGAAGATTGCGTTCAAGAAAATTTTGAAGGAGAAAAAGCTAATGAGGCAATCTCTAAAGCGAAAAATATTGCGCTTTTAATGGAGTTTAAAATGAAAACTACTTCTTAAGATAGATTTTGCCTAGGGAAAAATAACTGTAAAAATATACGCGGCTAAATTGACCAATAAGACAATTCCATATAAAATATTGGTTTTACCACGGCTTAAAGATATCATGAGGATAAATACGGAAAGTATAAGAAGGATAATAGATTTTGCATCTAAGCCGAGAGCTAAAGGAATTTTTAAATAAAGACAAACCATAGCCACAGCTGGAATTGTAAGACCAATGCTAGCCAATGCTGAGCCTAATCCCAAATTTAACGAGCTTTGAAACCTATTTTTATGCGCTGCTTGTATCGCAGCCAGACACTCTGGCATAAGGACAACTAATGCTATAATTACTCCCACTAAACTATGAGGAGCACCTAAGGAAGCCACTGCCTTCTCTATTGCGGGTGAGATACCTTTGGACATTAAAATCACAATTCCTAAACAGAGAATTAGAAAAATAAAGCTAATGTAGGCAACTCCTCGATTCGGTTTTTTTAGGTGAGACTCGGTTATAGATTCTTTACGAGTTTCCTCTTCATGGATAAAATATTCTCTGTGCCTTACTGTTTGCACCATTAGAAAAGTTGAATAGATGATTAAGCATGCTAAGGAAATAAAAATTAATTGTGGTGGAGAATAGAATGGCCCTTTTTGACTAGAGGTAAAATTGGGCAGGATAAGAGTAAATACTAGAATAGCCACGATAGAAACTAAATATGCAGTAGTAGAATTTTTAATAAAATACTGCTCTTTGTATCTAATACTTCCTATCACGATGCAAATTCCCAATATCCCATTTAAAATTAGCATCACAGCTGCAAAAACTGTGTCTCTAGCATAGGTTATGGCGCTGTCTCCTCCAGAAATCATTAAGGAAATGATGAGTCCCACTTCTAAAACAGTGATGGAGATAGCTAGAATAATAGTCCCAAATGGTTCGCCTACACGCTCCGCTACTACTTCTGCATGATGTACGGAGGCTAAAATACTGCCTATGAGTAAACCGGCTCCTAAAATCTGAAATAGAGATCCCATGCCCAAACCACCAAAAACGTAAAATAAAGTCGCTATAATAGGGAGCAAGATCGTCCAATGTAGGAACTTTTTAAACATAAGCCGTCATATTTTAATCCCAAAAGTAAGCTGTTATTTCATTATATAATAAAATAGACGCTACAATTTTTATTCATTTGATGTGCGATTTAATATTATTTCTAAATAAAATATCAAATGTTTATACTTATTATTTTATTGAAAATAAATAGATTCTATAGAGCTTTTAGGACTTAAATCGAGTTTAAGGGTAAAAAATTGGGAATATGTAAAAAAGGACGAATTTATTTTAAAGAAACCTTCAAGTCCGTAAGTATTAAAAATCTTAGCGGTGATGAAATGTGATCTTCTATTATTTTATGGAATTTTGCTCAGGAATTTTATCCGAATATTAACTTTTCTTGGTAATATGTAACATTGCAAGAGCAGGTTTTCCTTTGCTAATAAGTAATAATAAGCAAATATTTTTCAGCGTGAAACAAAAAAAGGCCGTGTAAACACAGCCTTTAATTCTTTTAATCTACAATTAGTTAGTAGCTTTCTTTACTTCTGCTTCTGCATCTACAGCAGCATCTTTAGTTTTTTCCCATGCAGAATGTAATGCATCTTTAGTGTCTTCCCAAGCGTCTGCTACGCTATCTTTAGCTCTTTCTAGCCAACCTTCAGCTGTAGGTTCTTGATTTTCAGCCTTTTTCTCATGGATGTATTCTTTAGCACGAGCTTCATACTCTTCTGCTTTCCATTTTGCGTTTTCAGCTGTGTTATGTACAGCTTTAGAAGCTTTGTCTACTAGGTTTTCAGCTTTGTTTAGATCTTGGTTGTCCATTGTGTTAAGTTTTAATTGTCCTATAAAATTAAGAATTTTAAAGTTCAAAAACAATATTTTTAGAATTTTCCTTGTAATATTTGCATTCGTATTTCTGGAGGATATTTTTCTATGGCATAGCGCAGGGTGGTTCTTGGGAGATTCTCATAATGTGCGCATAGAAAAGAGGTAAGTTCTCTAATACTTTGTTTGCCCATTTCCCGAAGCAGCCAGCCGTTGGCCTTGTGCATCAGGTCGTGTGGATGATCTAGTGTTTCTAAGACTAAGGTTTTTAGTAACTCAAAACTCTTTTTCTTTACGTAATACATCGTGGAGACCACCGCTATTCTTTTAATCCAAAGATTTTCTTCCTGTATTAAAGTTAATAATATCTCATCTTCACTTTGTTCGTAGCAATATTTTCCCAAAATTTTGTAGCTGGAGCTATCCACAAGGTCCCAATTATTTACATAGTGGATATTTCTAAGATAAAGATTTACCCATTTTTTTTGTAGAATGGGATCTTTCTCAGACTCGAATTTATGCCTTAAAATAAATAGTGCAGTCAGCCGGTATTCATGTATTAGGTCTTGCAAAAGAATTTCCAATTGTTCCAATGATATTTTATTCCAAAATTCCTTTGCTACTTTCCTTTGGTCAGGTACAGTAACACCGATGAAGATATCGCCTTCACTGTATTGGCCTTTTCCAGTTTTAAAAAATCTGCGGTACGTTTCGGCTTTTTGCGGATTGGCTAAAGCCTGTAATTTGGATTTAATTTCCATTTCCATAAAAAAAGACCGCTAAATGAGCGGTCTTGTAAAGGTAATCTTTAATGGATTTATCAACTGCAATTCGTTGGAAAATTTGTAACCTGAGGCTTTTGTGATGTAATACTGAGGATAGAACTGTGTAAGATTTATCCTCCATATCCAAGTAATTTTTAACATTAACCTCAAAAAAAACTGCCTAAAAAGGCAGTCTTGCAATTTATAGGCTATAGTTATGGCGCCACCAATTTAATATCATCAATCACCCAATATTCGTTTATGGCTGCAGTTTGTGCATTACTTATTGTAATCCTGAATTTTAATTGAGTAGAAGTGTTAGGAATGTTCGTTATATTGAGCGTGCTAATGTCGGTAGTGGTATTCGCTCCAGAGCTTGGTTGACTTAGTGATACCGCTGTTGATCCGAAGGATAGGGAAGACACTCCGGTAGTAGTAAAAGGCCAAGTGGCATTTGAAAAACCGCCTTGTGTTATAGAGGAAGCACTGTAAGTAGCACCACCGTCCGTGGAAATTTCTACCTTAACGAAATCTGAATTTACAGTATCTATGCCTTGCCCGCTAATTGTCCCAAATCCGGCAACTCTCATACTGAAGGTCATATTATTGGTATATTGTGTAGCATCTATCGTAGGTGAAGTAAAAACTGCAGTTCCAGTAATACTAGCGTTAGCTGCAAATTTATACCCATGGGTTCCGGTAGCCGCATATGAGCTGGAAGCTGGGGAATGGGTAGCTGGTGATGAGCCCGTTACCACTGATGCGACATTTGCATTAGTAGTAGTCACTGTGAAATAGCTGTTTTCTGTGTTACTCTCGAAACTTTCATTGAATATGTCACCTGAAAGGAAAGAGACCACCGGGCCACTCCAAGAAGAACAAGTTTCCACTCCGGAAGTTGTGCCTGTATTTGCTATCGGCTTTACGCAGTATTGGATGTATTTCCCTGCTTCGGAAGCTTGTAGTACATAGGTCTTATCGGTTCCGTTTGTAGCTCCGGAATTGTTGGTTCCCGTAGCATTTATTGTATTTGTTCCGGAGGAATTGTCGGAAATTTTCCATTGGTAGGTAGATCCGGTGGCGGTTGTATTTTGGGCATCGCTTTCGGAATCGTTATAGGCATAAGTTCCCGTAACCGTTCCGCCCACATTCAACGCGCCAGAAAGCGAGATGGTAGAAACAATAGGTGCAGCATTTATTACCACCGCCGCAGAGGGGCCGCCCCACGCGGAACATTTTTGGATACCAGGCGATGCGCCGGTAGTGGATTTTGGTGTTACGCAAAACTGAAGGTACTTACCTACATCCGTAGTTTGCTGGGTATAGGTAAGTGCGGTAGCACCGGAAATAACTCCAGCATTCAAACCACTGCCATTATCAGCGCGGTTCCATAGATAGGTAGAGCCGTTTTCCACGTCGCCATCGGCGTCGGTATACGTGTAGTTTCCTGTAAGCGTCTGTCCCGTGGTATAGCTTCCGCTGATGGTCACATTTGTCGCGTACGGCGCCGTATTTTGCTCTTCGTAGCCAAGGTTTTGCCATTTGGAACCGTCCCAACCCACGAATTTTTTTTGGTCTTTATCATAAACAATTAATCCTTCTGCCGCTGTAGAAGACAAATTGTTAATGGCTGTTGTTGTAAGGCGCGGTAGAAGTAAACCCCGCGTATCGGAGTGGACATCTAAGACAGAGGAATTGTGAGGTGTGGAAGTATTAATTCCGATGTTCCCCGTCTGAGCGCTTACAAAAGTAAGCCCAAATAGAAGAGGCGCAAGAAGTAGAGTGGTTTTCATCTATTATTAATTTGCTCAAAAGTAGATGATAATGAAAACTTATAGATTAATTTAATGTTAATAAAAAAACACATTTTAATCAGATCCAATTATTTTAAAGCCGTTGGTTATCAATGTCATTCTCTGCTTCATCTTCCTCAAAATACTCAAACAAAAAATCATTATAAGGAAAGCGGGAAATGTGGATTTTCAGCACTTCATCATAGATCATCTTTTTCATTTCCGGAAAATTTTCTTTCGTTAGAGCTGAGATGAAAACCGTTGGATTTTTTGATTTTCCCATCCAGGTTTTTTTCCACTCGTCGAGGGGGATGTTTTTGCTGGTAGCTGGCCTCAAGTCATCTTCATCCTTTTTCTCATAGGTGAAATCATCAATTTTGTTGAAGACCATCACCACCGGCTTTTGGTGTGCTCCAATTTCCATTAAAATTTGGTTCACCGAATCAATATGGTCTTCAAAACTTTCGTGTGAAATATCCACAACATGGATTAGTAAATCGGCTTCCTGGACCTCATCCAAGGTAGATTTAAAGGATTCCACCAGCTGTGTTGGCAGTTTTCGAATAAATCCAACGGTATCCGTCAATAGAAATGGTAAATTCCCAATAACGACCTTTCGTACCGTCGTATCGAGCGTGGCAAAGAGTTTATTTTCTGCGAATACTTCAGATTTGGAAATGGCATTCATCAGGGTGGATTTACCAACATTCGTATAGCCTACTAATGCCACGCGCACCATCTTTCCACGGTTATTGCGCTGCGTAGCCATTTGTTTATCAATGGTTTTTAGTTTTTCTTTCAGCAAAGAGATTCGGTCTCGGATAATCCTTCTATCCGTTTCAATTTCCGTTTCTCCCGGTCCGCGCATCCCGATACCGCCTCGCTGGCGCTCCAAGTGGGTCCACATCCGAGTGAGTCGAGGTAGAAGGTATTCATACTGAGCGAGTTCCACCTGCGTTCTGGCATAAGAAGTTTGAGCTCTTTGAGCAAAAATATCCAGAATAAGATTAGTTCTGTCGAGGATTTTTACCTCCATTTCGCGCTCTAAGTTCTTAAGCTGAGAGGGAGAAAGTTCATCGTCAAAAATAACAGTCCCAATTTCATATTCCTTCACATAATCTTTGATTTCCTGAGCCTTACCACTTCCCACAAAAGTTTTTGGATCTGGTTGGGTAAGTTTTTGTGTAAATCTTTTCTCTACCGTAGCACCTGCAGTAAAGGCAAGAAATTCTAATTCATCCATATATTCGAGGAGTTTTTCCTCGTCTTGGTTTTGTGTAATGAGCCCCACAAGGACTGTTTTTTCGTATTGATGATTGTCTTTTTCTATCATGTAGAAATATACTGTTTTATTATTATGTAAAAAGCTAATTTAATCCCAATCTTCCGCGATAAAGCGCATCTTATCACCTTTATTATTTTTAAGCTCTAAAAAATGACCCTGAATTATATAGAAAATTTTGCCAGTAAGAAATTGAGATGCTTCCATTTCCAGATCCATTTTTTCATCACAATCCAGCATAGTAGTGCCTATATGTGAGAATTCTAAGCTGTTATTTGAAACATCTTTTAAGATAAAAAATAAATTATTACAGCCAAAGTAAGCAGAATATTGTCCTGTTTCAGGGTTTGGATTTAAGTTGAGTTCAGCATTATTTTCAATTAGGTTATCCTTTGTAAAATGTTGGAACTCTATTAACTTCCAGTTTCGTTTTAATTCATTTCGGATTTGAACATGGCTATACTTTTGAAGATGAGGTGCTTGGGTAGGAGGTAATACAGGTTTTTGATCTGATCCATTATGTATATTTAGGTTGCAGGAAAGAACGATAAATGATGCTATAACAGTGCTTAGAATATTTAGTTTCATTTAATTACAATAATATCACTGTAGGAAGCCAATATCATACCTAAAGGAAAAAAATTACCAAGGAATTAAATCGTATTTTTAGCAAAAATTTTGTAAGAATGAAGAAATTGCTTCTTATCGGTGCTATGGTTCTCAGTTTTATTCCCGTAAAGGCAGACGAAGGAATGTGGCTGATGATGCTTATTCAGCGCCTAAACCATGTGGATATGCAGCGCCAAGGTCTGCACCTTACTCCAGAGGAAATCTATTCAGTAAACCAGTCCTCCATGAAGGATGCTATAGTGTCATTCGGTGGTTTTTGTACTGGTGAAATTGTTTCTCAAAGGGGATTAATATTTACCAATCACCACTGCGGCTATGATGCTGTAGCGGGAGCCTCCACACCTTCAAAAAACTATTTGAAAGATGGTTTTTGGGCTAAAAACTTTAAAGAAGAAATCCCAATTCCAGGACTTTATGTTCGGTTTTTAGTTAAAATGGGAGATGCTACGCAACGCATCAATTCAAAATTAACTCCTGCAATGACGGAGGAAGAAAGAAAAGACATTATCTTCCAGCAATACAAGGAGATCGAAAAAGAATTCTCCGAAAATGGAAAATATACTATCGTTACGAAAGACTTTTTTAACGGTAATGAATTTTACTATTTCGTATACCAAGATTATAAAGATGTCCGCCTCGCTGGAGCACCTCCATCCTCTTTAGGGAAATATGGTGGAGATACTGATAACTGGGAATGGCCACGCCACACAGCAGATTTTTCCATATTCCGTGTTTATGCCGATGCAGCGGGCAAACCAGCAGAATATTCAGCAGGAAATGTTCCTCTAAAGCCTAAGCACTCACTTCCTATCTCTATGAAAGGCGTAGCGCCTGGAGATTTTAGTATGATTGTGGGATATCCTGGACGGACTAACCGTTACCTTACCAGCTACGGCATAAAGCAGTTGGTAGAAAAGGACTATCCAGGATGGGTAGAAGCTTCAAAAGCTGCAATGGATGTAATGAAGAAATATATGGATAAGGATGAAACTACTCGCCTTTCTTATGCTTCCCAGTACGCTTCAGTTGCAAATTATTGGAAAAATCGCGCTGGTACTATTGATGCAGTTTTAAAGAATGGTACCATTGATGAAAAGAAAAAACTAGAACAGGAATTCAACCAATGGGCACTTTTGCCGGGCAACCAAGAATACTATGGAATTTTAGATAAAATAGATGCCTATTATAAGCAGATTTCCGAGCGTAATAGAGAAAGAAACTATGCCCAGATCCTTACCAGAAACGCTAAATATATACCTACTACTTTTGGATTAGGTGATTTATTAATGACCTATGCAAGCCAAGATGTAAATGGCAAAATTGCTATGAAACCCAAAGTGGATAAAGCGATAGATGATGCGTTTAATAATTTCAATGTGGCTCTGGAAGGTGAAATGCTGAGAAATTTGGTTGAGCTCTATCAGCTGAAAGTTTCTCCAGAAGAAGCCAATAAAACTATTGCTAATACCAATGCGGCAGAAATAGGAAATATTGCCTATAGCTCCATCTTTGCTACCAAGACATCCGTAAAAGAGTTTATACTCGCGCCGGATAAATTAAAATTAGATAAAGATCCTTTTTATATATGGGTTCGGGATTTTGTTCAAAACCAAAAACTAAGAGTGGAATATTACAGCAAAATAGATGCTGGATTTCAGAAAAACACCCGCCTATTCTTGCAAGGAATGATGAAAGCCTTCCCAAATAAAAAATTCTATCCGGATGCTAATAGCACCATGAGACTTACCTATGGGAAAGTGGACCGATTGCCTGTACGAAACGATAGGAATTACTTCGGGATTACTGATAATTTCTATACCGATATGGCAGGAACCATAGGAAAGTATAAAAAAGGAGACGAAGAGTTTGATCTTCCTGCTCGATTTATTGACCTTTACAACAAAAAGGACTTCGGCCCTTACGCAGATAAAAAAGGTTACATGCCGGTAAACTTCCTTACCAATCATGATATCACAGGCGGAAACTCTGGTTCCCCGGTAATAGACGGATACGGAAACCTGATAGGAATTGCTTTTGATGGTAACAGCGAAGCTCTTTCTGGAGATATCGTTTTCGAGAAAGATGTGCAGAAAACTATCAACGCGGACATCCGTTATATCCTTTGGATTATAGACAAATACGCGGGAGCAAAAAACCTAATTTCAGAATTGAAGTTGGTAAAATAAACTTCTATTTTTAAAGAAACAAAAGCCGAGTGATTTTTTCGCT
Organism: Flavobacteriaceae bacterium; assembly: GCA_018260565.1. Classification (GTDB taxonomy): domain Bacteria; phylum Bacteroidota; class Bacteroidia; order Flavobacteriales; family Weeksellaceae; genus JAGLAZ01. Next base: position 40,894 of record JAGLAZ010000011.1, read on the forward strand.
CGGTTTTTTTGTTAGATAAATTCAAATTTTTTGTATTCAAAATAGCTTTTAGTATTGAAGTAATCAAATAAAAAGTAATGATTATTAAAAATTAATTTAAATTTGTGTTTTATTAACATAAATGATCCCAAAATTAAACCGACATAGTAAAGAAATTACAATTTCAATAATCAATTTTGAGAAAGTTTCTAGTTTAGCTTTTTCAAATCTTAATACTAACACGTTAAAATTTAGCGATGCAAAAGAATTCTCTGAAAGCAGTACTATAAATCTTAGTATTAGTTTAGGAAAAGATACAATAGAACAAATTGCAGGATCTAAAGAACCACTTACTAAAGCTGAAATGGCTAAAGTAGTAGCTGATAGTAAGGCAATAAAAAGAGAAGTAATAGCTAAAAATGCTAAATATAATGATAGTGTATTTGGAACTAAAGATGCTAGTGGTTATTCTTTAGGTGTAAACTATGAAACTAGGAGTTATGGAGAAGCTGCTAAAGGTGAAATTGTAGGAAATGATATTAGAAATTTTGAATATGTTTATGATTCTCCATGGGACAATCAAAATATGCCAGATAATATGGAGAATTTAGCAAATACTCAATAAAAATGGACCACTTGGATTATTAATTAAAGTGATAGAAAAGTAGGTTTGGACTTTATACCACTTAGTTACTTTTTCTGGGGAGCGCTTATTCTATTATATATTATAATTAAAAGGGTTTATTTTAAAAAATCATAATTGATTGCGGGTTTTGATAAGATTAAAATCCAAAAGTCTTTGTTATGCAACAAGGTGTTTTCTTCAAAAGGTATTATCTGCAAAAATATTATATAATTAAAACTTAATTAACTCCCAACACCTGTTCCGCAGCTTTTTTGGTGTCTACTTTCTCGATGATGTGTGTGCAGATACCGCTTTCATCGAAGATGAAGGTCTTTCTCTCGATGCCCATATATTCCCTGCCCATAAATTTTTTGAGTTTCCATACTCCGAATAATTCACAGATTTCTTTGCTCTCGTCACAAATTAGGTCGTACGGGAAGGCGAACTTGTCATGGAATTTTTTCTGCTTTTTTACAGGGTCTGCGGATACGCCTAAAATCTCATATCCAGCCGCTTGCAACTTTTCATAATGCGTCCCCAGGTCGCAGGCCTCGGCGGTGCAGCCGGGTGTATCCGCCTTGGGGAAGAAGAACATAACGAACTTTTTGCCTAAAAATTGGGACGAGGAAATATTGTTGCCGTCTTGGTTGGTAGCGGTAAATCCCGGGAGTTTGTCGTGTAGAGCAATCATGTATTTGTGTATTGAATTGGGGCTAATTTAATTATATTGCTATGAATAAAATAAGGAGGTTTATACTTTTTTCTATTATCGAGTACCCAAAATGAAAAACCAATCCACATACATTCTACATTGAATTCACATTTCATAGGCACCTCCGGCTTTTCTGAACGGCTTTTGAAGGGCTTTTTTTATCCTGAAGAACTGCCTTTTAAAGAATATCTCGGCTATTTTTCCCAAAGGTTGAAGGCGGTAGAAATTAATTCCACCTTTTACAGAAAACCTACGCTAAAGACCTTGCAAAATTGGTATGCCTGCACGCCGAATGCTTTTCAGTTTTTTATTAAAATTCCCAAGAGCATCACGCATATCTGGAAGTTGGAAGCTTCTCAGGCGGGCGTGGCGGAGTTTTGTGCGCATATTGCTTCCGGACTGCAAGAAAAACTAGGAGGTTTTCTTTTTCAGTTGCCACCCTCTTTTCATAATACCGCAGAAAATCTGCAAAAACTGATGGATTGTGTAGATCCTCAATTCCTGAATGTGGTAGAATTTCGAAGTGCTGAATGGTGGGTACTCGAAGTTATGGAAACATTAGGTAATAGAGGAATAGTTTTTTCCGGCGTGTCTATTCCTAAGGATATTCCGGATGAGGTGGTAGTGAATATGGATACCTGCCTGTATTATCGCTTGCATGGTGTTCCGGAAATGTTCAAATCTGAATATTCGGTGGAGTTTTTGGAGGAATTGGCAGTAAAAATTAAGCTTTTTCCCGGGAAAGCGTTTGTCTTTTTTAATAATACGTATGGCATTGCCGGGATAAAGAATGCGCTGCAATTGCAGGAAATGCTTGCATTTTAGGCAGATTGTTGTTTGAATTAAAACACGCCTACTGCTGCGGCCCGGCCTGAGTGGAGCTCTTTTTTCGTGTGAGGCGGGCTCGGAGGCGATAGCCGACCGCCCGCTTCACATGAAAAAAAGCGGGAACGGAGGACGGAACAGCCGCCCAAAAAAAATCCCCCGACTATCGGGGGATTTCGTATTGGTATTGGAACTATAAATTATGTCCAAGGAATGCGGCAAAAAACGTGAAAACGAAAACTAATGCATAAAGACTTAGTATCACGATAGCTATAATTGCGATGAATTTAAAGTGTTTCTTCAAAGAATTGATGGCAGAAACAATCTGCATGGAATTACTGGAAGATTTAGATGCAGCCAAAGCAGAGCTCCCAAAATCGTACTGATATTTGATAGGGAAGTAGTAAATTGCCGCGATGATAAGATAGATTATGGTGAAAATAGGTCCCGGAACGGTTGCTGCGGGTGTAGGCATGCTGCTTGCCAAGGTGGAAAATAACGCACCCATAAAAAAGGCCAATATGACCAAAAGTCCGACGCCGATAAAGCCTATTATGGCTAAAAATCTTGCCCATTTTCCGGCTTCACCCAAAAGAGAAAGGGTTTGGGGATCTAAATTGTTGGATTTTTCTTCATTAGAAAAGAAATGGGGATCGTTCATGTTGTTGTTTTAAGGAATAGTTTTTTTATTGTTTAAGTTTATGCGTTCCAAAATTCCCTATCCAGACTGCGATACTGGATAGCTTCAGATATATGTGCGGGAAGAATATCCTCTTTTCCTGCAACATCTGCAATGGTTCGGGAGACTTTTAAAATACGGTCGTAGGCTCTGGCAGAAAGATTTAGTTTTGCCAGAGCGTTTTTAATCAAGTTTTGAGACGCCTCATCCAGCTTGCAGTATTTTTCTAAATCTTTAGGGCCCATCTGTGCATTGTAATTAATTTCTAAGTGGATAAAGCGCGCTTCTTGGATATCTCGTGCCCGAAGAACTCTTTCTCGTATTGCAATGCTACTTTCACCTTTCCTTGTATCGGCCAGTTGGTCATATTCTACCTTTTGAACTTCGATGTGTATATCTATTCTATCCAGTAGTGGCCCGGAAAGTTTGTTCATATAGCGCTGCATCTCCATTACGGAGGAGGTGTTCTGCGGGTCGTCCGGGAAATATCCACTTGGGGAAGGGTTCATGCTGGCAACCAGCATAAAACTTGCGGGATAGTTAACCGTAAATCTCGCTCGGGAAATAGTGACCTCCCTATCTTCTAAGGGCTGGCGCATTACCTCCAATACGGTACGCTTAAACTCCGGCATTTCATCTAAAAAAAGGACACCATTATGGGCTAATGATATTTCTCCCGGCTGCGGATAACTACCACCACCTACTAAAGCCACATCTGATATGGTGTGGTGCGGGTTTCGGAAGGGGCGTACCGTCATAAGGGAAGTTTCTGTGCCCATTTTTCCTGCCACGGAATGGATCTTAGTAGTTTCTAAAGCTTCCTTAATGGTGAGCGGTGGGAGAATACTTGGAATTCTCTTCGCCAGCATAGTCTTTCCGCTACCAGGGGGTCCTATAAGGATGATATTATGTCCGCCGGCTGCAGCGATTTCCATGGCTCTTTTTGCGCCTTCCTGACCTTTTACTTCATCAAAATCAAAAGGGAAATGTGTAAGCTTATCCTGAAATTCTTTTCGGGTGTCTATTGTGGTTTTTTCCAATGCTTTACCTTCATTAAAAAAGTCTATTACCTCCCGTATATTATCCACGCCATAGACATCCAGCTGATTTACTATTGCAGCCTCGCGTGTATTTTGTTTGGGTAAAATGATACCGGAAAAACCTTCTTCTCTTGCCTTTATAGCTATAGGAAGAACGCCCTTGATGGGCTGAAGTCCTCCATCTAAAGATAGTTCTCCCATGATGATATATTTCCCTATTTCCTTAGCTTGGATTTGCTCTGAGGCAGCTAAAATTCCAAGCGCGATACTGAGGTCATACGCGGAACCTTCCTTGCGAAGATCTGCAGGAGCCAAATTAATAGTGATTTTTTTTCCGGGAATTTTAAAACCAACATTTTTAAGAGCGGCATTAATACGGTAGCTGCTTTCTTTAATGGCGTTATCTGGAAGGCCTACCAGGTGATATCCTACGCCGCCGGTATCTACATTTACTTCTATAGTGATAGTCTGTGCTGAAACTCCCCAAATGGCACTGCCAAATACTTTAACCAGCATCCTGATAATTTCTTTAAAAATATTAATTTATTTTAAAACAATTGATTACAATTTTAAATTTATTGTAATAATTAGTAGGCTATTGGTATAATGCACTTCCCTCAATAAAAAATTTAGAGGCTGTTTCTTGCAATTTTATAGGTGAAGCAATATAATTTTTGGATTTATCTTGTAAAAAAATTAAAGCTATTATTATAGTTAGGTTTTGGTATTGTATTATGTTTTTTTGAAATTTTATGATAGGTGTTAATTCCTTAGATGAACACCATGTATAGAAATTAAAAGTTAATGTGGATAGAGAATAAAATTTGATAAAACACATTATAAAAAATCCCGTCATATAACGGGATTTTATTACAATCATTAAAATCTTTTTCCTATTCCTAGCATTACCGTGCTATTAATACTTCTATAATCACTATTGAAATTACGAGTAATGGTAGTACCAGCATCTAAAATTATATTATTTTTCACTACCCACTTTGCACCAACCCCAAATCCTGCAGTGCCGGTAGAAAGAGTCTTCTCATTTTCTGGATAATAATAGGAACCGTTAGATGTATAAATTGCAGTCTGATAGTCATTATATTTGTAATTTACCATACCTACTATACCACTAAAATAGAAACCAGACGCGTATTTTTTTCCAAAATAATATCGATAATAGGGCAGAATATGGGAATATCCTAAATCATCGTCGCTGATACCTTTATCGCCAAATGAAAATGCAGCGTCTAACCCAACACCACTATCTTTATTTAATAGACGCTCATAAGAAACATTTACCAGACTTGCCAAAAGCACGAGCGGACTTATAACAAAATCGTTTTTCCTAGTGCTCTCTACCACTTGTACCTCCATAGGAATCGAAGCATTTGCTTCTATATCCTTAGCGTCAGATTGGCCATAGGCTGAAATTCCTGAAAGGATCATGATGATGCCTAATGTATTTTTACTTATCATTTTTAGGTTATTAGTTTATCAAAAATAAATTAAATATTTCGAAATGGATTTATAATTTAACAGATCAAAGCCTTAGGTTTTAATTGCAAATTCAGTCTGAGTAAAAGCAGCATCAAATCCCTAATTTTAACACAGTTTTTAATCAAAGTATGTCCCAATTATCCCAACCTTTTATTACCAAATTTCCTACTGATTCTTCTTATATCCTTACCCAGAGACAAACACCCGAATATATGGGAGCCAATGTGCACCCAGAAATATTTCCTGATGCTCAAAATATTTGGATTAACGACAGCTTATGGGAATTTTTGCAACTAGAATTCCCGAAGGACTCGCCTGATTTTCCAGCTGCCCAGAATTTACCGAAACACATACAGCCCTACGCCACAGCTTATGCTGGGCATCAGTTCGGCAACTGGGCGGGGCAATTAGGTGACGGGCGTGCTATTTATGCTGGAGAAATAATAGCTAAAGATGGGGAAGCATATGAACTACAATGGAAAGGTGTTGGGGCAACGCCTTATTCGCGCTTCGCAGATGGACGAGCCGTTTTGCGTTCCAGTATCCGAGAATGTCTAATGAGTGAGGCGATGTTTCACCTTGGGGTTCCTACTACCCGATGCCTCTCTTTAGCGCTTACGGGGGAGAATGTTCTTCGGGATATCATGTATGACGGGCATCCGGCATATGAAAAGGGTGCAGCAGTTGTGCGTGTAGCCCCCAGTTTTCTGAGATTTGGACATTTTGAACTGTTGGCAGCGCGGAATCAGGAATCTTTGCTTCAAAAACTGGCTGACGATACCATTGAGCGCTATTTTCCTGAAATTACAAATCGTAATTCTACCAATAATCCCTATCTGGCACTTTTCAAGGCTATTGTGGAAGCTTCTGTAGAGATGTTGGTGGGATGGTATAGGGTAGGATTTACTCATGGTGTGATGAATACTGATAATTGTAGCATTTTAGGCCTAACGATAGACTATGGCCCGTATGGAATGTTGGAAGAATACAATCTTAATTATACACCCAACACCACAGATTTGCCTGGCCGTCGCTATGCATTTGGCAGACAAGCAGAAATGATGCAGTGGAACCTTTTACAACTTGCTAATGCCTTTGTTCTTCTCACCAAAGAAGGACAGGAATTGGAGAAATTGTTAGATTATTTCGGGAAACTTTTTTGGGAAAGGTTTGATGAGATGATGGTCCAAAAATTTGGATTAGATTCTGTGTTATCCAATGATGCAGAATGGGTAAAAAATTGGCAAAATATGATGAGTGAAAACCAACTGGATTTTACGCTCTTTTTTAAAGCATTAGAAGATTGGAGAGAAGAAAATAGCAGTTATGAAGCTTTTCCTGTGGCCTCTATATCGTATTTACCCGAAAACCTAATCAATAAAAACCAAATCCATGATTTTTTAGTTTCTTATATGGATAGATTAAATTCAAATAAGATTTCATTAAAAGAAAGCCTTACTATGATGCGAAAAAACAATCCATGGTTTGTACTCCGGAATTATCAGCTTTTTGAATGTGCAAAAGAGCTGGAGGCAGGTAGTGATGCGTCTTTTAAAGAATTAATGAAAGCATTGGAACGTCCATATGATAAACCAGATCCTCACCTAACCCTAAAGCGGCCTGCAAAATACAGTGATACACCAGGCTGTAGTATGCTTTCTTGTAGCAGTTAGGGTTTATTTCACTGCAGTATTTTGGTATAATCTACTGACAATTTCTTCCGCCGCGGGGCATGTTCGAATATTGGCTTTTGTAATGTTTGTGATTTGATAAAAATTTTTCCTATCAGTATGTGGATATTCGCGGCAGGCTTTAGGGCGGACATCATAGATAAGGCAGAAATTATCAAGTGCTAAAAAAACACAGGGCATTTTTTGAAAAACTTTTTCCCCATCTTCGTCAGTTCGCAGGTATGTATTCTCAAATTGTATCGCAGAGAGTCGCAGATGCGAAGAAATTCTTTGGATATCTTTTTCCGTAATCAGAGGGCCAAGTGTTTTGCAACACTTAGCGCAATCCAGACAGTTGGTTTTTGCAAAAACTTCTTCGTGGATATGCTGAATTTGATAATCTAAATTCTTGGTTTTTTTTCGATGTAATAAATCAAGAAATTTATCTAAGAGACTAAAATCTTTAGGTTTACCAAGCATGGGGACGACGCATGTCCAAAGATAACTAAAACATCAAACCCTTTCGTTGAAAAGCATAAAGACTAATTTTAATGGCATAATAGTATTGTATTTTCCCTCTAATGAATCAATGCTTTTGTTCTAAAAATTTAATTTTGTTTCAATTTTTAATTAATATAAACCACCCAAATACATTATCTGATTTTTCTTCAGTAATATTCTACCTACTTGGGAAGCAATTATCACCTTTAAAATCATATCTGGATGCCTTTTTGGGCGAAATTGGATAGTAAATTTATACAATATAAAGTGGTTAGGAAAGCGAAATCTGAGTTGCAATTATCCTCATTTTAAAAATAGTACTAATCCTTAAGATGCAATTCTATAGAGAAAAATATTGCCTTACATTTGTTAAAACACTTTCCATGAAGAAATTTTTTTTGGTGCTCTTAGGAATTGGAATACTCTTTGGGATTTCCTCCTGCAAAAAGGATCGCGTGGAAGGTTCTTCCCCTCAGGAGTTGCAGAGTAGTATTAATGATATGGCCTCCAGCCTTAGCACGTTAGAAAGTATTAAGTTCAACGAAGCACTTTATATCTTGAAAAAATTCGCAGTAAAAGGTGAGGATGATGTTACTGAACTAAAGCAGCTGGGTGTACTTCTTCAAGGGAAAAATGTTAAGGAAATCATGGCTTTAGCAGATGCTACGGCTCAACAAAATGGGTTAGAATGGTCCAGTACAAGTGAGCCTTCACTTGGGATGACTAATATTTTCAGCAGCCTGAAACCTGAGGAGCACGACCCGAATGATATTGCGGCAAAATCTATGAATTTGGAAATCGGTACGTTAGGTGGCCCTACTTCAGATGTGGCAGATGGTCTTGTTGTTCGTCCTATTCTGGTAGATGCACAAGGAAAAAACCTGGAATTTCACAGTGCAGCATTGGAGTCTCGTGCTGATGTTTACAGTGGAGGGGTTAGGATTTTGACTCAAAAAGCCATCATCCAAAATAATGATTATAGCGGTTTTAAAATTAGATATGAGAAATTACCATTCGGAAAAGTCATTAACAATGCCATAGATATTCAGGTAACTGTAAATACTTCTAAAAAAGCACTGAAAATGACACGCGCTGGTATCCTTATCAATGCCAACGCCCTCCAAAAACCTGAACCTCCTAAAAAAGATTCCATCAAAACAGATACTAAAGAAACCCCCATAACTCCAGAAGTTGTAAAAGATGCTTCAGGGGAAAATCCTCAACAAGTAGTAGGAAAATTCCTTAGAAATATCAATACCCAGAACTTAGAGGCTGCGTTTAGCCAATCTAAAGTCCCACAATGGGGAAATTTAAAAGATTTTAGTAATCCGAGTAGCGGTTTTGGAAGTGTTAAAAATATTCGTACCTTGAATATTGCCACGCAGTCGGTGCAAAATAATGAGGCAAAGGTACGTGCTGAATATGAGGTGATAGATCAGAAAGGCAACGCCACTACTGTTCGCGCCAATTATGGTCTGAGCCTAAAAGATGGCAAGTGGGTAATCACATCCTATTCACTTTAGATATGTAAAAAAAAATGAACAAAAACATCTCGTCTGTAAATTTGCAAGAACGCATTTTACAAACCATAGAAACTTTCCCAGATTTCCCCAAAAAAGGGATATTGTTTCGGGATATATCCCCAATTTTTGCGGATATTTCCCTCTTTAATGATACCATTTCTGCCTTTGCAGATTTCTCCGGCGGTAAGGTAGATGCTGTATGTGGGATAGAAAGCAGGGGCTATTTATTTGGCCTTAGCATTGCGGCTCGTTTAGAAATCCCATTTTATTTAATTAGAAAAAAGGGAAAATTGCCACCACCGGTTGTATCAGAAATGTATGAGCTGGAATATGGCAATGAGGAGCTGGAAATGCGTCTTGGCCAGTTGCGTCCTGGAAGTAAAGTCCTCATTCATGATGATTTGCTAGCTACGGGCGGGACTACTTGCGCTGCTGCAAACCTGGTGCAGTCCCAGGGTGCGCAGGTGGAGCAATTTAGTTTTTTAATAGGTCTAAAGGATCTTGACGGGAGGAAAAAATTAGAACAGTACTCCGCCGAAATTCAAGAAATTCTGGTACTTTAACTCAATAAAAATGAAAGATTTTTTAAAATGGAATATTCGAAATTTATGCCTCATATTTCTTTGTTTAGCTTGTGGAAATCATTCAACTGGTAAAAATAAAATTATGACTGAAAATAATCAAAATGAAAAACCTGTTCCCGTAGGAATGAAGCAACTTACCTTTGGCGGCGGATGTTTCTGGTGTGTGGAAAGTTGCTTCAATATGCTAAAAGGCGTAGACTCCGCAGTGAGTGGATATTCAGGTGGCCATACGGATAAGCCTACTTATGAGCAAGTATGTACAGGAAATACAGGTCATGCTGAAGTAGTACAAATTACGTACGACCCGAAAATCATTTCCTATGCCCAAATGATGGAAGTGTTTTTCTTTCTACATGATCCCACCCAGCTGAACAGGCAAGGAAATGATGTGGGAACGCAATATCGTTCGGTAATTTTTTATCAAAACGATGAAGAAAAAAAACAAGCAGAACAAGGTATTCAGACGTCTAAAGCCAGTGGAAAATGGCAGGGTGAGTACGTGACAGAACTGGCGCCGTTGGAAAAGTTTTGGCCAGCAGAAGCCTACCATCAGGGCTATTATAAAGAAAATCCTACCCAGCCGTATTGCAGCGCAGTGGTGGGCCCGAAAATTCAAAAATTTAAAGAATATTTTGGTAAAAAAGATATGTTGAAGAATGATTTGAATTAAATAATTTTCATGCCATATCTAAAAGAATAAAATTAAAATCTCTCAATAAGTTGAGGGATTTTTTATTGTAGAATATTTCAAATCTATTGTACACAATCGTATTACAAACACATTGGAAACATCTATTATAGGGGGCAGAACCAAATATTAAAAAAGAGTAGTTATATAAAAAAGCCAATGAAATAAAGGGATGTTAAAAAAAAGCCAAATTTCAAACGTCTACTTATGCCTACTTTACACCTACTATTTTTGAATAAATTTATATAAAAACAACTTTTAAGCCTTTTATAGGGCTAATTATAGAAGTAAATGCTCTCCTTTCTATTCACAGTACCTAAAACCCTACATAGCTTTTCTATTGAATCAACTGGCACATCAAAAGGTTCATGAATCATCCGACCTTTTAATGATCCCTGCTCCCAGCAATCTTGATTAGTAGATGCAAGAATTATAAATCCAAGTTTTTCGGACCGTTGGATTTTTTTTATAACGCGATATTCTGTGGTTTCCACGACGTAATCCTGCCCAAATACGATTAGTAACTTATCCTGTATTTCACGGAAACATACATAGCAGCCCGTGGGATATTCTTTCATGCTGTCATCATAGACCTGCATGGCCCCAGTTGCGTCCTTAAACCAGTCACCCGCATTAATATAACCGATTGGACGAGTTTGGTGGGACATATCAGCAATAGATGTTTGACCTGCCACCACTACACCATCGTATAATGGTATTTTATTTTGATCAGAGTAATTAATTTGATTATCATTTGTATACTTTTTTTCTACTTTTCGTTTTTGGTCATTTGCGTGGTCATTATTGTGGTCTTTTAAATTGACCACATTTTTTTCATTTTTTGTTTCTCCAATAATGGTAGATACTGATGTCCCTAATGTTGTTGCGATTTTTTGCAATATACTTATTTTAATATCTGCTTTTCCGCTTTCGTAATCCACATAAGAGCGCTTTGGAATGCCTGTTTTGGCTACCATATCATCTTGTGTGTATCCTTTTTCTTCTCGTAAACGCCTGATATTCAACATTAATAATATTTTATTGCGAAATTTCGAATTTAATGTTGCGATTATTCGCAATAAGTGTTATATATTTGCACTATAACACTGGACAAAGGTAAAGTATTTATGGAGACTACACAGGAAATTAAGGTTACCATCCAAGAGGTTGCAAAAACGCTTAGGTGGAAATACGAAGATGCAAGGGCTGTAAAACGCCGAAAAAGTCCGAAAGAAAGATTTCGAATTTACTCTTCCTGTGAAGAAAAGCTAATAGAGGCTAGGCGTGTTATAATGGAAGAATTTCATCCACAATAATAAAATAAACATGAAAAAACTTATCCACAAAATCTATAGGATAGTTGTAATTAAAAACCAACCAGTTAAAGATATTACCGATGGAAAGATGTATTACATCGTTAAGCATATGCTTTTTGGGACCATTATAAAAATTAATTATAGACCATTATTGTATGTCGTCAAAAGAAAGTGTACTATTTCTTAGGTAGTGTTTTCGGTTTC
>JAGLAZ010000012.1:0-10913 GCA_018260565.1 Flavobacteriaceae bacterium
GCTGGTAGAGCAATACACTTTTAATGTATGGGTCCTGGGTTCGAATCCCAGCCGAGTCACTTTTTTGGGATGTGTAAGGTATCTATCAGCCTTACATTCTCTACCCACACTGCGATACAAATTTGATAAGAGTTTTCGATATTTATATCATGTACTTCCTCTAAAGTTTTATCATCTACAATAATAAAATAATCCAGTGTAAAAGTTGGGTGATTTTTACATACACTTAAAACTTCGGAGTGTATTTCTGGGATAGATATTCCACTCTCAATCATTTCTTTAACTCTAATTAAAAGTTCATAAATCCATCCTGCCTCCTGGCGCGCATTACTGGATAATCGTTCGTTACGTGAAGACATGGCAAGACCATTTGTTTCCCTAATGATAGGGCAAACCCGAAGCTGTATGGGATAATTTTTATATTCAATCAATCTGCGAATTACTGCCACCTGTTGAAAATCTTTTTCACCAAAATAAGCACAAGTAGGCTGTATCAAATCAAAGAAATAAGAAACTACTTGAGCCACTCCTGCAAAATGGCCCGGTCTGCTTTTACCTTCTAATATTCTATCCAATCCCTGTAAATCTATTTCATTTTCATCTGTTGTTTCTAGTTTATCTTGTGGATACACTTCATCTACGGACGGTAAATAAAGAGCATCTATGGGGCTATACTTCTTTATAAGGTCAATATCCTGTTCTTCCTTTCTTGGATATTTTTCTAAATCTTCTTTTTGTGTGAATTGAGTAGGATTTACAAAAATGGATACAATTACTTTATCATTTTCTTCTTGTGCTCTCTTTATAAGACTTAAATGCCCTCTATGAAGTGCACCCATAGTAGGCACGAAGCCAAGACTTATATTTTTTGGTAGATTTTCTCTCCAAAGTTGAAGATCTTTTTGGGTTCGGATAATTTTCATTTGATTTTTTTAATGATAAGTGTATTCGTAATACAAATGTGCTATTTTCATATGAATTACTATTCGAATTTGATTTAATTTCAATATCTAGAATGTGTTATATTAATTTCATATTTTTGCATAAGTTTCTTTGAGGCTTGTTAAAAACAAAATTCTTTATGCCGAATAAAAAAATACTCTATGTCACTACCGAGCTGGCACCTTATCAAGAGGACAGTGTCATGGGACAGCGGGTACACAGTATGGCGCTAAAAATGTATGCTGAAAGTAACGATGTAAGGGTCTTTATGCCAAGATTTGGCGTTATTAGTGAACGTAAATTTCAGTTACATGAGGTTATACGGTTAAGTGGGATGAATATTATTATCAATGATTTAGACCAGCCTCTTCTTATTAAAGTAGCATCACTTCCTAATGAAAGACTTCAAGTATATTTCATTGATAATGAAGAATATTTTAAGAGAAAATACTATTATTCTGGCGAGGATGGTGCCAATTTTAATGATAACGATGAGCGCGCTATATTTTTCGCTAGAGGTGTTTTAGAAACTATTAAAAAATTAAATTGGGTACCAGATGTGATACACCTTAATGGATGGATGACTTCTTTAATCCCTATATACCTAAAGACCTTTTACAAAAACGATGAATATTTTCAAAATACGAAAATCATTCTAAGTATTTATCCTGAAAAGGAAATTTTATTAGGCTCTGATTCTGCGAGCAAATTCGGGTTTGATAAAGTGGACATACCTATTGCAGGCAAAAAATTGACAAGTACTGATCTACAAATCGCAGCATTACCATTAGTTCATCAGGTTGTGCGTATGGAAAAAACCCCTGCTGCGCTTCTTAAAAAACTCGCCGTCTCCAATATTGAAATTCTGGAACAGAAATCGATAGAAGATTTGGAAGAGTTATATAATTAATAAAACATTCATGTTACATAAAAATTCAACATCCTTTCTTAAGATGTGTTTTGTGGCTATCGTAGGCTTAACAGTATCTTGTGAACCGGAACCAGATGGACTGGGGGAAAATCTTTTTACAGGGGATGCTGCCGTAGAAGTTGGCACTTCCTATCCTATTATTGCTTATAATATCAATAATAATGATGTCCTTCGTACAGATATTATAAAAAATGATTCAGCTGCAATAGGCGTAAATCAGAATCCGGTTTTTGGAACTCAAAAGGTATCTTATGTTTCACAAGTTCGCCTTCCTGAATATCCACCTAATTTCGGAACGTCCAGTACGGTAGATTCTGTAGTAATGGCATTTAGATTCCCTTATGATGGAAATAAAAAAGTAGAAACTATAAAGGATGATTATATCTATCCTGAGGGAAATGTACCCGCTAAAAAAGTAGTGAACACATATCCTGTTAAGTTTTTTGGTGGGAATGGTAGTACAAACTCTCCTATGACTTTTAAGGTAGAAGAAGTCACTGAATTCTTAGGTGGTACATCAAGCGAAATTTTAAGTTCAAAGTCACCATTACTTGGGCAGACTGTGGGTGAATCTTATTTTTCAGGTTATGTATCCTCTTTAGACCTTACGAAAAAAAGTGATAATACGAGCATACTTAAATATGACCCATCTTTCAGGATAAGGCTTAATTCAGACTATTTTAAAAATAAAATTGTACTAGGTCCTAAGTCTGAAATGCAGGATGCAGCATTGTTTATCCGCTATTTACGTGGCCTTCATGTATCGGTCTCTAATGCTTCTGGTAGTATCCTTAAATTTAAACCTGAGAATATAGAATTAAAAATGTACTATCATCGTACAGAAACAGTCAATAATCAAGCTGTAACTACCCCTCAAGTATTAAATTTTGATATGGCGAATTCATATAATGTTATGTTTTCTCAAGTAGAGTATCAAAGACCCGCAGGCTGGTTAGCTGGGCAGGGAAACACCAATTCTGGAGACGCAAAAATATATTTGCAAGGTCTTGGTGGACCTGGAATGGGGGTAAAGGTTCCAGAAACTGTTATTTCCCAATTGAGACAAAAAGTTAAAGATGAAAATAATGCAATTATTTCGGCAAAACTGGTATTTAACTCAGATCTAAGTTCATGGAATTTTCCTTGGGAAAAACCATCCGGATTGCTAGTTCGGCTATCAGGTTCTAATGCTTATCTAACTGACCAATTGGTACTATCAAGCAATCCATTGTTTGATTTTGTAAAGGTAAGTGATCGATTTAAGCAAAATGTTGCTTCCAAATATGAAATCACACTTACGCAATCAATCAAAAATGCAGTAGAAAAAAATATTCCACTTCAAGAATTAATTATAAATGTGGGAGATTATAAGACAAATAGCAATACTAATTATTTGAGTGGTTTTAGTAATTTAGGTACAGAATTACCAAATGCCCAAGACTATAATAACAGACATTTTACACCTAACCAAGTAGTCTTAATAGGTACAAGTTCTGATAATCCTAAGAGTGCTCAGCTTCAAATAATTTATGGTAAGAAATAATTTACCTAATCATTTTTTAATAGAATATAATATATGTGCGGGATAGTAGGATATACTGGTTATAGAAATGCCTATAATGTTGTTATTAATGGTTTAAAAAGATTGGAATACCGGGGCTATGACAGTGCCGGTATTGTCATTGAAAATAAGGATGGTAAACATAATGTAGCTAAAACCAAAGGTAAGGTTGAGGATTTACTTGCTATCAGTCAATCTTCAGAATATTCAGGAAATACGGGAATGGGGCATACGCGCTGGGCAACACATGGAGTTCCAAGTGATGCGAATTCCCATCCACATGTTTCTAATAATGGAAAGATAGCCTTAGTACATAATGGGATTATAGAGAATTATGATTCTATAAAAATACTTTTGATAGAAAAAGGATTTACTTTTAAATCAGAGACCGATACGGAAGTATTAGTAAATTTAATTCAATATTTTGAAGAATCTCAAGCTGATTTAGATTTCGTATCCTGCGTTCGATATGCATTAAACGAAGTTTACGGAGCCTATGCTATTTGCGTTATGCATCAGGATCATAAAGGTGAATTTGTAGTTGCTCGGTTAGGATCTCCTCTAGCTGTGGGTATAGGTAAAGACGAGTTTTTCATAGCATCTGATGCTTCTCCGTTTGTAGAGTTTACTAAAGATGCACTTTACTTGGAAGAAGGGCATATTGCACATATCAGTTTAAAGGATGGAATAGAAATACGGACAATAACACAAAATGAACCTGTACAGCCCGCTATTCAAGAATTAAAATTAAGTCTTGAACAAATAGAAAAAGGAGGGTACGAGCATTTTATGCTAAAGGAAATTTTCGAACAGCCTAAATCAATCCATGATACATTGCGTGGAAGACTTCTAGTAAAGGAAGAGACGATTAAAATGGCTGGAATTTGGGATCATTTAGAAAGATTTTCCAAAGCAGAAAGAATTATTATTATTGCCTGCGGAACATCTTGGCACGCTGGCTTAATAGGCGAATATTTGATTGAAGAATTTGCCCGTATTCCCGTAGAAGTAGAATATGCATCAGAATTTCGATATAGAAATCCTATTATCACGAATAAGGACATCGTTATCGCCATTAGTCAATCAGGTGAAACGGCAGACACTATGGCTGCTATAAAATTGGCCAAAGAGAAAGGTGCATTTGTCTATGGAATATGCAATGTCGTAGATTCCAGTATAGCACGTATAACTGATGCCGGTTCCTATACCCATGCAGGTCCAGAAATAGGTGTTGCTTCCACTAAAGCATTTACAGCACAACTCACGATATTATCTTTGATAGCTCTTAAATTAGGTAAACATAATGGCTCCTTATCGAATGCGCAGTTTATGGAGCTTATTACAGAATTGGATGCTATTCCGAAGAAGGTTCAGGAGGTATTAGAAAATACTCATGAAATTTGTAAAGTAATAGCTAAGGAATTTGCTCATACGACAAACTTTTTGTATCTAGGTAGAGGATTTAATTTCCCATCTGCTTTAGAAGGAGCTTTAAAATTAAAAGAAATTAGTTACATTCATGCAGAAGGGTATCCAGCTGCTGAAATGAAACATGGGCCTATTGCCTTAATAGATGAAAATATGCCTATCGTTATAATTGCGCCAAAAGTGGGGCATTATGACAAAGTGGTAAGTAATGTACAAGAAATTAAAGCAAGAAAGGGTAGAGTGATTGCTGTAGTGAATCCTACAGATACTCAAGTAAGATCACAAGCTGATTATAGCATTGAAATACCAATGGTTAATGAAGCGTTCTCGCCAATTTTAGCTGCAATACCTCTTCAGTTTTTAGCTTATCATATAGCATTGATACGTGGGGCAAATGTAGACCAGCCAAGAAATCTAGCGAAATCTGTTACCGTAGAATAGGGAAAATAACTATCAAAATCTTTATTTTAAGATTATTTTCTTAAAATTTTATATATATTTACACTCAAATTATTAGCCACGAATGAAAAAAGCGCTCATTTTTGTTCTTTCTGCAGCCGTTATAGGCAGTTGTTCTAGAAAAAGCACTGCAGGAAAACCTGGTCGCAAAGGAGAACTGGTTCCGAATCAAAAATCCAAAACTTTCATAGCTGAAAGGCCCTATGGAATGGTAACCATCCCCGGTGGAGATTTCGTTATGGGGCTCGCAGATCAAGATTTTACGAACACACCATCCCGTGCACCATTAAAAACAGTAACTGTATCTTCATTTTTTATGGATGAAGCAGAAACTACTAATGCAGAATATAGGATGTTTATTAATTACGTCCGAGATTCTGTCACACGTACACAGTTAGCTGAAGTAGCAGGTGAAGGTGATGATACATCTGGAAGAGGTGGTAGCATTGGTGATTATGCATATCTTGCTGTAGCAGAAGGGGATCAACTATCTCCGTATGAAGAATATTTGGAGGCCCAAGGTTCTGAGAAAGGTGGATATAAAACCGGAAGATTAAATTGGGATGTTCCTTTACATTGGAATACAAAAGATTATCCTGATGTAGAATATACGGAGGTTATAGAGTCTATGTACCTTCCAGTTTCAGAATCAGGAGGTAAGAGAATGATCGATACTAGAAAACTTCGTTATGATTATGAAGGATCACCTTTAGTTATTTATCCAGATACTACGGTTTGGGCAAGAGATTTTAGTTATGCTTATAACGAACCAATGTTCGAACAGTATTTTTGGCATCCTGCTTTCAGAGAATATCCAGTGGTTGGAGTTACTTGGGATCAAGCAAGAGCATATTGTGATTTTAGAACTAAGCTGAAGACAGATTATAATCAAGGACTAAAGAAGAAAAAAATTACTCCTTTATCATTTAGACTTCCTACAGAAGCAGAGTGGGAATATGCTGCCAGAGGTGGTCTTACAAATGCTTCATATCCATGGGGCGGTCCTTATTTAATGGACGACCGAGGATGTTACAGAGCTAATTTTAAACCGCAAAGAGGAAGTTATATAGAGGATACTAAACTTAACAACTATACTTATACTGCACCGGTTAAGAAGTTTAGTAAAAATGACTACGGTCTTTATGATATGGCTGGAAATGTTTCAGAATGGACACTTTCTCCTTATAATAATAGCAGCTACCAATACACTGCTACTCTAAATCCATCAAATACCAATAATGATATTAGAAAATCCGTACGAGGTGGTTCTTGGAAAGATGTAGGATATGCTCTAATGGTAGGTGCTAGAGAATGGGAAAGAAAAGATTCCGCAAGATCTTATATAGGATTTAGGACGGTACAGCAACTTCCAGAAGCTAGTAAACGTAAAGTGAACCGCACTACACGATAAAATTAATAAAAACTAAAAAAAACCTTATACAAGATGTTTAAAACGAAAGACGCTTGGTTTAATTTCATATACTCCATCGGTGCTGCAATCGTAATTATCGGTGCTTTATTTAAATTAACCCACTTTTCACTAGGTGTATTTACAGGAAATGTTACCCTTGCTATAGGTTTAATTACTGAGGCAATAATATTTGTAATTTTCGCATTTGACCCTCCAAAGTCTGAAGAAAATTATGCTTGGGAAAATGTATATCCAGAACTATTGGATAAAAGAGCAAACCCAAATCCAAATCATGCTACAGTCGTAAAAGGCAATAGTTTATTAAACACACAAATAGCAGAATTGGAAAATGGTTTATCAGAAAAATTGGACAAAATGCTACAGGAAGCACGACTTGATGTTTCTCTTTTCGAAAGATTGCGTACAGGTTTAGATAATTTCAGTAATTCTGTTGATCAAATTAATAAATCTGTGGATGTGAGCGCGAGTACTCAAAAATACAATGAGCAAATGAATCGTGCTGCTACGCATATGGAAAGTATTAATGCACTATATGCTATGCAATTACAGAACGAAGAAAAACAAGCTGAATATAAAAAGAAATATGTGGAGGATCTTCAAAAATCTGCACAATATTCAGAGCAATTTAATCAAGAATTACAAAGTCTTTCTGGAAACTTGAATAATCTTAATCGTGTTTATGGTGGTATGCTTACCGCTATGAAAGCCTAGTTAATTTAGCAAAATTTAATTGTAAAGGATGGCTAAAGGAAAACAAACGCCGAGGCAGAAAATGATTAACCTGATGTATCTGGTTTTCATTGCTATGCTTGCGATGCAGATTGATCAGGAAATACTAAGATCTTATAGTGACACTAATGATTCACTATACAAATCTAGAGTATTGACTCAAAATAATAACGAAAATATCTTTGAAAAAACACTAAAGCAAAAATCTGAAACTGTTCCTGATACCTATTTATCTCGTTATCAAGATTATTTAGCTCTTAAGGAAAAGATTGATGCTTTAGTTAATTCTATTGATACAAATAAAAACGATATCAAGCTTGCAGCTGGATTTAATTCGCAGGAAAAAGATATTACAAATAACTATCCTGCATTAAATAATACAGAAGCTTCTAGTAAATATTTCTTTACAAACGCGGAAGAAACTAAGCCAAGTCAGAAAGCTACTGCCTTAATACAGGCGATGAACAATGTTAAAGCTTATATTAATGAGAAGTTTGGTTCCGATCCTACTTTAAAAGAATTAATTAATATCGCAAATAGTAGTTTAGATACAAATAAGAAGAAAGATAATCGAGGTTGGATTCAATATAAATTTTATAATCAACCTTTAATAGCTTCATTATCTAATCTTGAAATTATTCAAGCGGAGGCTAGAAACCTGCAGTCCAATGCTTTAATTTTAATGTTGCAGGAAAAAGTAGATGCTACTATTAAATTTAACCAATACGAAGCTTTAGTTTCTGCACCTACTGATGTTCAAGCAGGTCAGCCGGCACAGGCTGTCGTAATGTTGGCTAATTATTCCAATAGCAATAAAATTCAAATTAACGGTGTGGATCGCCAAGAAAATGGTAAAGGATTCAAAACATTGCCAACTGGTTCAATTGGAAAGCAAACCTTCTCTGGTAACATATTTTTAACTGATGCTTCTGGTAAGCAAACAGCTTTCCCTTTTACACATACATACAATGTAATAAGTGGTCCGCAGTTAGTTAAAATGCAAACTGGTGCTATTCTTACTGCAGATAAAATGAATGTCTTATACAGAGGATTACCAAATCCAATGTCTGGAAACATATTAGGAGCTGACAATTCCCAATTAAGTTTAAGTGGATCAGGTGTAAATATTAGTGGAAACTCCGGAAAATGGTTAGTAACTCCAACATCTGGTACATCTGTAACCTTGACTCTATCGGGAAGAGGTCCTAGAGGTGAATCTATATCTCAACAGTTTACTTATCGTGTTAAAGGATTACCTGCTCCTCAAGGACAAATTCGTGGAAAAGGAGATGTAGCAATGCCTGCAACATCTGTGGCTAATCAAAGAGTAGAAGCTGATATTCCAGGATTTGAATTCCCAATTACGATAAATGTAACAGGATTTAAATTCCGCGTACCAGGCCGTGCCGGGGTATATGTGAAAGGGAATTCTCTTTCTGAAGTATCCGGACTAACAAGAAATCTAAGACCAGGCGATAATGCTGTGGTATATGATATTGAGGCCGTTGCCACTGGGATCGGTGATCAAAGACTCAAAAATATCTCTAACGTAACTATTCAAATCCTATAAGTGTGATGCGAAATATCAAAAAATTATTAGTAGGTTCGGCATTATTATGCACTGGATTTATATTTTCTCAAAATATTCTAAATGCGAATTCTCCAGAAGAGTATAGAAGATTACGGGATGAAAATCGTGAAAAACTACCAGACAGTACTACGGTAAGTACTAAAACAGATCCATTTAAATATGGTTATATCGAAGATAAAGATATATCCAAAAGTGTTATGGTTTGGGAGATTATTGATATGAATGATCTTGTTAATCAGCCATTTTATTATAGTAATGATGGTCTGACTCAAAAAAATAATTCACTTTATGATGTTTTGTTAGAGGGAGCTTTAAATGGTACTATTACTGAGGTTTATGATGATGACGATTTCAAAACTAAACTTAGCAAGGAGGCAATAGAAAAGAGATTACAATCTGTGAAAATAGATGATGCAGCTATTGAAATTCTTAATTCTGGAAGGCAACTTACTGAAGAGGAGAGAAGAAGATATACCGACATTATTAAGCTTACTACAGACCGAGTTAAAGTCCTAAAAGTAATGGGTATGTGGTTTATCGATAAGCGAAATGGTGAAATGAAATACCGTCCATTAGGTATTGCTGCGATGGGACAAGATCCCACTACCATTGGTCAAAATTTTGCTAATGCAAATGAAATGGTTGACCTTTTCTGGATTTTTTACAATGATCCTAAGGTAAGAGAGATTTTAGCAAATAATGTTGCTCACAACCCTACTAACATGAATTCCATGATTTCCTATGATGACATGCTAAATGCTAGGATGTTTTCTGGAGTGGCTTATAAATCAGATTTAGGTAATGGTAAAGGTCTTATAAAAGATTATATACCATCCGACGCAGAGGGGCAAATAGAAGAGAGCAATAGAATAAAAGATGCTATTATAGCGATGGAAAACGATTTGTGGAATTATTAAAATTATAATACTATATAAAATAAAGCCTGAGATTTTCTCAGGCTTTTTGTTATGAAAAAAGTTGATATTCTAATAGTAGGTGCTGGATATGCAGGTTTGGCACTAGCTTTACGATGTATACAAGGAGGTAAATCTTTTCATATTCTTGGAGAGATGGATAATACTGCAACTTCAAAATCAGCTGGAATCGTAAATCCTGTCATATTAAAACGATTTAATCCTATTCAGGATGCTCATGATATGTGGTTTTCCTTATGTAGAGATATTAAGGCACTTGAACTAATATTTGGGAGCATATTTTTTGAAGATAAGAAGGTTGCGAGAATATTTCACGATGAAAATGAAGTTAATTCCTGGCAACAAAAATCAGCTATTTTATCTCCATTTTTAGATCCAAATATATATCATGAAAGTAATATAGAGTCAAAATCTGGTTTTGGATTGGTAGAAACATCAGGTAGGTTTTTGGTAAATGAATATCTAAAGGTTTGGAAAAATTACTTTATAACACATAATTGTTGGGATTCAAAAAAAATAATTTATGAAGACATCAATTTTAAAACTAATTCTTGTAATTCAATTTTATTTGAGAACATTGTTTTCTGTGAAGGTATTGGAGTTCAAAATAATCCATTTTTTAAATGGGTAAACATTCGTCCTAACAAAGGGCATTTTTTAAATTTTCAATTTAGGCAAGAATTAGCTTTGCCCTACATCCTTAAAAATAAGTTCTTTTTATTTCAAAAAATGAATGGCCAATTTTATTATGGAGGAACTTATGATCGAATTGACACCTCAGAATCAATAAATATAGAAAGCAAGGAAGAGTTGTTTCAGCATTTAAAAAAACTTTCTATACCAGAACCTGTTGAAGTAATTTGCGATTTTGGATTTCGGGCTACCACTGTAGATAGGCAACCTAT
>JAGLAZ010000012.1:10923-51824 GCA_018260565.1 Flavobacteriaceae bacterium
GGTTCACATCCCGAAATTTCCAACGCTTATATATTGAATGGAATGGGAGCTAGAGGAGTATTTAACTCGTTTTATTATTCCAAAAAATTGATAGAATTAATGTATGACAAGCAGCCAATTAGTGATAAGGTTGATGTTCAACGCTTTTGGAATAACAAATAAAAAAACCTCCAAACGGAGGTATCTAATTTTATGCTTTTTGTGATTTTTTAGGGCTCATCATCATAATCATTCTTTTCCCTTCAAGTTGTGGAAGTTGGTCTACTTTACCTACATCTTCCAATTCCTGCGCAAGTTTTAATAAAAGAATTTCACCTTGATCTTTAAATACTATCGATCTACCTTTAAAAAAGACATAGGCTTTTAATTTAGAACCTTCTTCTAAAAATTTTTCTGCGTGTTTTTTCTTAAATTCATAATCATGATCATCTGTCTGAGGTCCGAATCTAATTTCTTTAACAACTACCTTGATTTGTTTCGCCTTAAGCTCCTTTGTTTTCTTTTTTTGTTCGTAAAGAAACTTTTTATAATCAAGGATTCTTGCGATAGGTGGTTCAGCTTTTTCGGATATTACAACAAGATCTAATTCCTGCTCCTTGGCTAAAGCAAGAGCTTTGGTAGTAGGGTATATGCCCTGCTCGCCTACATTATCGCCTACTAGGCGCAATTCCCCGCTTTGTATTTTTTCATTGATTTGGTGCAGGTCTTCCTGCTTTGGCCGGCGCATGGGTTGCCGGGATCTAAACTTCTGTGCTATAGCTGTAAAATTTTGGTTCGGTAAATATAATTAAATTAAAATGTAAATTCAGGTTTTGATTCATTTAAAAATTGACTAATAAAAGCTTGTAATGACATGCCTCCCAGATCTCCTGATTTATGTTTTCTGATGCTTACGCTATTCTCTTGAGCTTCTTTTTCTCCTAAAATGAGCATGTAAGGAATTTTTTCCATTTCTGCATCCCGGATTTTTCGTCCAGCTTTTTCATTTCGTCCATCTATTTTAGAGGATATTCCAGCGCTATCAAGTTGAGTTTTTACTATTTCAGCGTATTCCATACTTTTTTCTGAAATTGGTAATAAAATTACTGGGACTGGTGAAAGCCATAGAGGCAGGTCACCTGCTGTATTTTCCAATAAAATAGCGATAAACCGTTCCATACTTCCAAATGGTGCTCGGTGAATCATTACGGGCCGGTGTTTTTCGTTATCAGCTCCTGTGTATGTAAGTTCAAAGCGTTCTGGAAGATTATAATCCACCTGAATAGTACCCAGTTGCCATTTTCTACCTAAAGCATCATTTACCATAAAATCTAGTTTGGGACCATAGAATGCTGCTTCTCCATATTCTACCACAGTATTTAGCGATTTATTTTTCGCTGCAGTGATAATTGCTGATTCGGCTTTTTCCCAATTTTCGTCAGAACCTATGTATTTTTCCTTATTATCTGGATCGCGTAAAGATATTTGAGCTACAAAATCTTCAAATCCCAGGTTCTTGAAAACATACATAACCAGATCAATTACTTTTTCAAATTCAGGTAGCAGCTGATCAGGTGTGCAGAAAATGTGAGCATCATCTTGAGTGAATCCTCGTACTCTGGTAAGACCGTGCAATTCCCCACTTTTTTCGTACCGATATACAGTGCCAAATTCGGCGTAGCGTGCAGGTAAATCTTTGTAAGACCATTGTTTTACTTTATATATTTCACAATGGTGAGGACAATTCATGGGTTTCAGCATAAATTCTTCTCCTGCGTGGGGAGTTTTTATGGTTTGGAAACTATCTTCACCATATTTATCGTAATGTCCCGATTTTTTATAGAGATCCACATTCCCTATGTGTGGAGACATTACAAATTCATACCCAGCTTTCTTTTGTGCTTCTGTTAGGAAATTTTCAAGCTTTTTTCGCAAAGTAGTTCCTTTAGGCAACCATAGGGGTAGGCCAGCTCCTACATTTTCACTAAAGGCAAAAAGTTCCAGCTCCTTACCAAGTTTTCTGTGGTCTCTTTTTTTTGTTTCCTCCAGCCATTCAAGATATTCTGTAAGGTCTTTTTGTTTTGGGAATGAAATACCATACACTCTTGTAAGCTGTGGATTTTTTTCATTGCCTCTCCAGTACGCACCGGCTGCTGAGTTCACTTTTACAGCTTTTACTAAGCCTGTATGAGGGATATGTCCACCGCGGCAAAGATCAACAAAATCTTCATGTTTACAGAAAGTAATCTCTCCATCAGCAAGATTTTGTATCAATTCAATTTTAAATTCATTTCCTTTAAAAGTCTCTAAAGCTTCATTTTTTGAAACTGGATAGAGGTGGAATTCGCTCGCTTTTTTTGCGTTTTCCAGCATTATTTTTTCTATTTCTGCAAAGTCTTTTTCTTGAAAAGTTTCATCACCAAAATCTACATCATAGTAAAAGCCTTTTTCAATGGGTGGGCCAATAGTTAGCTTAGCATTTGGATACTTTTGTAGAATAGCTTGGGCCAAAAGGTGTGCAGAAGAATGCCAAAAAGCTTTTTTACCTAGATCATCATTCCAAGTATATAATGTAAGATTAGCATCCGCAGTAATAGGAGTAGATAATTCTCGCTGAACTCCGTTAATAGAGGCTGATATCACATTTCGTGCTAAACCCTCAGATATATTTTTTGCGACCTCTAATGGAGTGATTCCTTCTTGAAATTCACGTATAGAGCCATCTGGAAGCGTAATTTTAATCATAATAGTGTTATGGTGCAAAAATAATAAGAAAAACTGCTGAGAAATACATTTCAGCAGTCCTTAAATGGGAATAAATTAAATATAAAAAAGTAAATATTCAACAAATTAGGAATGATCTGCAGTGTTATCCGTTTTACCAGTTTCGTGTTCTTCGGAGATATCTTTTATTTTTTCTGCTTCTAATTGAGGATCTTTATCTGCTGGCTTACCCGGAGTTTGGGGAATATTCTGGAAATCTTGATTTTGGTGTTGTTGCAACTCTTTTTCTGGAGTATTCATATTAAGGTTTTATCGTTTGTTTTGGATATTCTATTTGGTAACCTAAATTTCTGGCTAATACAAAAATTCCATTAAGATTATGTTCTAATTGTGCTGAGCCACGCTGAAGCAGTTGTGGCTTATTGTTTTCTACTTTAGCAATTGCATTTTTTTTAGCAGATTCTGTGACACTTTTAATATCTTCTTCTTTAATTCTATTAATAAAAGAATCATCCACTCCTGCGATCTCTACGCTAGGTATGATTTGAAATTGAGGCGAAGGCAGTTGTGTAAAGGTTAATTTTTTGTTTACCGTATCCAATTCATATTTCATCTGCGAAAGGTCATATGAAAGTTGAGTTTTAGTATTAGTAATGGTTAAAAGGGAAGAATTAGAAACCTCGTTACCTAAAACCTTATACGAATATTTAGTTTTTTCCATAAAACTAAAATCTTGCTCTACCACAACCATTTTATTCAAATTTTTTATTTGATTGGTAATAAGGTAGGTTTCTGAAGTTTTCGTCTCGCCAGAGTTTTTACCTTTTGATACTAAAAAATATACTATGCCAGCAAGTAATAGACCTAGTAAAATTCCTATGAGTATTTTTCTCATCTAGAACAAAGTTTTTAGAGAAGTATTGGATTGGGAAATAATCTGTAAAATATCTTTTTCAAGACTTCCGCTCCTAGGAGTCTCTATGATTCTTCCAACTTCTTTTCCATATTTTTTAATAATGATGGTTGGCACTCTATGAATGGCATAAAAAGTTTCATCACCACTTGGAGTTTCTTTTTTTCTGTTTACTCCAATAATGGCAAGTTTATCCATTGGATATTGAGAGGCTTCTAAAATTTTAACCAATCTTGGAAACTCCCTGTGACTATCTGAGCACCAAGTACCTAAAAATACAGTAATAGAAAAAGAATTAAGTTTTTCTTTTTTTAATGAAGCGATAAGTTCTGCATTTGGGGTAAAACTTTCTTTTTCTTGATTGTACCAAGTAGAGTAGGGTTCTTTTTGGAATTGAGATAAGCTTTGATTTCCTAGTAACATTTTACCTTCTTCCAGCGTGTCTACTTCGCGATTCATTACTACAGTATTGGTAGAACAGGATTGGATCCCAAAACCTAAAATGAAAATAAATAAAATGCGATACATTATCATAACTTGTTGTGATTTCATTAAGATTTTTGTAAAATAGATTGTAAGTCAGCAGGGCTATATTCTACTGATTTTAATATTTTATGGTCGTTTTTTCTACGAACTATAAAGCCATGATTAGTTTCTTCAGCAAAGGATTCTATACCATCTTTGTCAAAATAATGGCGAATAGTTTTCTCCGCAATATCTAAATTTTGGCATACTTTAGACATATTACTGCGTTGAATTTCTTTAAATAATTCTGCAAATTTATCTCCCAATCCAAATTCCAATACGGCTCCGGAAAGTACATACTGAAGGTCACATAGTGCATCTGCTACTTCTACTACATTTTTTTGGGAGATAGCTTCGGATAATTCATCCAGTTCTTCTTGTAATAAATTAATTCTAAGCTTGCATCTTTCCTCACTTGGAATTTGCGCTTCGGAAAGAATAGGGGCATCAAAAGTTTCATGGAATTCTGACACATCCTGAAGAGCATTGGGCATTTCAAAAGTATGCTTCATAGTAACAAATTTAAGGATTTTATTTAACTCGGATATGTATGATGGGAACAAAAAAATCCGTTGTAAAGAATACAACGGACTTTAAATTTAATCCTAAAAATTACCGATCTATACATCCCATAACCTTTTGAGAAAAGGAATTAAGTGCGTCTTTTTCGGAAACACCATTTTTAATATTATTTTCTACTTCTAATGCTCCGCAAATATTGGTAATAAACTCACCAATAACGTTCATTTCCTCATCTTTTACACCTCGGAAATTTGTAAAAGATTCCAAAACTTCCAGTGTAGCTTCTAGATTTTCGCGACTTTGGTTTTGTACCAATTGCCGTATGATTGGTAGTTTCATTTATTTAATTTTTTCAATAAGTTCATCTAAAGCTTCAGCCTTATTTCCTTGCATCTGCTCAATTAATTTCCCGTCTTGAAAAACAGCAAATGTGGGAAGATTATCCACCGTAGCAAATTTTCGGCTGTCGGGAAACTTTTCTGCATCTGCATAAATGAAAGTAATATCCTCGTTGTTTGTCGCTGCTCTTTTGAATTTAGGCTTCATAATACGACAATTGCCACACCATCCAGCGCCATATTGCACAGCAACTTTACTGTTCTCCTCTAGGAGTTTATCAAGATTATCTTCACTTAACTCTACGAACATACTTTTAATGTTTTGCTAAATATTCTGCTGTACTCTTTCTATTTGCGCTCATTGCATCTTTTCCTTCCTCCCAGTTTGCTGGGCATACTTCACCGTGTTTTTGTACATGAGTGTAAGCATCTATCATTCTTATAAAATCACTCACATTTCTACCTAGGGGCATATCATTTACGCCTTCATGGAATACTTTACCTTCTTCATCAATTAAATAAGTAGCACGGAAAGTTACATTGGAACCACTAAATATTTCGTTTCCGTCTTCATCATATTCAAAATCTTGTTCTACAATTCCTAACGCATTTGCTAATTGTCTATGGGTATCAGCCAAAATAGGATAGGAAACACCTTCAATACCACCATTATCTTTAGAAGTATTCAGCCATGCAAAATGTACTTCGTTGGTATCACAAGAAGCCCCTATAATCTTGGTATTTCTTTTTTCAAATTCTGGTAAAGCCTCTTGGAATGCATGTAACTCCGTAGGACATACGAAAGTAAAATCCTTTGGATACCAAAATAATAAGATTTTTTGTTGATTCGTTGTAGCCTCCTCAAAAATGTTAATCTTTAAGTTTTCACCCATTTCAGACATAGCGTCTATGGACATGTTTGGGAATTTTTTACCTACTATGGACATAAGTTTAAATTTTTATTGTTACAAATATATAAAGATTTTAACTATTAAAATCTTAAGTTCAATTGATAATATCTATCAAACCGGTTCCATTTCAGGAACATTATGATCGATTACAAGTTTACCTTGAGTAGCATTTTTTATATCCTCAATGCTCACTCCTGGAGCTCTTTCAATACAATGAAATGCGCCATTTTTAATTTCATACACACCGAGTTCTGTGACCACTTTTTTAATGCATTTAATTCCAGTTAGAGGTAGGTTGCATTTTTGTAAAAGTTTACTTTCTCCATGTTTGTTTACTTGTTGCATAGCTACAATGATATTCTTTGCCGATGCTACTAGATCCATCGCTCCACCCATGCCTTTCACCATTTTTCCTGGAATCTTCCAGTTGGCAATATCTCCGTTTTCCGAAACTTCCATCGCTCCTAAAATGGTAAGATCTACTTTTTGGGCTCGAATCATTCCAAAGCTTATAGCAGAATCAAATATAGCAGAACCAGGGAGCGTGGTAATTGTCTGTTTTCCAGCGTTAATAAGGTCAGGATTTTGTTCGCCATTTTTTGGAAAAGGTCCCATGCCGAGTAGTCCATTTTCTGATTGTAATTCTACATTTATTCCACTCGGTATATAATTAGCAACAAGCGTAGGAATACCTATACCTAAGTTAACATAAGAATTATGTTGTATTTCTTTTGCGATGCGCTGTGCAATCTGTTCTTTAGATAAAGCCATATTATGCTTTTTGTAAGGTAAGTTGTTCTATTCTTTTCTCATACTTTTCACCTTGGAAAATTCTATGGACGTAGATACCCGGTGTATGGATTTCATCCGGATGGATTTCTCCTGCTGGTACTAATTCTTCTACCTCTGCAATGGTAATTTTACCTGCCATCGCCATAAGCGGATTGAAATTTCTTGCAGTTAAATTAAATACTAAGTTCCCGGCAGTATCTCCTTTTTGTGCCTTTACAATAGCGAAATCCGCATCAAAGGCATGTTCTAGTAGATATTCTTTACCATTAAAAGATCTACTTTCTTTTCCTTCGGCAACTTCTGTTCCTACTCCAGCAGGCGTAAAAAATGCTGGCATACCATAGCCTGCGGCCATGCATCGTGTCGCAAGGGTACCTTGGGGAATAAGTTCTACATCCAATTCACCCGATAGTAGTTGCCTTTCAAATTCTGCATTCTCTCCTACATACGAAGCAATCATTTTTTTTATTTGATTATTTTTTAACAGTAGACCCAGTCCAAAATCGTCCACACCAGCATTATTGGATATACAGGTAAGATTTTTTATTCCTTTCGTTACCAGTTCGGCAATGCAATTTTCTGGTATCCCGCAAAGTCCAAAACCTCCAAGCATAATGGTCATTCCATCCAAGATATCAGCACAAGCTTCAGTTACATTTTTTACAGTTTTATCTATCATACTTTGAAATTACATAAAAATAGCAAAGTTTTTAAACTTTGCTTTAAAGATACATATTTTAAAAAGAGCTTATTTTCCTAGATAAGACTTTAAAATTTTACTGCGGGTGTTATGCTTGAGTCTTTTTATCGCCTTTTCTTTTATTTGACGAACACGCTCTCTAGTTAGATCAAATGTTTCTCCTATTTCTTCTAAAGTCATTGGATGTTTACCATTTAATCCAAAATAAAGTCGAACTAAATCTGCTTCTCTATCCGTAAGAGTACTTAAAGCTCGCTCAATTTCAATTTGCAATGATTCCAGCATTAATTCTTTATCAGGACTTGGAGATTCACCAGAACGTAATACATCATATAAATTTGAATCCTCACCTTCTACTAAAGGGGCATCCATGGAAAGGTGTCTACCGCTGTTTTTCATCGATTCCTTAATGTCCTCAGGAGTCATATCTAAAACTTCAGCCAGTTCCTCAGGGGATGGCGGACGCTCATTTTCCTGCTCCAGCTGAGCATAGGCTTTATTAATTTTATTAATAGATCCTATTTTATTTAAAGGTAATCTTACAATACGCGATTGCTCTGCAAGTGCTTGCAATATGGATTGACGAATCCACCAAACCGCATAAGAAATAAATTTAAAACCTCTAGTTTCATCATATCTTTTGGCGGCTTTCATTAAACCAAGATTTCCTTCATTAATTAAATCCGGTAAGGAAAGTCCTTGATTTTGATATTGTTTTGAAACAGATACTACGAAACGTAAATTAGCTTTAATTAATTTTTCTAATGCTACACGATCACCAGCACGGATTTTTTGCGCTAAATCTACCTCTTCATCTGCGGTAATAAGGTCTACTTTTCCTATTTCTTGTAGGTATTTATCTAGGGAAGCTGTTTCTCTATTGGTTACCTGCTTTGTTATTTTTAATTGTCTCATGTGCTATATTATTTGGTAGGGTTCCTATCTATATATACGGAGAAAAAGTAAAAAGGTTACAGTTTAAAATTAACCCTCTATATTATTACTTATATTTGCCGATTAAAATTTCAGCACTTTATGCAAGGGAAAGGATTTATTACCGTAATAGCTATCATCTTAGGAATTATCTGTGTATCAGAGCTATTCCCTACATGGTATGCCTCCTCCAAGGAGAAACAAGCTCGTGAATTTGCCGGTGGCAATGCAGCGAAGTATCAAAAAGAATTGGAAAAACTATCTAAGGATACTCTTAATTTAGGATATACTAAAATGTATTATTCTAAAGCGAAAGAGCAAGAGATGAAATTAGGGCTGGATTTAAAAGGGGGTATTAATGTTTTATTGGAAATTAACCAAAGAGATCTTATTTCCAATCTTACTAACAATTCTACAAATCCTTTTCTCATAAAAGTGTTAGACAGGACTGATGCTGCTATGCGCAATAGTTCTGCAAGTTATATCGATACTTTTTTTCAACAATTTGATGCTGAAAATAAAGCAGCTGGTACAAATATTAAACTAGCAGATGCAGACATTTTTGGACAAAAAAGTCTTCCAGAAATAAAATATAATAGCACAAACGAGCAAGTAAAAGCTATAATAAAAGATAAAATTAATGCGAGTATAGCTACTGCTTATACCGTTATCCGTGCAAGAATAGATAAACTGGGAGTTACCCAGCCGAATGTAAAGAGAGTTCCGGGTACAGGAAGAATTTTGGTAGAAATGCCGGGGATTACTGATGTAGACCGAGTGAAAAAGATTCTGCAGACTTCGGCAAAACTTCAATTTTGGGAGGTTCATTTGGCCAACGAATTTGAACCTTATTTTCAGCAATTAGCATCTGTAGCAAGCCTAAAAGCAGATAGCATTGGCATTCCTAAAGGCACTAATCTGTTAGCAATATTAAAGAAAAATCCCAGTTTTGGTGCTGGAATAGCTACCATAAGCTTATCTGATACTGCGGTAGTAAATAAGGTATTGAAATCAAAATTAGCACAAGATTTACGCCCTGCAAATCTAAAATATGCCCAACTTATGTATGGGTATAAACCAGAGGATAACATGCCAAATGCATTGGTGCTGTATGCAATCCGTGGAAATGCAGCAAAAAAGGCACCTGTAGATGGTGCAGTAAAAGAATCGCGAGTAGGATTTGATAATCTGGGCCTTCCTGTGGTAGAAATGCAAATGGATTCTCAAGGAGCGAGAGACTGGAAAACAATGACTGAAAAAAATCAAGGTAAACCAGTAGCTGTAACTTTAGATGAAAGGGTTTATAGTGCCCCAAACGTGAACGAGCCTATCCCAAATGGACAAACTCGTATTACTGGAAATTTTTCTCAAGATGAGGCTCAGGATTTAGTCAATGTTTTGGCTGCAGGTAAATTGCCCGCTGGAGCAAAAATCGTTCAGGCAGATGTAGTAGGTCCTTCACTTGGTAAGGAATCTATAAATGCTGGTATGTACTCATTCTTGATTGCCTTTGCACTCATTGTAGCTTATATTATTTTCTATTATGGAGGTGCAGGAGTATTTGCTGTAATTGCGATGATTATAAATCTATTTTATATTTTCGGTATTATGGATAGCTTTGATGCTACTCTCACACTTCCTGGTATTGCGGGTATAGTACTTTCAATGGCAATGGCCGTAGATACTAATGTTATTATTTATGAACGAACCAAAGAGGAAATATTTAAAGGTAAAGGAATACGGGAGGCATATAAAGACGGATTTAAGCATGCTTTATCCGCAATTATAGATGGTCACACCACCACATTACTTACAGCCATAGTGTTATGGGTTTTTGGTACTGGTCCTATCCAAGGTTTTGCAGTAACTCTAATGATAGGTATTGTAATGACATTCTTTACTTCAGTATTACTTTCCAGAGTAATGATATTTAATCGATTAAATAAAGGAAAAACTTTAAGTGTTTGGACTCCTCCTACTAAAAATCTATTTAGAAATACGTGGATTGGTTTCATTAAAAAAAGAAAATTTGCCTATGTACTTTCTGCTATTTTAACAGCTCTTAGTATTTTTTCTATAGCGACTAATAGTTTTAAATTTGGTATTGATTTTACGGGTGGGCGATCCTATATTGTTAAATTAAATAAAACTGTAGACGCAAATACTGTAAAGGCCATATTGGAACCATTATTTAGAACACAAGACGGCAAAAATTCTTCGGTAGAAACGAAAACTTTTGGTACAAGTGATCAAATACAGGTTACCACAGATTATTTAATTAATGATGAAAGTCTAGCTGCTGACCAAAAAGTAGAGCAGAAACTATTTGAGGGTTTAAAGCCTTATTTACCAGCCAATTCTAATCTTAGCAACTTTAAAAGTGGTGCAAAAAATGGTCTTGGTATAATGAGCAGTACAAAAGTAGGTCCTACAGTAGCAGATGATATTGCTGAAGGAGGAACTTGGGCTGTTCTGGCTGCTTTAGGAGGAATTTTTATTTATATTTTGGTACGATTTAGAAGATGGGAATTCTCTGTAGGTGCTGTAGTGGGGCTATTTCATGATGCTATTATAATCCTTGGTGTATATTCCTTCTTCCACAGATTTTTACCGTTTAATATGGAGGTAAACCAAGATTTCATCGCTGCTATCCTCACAGTCTTAGGTTATTCTATTAATGATACTGTTATTGTATTTGATAGAATACGGGAATATCTTCGTGAAAAGAAAAATATCATCTTGTCTGGACTTTTTGATGATTCTATAAGCAGTACACTTGGTAGAACCTTTAACACCTCATTCACTACTTTATTAGTTATTACCGCTATCTTTATTTTTGGTGGGGAAAATTTGAGAGGCTTTATGTTTGCTCTATTCTTGGGTATTGCATTTGGTACATATTCTTCCATATTTATCTCATCCGCAATTGCATATGATTTATTGAAGTTATCAAGGAAAAAAGGAAGTGCCGTGCCTACTGAACCAGAAGTAGGAAAGAAAAAATTGGCTAAGGCATAAATTTGTATAACATCCACCAAAATCCGGTGGATGTTTTTTTAAGTAAATTTGCAGTATGGGAGACATCAGTTTTGGCGAACTATTTATCATTATTGCGCTTATCGTAATTTTTTTTGGACCAGATAAGTTACCGTCCATTGCTCGAGATTTAGGGCAAGGGGTGAGAAAAATGCGCGGTGCAGTAGATGAATTAAAGACAGAGATTTTCAAAGAAACCGGTGATCCAGTGGCTGAAATAAAAAAGGAAATTGAAAAAATAAAATATGTAGAACTGGATGCTCAGCAAAATAAAATTGCCGCTTCCAGAAGAGAAGAAGAATTGAAAGAAAAAACAGAAAATAGTATTCCTCCCCATGAAGATCCGGATTACACCGGCTCTGTTTCTCGATAAATAATGGAGGCACTTTTAAAATGCGATAGAGATTTATTTTTGATTTTGAACAATTTAGGATCAAAATCTTACGATACATTTTGGATATTAGTTTCAGAAAAGTGGATTTGGATTCCCTTGTATGTGTTTTTTATATTTCTTATTAAAAGAATTCTTGGATGGAAAGGTGTAGTATATGCTTTGATATTTGGAATAATAGGAGTAGCAATTTCAGATCAATTAGCTGGGCTCTTTAAAGAATCAGGATTGCGGTTAAGGCCTTGTAATACTCCGGAACTAGAGGGAAAGATGAGGAAAGTTAAAGGAGGTGGTACCTATGGATTTTATTCGGCTCATAGCAGTAATAGTGCATTCGTTGCCATGTTTATCTATGGAATTTTATCTACATATAAAAAACTTCCTATTTTTTTTGGTTTACTACTTATATTTTGGTGGATTTTAGTAGCCTATAGTAGGGTTTATTTAGGCGTACATTATCCAGGAGATGTTATAGTGGGAGGTTTAGCTGGTGCTGGGATTGCTTTGAGTATGATTTATTGTTTTAAAAAAGCCTATAAAAAAACAAGTTAAGGGTTGTGATAAGGTTTTCCTTGTTGAATTTGTGCCGCACGGTACAGCTGTTCTATAAAAAATAAACGAACCATTTGATGGGTAAAGGTCATTTTAGACAAAGAAATGCTATGAGAACAAATGCCTTTTACTTGATCTGAAAATCCCCAAGCACCTCCGATAATAAAGGAGATTCCAGGTATGGATTCCTGAAATTTAGATTCTATAAATTGGGAAAATGTAAGACTGGTATACTCCTTCCCATGTTCATCCAGAGAAATAATTAGATGATTTTTGGGTATCTTTTGCATAACACTTTTACCTTCCTCAATTTTTAATTTTTCTATAGGCATTGAGGCGGCATTTTTAATATCGGGGACTTCAGAAATTTCAAAATTCCATATTTTTGGAAGTCGCGTTTCATAATATTGTATAAGTTGGCTTATTTCTATCCTGGAGGTTTTTCCTACCCAGATTAATTGTATTCTCATTTACTTTAAGTATTTTGCGAGGTAAGAATGGGAAAATTATCCTCAAATATACGGTCTCAAAGGGCAAAAAATATAATTCCACAGTCCTTACATTGGTGGTCTAACTTAGAATTGCGGGATTTTGTGAAGGTCTATGTAGGTGGATTATTTCAAAATCAAATAATGCGAACTGCAGCAAGTATTAGCTGGAGTTTTTTTATCAGTCTTTTTCCGTTTTTGCTCTTCACGCTGTCTGTTCTTCCTTATCTGCCTCATTATGAGGATTTTAAATTTTATATCCTTAATATTTTTTTGGCTAAAATTTTACCTTCTCATATTCTTCCAGATGTATCAGCCTATTTGGAGAATTTTTTACTCCCAAACATAGAACGGATCTCTTCTTGGACTCTTGCACTTGCTTTGTTATTTGGGACTAATGGAATGTTTTCCTTAATTAATGGTTTTAACGTGCATACCGGCCTGAAACGCCCATTTTTAAAAGAGTTTTCTTTTGCACTTTTCCTTAGTACTATGTTTATCGTTTTAATTATTCTGATGCTCTTCGGAATATATTATTCTGAAGTGGTTATAAAATTATATAAACCTTTACATGAGTTGGATTGGTTTGCTACCAATCTCTCAAAAATCATTGGTTTCTTATCCTTTCCAGTGGTCTATTTTCTTCTATTATCCATATTGTATTGGATAGGATGTTTAAAGATGGTTCGCTGGGTAGAAGCTGTCCCTGGAGCGATATTCACCACTATATTATTTATCCTTCTTACTTATGGATTTGCTGTATATGTATCAAATTTTGCAAGTTATAATGTCTTGTACGGCTCCGTGGGTACTATTTTGTTATTCATGATCTGGACTAATGTTAATATTGTATTGATATTACTAGGAAATGAATTAAATATTGCTATTAAAAATAGGAGGCTAAACCGCATTTGGCATAGTCAAGAGGATGATTTAAATCTAGATTCGGCGGACCTTTAATACATTGGGAGTTTGTTTTAATTGCTGAATAGTCTCATCCAATTGGGGTTTATTATGTACTTCTAAGTTGATTTCTCCAAAAAAGATCCCATCATCTGCAGAAAAATTCATACTGATAATATTGATGCCCATTCCACGCGAAATTATTTGGGAAACATCATTTAAAAGACCTATTCTATCCAATCCTTCGATTACAATCTTAACTCGATTTTTAAATTCTGCAGAATCTGCCCATTTTGCAGGCATAACACGATGAGCATATTGCGCACGCAGGTTCATAGCATTTACACAAGCGTCGTGATGAATTTTTATCCCTTCATTTATTGTCAAAAATCCGAAAATGGGATCTCCAGGTACTACGGTGCAGCATTTTGCCATTTTATAAGGAAGCTTTTCTTCGTTTTTACCAAAAACTATAAGATCGCTGGTTTTATTTTTTTGTTGAAGATCAATAATAGGTTTTGGCAACCCAGTTTTAAACTTAGACAAAAATGTGGTAAAAATATTTTTGTTTTCTATGAATCTGCGTAGGGAAGTGTTTGGTATTTTACCTTCCCGAAAAGCCAGGTACATTTCCTGTACATTATCGTATCCTAAATATTTTTGAAGTTTATGAATATCTTTTTCTGAAGAAGGTATCTTAGCATGCCGTAATTTACGGAGCATAATTTCTTTGCCTTCTTCAGTATGCGCATTCTTTTGCGTATTTAGAACGGCCTTTATTTTATTTCTCGCTTTGGAAGTATTTACAAATTCCAGCCAATCTTGTTTCGGACGTTGATTTTTAGAACTTAAAATTTCAATCTGATCTCCATTTTTTAATTGATGTGAAATAGGCACTAATTTTCCATTCACTTTAGCACCTAAGCAACGAAGTCCCAGATCTGAGTGTACGGAAAAAGCAAAATCCAATGCTGTACTTCCCTTGGGTAGGATTTTTATTTCCC
The DNA here is from genome assembly GCA_018260565.1 of Flavobacteriaceae bacterium. Taxonomy (GTDB): domain Bacteria; phylum Bacteroidota; class Bacteroidia; order Flavobacteriales; family Weeksellaceae; genus JAGLAZ01. Next base: position 25,635 of record JAGLAZ010000012.1, read on the forward strand.
CTTTTGGAGTAAATACAAAAACTTCTTTTTGATATAAATTCAGTTTAATATTATCCAAAAGTTCAGAAGTGCTAAAATCTTGTTGATTTTCTAAGACCTCCCGAATTTGCCGAATCCATTGTTCAAAATTACTATCGTCAGTATTTTTCCTAAAATCTTCTTTGTATTTGTAGTGAGCCGCTACGCCTTTTTCTGCAATTTCATTCATTCTTTCAGAACGAATTTGAACTTCAATCCATTTTTTGTCAGGGCCTAAGATAGTGAGGTGAAGAGATTCATATCCTGTACTCCTTGGTTGAGAAATCCAGTCTCGCATTCGGCTGGGATTGCTATGGAAGAGGCTAGTAATGATACTATAAATTTTCCATGCAATAAATTTTTCATCCTTGTCCTCACAAGTATATATAATTCGAATAGCATAATTGTCATACACCTCTTCAAAAGAAACGCTTTGTTTCAGCATTTTTCTATAAATGCTGGAAATAGCTTTCGCCCTAGCTTTAATTTGAAATTCAAAATCTTCTTCTTCCAAATGGGTGCGGATGGCTTCTGATATTTCTTTTAAATATTGTTCTCGAATTTCCTTTGCATCTGCTAATTTTTTTTCAATATCAAAGTAAATCTCTGGGTTAATGAACTTTAAGGATAAATCTTCTAACTCAGATTTTATGCTATAAAATCCTAAACGATGAGCGAGTGGTGCATAAATATACGAGGTTTCGGCTGCTATCTTTTTTTGCTTTTCTAAAGGCATACTTCCCAGAGTACGCATATTGTGAAGTCTATCGGCGATCTTTATAAGAATAACTCGGAAATCATCTGATAGTGTCAGAAGTAATTTTCTGTAATTTTCAGATTGAACGCTTATGTTCTGATGGTTCATCACCGATATTTTGGTGAGACTATTTACGATATACGCTATTTTATCTCCAAATGCCTTTTGTATATCCTCATATGTATATTCAGAATCTTCAATTACATCGTGTAATAGCGCACAAGCTATGGATGTTGCTCCCAAACCAATTTCTTTAGCGACAATTTTTGCCACTTCGATAGGATGGTAAATATAGGGTTCACCAGATTTTCGCCGTTGATTTTTATGGGCATCCAGCGCCATATCAAAGGCTTTGCGAATTAATTTATTTTGATCCTCATCTAAAATTCGATAGCTGGTAGTAATTAGATCCTTGTACCGTGCTAAAATCTCTTTATTTTCTTGTGCTATATCATAGCTCATGGTGCCTCTTTATTACGAAGGTAAGGAATATGGACTAGGTTTAAAATATATAATAGCTTGAAGAATTAAAGTTCTAAATTTTATCATTCTTTATTTCCTCTACAATGTCAGGATTAAGTAATGTGGAAGTGTCCCCGAAATTATTAAAATCTCCCTCCGCAATTTTTCTTAAAATTCTTCGCATAATTTTTCCCGAACGTGTCTTTGGTAGGGCAGAAACAAATTGAATTTTATCCAGCTTCGCTATTGGTCCCATAGTATCAGCTATGAGTTGGTTGATTTCTTTTTTCAAATTCTCTCGATCACGTGTTTCTCCTGAATCCTTTAGAATTACATAGCCGTATAGTGCATTGCCCTTAATATCGTGCAGGTATCCTACAATCGCCGATTCTGCCACTGCCGGATGCTGATTTATACTATCTTCTATGGGGGCAGTCCCGAGGTTATGCCCAGAAACAATGATGATATCGTCCACCCGTCCTGTGATGCGGTAATAGCCCACCTCGTCGCGCAGGGCACCATCTCCGGTAAAATATTTCCCTGGAAATGCGCTAAAGTAGGTTTCTTTATAACGTTGATGATCTCCCCAGATTGTGCGCGCTATGCCGGGCCAAGGAAAGCGTATGCACAGATTTCCATCTACTTGGTTCCCAGTGATTTCGTTGCGTTTATCATCCATCAACACGGGTTGTATTCCCGGCATTGGCAGCGTGGCGTAGGTTGGTTTGGTTGGAGTCACAAATGGTATCGGCGAGATCATTATTCCGCCGGTCTCAGTCTGCCACCACGTGTCCACAATTGGGCATTTTTTCTTGCCAACATGGTCGTTGTACCAATGCCACGCCTCGTCGTTAATAGGCTCGCCCACGGATCCGATCACGCGTAGGCTCGATAGGTCATGTTTATCTACCCAATTTGAATTTTCTTTTGCTAAAGACCGTATTGCCGTAGGCGCAGTGTAAAATTGTGTTACTTTATGTTTTTCAATTACTTCCCAAAAACGGTTTGGTTCTGGGTAAGTGGGTACGCCTTCAAATATTACCGTCGTGGCCCCGTTGGCGAGTGGGCCATAAAGAATATAAGAGTGTCCGGTGATCCAGCCGATATCGGCGGTGCACCAGTAAATATCATTTTCGCGATAATCGAACACATTTTTAAAAGTATAACCTGTATAAACCATGTACCCAGCGCAGGTGTGGAGCATGCCCTTTGGTTTACCAGTGGATCCGGACGTATAAAGAATAAATAGGGGGTCTTCTGCATCCATGATTCTGCTTACAAAATCTGTTGAAGCCTTTTGGTAGAGGGGGTCGAGCCAGAGGTCGCGATCTTCTTTCATTTTTACCTCGCCACCGGTTCGTTTTACCACCAAAACTTTTTCCACGGTTGGGCATTTTTCCGCGGCTTCATCGATGATGCTTTTCAAGTCAATGGCTTTATTCCCCCGGTAACTTCCATCGGAACAAATAATCAGCTTGGCCTCACAATCGTTAACGCGTGAGGCAACCGCTGAGGAAGAAAATCCTGCAAAAATTACCGAATGCACTGCGCCCAATCTCGCACAAGCCAGCATAGAAATTGCCAGTTCGGGAATCATGGGAAGGTAAATACAAACGCGGTCACCTTTATCCACACCCAGGTCGCGCAGTACATTCGCCATCTTGCAGACGCGTTCGAGCAAGTCTTTGTAGGAGATATGCTGTGCAGTTTCTTTTGGGTCATTGGGTTCAAAAATGATCGCTGTTTTTTCGCCCCGTTCTGATAGGTGTCGGTCTATACAGTTTTTGGTAATATTAAGTTTAGCGTTTTTAAACCACTTTATATTGGCCTCTTCCATATCAAAATCTACAACTTTAGACCATCTTTGATACCATACAAAATCTTCTTCTGCGATTTTATCCCAAAATTTCTTTGGATTTTTGATCGATTTACGATATTGTTTAAAATACTCTGGTAAGTTTTTTATTTGATTGCTCATTTTATGAATTGATTAATTGGTATTACTTAGTTTATATGTATTAAAACCTTATATTATTCTTATATGTTTAAGGATGCTCACTTAAAATTTAAATTATAAAAGCTTATTTCCTTAAACATTAAATAATTATAAGGATTTTTAATGGTATTTTATTTGATTGTTAATTGCAAAATGTATAAGATATTATGGTTATTTACCTATTTATATTGTATAATTATTATATAAAACAGGCAGACATTAGCATATTATCTTCTTAGTGTATTGAATTTTTCTTGAAGTTCTGTAACAATGCTTTCATCATCAATGGTGGATGGCATTTGAAACTCTTTGCCGTCTATCATATTACGGATCAGTTTTCGAAGAATTTTCCCAGACCGAGTTTTTGGCAAGCGATTAACAACCAAAACATCCTTAAGAGATGCTACTGCACCAATCTTATCTCGAACCATCGCTACTATTTCTTTCTCGATTTCATTTTGATCCTTGTTCACACCTGCTTTTAAAATAACCAAAGCAAGTGGAATCTGCCCTTTTAGAGCATCTTCAATGCCCACCACCGCACATTCCGCAACACTCGGGTTGGAGGCAACCACTTCCTCCATTTCGGAAGTCGACAATCGGTGTCCAGCAACATTAATAACATCATCTACACGGCCAGTAATAAATATATAGCCATCTTCATCTTGAATGGCACCGTCTCCAGAGAAATAATAACCTGGAAACTGAGACAGATAGCTGCTCTGGAATCTAGAGAAATCGTTATACAGGCCCATTAGCGCCCCTGGTGCGAGAGGCAATTTAATAACAAGGAAACCTTCATGATGCGGGCCAAGCTCATACCCATTTTCATCAAAAATCTTAGTATTATATCCAGGGATTGGTTTTCCTGCAGAGGCTCTTTTGATTTGATAATTTTCAAAATGTGTGAGCAGACCCAACATGGGAGATCCTGATTCGGTCTGCCACCAATGATCGATTGCGGGTACTCTGATATGCACGCTAAACCAATCAAGGGTGGCGACATCGCACCTTTCGCCAGCCAGGAATTGCTTTTTAAGACTTGAAAGGTCATATTTCTTTACCAATTGGCCGTCTGGATCTTCTTTTTTAATCGCGCGGATTGCCGTTGGCGCCGTAAACATTGCATTTACCTCATGATCGGAAATTACGCGCCAAAATGTTCCGGCATCAGGTGTCATCACGGGCTTTCCTTCAAAAACGATTGTCGTATTTCGGTTGATTAGTGGCCCGTAAACCATGTAAGAGTGCCCTACTGCCCACCCAAAATCCGATGCCGCCCAGAAGGTTTCACCAGGTTCGATGCCGTAGTGGTATTTCATTGAAAATTTCAATGCCACTGCGTGTCCGCCAGTATCACGCTGCACCCCTTTTGGTTTGCCCGTTGTACCGGAAGTATAGAGCAAGTAAAGTGGGTGCGTACTTTCAACAAGTACATAATCTGCTGGTTCGGATTGGCTTACCAACTCTTGATAGTCAATGGTTCCTTCAAAGAATTCGTGTTTATTTTCTACGAGATTACGGTTATACACAATTATATTCGGTACACGGTCAATAGCAAGTTCAATTGCTTTTTCCACTAGGGGTAGGTAGGGGATGCGTTTGGCTATTTCCACACCCGCCGTGGCAGTTATCATCACTTTAGGTTTGCAATCGTCAATCCTTACCACAAGTTCGTGTGGGGCAAATCCTCCGAAAACAACATTGTGGATTACGCCAATTCTTGCGCAGGCAAGCATTGCAAAAAGCGTTTGCGGAATCATCGGCATATAGATTACAGCGGTGTCGCCCTTACTAAGACCAAGTGATTTCAGACCACCTGCTAATTTAGAAACCTCTTCTTTCAGTTGGAAAAAGGTATATTTTTCTACCTTACCAGTTACTGGAGAATCATAAATAACTGCAATTTGGTTACCATGGCCCATCTCAATGTGATAGTCAATACATAGGTAGGACATATTTAATTTACCGTCACAAAACCATTGCGGGTAGTCGTTTGCATCATTTGAAAGAATGTTTTTAGGGAACTCAAACCAATGGATTTCCTTGGCCTGCTCAGCCCAAAAGTGTTCTTTATTTTCAATGCTTTCGCGGAACATTTCGTCTGATGTCTTAGTGTTCATGGTAATGTATTATTAGAAGATGAAGATTGGAGTAGGTCGGCCACTTTTTCCTGAAGCTTTTTAATTGAGTAGGGTTTGGTTACATAATCGTCGGCGCCTGCTTCGAGACCTTTTTTTATGTTTTCCTCGCCAGTTTTTGCCGAGAGGAAAATGATTTTGATATCCTTATGTTGAGGGTTTTTTTTGATCTCAGCGAGTGTAGTATAGCCGTCCACATTAGGCATCATGATATCTAGCAGGATAAGGTTTGGTATTTCAGTTTTTATGATTTCAAGTACTTCGGAGCCGTCCCTAGCGATAAAAACTCCATATCCTGCCTTTCGGAATGCATATTCCAGCGTCATAACGATCTTATATTCATCGTCAGCGATCAGTATTTTTTTCATGCTGATGTTTCCTTTGTTACTAAAAATTGTTTCAGCGGCAGCACTAATGTCATTTCTACGCCGCCGACTTTGTTTTGTACCGAGATGTTCCCACCGTGTGCAAGTATTATTTTTTTGCTGATGGCCAGTCCTAGGCCGGTGCCCATAGGTTTACGAATATTCTGGTTTTTGCTTTGATAAAATTTCTCGAAAACATAATCTAAATCTTCCTCAGGAATAATGCTACCTGAATTATACACGGAAATGCGAATACTTTCCTCTGCCTGTTTGAATATCGTAAGTATTTTACCTTTATCAGGCGTAAATTTTAAGGCATTTCCAAGAATATTTTGGAAAACCTGTATCATTCTAGTCTCGTCGTATTCGGATTTGGCTAAGCTTTCAGACCCTATAATTTCTATCGAAATACCTTTTTTATCAAATAAATAAGAAAGTGGTTTCAGGGCTTTAATGTAAGTTTCGGAGATGTTATTACTATTTAAATTAAGATTTACCGTTCCAGATTCCAGCTTGTCAAGAAAAAGAATATCGTTGATGATCTCGGCCAGCCTGTCAGATTCTGAAATAATGTTGTTCAGGAATTCTTTTTTAAGTTCATCTGGCATGTCATCGCTGTCGCTAAGTAGTTCTCCGGTAGCACGTATCGCGGTGATAGGCGTGCGCAGTTCATGTGCTACAGAATCTAAAAAATCGTCCTTTTGCTGATCCTTAATAATGAGTGCCTCGTTTGCTGTTCTTAATTCATTTGAAATTTTCTGGAGTTGCTGTGACTGCTCGGTGAGGTGTTTGTTCATCGTGATATTCTCGCGCGACTCTTCCAGAATTTTCAGAACCTCTGGCAGCGATATTTTATCTTCTTTGGTAACACTTTCAATAAGAATGCGCGCAGATGCGGTCCCAATTCTTCCACTAAGCAGATTTTCTGAAAATTTGATAAATCGTGCGTCGGCAGTGGTGGTCTCATTGGATATATTGTATTTTAAATTAAAAATCCGCATTGCCTGATTGGTTTTTGTTTTGCCTAAAAATTTAACCAGAATTTTTTCAATATCTGTTATATAGGCAGTACCCTTCCAGATATAGGCATTCTCATGGTTACGGATATATCTATCAATATCCACGAAAATTTCAGCATAATTTCGCTCACGGTAACTCGCTGTTTTACTAATAGATATAATGCAAAATAATCCAGCATTTACAGTTATGGACCAAAAAAAGGCATTTGCAATCGAAGATAAATAAGGAATTTTTAAAATAGTAAAATAATCCATATCTATTTTAAGATAAATAGGCAGTATTAACAACAGATAACAAATTATAACACCTGCCAAAATTCCTACAAAGCTTCCAGTTAAGGTCCCGCGTCTCCAAAATATGGCACCAAAAAATGAAGGTGCAAGTTGGGATATTAGTACGAAAGCTACCATTCCAACCGAAAAAAGCGTTACTCCAGAAATAAAATGTTTATAAAATACAAATGCAAGAAGAATTAAAATGAAAATACTGATTTTCCGTATTGTTATGATTGTGGTATTGTTATCCTTATCATTTTTAATCTTAAGTCGATCTAGCCAGCCGTATGGAATTATTATATTGTTTGATAACATAACAGATAGAGAAATGCTTGATAAAATAATCATCGAAACTGACGCACTGAGGCCACCAAGAAATACCATTGCAGAAATTACCTTGGCGCCAAATTTTTGTGGAATCAAAATCGAATAAAATTCCGGATTTACTTCTTGCCCTGCAAAAAGGATGCGCCCGCCCCAAGCAATAGGAAATACGAAAATATTGATAAGAAGTAAGTAAAGAGGAAACACCCAGATAGCAGTGTGGATATGCTTTTCTTTTCGGTTTTCTACCACCGAGGCATGAAATTGACGTGGTAACAAAAACATGGAAGTCATTGAAAGTAAGCAGAGAAGTAGCCAGTTCATACCGCCATCAGTACCATTTATTCTGTTTTTTTTAGCAAAATCGGGCATCTGCGAGGCCTTAGTATATATATCCGTAAACCCATCAAAAACTCCATATACTACAAAGAACCCAAGAAGCAAGAAAAATAGTAATTTTAACATACTCTCCATGGCAACTGCAGATATAATTCCGAGGCGTTTCTCCGAGGCATCCACATATCGTGTACCGAAGTAGGAAGAAAATAGTGCTATAATGAGCACAATGTATGTAGCACTATCAAAAAGTATATTTTTTGAAGTTGCTGTTTTCGTCAGCAAATGATAGGTTTCAGATACCGCTTTGATCTGCAACCCAATATAAGGAACTATCGCAAGGATGCATACCAAGGCCGTAAGTGCGCCAAGAATGCGGCTGTTCCCGTAACGAAGTGATATGAAATCTGCAATACTGCTAATTCGGTTTACCCTTGCAATGCGCACGATTTTGGTCATAATAAATATCCAAGCGGGCATTATAATCATAGGACCAATATAAACAGCTAGGTACTCCAAACCTTCATTGGAAGCCACTCCTATACTACCATAGTATGTCCATGCAGAACAATATACCGCTAGAGAAAGCGAGTAGATATATGGATTATTTGCCCAGGCTGCACTTTTACTTTTCTCCGCTATATAAGCGACGATAAATAAAAGCCCCAGATAGAGGATGACCAATGCAAAAAGTAACGCGCTACTCACTGAATTTTTTAAAAACAAGAAAAGATGCTACGATAGAACCTAGCCAAAGCACAAATAAATAGATGTAAATCATTGGAAGCCCAATAGAGCAATGTTTATCATTCATAAGTAGCAAAATAGGCGCATTACATAGAACAAATAGTAATATGCTAAGAATTACAAGTTTTTGTTGGTGCCGCTTCTTCATATTTATCCTTACCCTAATTATTTACTTTATCTTTTTTAAATTTAATAATAATTCATGGTATATAGGGTTACGCATTACATTAATATTAAATAAACATTGCTTTTAAGAAAAACAGGCAGCAAAATGGGTTCTTGCTGCCTGTCGTTAATCTAAAAGTAAGTTACAACTTATCTTTAGAATATTCGCCCTTCAGCGCGTACCATCCAAAGATGCCCAAGCCGCCCACGATAATGGGCAATAAGATAAAGACAATGATACTACCGAATACAATATCATCTTGTTTTTCCGAGCCTAATTTAGGGATTCCAAATACTGTCAATCCGTAATACAAGACTACAATTGCCAATATTAGCCAAATGATACCCAGTAATTTTTTTATTCCGTCCATGATTAATTTTTAAAGTTTATAAAATATAGTGATTAATTTCAATCTTCCACATTTCGGTCCTTACCATTTAGGTAAAAGAATCCAATGACGAGAGATACTGCAGCAACGATAATTGGATACCAAAGTCCTTGTAAAAACCATTCTGCATGTCCGTTATCTTTAGCGTTGGTAACCAAATAGGTAGCTACTGCAGGAAGAAGTCCACCGAATATACCGTTTCCAATATGGTATGGCAGGGACATTGAAGTATAGCGGATACGCACTGGGAACATTTCCACAAGGAAGGCTGCGATAGGGCCATATACCATCGTGACGAACACAAGCTGAACGAATAGCAGTGCGATAAGTTTCCAGCGGGTGTCGCTATCCACAGTAACAGCGATATCCATTTTTGCCGCTTCAGGTTTTCCGTCCTTCATTACTGGTCCAGTAGGCGCCCAATGAACTATTGAATCCTTTTTAAGGGAAGTTCCGTCAGTAAAGGTTTTTTCAATATGAAAAGTAACCAAGCTGTCTGTTGTGATTTTGTCGTGCACTTTGGCGGTTCTTTTCATTATTTCGCTGCCTTTAACCACTGTTTTTTCAGCCAAGTTTACCGAATGATACATCATGCGGTATATAGGACGATAGGCTAATATTGCCAAAAGCATACCTAATAATATGATGGACTTTCTTCCAACTTTGTCTGACAGCCATCCAAATAGGATAAATAGGGGAGTACCCAGAAACAGCGCTACTGCCATTATCGTATCTACCTGAGCTGATTCTACATTCATTACTTTCTGCAAAAAACTCATTGCATAAAATTGGCCAGTATACCATACCACTCCCTGTCCCATAACAGCGCCGAAGAGAGCAAGAAGTACGAATTTGAAATTGTATTTGTTCCCAAATGATTCTTTTAATGGGTTGGAGGATGTTTTACCTTCTTTTTTTGCTGCTGCAAAAAGTGGAGATTCCTTCATATTCCGTCTGATAACATAAGAAACTCCTACCATAATAATTGAGATCCAAAAAGGAATTCTCCATCCCCAGTCTGAAAAGTCTTCCTTAGATAGAGTGTTTTTAGTTATAAGGATTACTGCTAGTGATACGAAGAGACCTGCTGTAGCAGTAGTCTGTATCCAGGATGTCCAATAACCGCGGCGGTGTGGTTGAGCATATTCCGCAACATAGGTAGCCGCCCCACCATATTCGCCGCCTAAAGCTAGACCTTGAAGCAACCTTAGTATCAAAACTAGAACAGGTGCCATAAATCCTATAGTCTCATATCCAGGAACACAACCTATTAAAAATGTAGAAAAGCCCATGATTAAAAGCGTTACGAGGAAAGTATACTTTCTTCCTACAATGTCGCCAAGGCGACCAAAAAACAGCGCTCCGAAAGGCCTTACCACAAATCCCGCCGCAAATGTTGCAAGCGTTGAAAGGAATGCTGCTGTAGGATTGTCCGATGGGAAAAACTTGGTAGAGAGTACCACCGCAAGGCTACCGAAGATAAAAAAATCATACCACTCGATTAATGTGCCAAGAGAGGAGGCCATTATCACACTCCAGATCGTGCGGTTTTTTGTTCGCTCGTCCATTACAGGATCCACGGGATCCAGGTTGTTGTTGTCGTTATTCATTGTATAGTAATTAGGATTTAGTTAAAAGTTTTAGTGGAAGAATAAGATTGGTTATAAAAAATTATAGAATAGTAGATTTTCAATTTCTATGACGCCTTAAAAGGAATACATCACACGCACCATCCCGCGGAAATTGCTTACCCTACTGGTATTGTTGCCCGCTTTACCATCGGTGTTTACATCGCCCCATTTTGCAGTAGTGTATTCAATCTCGGGAGCGATATTGAATTTGTTTTGTTTAAATTCCACCCTTGCAGAAGCCCGCCATATATCTCCAATCACTCGTGTACCAGCTATTCCACGAGTATATAAGGTTTTATATCCGCTTTCAGTACCGTCGTTTTTTGTATAGCCAACAAATAAACCTGGTGCAATTTTGGGGTTTGCACTCGCAAGATCCATCCAAACTGCTGAAGTTTTTATAGGTTTATAGGCTTCCTGACCATTAGGTTGGGTATAGCCAGCGAAACTTCCTAACATTACCAGATGGTGCAGATTTCCACCTGTAATACCATACATTTTAGCAATGAAATTCGTATTAGTATATTTGAAATAAGCTAGAAAAGTGGAACTATTTACAGTTTGTGTAGAAGCCAATCCATTTGACTCGATTACAGGTTTTATGTTTTGGTATTCGGCACCAGCGCCCACAAGAATATTATTGTGTTTATATTGAAGCTGAGCGTGTAGCGTTGGCATGGGAGAATTGAAGGTCGCAGAATTAACGGAAGATCCAGCTGCATTGGCGGATTGAAATTCTCGATCTTTATAGGCTACAAGACTTAGTGCGAGCTCTGGAGTTAGTTTTTGGGTCAATTTTACTTGGCCTGCCCAACCAAAAGGGTTGAACATAATACCTGTATTAAAATTGGCAACACCAGGATATACTTCTGGTATAAAAGAAGGATACCATGTTTGCCCGAAAGTAAGTACGGTTTTACCCCAATCGAGCGTTGCTAAGGCGTGGCGCAGCCTAAGAAGTCCCATGCTACCACTACCTGCAGAGGATTTGTTGAGTTCAGTATTACCGAAAAAATCACCTTCTATCAATGCGCTGGCTTTCGCACCCCAAACATCTGGTCCTTTAATTTTAGTCCCTATGCGCGTGGTTATCGCGAGATAATTGCTTGCATCCGCAGCATTAATATCATTCCCATTGGCGTCTAATTTTTTATCAAGGGGAAATAGATTTAATTGATATTCTCTTGCATATGCCGATTGTCTACTGTCGTAACTGTATTCTGTACGAACCCAACCGTAAAATGTTACATCCCAATCTTTAGGTTTAGATTTCTCAGCTTCTAATTTTTCGATTCGCTTTAGTAATTCCTCATTGGAAGGTGTATTCTGCGCAGTTATAGGAATTGAAAAACACGCTAAAGCGAGAATATTTATCAGGATCGTCAGTTTTTTCATGGATGGTTAATTAGTTTTTTGCTGAAACTAAAGTGAACCTAAAAATCCTACTGAAAAAATTGTATATATAAAATTGCTAATTTGATATATATTGCTAAAATTATTGTTTAAACCTTTCCCATTTTATCATAATGTATTTGTCTCCAAACTCAGTAATAATTAATCCAGATCCTTTAAGATTTTCCTCAATACTCATGAATTCAATTAATTCATTCTGTTTAAATACTTTATAAACGGGATGAAAACTTGAGTGAGGGGGCCTTTTAATATTGTATTTACGAATCCATGAAGAAATGGTGACATTTGAAACCCCAATAATTCGTTCAATCTCCCGATAGCTAAGTCCTTCTAGATAAAGCTGTAGCGCTTTAGTGACGATGTAATCATCGATTTGCTTACCCAGTTTTTTTACAGTGAAATAATAGTTGCAGTCTTTGCATTTAAATCTTTGTTTTTTTTCAATTATACCACTCTTTACTATGCTATTATTTAAACATTTAGGACACTTTTCAACCATAACTATATCATTTTAGCAAAGATATATTAATCTAGCAAAGTATTTGGTTTCCTACTTAACTCTTTATGTTTACAATATTCTTAAAGTATTTATATCTTTGCATTTAATGAAAAAGAGATTTATATTAAGTGTACTTCATATCACGGCACTTGCCGTTGAATCATGTTTTCATTTAAGCGAAGCCATTTGGTTTCGTTTTTTTTTATGTATAAAACTAAAATCTTAAAATAAATGCTTACTATTTCAGATCTTAGTAATGAGAAGATAATTTCACTTTTAGATGTAGCAGATGAATTTTCAAATGGAATTTCGGCTAGAGTTAAGGGAGAAGTTTTCGCAGCCAATCTTTTTTTCGAAGACAGTACGCGTACTAAAACAAGTTTTGACATCGCTGAACGCCATTTAGGACTGAATGTGGTACCTTTTGATGTGACTTCAAGTTCTGTTAATAAGGGAGAATCTCTTTACGATACAGTTAAAACTCTTGAGTCATTAGGTGTTAATATTGTTGTGATTCGCCACAAGCAGGAAAAGTATTATGAAGAGTTAAGAGACCTCACTATACCCATTATTAATGGCGGAGACGGCACCGGAAACCACCCTTCACAGTGTCTACTGGATTTGATGACTATACGCCAGGAATTTGGAAATTTTGAAGGTCTGAAAGTAGGTATTTTAGGCGATGTAAAGCATAGCCGGGTTGCCAGATCTAATGCCGAAGCGCTAAAAAAATTAGGAGCTCATGTATATTTTTCAGGGCCAAGGGAATGGTTTGATGAGAATATGTCTACAGATGGAATTTACTTATCGATAGACGAATTAATCCAGGAAGTAGATGTCCTTATGCTCTTACGCATACAGCATGAGCGCCATGGCGACGAAATGAAATTGTCAAATGAAGCTTATCATAAAGATTACGGACTGACGAAAGAACGAGAAAGAGTTATGAAAAAAGATGCCATAATTATGCATCCAGCGCCTATTAACCGCGGAGTGGAGATAGACAGCGATCTTGTAGAGTGTGCACGCTCGCGAATATTTAAACAAATGCAAAATGGTGTCTTTGCACGGATGGCAATTCTAAAGAATGCACTGGAGGAGAAAGGTTTTGGCTTTGTACAAACTACATTGTAAGATGGACAAACTAAATTAGATTAATAAAAATCAAATAAATAAAAATTTTGAGTACACTGAGTACATTTTAAAATGATACAGAATAGAAAAAAACTTATACTAGAAACTGGCGAAGTATTTCTTGGCGAAGGTTTCGGTGCAGCACATGATACGTCGGGTGAAGTAGTATTTAATACTGGGATGACTGGTTACCAAGAACTTATTTCAGACCCTTCATACTTCGGACAAATCGTATGTATGACCTATCCACTCATCGGTAATTATGGAATAAATCGTGATGATTACGAATCTATAGAGCCTGCCATTAAAGGCCTCATAGTGAAAGAAATTTGTGATCTTCCGTCTAATTTTAGAAGCCAAATGTCTGTAGATGAGTTTTTCAAACGAAAAAACATCAGTGGATTAATGGGTGTGGACACAAGAAGATTAACAAGGCTGATCCGTAACCGTGGCGTAGTGAAAGGTAAAATTGTGGATGCAAATGCAGATGTACCTACTATAATAAGAGAGCTTAAAGAATTTTCTTTTCCTGCCAATCAAGTTTTTAGCGTATCCACTAAAGGTAGTTATGCTAGCCCTGGAAGAGGATATAAGGTGGTTTTGGTTGATTTTGGTTCTAAAAATGGAATTCTTCGGGAACTTAATCAAAGGGACTGTGATGTAATAGTAGTCTCTGAAAATACCTCAGCAGATGATATATTATTAATTAATCCTGATGGTGTAATGCTTTCCAATGGCCCTGGTGATCCAGTGGATGTACCTCATGCCCAGGATATGATACGAGGCATTTTGGGAAAAATTCCAGTTTTTGGAATTTGTTTGGGGCATCAGTTGATTTCTTTGGCTTGTGGCGCGAAGACCTTTAAAATGAAATTCGGGCATCGAGGAAGTAATCATCCTGTGAAAGATGTAAAAACAAATAAAGTGGCAATTACTTCACAAAATCACGGGTACGCCGTAGATCAGGAAAGTTTGAAAAACACTGATCTTGAAGAAACCCACATCGCTTTAAACGATGGTACCAATGAAGGCGTACGCCATAAAATTCATCCTTGTTTCAGCGTGCAGTATCATCCGGAAGCGAGTCCGGGCCCGGAAGATGCGGCTTATTTGTTTGATGAGTTTATTGATATGATGATGGAGTTTAAGAGAGTAACGGTTTAAAAAGGATGCCCAAGAAATTAATTAAAGATAAAATCATGGCTAAAGGTTTTGAAATCACGGTTTATACCGAGGATTTTAAGAATGAATCCATCTCATTGAAGGATAAAATATTTACTTACATACAATTCATAAAGTCAAAATATATAAATAAAATATTAATAAATACTTTTTTTATCATCCTATCATTTTTCATGGCAAGTTGTTCCGCATCCAAAGTTTTAGAAAACAAATCAACTTTTGAAAAAATCGACAGTTTGGTTGTTGTTAATAAGCCAAGGAATTTTAGTGGTGTCGTTTTAATTTCTGAAAAAGGAAAAAATATTTATCAAAAAACTCATGGATTCTCTGACGAAGCCAAAAAAATTCCTTTAAAAATCAACCATCAATTTTCTTCGATGTCAATTGCAAAACAAGTGACAGCAACTTTAATATTATTGGAATTTGAAAAAGGAAAAATTGACCTCAATTCTCCTATTAGTAGATATTTAAACAACTTTAATTACTCTTGGGCTTCCAAAGTGAAAGTTCATCATTTATTAAATAATTCGTCGGGAATTGATTCTTGGGAACTTAAAGAAAATTTATTATTTGAACCAGGAACTCAATTTAAATATTCAAACATTGGTTATGCGCTTTTGGGACAGATTTTGGAAAATATTACAGGTAATAAATATGAAAATTTGGTGAATAATCTGTTTTCAAATTTAAAAATGAATAAAAGTTTTTATCCCAAAGAAAAGTTTCCAACGGTAAATAGTTATTTTATATCGCAGGAAAAAGGTAGAAGTCTAGTCACGGATTTTCCACTTAAACCAGAATATTTCCCTGGATGTAATCTAACTGTTTCTGCGCCTGATTTAGCCAAATGGAATTTCGCACTACACAATGGTAAAATTTTAAAGCGAGAAACTTACCAAAAAATGATTCATTATTCTATCACCAATATTCACACACTATTCAGTGAAAAAGAAATTGGGTATGGTTATGGATTAAGAATTAATGATAAAGAAAATTTAGTGGAATATGGTCACACGGGATTTATGCCGACTGCTGGTTTTACAGCGGTAAATCTTTATTACCCAAAAAATAAAATCAGCGTTATAGTTTTAGAAAATCAAGCTACAGATAATTTTGATATAGCTTATTATTTTGAAGAACAAGTCAGAAAGATTGTTGTAAATAGTAATTTAATAAAGTAAAAAGACTTGAATTTCAATTCTTGTCTTCCAAATAGAAACCTATGAAAAGAACAGATATAAAATCCATTTTAGTAATTGGCTCTGGGCCCATCGTCATTGGTCAGGCTGCAGAATTTGATTATTCTGGCACTCAGGCTTGTCTTTCTCTAAAGGAAGAAGGATATCGTGTGATTTTAATCAACTCTAATCCGGCCACTATTATGACCGATGTGGAAATCGCAGACAAGGTTTATATCGAGCCGATTTCGCTTCAATTTGTCAGCCAAATTATACGCAAAGAGCGTCCGGATGCGCTGCTTCCTACTTTGGGAGGGCAAACGGGATTAAATATGGCTGTTGAACTTCAGAAATCTGGTATTTTAGAAGAATATAATGTCGAGGTTTTAGGGACCAAATTAGATGCAATCAACCAAGCGGAAGATCGCGATTTATTCCGTGAACTAATGCGAGAACTGAATGAACCCGTACCGGAATCTGACATCGTAAACACCGTAGAAGGCGCACTGAATTTTGCCAAAGAAATTGGCTATCCGGTGATTGTTCGCCCTGCCTTTACTATGGGCGGAACAGGCGGTGGTATTGCCAATGAAGAAACGGAACTTAGAGAAATTGCAGAACTGGGCTTAAAATATTCTCCTGTTACTCAATGTTTAATTGAGAGATCCATCGCAGGTTTTAAGGAAATAGAATATGAGGTGATGCGAGATGCAAATGACAACGCTATAGTGGTTTGCAATATGGAAAATATCGATCCTGTGGGCATCCACACCGGAGATTCCATAGTGGTAGCGCCGTCACAAACTCTTTCAGACCGTGAATATCAAATGCTGAGGAATGCTTCCCTAAAAATCATCCGCGCCTTGGGCATACAAGGTGGATGTAATGTGCAGCTGGCATTAGATCCGTATTCCTTTGATTATTATATTATCGAGGTGAATCCGCGCGTTTCCCGTTCATCTGCATTGGCAAGTAAGGCTACAGGCTATCCTATCGCAAAAATAGCCGCTAAAATTGCGGTAGGGATGACATTAGATGAAATTATGAATCCGGTAACTGGTAAAACCTATGCTTGTTTTGAGCCTTCTTTGGATTATGTAGTGACTAAATTTCCACGCTTTCCATTTGATAAATTCGAAACCGCAGACAGAAGATTATCTACACAGATGAAGGCTACAGGAGAAGTAATGGCAATAGGAAGAAACTTTGAAGAATCCCTTCAAAAAGCCATCCGTTCTTTAGAGACTGGCATCCGTCACTTAGGTTTAAAAACTAAAAATGCTCAAGCCCTAACTTCAGAAGAAATAGAACGCAGAATCCGAGTTTGTGATGATGAAAGATTGTTCATTATTGGTGATGCCTTGCGCCGCGGCTACGATTGGGAAAAGATAGTAGAGTGGAGTAAGATTGATAAATTTTTCATCTGGAAAATGAAAAAGTTGGTGGAATTTGAAAAAACCATCGCTGATAATAAATTTAATTCTGAATTTCTTCGACAGGCAAAAAAACTAGGATTCTCAGATATTAATATTGCTCACCATTGGGGAGTTACGAATCGTGAGGTCTTCAATTTTCGAAAGGAAAATTCCATTATGCCAGTCTACAAAATGGTAGATACCTGTGCGGCAGAATTTGAAAGCACCACGCCTTATTTCTACGGTACTTATGAGGAAGAAAATGAAAGTATAGTAACTGACAAGCAAAAGGTAATCGTTTTAGGCTCGGGACCTATCCGTATTGGGCAAGGGGTAGAATTTGATTATGCCACCGTTCACTCGGTTTGGGCTATTAAGGAAATGGGCTATGAAGCAATAATCATTAATAACAACCCTGAAACTGTATCCACAGACTTTTCAATATCAGATAAGCTCTACTTTGAACCCCTTACCGAAGAAGATGTGATGAACATTATCGAGCTGGAAAAACCGATGGGAGTAGTAGTGCAGTTCGGGGGACAAACAGCGATAAATCTGGCAGATAAATTGGCTGCGCATGGTATTAAGATTTTAGGAACATCATTAGAAGACTTAGACAGAGCTGAAAACCGAAATAAATTTGAGGCTGCTTTACAAGAATTAAATATTGCTCAACCCCTTGGTAGAACTTGTTTTTCTAAAGAAGAAGCACTTAAAATAGCCAAAGAAATAGGTTTTCCTGTTCTGGTTCGCCCAAGCTATGTGCTCGGAGGTAGAGCAATGGAAATTGTGTATAATGATTCAGAACTGGAACATTACATGGATTTTGCTGTAGATGTAGATCCGGATAAACCTGTTCTTATAGATCGTTATATGCTAGGAAAGGAAGTTGAGGTAGATGCAATTTCCGATGGAGAAACCGTAGTGATACCCGGGATAATGGAACATATAGAAAGAGCAGGCGTGCATTCCGGTGATTCTATTGCTGTGTATCCACCTCAAAATATAAATGAAAAGTGCTATGAACAGCTAATAGATTACACGGTGAAATTGGCTAGAGGACTTAATATCATAGGATTAATGAATATTCAATATGTTTTATTCGAAAATGAAGTTTATGTTATAGAAGTGAACCCAAGGTCCTCCAGGACAGTTCCTTTTTTATCAAAAATCACCGATGTACCGATGGCAAATCTTGCTACTAAGGCTATTTTAGGAGCAAAACTGAAAGATTTAGGATATAAAACTGGTCTTATTCCTGTAAAAGAGGGCGTTTTTGTAAAAGTTCCTGTGTTTTCATTCTCAAAACTTACGAAAGTGGATATATCCCTAGGCCCAGAAATGAAATCGACAGGCGAAGTAATGGGGAAAGATTCTACTTTAGAAAAAGCCTTATATAAAGGGCTAATAGGAGCAGGAAGAAAAGTACCATTACACGGATCTATCCTTTTTACGGTAGCTGATAAGCACAAGGAAGAAGCGGCCATATTGGCAAAAAGATTTCACAATATTGGTTTTAGTATTTGGGCAACGGAAGGCACTGCCAAGTATTTTAACGAAAGAGAAATTCCTACTAAAATTGGTTATAAGATTGAAGAAAACCCGGAGATTAATCTTATAGATTTAATTCAAAAAGGAAAAGTACAATATGTGGTAAATACAATGACTAAAGGGAAACAGAGCGAAAGAGACGGGTTCCAAATCCGAAGAATGTCCGTAGAAAATGGCGTTCCTTGTCTCACTTCTATGGATACTGTAGAAGCGATATTAAAAGTTATAGAAAGCATGAGTTTTGATATGCAGGCTATGTAATATTCACATTCCATCTATGATATAAAAGCAGTCTTAGAAGGCTGCTTTTTTACATAAAAAAATAATTAGAAGTTCATGAAGACCTTAATAATCCATATGTATATTCATATTAATAGTTTAAAAGAAACTTTGTATTGTTTATCTATCCATAAATAATGATCACTACAAACGAAATTCCTGATTATTACAGAATCTTTAATACTATTTTTTTGCATTAAATGTTGTCTTGTTTTTATTAATAATTCTTAAATTGCTTCATTATGATGGAAATTTTAGGATATATTGCTTCCATTGGGATAGGAATTAGTTTGGGATTACTTGGTGGGGGAGGTAGCATACTTACTTTGCCAGTTTTGCTTTATCTATTCAATATTGAACCCAAAACAGCCATTACATATTCGCTACTCATTGTTGGTTTTTCCAGTTTGGTAGGATGTTACGCATATTTAAAAAGGAAACTGGTAGATTTTTCTATCATTTTGTGGTTTGGTTTACCTTCTGTTGTAGCCGTTTTTATCACACGAAATATTTTGCTTCCAGCTTTTCCGCATCAGTTTAGTTTTTTTCAATTTGTGGTAAAAACAGATATCCTTTTGGTAGTTGCATTTGGCGTTATTATGATTTTGGCGGCTAAAAATATGATTC
The DNA here is from genome assembly GCA_018260565.1 of Flavobacteriaceae bacterium. Taxonomy (GTDB): domain Bacteria; phylum Bacteroidota; class Bacteroidia; order Flavobacteriales; family Weeksellaceae; genus JAGLAZ01. The sequence continues at coordinate 45,539 of JAGLAZ010000012.1, forward strand.
AAAAAGATAATTCTCATAAAGAAAACTCTAATACCAAAAAGCCTTTAGGATTTCTTGTTATTCAAGGTTTTATTGTAGGAACTCTTACAGGATTGCTAGGCGCTGGTGGTGGTTTTCTTATCATTCCAGTTTTGGTTAATTATCTAAAAATGGATATCAAAGCGGCAATAGGCACCTCCTTAGCTATAATAGCTATCAATTCTATTTTAGGCTTTTCATTTTCAATTGGAAGTGTAAGTCTTGATTGGCAAATTATCGGTGGAATTATTGCCGCTGCAATGCTTGGTATTTATATTGGAAATTATCTTTCCTCTAAAATTGACGGAAAAAAGCTGAAACCTGTATTTGGGTATTTCATTTTAATAATGGGCTTGTTTATTGTAGTAAAAAATTTGATATAGATTGAGTTTAATACCTTGATCGTTATAAAGTATAAAAGGTTTTTAAATTTTAAATTAAAAAAAGAAATATGTTCTTTCAAAGAATTTTTGATAAAACTCTTGCGCACGCAAGTTATGTAGTGGGTTGCCAAAAAAGTGGTGATGCTTTAGTTATAGACCCGCAGCTAGATGTGGATGTATATTTACAAGTTGCAAAGGATAATAATTTGAAAATCTCAAAAATCACTGAAACTCACATTCATGCAGATTTTCTTAGCGGTTCACGTGAACTTGCCTTTATTACTGGTGCAGAATTGTATCTTTCTGATGAGGGAGGAGCTGACTGGCAGTATCAATTTCCTCACATTGGTCTCCATAATGGCGTTATTATAAAGCTTGGGAACTTAAGTTTAGAAGTTATTCATACCCCTGGTCATACTCCAGAAAGTATTAGTTTTATTCTTAGAGACCATCCAGCTACAGATGAGCCTGTGATGATGTTCACTGGAGATTTCGTGTTTGTAGGAGATATTGGAAGACCAGATTTGTTAGAAAAAGCTGCGGGAATTACTGGCACAAAGGAAAAAGGTGCGAAAGATATGTTTGAATCACTTAAAAAATTCCATAATCTACCAGATCATATTCAAGTTTGGCCTGCTCACGGTGCTGGTTCAGCGTGTGGTAAAGCATTGGGCGCCGTCCCGAGCTCTACTGTGGGTTATGAGAAAATTCAAAATTGGGCTTTAAAGTTTAATGAATCTCAACAAGAGGATTTTGTAAAAGAATTATTAGCCGATCAGCCAGAACCTCCTAAATATTTTGCTAAAATGAAGGAGTTTAATAAAGTTGATAGACCTCTACTTACAGAAGTTCCTCATTATAAGCGACTTAATAAAGAAGAATATCTCCGCGCCTACCATCAGGGAATAACAATTATCGATACACGAAATAAAATTGATTTTGCCAAAGGATTTATCCCAGGGAGTATTAATATTCAAGGTAACAATTCATTTTCCACGTGGAGTGGATGGTTTTTACAATATGATATGCCTTTCATAGTAATAGCAGAACCGGAAAAGGTGGAAGATTTGGCTCGTAAACTTATGAGAATAGGATTAGATTCTGCAATAGGATATTATCCTGATGTAAATTCTTTAGACCTTGAATTGGAACAAGCGAATACCATTGATTATGAAACTTTTAAAGCTAAAGTAGAAGCAGGAACACATCAAATTATAGACATACGAAACCAAACAGAATATAATGATGGCCACATAAAGGATGCTGAGCATGTTTTCATTGGCACTTTACCTGAAAATACAGATAAAATATCCAAAGAAAAACCGGTAATAATTCATTGTCAGGCTGGTGATAGGAGCTCAATAGGGTATTCTTTGTTAAGAAAATTAGGATTTAATAACATCGAAAATTATTCTGGCGGAATGAAGGAGTGGAAAGAAAATAACGGTTCTGTGGTAAAATAAAAGTCACTAATTTCTGCTGATGCAAACCTGATAAACAAGCAGGAATATTACCTAATTTGCTTATGATAGATATTATTAAAAATCCTTGGCCTTGGTACATAGCCGGACCCTTGATAGGTCTTATGGTACCCGCTCTGCTTATTTTAGGCAATAAAAGTTTTGGAATTTCATCTTCCCTAAGGGATATTTGTGCTGCTTGTTTACCCACTAAAATCCCCTATTTTCAGTATAATTGGAAAAAGGAAACCTGGAATTTATTTTTCGTGTTAGGGATATTTTTAGGAGGTTTTCTTTCTATGTTATTTTTGAGTCCTGAAATACCCATTAAAATTCATCCAGATTTAGCTCACGAATTAGCGACTTATGGGATTTCGGATACGAGCCAAATGGTACCCAAAGATATTTGGAATTGGAAAAGTCTATTCACCTTAAGAGGATTTATCATCATTGTATTGGGAGGGTTTATGGTAGGATTTGGAACCCGTTATGCCGGTGGCTGTACCAGTGGGCATTCCATCATGGGTTTATCTACTTTACAATGGCCATCATTGGTAGCTACTTTATGTTTCATGTTGGGAGGCATTTTGGCGGCAAATTTTATATTACCTTTTATCCTTTCACTATGAAATATAGCTTTGAAAATCAATTGGGAAAGCAAAATTATAATGATGATGGTCAAAATCAAATTTCCAAGCCATGGTATGAATATTTAAAATTCTTGTTAGCAGGGATATTTTTTGGAATAATTATAATTAAAGCCGAAGTTATAAATTGGTTTAGGATCCAAGAAATGTTTCGTTTCCAAAGTTTTCATATGTATGGTGTTATTGGCAGTGCCGTATTAGTTGGGATGTTATCCGTGTTTATTATCAAAAGATTTAATATAAAAACCATTGCTGGAGATAAAATCATTTTCAGTATAAAAACTTTTCAAAGAGGACAAATATTTGGAGGCTTCATATTCGGATTTGGTTGGGCACTTACTGGCGCTTGTCCAGGTCCTTTATTTGCTCAGTTGGGCTATGGCGCGTGGGTGGTTGTAGTATGTTTGTTAAGTGCAATATTTGGAACATTTGTATATGGAATGCTGCGTGAGAAATTACCCCATTAATATAATTTAAACCATTTAATTGCTATAATTAAATAAAAAATAAAATTCATGAAAAAACTCATTCTAACCGCCTTATTCTTTGTATCTATTGCTACATTTGGTCAATTCTCATTACCGGTGGTAAGTCCAAGACAAAAAATTGAACAACAATTTTCCTTGGCTAAAGTAATTGTAGATTATGGCAGACCGGCCTTGAAAGGCAGGAAAGTTTTTGGAGAATTGGTACCGTACGGAGAAGTTTGGCGATTGGGAGCTAATTCCGCTACTAAAATTACATTCGAGCAAACTATGATTGTAGATGGCAAATTAGTTTCGGCGGGAACCTATGGATTATTCGCTATTCCGTATGAAAAGGAATGGAGTATTATTTTAAACAAAGATGCCCAACAGTGGGGAGCCTTTAATTTCGATGAAAAACTGAATGTTGCAGAAGTGCGAGTTCCCGTTCAGAAGTCTGATAGAAAACAAGAATATTTCTTATTGGAATTAGAACCGGTAAACGATCAGTCTTTAAATTTAATTATGATTTGGGACGATGTAAAAGTGGAAGTTCCTTTGCATATTGCGAGACCAGAAGCTGTTCAGAAAATTGTCGAAAAGCTGAAAGAAATAAAAGAAATTTATCAGCCACCAGCAAAGAAATAAAATTACCTGCTCATTTTTCGGTTGTTTGGCTTTACATATTTGATTGAATTTTGTTATAAATTAAAAAATGAAATACCTAAAGTCCAACATCCGCAGTATGCCGGAGTTTTTTGATAGATACATTTGTCAGGTAAAAGAGGACAATTTATTGGATGCAATGGAACAATCCATCCAGAATCTAGATGTTCTGGATTTAAGCTATTTGGAAGAAATACAACACAAAAACTATGCGCCAGGAAAATGGACAGTAAATGAGGTTTTTCAACATATTTTAGATTTCGAGCGTATATTAAGTTTCAGAACTTTGCTTTTCGCAAGAAATCATCCAGAACCTCAGCCTGCAATAGACGAAGATGATTTGGCTAGATATTCTAAAGCGAATCAAAGGGAGCTTCGGGATATCTTAACTGAACTCAAAGCAGTGCGGCAAACAAGCCTTCTCTTATTTCTAAGTTTTGATGAAGATTCTTTGCAAAAAACGGGTATGAATTGGAAATATGAAGTTTCAGTCTTAGCCATGGGCTTTAATATGGTGGGACATCAAAATCATCATATTAAAATTATTCATGAACGCTATAGTAATCTGAAATGATTGAAAATCTAAAACCAGAAGAGTTATACCAAGCATCGTGTGCTAAAAACATGGATTATGAAGGTGTATTTTGGATGGGTGTAAAAACTACAGGAATTTTTTGCCGCCCCACTTGCACTGCCCGAAAACCTAAATTTATCAATGTTGAATTTTTTTCAACTACCAAAGATGCCATTCTAAAGGGATATCGGCCATGCAAATTATGTAAACCACTTGAAAATCTTGATAGTACTCCTCAGGAAATTGTATGCTTATTGGATGAACTTTCTCAAAATCCAATGCTTGTTTTAAAAGATTGGGATTTAAAAGAGCGAGGCTTAGAACCTGCCACCCTTAGACGCTGGTTTATCAAACATCATGGGATGACTTTCCATGCATATAAAAGAATGTACAAGCTTAATACGGCTTTTAAAAAAATACATCAAGGCGAGCCTATTTTAGATACTGCATTGGACATTGTGTATGAAAGTTTAAGTGGATTTACCGAAAGCTTTAAAACTATTTTTGGTCTATCTCCTAAATATAGCAGTCATAAAAAAATTCTTCAACTAAAGCGTATTGAAACTCCTTTAGGAACGATGATGGCCTGCGCCGATGAAAGTGGTATTTGTCTCCTAGAATTTAGCGACAGGAAAGCTCTACCCACTGAGCTAAAACAGATCTCTGCACATTTTAATGCTGAAATTCTTCAAGGTGAAAATCGGCATTTTCAACTGTTGGAAAAAGAGCTAAACTCTTATTTCTCAGGAGTACTTAAAACCTTTTCCGTACCGCTATCACCAGTGGGAACGTCATTTCAGCAATCAGTATGGGAAGTATTGAGGAATATTCCCTATGGAGAAACTTGGAGTTACGCACGACAAGCTATCCTGCTAGGAGATTCAAAAAAAGTCCGTGCCGTAGCCAATGCTAATGGTGCGAATAAAATATCTATTATTATCCCATGCCATCGGGTCATTGGAAGTAATGGTAAACTTACAGGCTATGGTGGTGGCGTTTGGCGGAAACAAAAGCTTTTGGATTTAGAATGTGCTAATTAACATGTTTTGAAACATTTATTACGATTGCTTTTTATAATTCTTTAGAAAATTGTAGATTGCTTGTAACCAAAGGTGTGCTTATAATTTTATGATTCATTTAATGCTACTTAAGTGAATTTATTTATTAGGTAGTGTTATAATAGCTTTATGCCACTTTAGATTATTATAATATTCAAGAGATTTTATATTTTAATCCCTCTAATTCCATTGTTATGATTAATATTCCCACTAATTTAGAGAATGAAAATGTACTGCTTCAAGCCTTGAAGCCTAGTGATTTTGAAATTTTGTATGCTATAGCTTCAGACCCTAAAATTTGGGAACAACATCCAAATAAAACCCGATATCAAAGGGAAGTATTCCAAAAGTTTTTTCAAGGAGCCTTAGAAAGTGGTGGTGCCTATTTAATATATGATAAAAAATCTGGAATAATTGCGGGAAGCACAAGATTTTATTCATATGATGAGCATGATTCTTCAATATTTATTGGGTACACCTTTTATGCTACAAAATTTTGGGGAACTGGACTAAATAAACAAGTAAAAAGCTTAATGTTAGATTATATAATTCAATATGTAGATGTAGTGAAATTTCATGTAGGAAAGGACAATCTTCGTTCACGCAAAGCCATGGAAAAGCTTGGAGCGCATTATATGCGTACTATAGTGATTGCGTATTATGGAGAACCAGATAGAGAAAATGTAGAGTATCATATAGGCAAAAAAGATTGGCTTTTAGCCAAGCAAAATGATTTAAAATGATATGTAAATACTTGAAATTTTCATGTTAAACTTTTAATTACATTTAAATTATTAATAATAATCTATGAATTTGCATATTGAGCGGGTAAATACTGCAGAAAATCTCTTCAGAATGAAAGATTTTTCACCTGCTTTTAGGAAAATGATCGATATAGCGCAGGATACAGAGAATTTAAATATTTTTAAAGAAACATTACAGCTTACTGAGCGAGTTGAAAACCTAATAGCGTAATTAATTTCTGGACACAAAATACAGTTATAATATTAAATTTG
>JAGLAZ010000044.1 GCA_018260565.1 Flavobacteriaceae bacterium
CGGAATAGCTGCCCAAAAAAAATCTATGTAGGTTTTAATGCATTAAACATAGGATAGGGTAAATTTCTGGCTACCATATACAGCATTATACAGCTAAACAGTAGATATATAAAGAGATTGTTACGGAAAAGAGGTATATCCCAATATTGGTGGAAAAGGTGCCTCGCAATATATTGTATGCACAAGACAACAATGAGTGGTAGCAGGACAAGTAATAAAGGATTGTAGTGCCATGCTGCTGCCCATTCCCCATGCAAAATGAAATGGATAGCGCGCTGAGAGCCGCACCCAGCGCAATATAGCCCAAACAACTTATAGGAGGGGCATTGTAAAAAATAGCCCTTCTGTATTACTGGATTCCAAGTGTAAAAATAAAAAACCCCTGCAAAGATTATACAGAGGCCTAAAAAGAATACTAGATTTCTTTTTGAAATCATTGTTATTGCGCCATGGCACTTAAAGTACTAATACCTAGTATAAAAAATATGTATATAAATACTAATACAGGTCCTACAATAGCACTTATAATAGCATACTTTTTGGCATCTTGTGAAGCTTTATAAGCTCCTGCGTGATCTCCAACATACCACTTATTGTTCACTTCTGTAGATTTTACTATGGAAACTATCCCTAAAGGTAGACAACATAAGCAGGTAGTAAGAATTGCCCAAACAAGATAATTTTCTGGAGGTGCAGAATTTGGGTTTGGAGTATTATTTGACGTTGGGTAATTGGGTGTCGGGTATCCATTATTAGGAGTACCAGGATTATTTACTTCCATTGATTATTAGTTGTATCAAAAATAGGTAAATTAATTAATATTTAAAAAGACTTTAATTTTTTATTATGATGAATAAATATTTAATTCCATTTTATTTGTACACAGACTATTGAAAATTGTGATAAATTATAACTTTTATTTGTTATTATATCAAACAATTATGTTATTTTTGGGTATGAAATTGTATTTTGCAAAAAACATGAAGTTCCTAAGGGAACAAAGGAAACTTAGCCAAGAAATGCTTGCAGGTGCAGTAGGTATCAGCAGGGTAAAACTGGCCGCGTTGGAACTGGGAAACACAAAATCTCCTCAGGCAGAAGATTTGGTACACATCAGCAGATTCTTTAAATATACCATAGATGCATTGCTTACGGTAGATCTCTCCAGCTTAACACAATATCAGCTGCGCCAACTTTCCGTACAAGATGAGGAATATGTTTCCGGGAAAAATCTCCGGGTACTTACTATTTCCGTGGATGATGAGAATCAAGAAAATGTGGAATACGTCCCTGTGAAAGCAAAAATGGGGTATGCGGGTGGCGGATTTGCGGATCCTACTTTTATCCGGGAATTGCCTAAATATAAGCTTCCCAACCTGCCTCAGGGAGGGAGTTACCGTGTATTTCCTGGGGAGGGCGACTCTATGCAGCCCATCCCAGATGGCAGTGATATTACCGGAAGGTTTGTGCAGGATTGGCGGGATCTAAAGCCTAAAACGCCTTGTGTAGTGATATTAAAGGGACAGCAAGATTTTGTTTTTAAAATGCTTACTTTTTATGGAGAGATGGATTCTGAAATTTTATTGGAATCTTTAAATCCAGAGTTTGAAGCCTATACTGTTTCGGCGAATGATGTGCTGGAAATCTGGGAGTTTCATTCTTATACGAGCCGTCAATTTCCAGGTAATGGACCTGAATTTTACCAAAAAGAGGTTAAACAATTGGTGAGTGATTTGTATAAAAAAGTAGTGGAAGGATAAATTAAATATAAGAATATACAAATTGATCTGCTTTAAATTAAGTATTAGGTACTAGGCAATATATTTCTGGATATAAATTTTAGTACTGTAATGGCCGTATATACCTTGATATTTATCGTTATTTTTTCTTTTCTATTGTTTTTGTTATTTCGGGATCGGTCGTCTTTCTAATATCGCAGGTAACATTTTGAACGCTTGGCAATGTGGCGGATTAAGGAAGCTTATATGTTCGGTTAATGACTAATTTTCCAAGTCAAAACCATCTTTAAATTAAGCCTAAAACCGCCACTTTTGCCAAACCCGTGTTGAACTAAACCTCCGGTAGCTTTTCCCATTCGCCGTTTTAGTAACTTTGTTT
>JAGLAZ010000024.1:0-5478 GCA_018260565.1 Flavobacteriaceae bacterium
ATCAATTTTTGCACGCTCTCTGGCAAGTAGCTGCCTAAAGCTAACTTTCCCATTACCGCTTCCGGTGGAAGGTGTACTTGTGTTTGTATTTGATATTGGTTTTCCATTGTTTGTTTTGTTTTTATAGTTTCCCTCACGGATTTTGACAAAGTTTTTTGGTTCGAGTATCCAGTCAAAATTTGCAACCCAGTTTCGATCGTTTTCGCCATTTAGGAAGTTTGATTCAGAAACCTGCTTAAGCAAATCATTCATTCCATCTTCTCCGACCTCGTTTAGCCTTGCTGTGATTTTTGCTAACCTTGCCTTTGTCAAATCTCTAACCTGTGGAATACCTCTGCTTACTTCGTTAAATGCCGCTATGAACCTTTCCGCAAATTCTTTTTCTTTTTTTGCGCAACTTTTTTCTTTTTCTGCGGCTTCGGTGATTACCGGACCACGTTCAATTTCCTTTTCCTCAAAATCAGATGAAAAAATGAAATCCCCTTTTGGTTCTTTTTCTAAAAGAACATTGTTTAGTTTAGTTTTGTTTAGTTGTATATAGTCCACAGGATTGGGTGCGGTATTGGGTACTGCTTTGGGTGCGGTATTGGGTATGGTATTGGTGTTAATTTTTGAGGTAGTTTGTGACACCAATCCATAATTCCCGAACGCTCTTTTGGACTTTCCAGAATTATACACTATCAAACCAGCGTTAATTAAACTTTGCCTCCATACTCGCAACGTATTTTCGTTGCAGTTAAGAGCGGTCGTTAATTCCCCGTTGGAAACTTGAAAAGACTGACTCCAATTTTCTTCGTTGCAGATGTCCACAAGCTCTTGGTAAAGAGCCTGCTCTCCTGCACTAAGAGAAAATCTTCTCCTCGTTTTTTTTAATAGATTTCTGAAAAAATATCCGCTTAATTCCATTTCAATCTTATTTCCCTAAATCTTTAAACGCCAGATTATATAAGTGAATTGCATCCGCCTCATTATCGTCTTTGGGGCTAAAGCCTAAATCTTGTGCAGCTTTGACCATTTCCGGTTTTCCGGCATTTCCTTTACCGGTTGCGAACTTCTTAATCTCGGATGCCGAATAACACGCTAATTGTATTTTCTTTTCAACACAAAGAGCCTTTAACACGCCCACCAATTCGGAGGCTACCATGATGGAGGCCTTGTGCATTCCTGCGGGTCTTTCATACGCTATGAGTGTAATTCCTTCCATGTCAATGAGTTCTTTGACTTTTGACTTGAAGCGCACCACACGCATACCCTCACTTTCGCCCCGGTTTGGTTTTAAGTCCCAAACGCCCGAGGCGGTTTCTGTTTTCCAACCTGTTTTAGTTGCTATGTCTAATGCTAAAATTTTCATTAGGCGCTCTCAATTTTCCAGCCTGATATAGAATTGAAGTATTTTTTTTCACCATACTTATCTATCCATTCCCTACCCCGGATGTTTATAGACACTTTCACAGAATCGCCGGTCTTGTAATTGTTCAGCAATTCCGTTTTATCTTGTAAAAACTCTACGGATATGAATTGCGGATATTGCTCATCTGTGCGAATTACAAGTTCCCGCTTCTTAAATCCCGATCCTGTAACATCCACAGTACCTATGCGCTCAATTTTTCCTTTTAGTTCCATATTTATTGTTGTATTTCTTTTAATTTATTTTCTGTTGTAAAATATTTGATTCCCTTATCGGTTTCAAATGTTATGATTGCTGTGATAGGCTCTGTTATCGTATCGCTACGGCTTATCTCCGTAACCTTTGTGCCTTTTTTCAGTAGGATGTTCTCCCTTCGCTTGCGTGTGATTTCAATGTCGCAAAGGAGTGTGTACACCTTACTCATTTATTTTCCAAACCCCGCAAACCCTACCCGAAACCGGGCATATCTTCGTGTCCAAATCGTCGATAACCTCGCCTTTCTTTTTCAGTTCGGAAAGCCTCTTCCAAACTTGTTCATCACGAAGGTTGGCCGCTTTAGCAATCTCCCGGAAAGTTCCTTTGCCAATTTCTTTTAAAGCCTGTATTATTTTGGTATGAAGTGGTGGTAAATGTTCTTGGATGGATTTGTATGCGAGTTTGGAAGTGGTTTTCATTGTAGACTAAATGTTAATTGTTCATTTGGCTTCGGTACCGGAGTGTTGAAAAAATCTAAGCAGAATTGCTCGATTTTATGTTCATAATCCATCCATCCCGATGTGGTCAATTCTGTTGTAGAAAGCGGTATCTTCTCTATTTCTCCCGTGGTAGGATTAGGTATTTCCTTGTAATTGCACAAAGCCTTTAAAATCTCATGGACTTCATCAATGCTCTTTATTTCGCCCCAATGATCTAAGAGAAGGTTTTGGAAGAAAGGAAGGGTAACACCCCAATAAAATGCGTTTTGTGGCAGGCTTCTCTTCTTGTACTTTCGCTTTATAATGATTTCTATTTCCTTTCCCTCGAAATGAGAGATTGCAGCATTTAGCAACCTCCTATTCCTCATAAGCTTTCCACCCTCCACACGGGATAATACAGATACGGTTTTCACCTTTTGATGATTTCAGCTTTTACAGAAGGTTTGGTATAGGTTACTTTCGGCAATGGTATTTCTTCGCCTTCGGAACTTACATTCATTAATCCTTTATTAAGATTCATGTATGCAGCTTTCATTTTATCTTCGATAGCCTTTAATTCAGACTTTAATTGAACATATTGGGGATTTGTGTCAAAGGAATATTGAGGTCGTGAGCTATTTGAGAACCTGAAGCCTTTATATCCTTCTTTACCCCATTGTTCAGCTTCATTGATGATAGAATCAACATTTTCAGAAAGCCATTCTTTTCGCTGATTATCTAAGCGTTCTAATTCCTTCCTTTCTAAAGTGAACTGTACAGCTAAATCAATAGCCGAAATATTCCCTTCGTCAAATTCTTGTGTTTTTGAAAGGAAGTCATCTTCCATTTCTTGAAAATATTGATGCCAGTAGCTTTCGTAGTGCGCGTCTGTAAGTGCCATTTTATAATAGTTTTAATAGTTGATCTTGATATTCTTTTTTCATTCGGTAAACCTTTCCATCGGGCTTAACCTTTCCATTGTAGTATTCCAATGCCTTTTGTGCTTTTTCTAAATCCGACTTCGCCTGTTCAAACTGTTTTTCTGACATCCAACAGACATCTTTAGTTTGTGGCTTAGGTGCATTCTTTGAATTTCCAGCGGCTTTATTACCATCATCATCTTCTGCCTGTAAGCTTAGAAGGGATTGTAAAGTGTATCTTCTGTAATATGTTATTGCCGAACCCATTTTTTGAGGGTCGGGAAGCAGTTGCATCTCAATTGTTGATTCAATTGTATTCTCTGATTCGAGGTCGTAAATAATTGTACTTACGCTATTACCTTTGATTGGCTGTAGTATTAATAGGTTTAATGCGTTGGCATGCGGCTCTATATTTTCTAAAAGTTGGTTTACATCGAAATATTTACTTTTAAAGAATGGGTTGTCCATATCTTTGGTTAATATTCCAACCTTAGATTTTAGTTCTGCTATTTTTTTTAGAAACGCTAAATCCATATATTTGTGCTTTAGTTAGTAGTAAATTAAGCCGTTAGCCTTGTGCTGCGGCTTTTGTGTTTAAAAGGTTATTATAAATCCTTTGCAGCCTTTTGATTTGGTGGGAATAAAGGTTTACAAGCTTTTGGTTTACATTATTTGTAAATGAGATACTCTCGAAGTTTTTTAGGGTCTCTAAATGCAGTAATAAGTGGGTAATACGTCTAAGCTTATTTGTGAACTGCAATTCTTTATTTAAGTCGAAATCCATTTTAGTAAGAAAATTTATTGATTAAAACGCTCGTTAATTGCTCGTTGTTTAATTTCGGAAGCCCTAATTGGTCTCTCCATTGTGCGTAACCCAAAAACTCTTTAAAATCTAATTTTATGGGATTGTTGACTTGTTTTGGGGCTTCTACTTTCTGTACCCGGTTCGTTTCTGAAAAGATTGTAAACCCTTTGAATTTGTACGTAGTTTTCTCTAATAGACCGTAGTGGTAGGTACTTATGTAGTCTTTGTTAATGGTTATCATCAGAAAGTATATTTTTCGTTTAATAAATTCTCAATCGCAACCTTTTCATCTTCTGTAATTTCACCCTCAAACTCTACATCTGTAATAAATGCAGTATCGCTTGTGTTTGCATACCAGTTGTTTTCGCTCTCGTGCATTGAACCTGCATGATCGGTGTGTAAGATGAAGTTTACACTGAAATAGTTATCATCATCACTAAAGATGCACACCTCACGATTTGAAGGGCAACCGTAGGCTTTCGCATCGGAAACCATCGCATCTTTATCTACCTCAACATTTTTAAGTAATGCGATTAAATCACTTGCTTTGCATTCACCTAAAAATATTTCGCTCTTGCAAACGCTTAGGTCTTGTGAGATTTCAGAGGTGGTTGGTTGTGTGGTTGTCATTGCATTGAATTGTTATACAAATGTATACCATTAGTATACAATACACAACCCTTTGTATAATTTTTTTATACATTTTTTTTGTAACTAATTGAAATTCAGCAAGAAAAATTTCACAATAAGGCACAAAAAAAACCTGCCGTGTGGCAGGTAGTAATTATGAATTAAAGAATCAATAAACTTTACTCATAATTAGACAAAGTATTTAGAAGGCGTTCACGATAATTATAGATGTCGTCCAAAGAAGATAAAATGACTTTTTCTTCATTGTCCTTTCCTTTATCAAATAAAGTAATGCTTTTTGTTCCGGTATTAAAATTTAAACGGCATAGTGGCTTCCTATTATTATCATCCAGCAATACACCGAAATAACTTTTGGTATCCCTGCATGCTATCCTATTAGATTGAATTTTTTCCCTAAGTATAGCTTTTACAATTTGGAAACCTTCCAACTCTTCTTCTGTTGTGATGATCCCATCGTTAGAATCGGCTAAATTTTGCACGTCCTCCTCTTGTGGAACCTCGGTGGTATTTATATGCAATGCGGACTTTAATCGTTGATTAATACTGTCATTCAAAGATGAATTTATTGCCTTTTTAGTATAATCTTTGAAAGTCTCTAATCTCTGGGCGGTCATCTTTTGATTGTAGAATTTTGAAACTAATAATTTCACAAATTCATCCGAAGGATTTTCTATTTCTTGTTCATACTCATACTTAACCGCTTTGATAAACTTCATTGCCTCCGCACTTGAAAGCAAAGTGTCTAAGTCATAACCATTTTTTGAAAAGCTTTCCAATATCTTTATTGAAGAATCTTTTAGATTATTGAGGTCAAGGGTGAAAAAGGGCTTTTCATCCATAATGTTAGGCTTCTCCAAATCTGTATAAAAATTATATATGTAGCCATTAGTGAGCACCCCAAATCTTGATTTTGACACGTGATAATATCGGTGTAATTGAGAATTATGAGCGTCGGCACTTTCTTTCCAATGCTTACATTCAATAATTAAAATTGGCTCACCGTCCTTTTTAATAACATAA
>JAGLAZ010000024.1:5488-18387 GCA_018260565.1 Flavobacteriaceae bacterium
TCTTTGTCCCAATATCACAAATAAATTCAGGGACAACCTCTAAAGGATTAAAAATGTCATACCCTAATATTTGTATAAAGGGCATTACGAAGGCGTTCTTAGTAGCCTCCTCGGTATTAATTTGGTCTTTAAGCGCATCCACCCTTTGGTGCAACTGTTCAAGTTTTAACTTAAGTTCCATGTAAATATTTAGTTTTTTTTGGTTAATAATTCAATATTAAACTATTTTAGTTATAGTTAATCTAAAAACGTTCTTGCCCTCACAATCAAAACCTTCTTAAACTCTCCAAGATGAAATATTTCATCCGGATATTCCGTTTTATCGGGATTATCGGATTTTAATAAGACTTTACGATCTGGTAAATTTTCTGCTGTTTTAAAAAGAATCCCACGAATTGGATGCATAAAAATGTAAATCTTATCTTTTAAAAATTTATATTCCTTAAGCACCAAGTCAGGAATAATTTCCCCAGTCACCCATGTTTTCGGAGGGATTCTTTCTGGCATAGAGTAACCAGAAGATTCAATTTCTATTAAAAGAGAAGTTTTATAACGCTTTGGTAAGCGCATGTATTCAGCGGTAAATGTTGCTTCTATATACCCCGTGTCAAAAAATGCATTTTGTAACCCAGCAAAACCTATAATTGGAATTTTGTAACATGGAACCAAAACAGTGTCACCATCATCTACCAAAACACCGTCTGGAGCTTTTGGTTTGGTGTCGGCCTTTTTAGCTAATAACTTTTTAAGTTGTACTTCAACTGGATCATACACATGCTTTTTCTCCTCTGGAAGGGAGTCTAAAAAGTCCATAAAATCATCTGAAGGATTCTCTTTGATTGTCATTGTTCCTTCACCCGTCAATAACCAATTTATATTAATCGTGGGATCAAAAGTTTTTAATTCATTAACCTTCTTTGTAGTTAAATTGTTTTTTAAATTATTAACAGAAGAACTTGACCACCCCACTTGTCTTTCAAATTCTCTAATAGACAAATGAGGCTTTTCTTTTTCAATATACTCTTTTAGACGAGTAGATAAATTTTTCATTCAAAATTTGGTGTTTGTATACTTTTGTTATACATTTGCATAACAATAGTATACAGTATTGTAACTATTATAATTATGCAAATATACAATAGTTATACTCATGGTATACATATTAACGGAAATTAATAAATATGAGTGAAAATAAAATAAAAGCTATTACCGCAAAGGGTATCCTTCAGGAGTTTGGCATTTGTAAAAAAACTTTCTACGACAAGTATAAACCCTTTATAAAACAAATACCCACAACAGGAAGAGTTTATTTATATGATTATCAAAGTGTTGTTGATTTTCATAAAAAACGAATTACTAAAGGAAATCCGCAAGAATATGAAATTATTGCATAATACCCCCGAAATACCCGCATAGTAATGGAAAAATGAAAGATCATCACGCTGCTCAATCAAATTTAATTATGAAAATAATACAACGATATGGATAAAGAAAAGTTTTTCCAAAAGAACAATGAAAAATTTTTACCGTTAGGTTTTAAAAGGGAGTTAGATGACCCAATGTTCTATTATGAGTATTCTTTGATACCCGAAGAGGTAGTCTCCGAAAATGATTTAGCTGAAGAGGACATTCCGAAGCTTTTGTTTGGTGATTCAGGAACGAATAAAGGATTCTGTATCTACACTGGTACCCACTTCATTTGGTTAGATTGTGGTACGCCCGAATATGCTATTGAGATAGCCAAAAATATAACTGCTTTTGAGGCGGTCTGAAATATTCTTTATGATTCTAATACAACTAAACCTATGCAACAAGTAAAATACAAAGTAGGGCAAACCGTTGTGTGTTTGCCGGAAAGAGAAGATGAAATAGACATTGGTTTCGAACCTAATCTTGAGTTTAAAATAACCGACATAAACAAGTATAAAGATTGCGATGTGCTATTTGGTGGCAAAGACGGTGGTGGAGTGCTTTCCTTTAACGTCCGCCCTAAATACGTCGTGGTGGAGCGGGATAAAGACAATCCGTTGTGGGAGGGGTTTGTAGAGTGGTTGCGTGATACATATAGACAAAATTATAGTGTAGATGGCTTTCTTTACTACGGATATGACGGAAACCCACACTATTCAGGAACCAACTGCTATGACGATCTAAAACACTTCCAAAACAATCCCACCCTTCTAACGTTAGAACAATGGAAATCACTTTTCAAACCTGAAAATAAACAAGAAAATACAAACGATATGAGCAGCCCCAGCGACCTTATACCCATGGGATTCCCAGACGGCGAGCAGCGCATTACGGTGGGTAAAGTATCAGCTGAATACCTGCAAGAGGCAGATGATACCTCTACGGATATTCAGTCGCTCGAAATAAGCACAGAAGATGGTGGCGGAGGAACCTATTTCCTTTTAAAAACTGAAAGATGGGCGTTCGATAGCATAGATGATTTAGTGAACATCCTAAACGACTTTAAGAAGCGGATTAATGATGAGGATGATAAACAGCAGGGAGAGAAATTGCCGTTTTATTTATTATAAGTGATCCACACTGACCAACGAAGAAAACCAACCGGTGCACACGGCACACATAAAATGCAACGCTAAGTTTTTGGCGAGGCAGGAAATGAACCAAATACGATAATGAACATAACAGATAAGCTACACATAACAAACGAGGATAACATGGAATTAATGTCCCGTTTTCCGGATAAGTATTTTGAATTAGCCATTGTGGATGTTGAATATGGGATTGGTGCATCAGCGCCAACAATAAAACCAAATATTATAAGGCAACGAAATGGAACGGATTTACGCGTGAGGCAACCAAATTATTTACAAAAAAAATGGGACTTTAAGAAATCTTCGGCTGAATATTTTAAAGAATTATTTAGGATTTCAAAAAAACAAATTATTTGGGGTGGAAATTATTATGGTTTAGAGGGTGGTTATTTAGTTTGGGATAAATTAAATAACACCTCCGACCAATATGGTTGCGAGTTAGCATGGATATCATTTACAAAAAGAACGGACATTATCTACTATTTATGGGCTGGCATGATGCAAGGCTTATCACCATCACAAAATATCCACAATGCACTAATACAGGAAGGCGATAAAAAGAAGAATGAAAAAAGAATCCATCCAACCCAAAAGCCAGTGAAATTATACAAATGGCTTTTGGATAAATACGCAAAAGCAGGGGATAAAATCCTTGACACTCACTTAGGAAGTGGTTCAATTGCAATTGCATGCCATGATTATGGTTTTGATTTAACCGCTTGTGAGTTAGATACCGATTATTACAATTCAGCATTGAAAAGAATAACAGATCACACAAAGCAATTACAACTGTTTTAAAATATTATGAATAACGATTTACTACCATACGAACTCGAACTTCAAAAAAGATTGGTAACGCCCATCGTGGAGCCGTTGCTCAAACAAATATCCGAACTTCAAGAAAAGTTGAAGGATAAACCGCCGAAAGGGTATCTTAATACAAAGGATGCAGCAAAGTACCTTGGTGTTAGTGTACGGACCATACACCGAAAAGCTAATGAAAAGAAATTAAAAAAGCATTATTTCACTAATTCCCCTTCTTTCGCTATTGAGGAACTTGAATCGTTAAAATTTTGATAGAATATATTTTTAAATCTTTTCGCCGCTTCAATTCCTGCGGTTTGGTCATATAGTTCCAACATTGAATTATCGGCGTGACCCGTTTGACTTTTGGTAATATCATTACCCATAGTGCTTTTAAATATAGTAACAAAAGATCTTCTACCAATATGGGAGGTTACCAGTTCATATTTAGGAAAATCGCCATACACTTTTCGCGGTCCGTTTTCTGTTACTTTAATTACACCGCCGTACATAAGCTCATCAAATCCACATAACTTACAAACCTCCTTTATATAAAGGTTGTACTTTGACTCCGAAATCCTTCTTGGAAACTGGCCCCCTCGTTTTTTTAATATTTTTCGGACCATCGGCAAAAGCCAAATGGTTACATCTTTTTGCCCTTTCTGTTGCTCTACTACATAAAACTCCCCATCTATAATGTTTTTCGCATCCATTTTTAGGAAGTCTCCAACTCTTTGCCCTAAAAAACAGCTAATAATTAACCAATCCCTCGCATTGTCTAAATAGTCATGCGGCATGGGTGTATTATGTAAGGTCTCAATTTCTTGGAGATTAAAAGTTGGATAAGATACGGACCGCCCTTCTGTATTTACAAACTTCCATTTTTTAACCTCTATATTAATAGGTATCTGCCGCTCCGCATATTCGCAAATTTGCTTGATGATCTTAAGGTCCTTTTTTATATAAGACTGACTATACTCCTCACCTATCATTTTTGTGGAATAGATCCTACGAAACTGGTCGTCTATTTCTGAAATTTTTACATGGCCAAAATACTTACTTACTCTTTCTATTGCTTGCCTCATCCTCATGGCGCTACTTTTACTTAAAGCTTTTTGCTCTCCGGGAATAGTCACCGATTTGATTTCTAAATAAAGAGCAAAAAATTTTATTAGGTCGTCCGGATAAACATCTTTCTTTTGACCCTCCTCTTCTGGCGGTAATGCATTGTGAAAGCGTAGAACCTCCGTTCGTAGATCGTCACTACTCGGGTAAGGATTCGTTTTTAAATAATTCCTTATATTAGACTTCAGTTCTGTAAGGGATTCGTTAAATTCATCAATTTCACTATTATGCTTCTTATCTTCCACCCTTCTTGGATTACCAATCTTGCAAGACAAATCCCAGCACTCATTTTTTGCGTCCCAAAATTCAGGATTTATGGAAAAATTTGTAGCTGCTCTTGCTTGTCTTTCCTTGCCGTGGAGGGTAAATCTATGTCTGATGAAGATGGAGCCGGGCGACTCTTTAAGAATTACGAATTTCATAGGTTCCGGACGAATTTCGGACGAATCTACAAAAAAAGACTGGCATTGCCAGTCCTTACGCTTCACAAAGTAGACCCACAGGGATTCGAACCCCGACTGGCGGTACCAAAAACCGAAGTGCTACCGTTACACCATGGGTCTCTACTTTATTAAAGTGGGGCAAAGGTAATTGATTATTTTAAAATCTACAAGCATATGTTGCGTTTTTTTCATCCTATATATCCAAAAATCTATATCCAAATCCTCGCGGATGAATTTCATGCAGATACTACACAAGATAAATCAATACAAGATTTTGTTAACCAACTATTTACTGAAATTGATAATTGGCAAAACCCAAATTTGACCTTAACGGCGCAAACTTCGGGATCTACAGGAGTTCCTAAAAAAATTGATTTATCCAGGGAAAGAATTATTCAGTCTATTGACCGAACAGCATCTTATTTAGAATTGGAGAATGGTAACTCTGCACTGATTGTCTTACCAATAGAATATATAAGTGGTAAAATGATGCTGTATAGAGCTCTCCATCTTAACTTAGAAATCTATGCCGTTCCACCTACCACAAAAACTTTACAAATTAATAAAACTATAGATTTTGTTGCTCTCAGTCCACTTCAGGCAGAAAACAATGTAGAAAATCTTCACTTATTTAACAAAATAATAATAGGAGGGGGAAAAATAAGCCAATCATTAGAACAAAAAATTCATACAAGTATTGATAAAAAATCAAAAACAAAGATTTGGGAAACATTTGGTATGACGGAAACTGTTTCCCACTTTGCGCTCAGAGAGGTTTATCCCATTTCCAAGCCGTATTTTGAATGTCTTTCTGGGTTTCATATTAGTCTAAACGCAGAAAATTGTATGCGTGTACATGATAATCAAAATCAAGAGATATATGATACCCACGATATAATTATAATCCACTCCCCTACCCAATTTCAATTTTTCGGAAGAAAAGATTTTATCATTAATTCCGGTGGGGTAAAAATTAATCCAGAAATTATAGAAAAGGAAATTGATGATTTTATGGAAATAGAGTCATATATTATTGGTATTCCGGATGAAGTTTTAGGAGAAAAATTAGTTGCAGTTGTAGAATCAAAGAATAAAAAGAATTTAGAAACTTCATTAGCAGAATTGACTTTTACAAAGAAATATTTTAAACCTAAACAAATATTTGAAGTTGAATATTTCCCACGAAAAAAAAACGGAAAAATAGACAGGCTCGAACTTAAAAAAATCATCCTTTTACCTTTGTCAAATTAATTTTAACATGGAATATTGACCATTAGAAGGCCAAATATATCTCCAAAATTATCGTTAAATTTGCAAATAGCTTATGAGCCAAAACCTTAAAAAGATTGCCGTATTTACCTCTGGAGGGGATGCCCCTGGGATGAATGCAGCCTTGCGCGCTGTAGTACGTTCGGCTCATTATAATGGTTTAGATTGTTTTGGCATTAGAGATGGTTTCAATGGTCTCATTTCTGGGGACATTATAGAGATGACCCCTCGTAGCGTAAAAAATATTATAAATTTAGGGGGTACTATACTCCGTTCTGCACGTTCAGAAGAATTTCGAACTCCATTGGGCAGGGAAAAAGCTTTCCATAACTGTCAAGAAAAAGGCATAGAGGCCTTGGTATGTATTGGCGGTGATGGTAGCTTCACAGGATCTAAAATCTTCGGGGAAGAATTTGGCTTAAAAATTATAGGTATACCAGGAACCATAGATAATGATATCTTCGGGACTGATAATACGATAGGATTTGATACCGCACTCAATACGGCTATGGAAGCCATTGATAAAATCAGAGACACTGCTGTTTCTCACAGCCGAATATTTTTTGTAGAAGTAATGGGACGGGATGCAGGATTTATTGCTTTGCACTGTGGAATTGCTTCGGGTGCAACAGATATTTTAATCCCTGAGATGAAGGATTCCCGCGAAAGTTTATTTGGTTCAATTAAAAAGGCAAACGAAAGAGGAAAAAACTCTTGCATCATCGTAGTGGCTGAAGGCGAAGAGCTTGGTAATGTAGTGGAGCTTGCAAAAATCACCGAAAAAGAGTTTCCAGAAGCTTCCGTACGATTTGCCGTTTTAGGGCATATTCAGCGAGGTGGAAACCCATCCTGTGCGGATCGAGTTTTGGCAAGCCGACTTGGAAATGCAGCTATTGATGGTCTATTGGCAGGAAAAAGTATGTGTATGGCAGGTATTCGTGCAAATCAAATTATCTATACCCCTTTTGAAGAAGCAATACAAAATCACAATGAAATTAATACCGATCTGCTAAAAGTTGCAGAAGTATTGGCAATTTAACATAAATCAAATTATTATACAGATATGTCCACAATTAAAGTAGGAATAAACGGTTTCGGAAGAATCGGAAGCTTGGTATTCAGCGCAATGGTAGAGAGAGAAAATATTGAAGTAGTAGGGATCAATGACCTTATCAATGCGGAATACATGGCTTATATGATGAAGTATGATTCCGTACACGGTAAATTTTCAGGTGATGTTCGGGTAGAAGGTAATAACCTGATAGTGAACGGGAAAACCATTCGTGTAACTTCAGAAAAAGATCCTTCAAACCTCAACTGGAGCGATGTAGGCGCTGAGTACATCGTAGAATCTACTGGCCTTTTCCTTAGCGAAGACACTGCAAATGCACACCTAAAGGCTGGTGCAAAAAAGGTTGTTCTATCTGCTCCCTCGAAGGATGAGACTCCAATGTTTGTAATGGGTGTAAACCATAAAGAACTTAAGGCAGAACAGAGTATTTTCTCAAATGCCAGCTGTACCACTAACTGTCTTGCGCCTATCGCCAAAGTTTTGCACGATAAATTCGGTATTGTAGAAGGTCTTATGACTACAGTACATGCTGCTACCGCTACTCAAAGGACAGTGGATGGACCTTCCGCCAAAGACTGGAGAGGGGGCCGTTCAGCGCTTATCAATATTATTCCGTCTTCCACCGGAGCTGCTAAAGCTGTTGGTAAAGTAATTCCGTCTCTTAACGGAAAACTTACAGGGATGTCCTTCCGTGTACCTACTGCGGATGTGTCCGTGGTAGACCTTACCGTTCGGTTAGAAAAAGGCACTTCGTACGAGGAAATTTGCCAAGCGATGAAGTCCGCATCAGAAGGGGAATTCAAAGGCATTTTAGGATACACCGAAGACGCTGTAGTATCTCAAGATTTTGTTGGGGATAAAAGAACATCGATATTTGATAAAGATGCAGGTATTATGCTTTCACCTAATTTTGTGAAAGTGGTTTCTTGGTACGATAACGAAACAGGATATTCCAATAAACTGACAGATTTATTAGTTCATTCATCAAGTTTGTAAAATTATTGAAAATTGTTGGGGCATAGATTTATAGGTCTATGTGCTGATGTGGGATTAGAAGTAAAAGTCTAATCCCTTTTTTATATTATTCCTTGAGAATTTTTGGGCGCCATTTCCGGCTGTCGCTACTCGCTCTTTTTCGGCTCCGCTAACGCTCCGCCAGAAAAAGGAGCTCAAACAGACCGCTCCATCCGGGGCGCATGATGCCGAAAATAATTGGGTAGAAAATCACATGGTATTAGTTCAAATTCAACTGTTTAAATCCCTATTTACTTTAATTACGATTAACTTTCATTATTGGCTTTACCCATCATGAATATTCAGAAAATCAATACCTAATAATCAGGAAAATTCTTACCTTAGGGGAAATTATTTTGCTACATGAGCACCCCAGAAGAGAAAAAGAAAGCCCTCGGCTTAGTATTAGAAAAATTAGATAAAGCATACGGAAAAGGAGCAGTAATGCGCCTTGGTGACGGTTCGGTAGAACAAAATATAGAAGTAATACCTTCCGGTTCACTTGGGCTAGACCTTGCCTTAGGAATTGGGGGTTATCCTAAAGGTAGAATCATAGAAATTTATGGTCCTGAATCATCAGGTAAAACTACCCTTACTTTGCATGCCATTGCCGAAGCCCAGAAACAAGGAGGAATCGCTGCATTCATAGATGCCGAGCACGCATTTGATAGGTCATATGCCGCAAAATTAGGAATCAATCTGGATGACCTGATTATCTCACAACCTGATAATGGAGAACAGGCATTAGAAATTGCCGATAACTTAATCCGTTCTGGCGCTATAGATATTGTAGTGATAGATTCCGTGGCTGCTCTTACACCGAAAGCAGAAATTGAGGGGGAAATGGGGGATTCCAGAATGGGTCTTCACGCACGCTTAATGTCCCAGGCGCTACGAAAGCTAACCGCAACCATATCAAGAACAAAATGTACTGTAATTTTCATCAATCAGCTTCGCGAAAAAATCGGAGTAATGTTTGGTAATCCTGAAACTACTACAGGTGGTAATGCACTTAAATTTTATGCCTCTATCCGCTTAGATATTAGAAAAGCCAGTGCACCAATTAAGAATGGGGACGAAGCCGTAGGAAGCCGCGTAAAAGTTAAAATCGTTAAAAATAAAGTAGCACCTCCATTTAAATTTGCAGAATTTGACATAATGTATGGTGAAGGTATCTCCAAAACAGGAGAAATCCTAGATCAGGCAGTAGAAATGGGAATCATTAAAAAAAGTGGCTCTTGGTTTAGCTATGATGATACTAAATTAGGTCAAGGTAGGGATGCTGTAAAGGAAGTAATCCGAGATAATCCAGATTTAGCAGATGATTTAGAAGCTAAAATTAAAGAACAAATTTCAAATAAATAAAATAGGGCCGTATCATACGGCCTTTTTCACCATTAATCTTTACAATATGAATCAGAATTTAGAAGGAAAAGTAGCCTACATTACAGGCGGAACCAAAGGAATAGGCCATGGTATCGCCCAGGCACTTTTGGCACAAGGAATGAAGGTGGCTATTTCAGGAAGAAATGAGGCAGAAGCTCAAAAAGTAGCTGAAGAATTAGATCCTTCAGGTACAAACTGTGTCGGCATCGGTTCAGATGTTTCCCATATAAAAAATGAAATGGAAGCTGTGGAGAAGGTGATTTCCAAGTTTGGAAAGCTGGATGTTGCAATTGCAAATGCTGGTGTTGGCCATTTTTCACCCGTAGATAAACTTCAAGATCACGAGTGGCATAATATGATTAATACCAATCTTAGCGGAGTTTTCCATACCTTAAAGGCTAGCGTGGAAGAATTAAAAAAAACGGAAGGCTACTATATCACATTAGCAAGTTTAGCAGGAACTAACTTTTTTGAAAATGGTGCAGGTTATAACGCTACTAAGTTTGGCGTGGTAGGCTTTACCCAAGCGGCCATGTTGGATTTAAGAAAGTATAACATTAAGGTGAGCACCATCATGCCGGGCTCTGTGGCTACGCATTTTGCTAACCATACTCCTAATGAAAGTGACTCTTGGAAAATTCAGCCGGAAGACATTGGAAATTTGGTAGTAGATTTATTACAAATCAATCCAAGAACATTACCAAGTAAGATTGAAGTGCGGCCTACACAACCTTCTTCAGGAAAATTAAGTTTATAACAAAAAAGCCTCTGATATCAGAGGCTTTTTTTATGCACGCATCCATTTCCACATTTGTGCTAAACTGGCTTTATTTCCATGATTCATTATCCCAACTTTATATATTTTACCAGCAAGCTTTACCATGAAAAAGGTGGTAACAGCCAGGAGTGTGAAAGATAAAGCTATTTGCCACAGTGGAACTCCAAATGGTATCCTCGCGACCATAGCAACTGGAGAGGTGAATGGGATGATACTGAGCCAAAAAGAAAAATTAGAATCCGGATTTTGGGCCAAACTAATACTACCATACATACCTAACATTAAAGGAAGTATAGCGAATAAACTAAACTGCTGCGTTTCTGTCTCATTATCCACCGCAGATCCTATAGCTGCATACATGGCACTGTAAAAAAGATATCCCATTAAAAAAAAGAGTATGAAAACCGTAATCACTAAAGGTATATTCATATCCCAAAGTGCCTTGGCGAATTCTCCAATCATTTGAATAGGTTTAGATTCACTGGCTAAATTTGCATTAGTATTATTAGGTGTTATTCCTGGTTTTTGAGAGGCATATTTGCTTAATAAATAGCTACCCACAGCTGTCATACTTATCCATACTATGAACTGAGTAAGTGCTACAAATGTGACACCCAAAATTTTACCCATCATCAGCTGAAAAGGCTTAACGGAAGAGATAATAATCTCCACTACCCTATTGTTTTTTTCCTCTAAAACGCTGCGCATCACCCGCACACCGTACATCAAAATAAACATAAAAACCACATACATTAAAAGCATGCTGAAGCCCGTTTTTACCCCCATTTCCTTGCTGTCTTCTTCCTTATCGTCTGCTACATTTTTTTTAATAAAAGTGAACCGTTGGCCTAGATTATTCCATTGAGTTTCAGGGATATTAAGCTCTTTTAGTTTTATTTTTCTCAAACCTTGGCTGAGATCATCCTCTATTTTATCAGTGAGTTCCAGACCGGATTTTTTATTGCTAAATAAGACCGTTTGCTTTTGTAGATTTTCTAAGTTTGCAACATTAGGTATTAATAAAACCGCTGTATCGTCATTAAGAGTTTTTAGATTTTCTGCTGTTTTTTTTGCCTTATCATATGAAATAATTTGATACTTAATGTTATCAGAACTAGTGAGGAAAGGCGCAAATTTTCCGGTTTCATCACCTATTATTACCGTCCTTTTATCTTCATTTCCTTTCATTAAAAATGCCAATACAGCACCAAAACCAATTAATAAAATGGGAGCTAGGAGTGTTAAAATAATGAAGGATTTTTTTCTTACTTGAGTAAGATATTCCCTTTTAGTAATTAATAAAATTGTTCTCATGAAACAGTATTTTTTTGTTGAACAGCACGAATAAACACATCATTCATACTAGGAATATTTTCACTGAAATGCTGTATTGTTCCGGTAGAAACTAATGTATCCAAAATGAGTTTTTGTCCGTAATGACTTGGAATTTGTATTATCAGCCCGTTTTCGTGTTTATTATATCCTACTTCCGCTTCTGGAAAAGATAATTTAATGCTCTGGATTTTGCTATCTAATTCATTTACAGGAATATCGATAAGTTCACATGTATAAGAATTGTTTTTCATTTGCTGGCGAACATCGTAAACTTTTCCGTCTATTATTTTTTCAGATTCATTTACCAGCGCTACTCTATCGCAGAGCTCTTCGACGCTTTCCATCCTATGGGTAGATAATATAATGCTACAGCCGGAATCTCGTAAAGCTAGTATTTCATCCCGAATAAGATTTGCATTTACAGGATCAAATCCAGAAAATGGTTCATCTAAAATTAAAAGTTTAGGTTTATGAAGTACGGTTACCACAAATTGGATTTTTTGCGCCATACCTTTGGAAAGTTCAGACAGTTTCTTCTTCCACCACTGCTCTATATGGAGTCTTTCAAACCACATAACAGCTTCTTTTTTAGCATCAGCTGAGGACATTCCCTTTAATGCTGCTAAATACACAAGCTGATCCCCCACCGTCATATTTTTGTACAATCCTCGCTCCTCTGGCATATATCCTATTTGCGAAATATGATGTTTAGCTAAAGGTTCACCCAAAATTTCTATCTGCCCGCTATCCGGAGCTATAATTTGATTTACGCAACGAATAAAAGTGGTTTTCCCAGCACCATTTGGCCCCAAAAGCCCGTAGATACAGCCTTCTGGCATATCCAGATTAAAATTGGTAAGCGCCTTTTTGGCTCCGTTATCATATGTTTTGGATACATTCCTGGCCTGAAGAATAAGACTCATGATGTTAGTTTTTAATTAGTACAAGTTTAGCTGACTTAGTTACAGCAGCGCACTATGTGCTGCAAGAGATTCTTCAGCAATTTCCTTTAATTCAGTA
Organism: Flavobacteriaceae bacterium; assembly: GCA_018260565.1. Classification (GTDB taxonomy): domain Bacteria; phylum Bacteroidota; class Bacteroidia; order Flavobacteriales; family Weeksellaceae; genus JAGLAZ01. The sequence goes on from JAGLAZ010000024.1 coordinate 18,296, forward strand.
AGGCTAAGGGCATGAAGAAATCTTTGTTTAAATTCTTTAAAATGAGGTAGTCCCCTAAAATAATTGCTGTAATGAGATCTCATCTCCAATAG
>JAGLAZ010000025.1 GCA_018260565.1 Flavobacteriaceae bacterium
CAAACGGATGGCTCAATACATAAGCTTTGACTTGCTGCAATTTATCCCATGTGACTTTAATGTCTTGCTCCGACATTCTAATTGGGTCGTCCACTTCCATTGTGAGTTCACGAATCTCTTCCTGAAGTTCTTCAATAATATTTTCGAAGTATTCCTGCAAAGCTTGACTGAATTAATCTTACACGGGTGATATACTTTTTCTTAAATTTCAATGAAAAATATAAATAATATTTCACAGCATGGTGATAAAAAAATAAAAAAAATCGCTATTTATAACATAGCGATTTACTGGTATCGTGGGATGATGCTTACTTAGGCGGAATGTTCTTTAAAAAACATATCTATCATTTCGGAAATTACACCTTTGACGACATTCCGATCTTCATCATCTTTTAAATCTAGCCCGCAAAAAGCACTTCCATTAAATTCTGTATGCAAATTGAGATAATAACTGGATGAAATAAGTATCGCCATTAAAGCCCTAAACTTTTTTACTTCTGAGCCAAAATGCTTGTCTGTAATGTTAACAAACATTTCCTCTCCGGCAGCCTCCCGTTCATCAGCTAGTTTCCTTAATGCAGATTTTGACTCGGACAATTCCCAAAGAATTATCTTCTGAAGCTCCTTATTTTTATTTAATTCATCAAATTGGCCGCTAAGTAAAACCTTTGCTAAAACCTTCCCTCCATCATTAACGTCTGTATTCTCCACCAATTCGGAAACAGAGCTCCAATAATCCCTTTGTTTCAAATATTCGTTAATTAACTTATCAACACCGCCATAATAATCATAGATTAATTTTTTATCAACACCTGCAACTGTTGCAATTTTGGTTACTTGCAACCCCTGATAGCCTTTAGCCTTTAGTATTTTTCCGACAGCGTTAAGCATTCGCAATTTTGTCTTCTCTTTGTCACGAATTGGCCCCTGTACTTTTTTACGAATCATTAGAACGATTTTGGTGCAAGTTGCAATTTTTTATTTATATCCTCATAAGCATTTAGCGTTTTATCAAGCTGTTGTTTTGTATGAGTGGCCATTACCGCCATTCTTATGCGTGCATCCTTCCTGGCGACGGCAGGATATAGGATTGGATTGGTATAAGTTCCTTTTTCAATTAACATCTTACCTACATCCCCGGTAATATGCGGATCACCAATCTTAACGGGGACAATGGCAGAAGAAGTAGTTCCAGTGTTTAGCCCTAAACTTTCCAATCCACTTTTAAAATAATTGATATTTTCCCATATTTTGGCTCTCCATTGTGGTTCCTCATCAATAAGTTCTATTGCTTTAATGATCCCCATGGAAGATGGCGGAGCCGTTGCAGAAAAAATCTGCTGTCGCGATTGAAACCTTATGAAAGCGGCCAATTTTGGCGATGTAATTACATAACCTCCAACATTTGCAAAGGTTTTGCTAAAGGTACCCGTGATTATATCAACTTCGTTTAAAACTTCAGCATCTTCCATTGCTCCTCTTCCAGACTTCCCTAGAACACCAATGCCATGAGCGTCATCCACCATCAGGTACGAATCGTATTTTTTAACCAAATCACAGATTTCCTTCAACGGGGCAACATCACCATCCTGTGAATACACCCCATCAACTATTACAAGCTTTGTCCTGTATTTATCTTTTGAGTTCTTTAAAATATGCTCAAGAGCTTCTAAATTATTATGTGGAAAAGATTTGGTATTAGTAAGGATGCATCCCTCGTAAACACTGGTATGCACAGCCATATCTACAATGGCGATATCTTCTTTTTGAAGCAATATTTGAAGTGTCGCACTGTTTGCAGTATATCCTGTTGTAAAAACTACGGCCTCCTCCTGTTGGCGACCAAAGAATCCAGATATTTTCTTTTCCAAATCCTCATGATACGCAAAATGACCACCAATCAGGGGCGATGCTCCCGCGCCAGTGCCGTATTTTTCAATTCCCTCAACTGCCGCTTTTTTTACTTTGGGATGTTGTGTAAAGCCCAAATAATCATTAGAGACAAAGCTAACATATCTGTTGTTTTTATTTTCAATCTCCACATTCATTACCGAGTTACATCCACTGAAATTTTTCAGCCTATAATTCATATGCCCGTTTGATTTCATGAATCCCAAGAAATCATAAAAAATTTCAGCTCGTTGAGACATGTTTAATCCTGAAATATTCTCAAAGTCTTTAAATGTTGCCTTTGTAAAATCTATATTCATAATATTTTTTTTCAAAGATATAAATCACTTTATAGCGATTTATTTAGAATAATTATAAATTTATATTTTTATCACCTTATGTGAGTTACACCAAAAGAAACCAATATATTTGTAATGTAGAAAATGAGACATTATTCACGAATCATTTAACTTTAAACAATAAATGACTAAAAAAATTATCAGGTTATCTTTCATAATTGGAATAAATGCTTCACTTGGAATAAATGCCCAGGAGAAAAAAGATTCACTTTCTACAAAAGACATCCAGGAAGTTTTAATAAATCCCAAAAGAAAAAGCAGTTTTCCGACCACGCCTTTATATAAAGCCTTAGAAAAACAATATTTCAAGGACTTGATCGACACATTAAATTTTTAAATTAACAGTTAAAAATTCGTTATATGAAACATCTAATTTTTACAGTATTTTGTTTATTTGCGCAGTTATATTTTGGACAAACTCACCGTTTTATCTACGAACTCAAATATAAATCAGATTCGCTACAGAAGAATTATCAAACTCAAGAAATGGTTTTGGATGTAGATCCTTCGGATGTAAAATTCTATGAATATGGCTTCGTTGAGAAGGATTCTTTGAAGAAACTCCCCAACCACCAATACGATCAGTGGACGAGCCAAACAGGACAAACTCTTAAAAGAAAAAAAGGGACAAATATAAACCTTAATTACGCTCAAATAAGGATGATGCCATATTATTATGTTTTTGAAAGCAATGATGAAATTGAGTGGAGCATTCAAAAGGAAACCAAGACACTCGCCGGCTATAAACTTCAGAAAGCCACGGCAAAATTTGGAGGCAGAAAATGGGCAGCTTGGTTTACAACCGACATACCAATTTCTGAAGGACCTTACAAATTTCGAGGTTTGCCAGGACTAATTCTTTTTATTGAAGATAAGGAACAAAACTTTATATATAGTTTCGTGAGAAATAAAAATTTTGCAAAAACATTTGATACAATCGACTTTTTGGAACATCATTATCAGATGAACCCTATTAGAATAATTTACAATACTTGGAAACGCTTAAACCTCGATTTTTATAATGACCCCTATGCGAGAATGCGTACCGACTGGAAGCCAGACTGGAATGTAGAAATTAATGGTAGAAAAATAAAAGCAAAGGAGGAATTTAACGAACTTACTAAATCAACGCAACAAGAAATTAAAAAATATTACAATCCGATAGAATTAGATAAAGCAATTCATTACCCAAATTAAGAGATTAGGGAAGAGGCCGATGCCCAAAAAGAAGGTAATATAATAATTCCAAAAATTTTAACTGTTATGAAAAAAAAGCAATTAAAAAAAAATTGAAACTTTTTTAGGTGTTAAAAAAATGACGCCAATGGAACAGATTAAAGTTAGGGGTGGAAACCTTGTTCATGAGGATAAGGATTATGATTCTGGTGATATCCATTTGGATTTTCTCACCATCGCTGTAACCTCTTCATTTACTTTTCCAGAAGGATCCTTTATAGAAAATTCAGAAGCCATAGTTTTCAATTTCCTATTCTGAATCTGTGAAGTTAAATGAGCATCATTTAAAATATCCGAAACAAGGTTGTAGTAAGGGAACATCTTTGGAGAATCGGCATTTTGAGCCATGGCTAATGCAGATTTCCATACTTGGACATCGGAACGGGTGACAGCCAATGACTTTGGGACAATATCTCGGGAATAGCTGTATGTGGGTGTGGTGATTTTGGTATTGGTTTTTTTGGCCATTTTAGTTTATTCGTGATTAAATTTTAAACGGGAACCATAGCTCCAGGAATTAGGATCTGCAACAGTGCCGGTGGCAGTAGATGGTGAAGTGGTGTCCCCCAACACAGGCAAATCTGATAAATTCACCTTCCCAGCGGATAGTTGCTTTAGCCAATCTATAGAACGATCGTAACGATCTTTTGCTTTTTCGTAGATAAAATCCACATTGCACAGTTCGGCAATCCACCATTTAGCAATTGTTAGAACATGTGCCAGGATAAGCGGATTTCTTTCTGTGCCGGTCTTGCTAAATATGGCTTCCACATCATATCGTGGGCGGCCGTCCAGCCATTCCTTTCTATCGTTACCCATCAGGTAGCTTTTTACCTCGCTTTCGGCAGCCATTAAAGCCTGCACAACTATGGATTCGTCTCCGTCGGTAATTTGTTCTACCTGGTATTCGTAGATGGTATTTTTAAGGTCTTCGGGTTGTGTAAACATTGTTTTTCTATTATTGATTTAAGGCTTAAAAATCTGCATGAAATATTTAAACTTACAGTTATGCTATTCTGTTTGTAAAATGCCATTAAAACCAACTTTAAAGGCTTTTTAAAGAATATTATATACGGTGGTCCGTTCTTTTTCCAAATGAATAGGTGCTTCTTTGGTTTCTGTTTCTTTGGCTCAGATATTTGAAAGCCCCGTGAACGGCATCGGGACCGTCATCGTGTGCCTGGCTTCCTTTTTCAAATGCCAGGAACTGATCTATTAAAACCTGCTGATCAGGCGTTTTGTCTTCAGAACTGAACCATACCCATTTTTTTTCAAAATAACCTGAAAGGCTTTCGATACGGTCGTATTTATCTGTTTTGGTGCGTTTATCCGCTACCACGGGAATCCAATATCCACGTTCATCTCCTTCCTGGTCAAAATCACTTGTAAATTCATCCATTGCAAATAGGCCTTCAATTGTATAACGAATATTGAAGCGATCTAAACCGTGCCGTTCATACATATCATAAAGCCATTTTGCACAGTGTGTACGGCTTTTCTGCTGCATGTAGGTGAGTAGGATATGATATTCACGGCCAATTAGCCCCACCAATACCATCGCTTTGTAATCGGCATTTTCTTTGTACGAGAGGTCACCATAGAAGCAAAGCGAATCATATTGGGAAAGTTTCAGCGGGGCTTTATGCCAGATGTCCTCAAATTTGAAAATGGCACCATCCTGAATATGGGCGTGCATATATTCACGCATGAATGAGCGGTACGGCGTTTTTCTATATTTCCTACGCCAATACTCCGCACTTGTTTTTTCCGGCCATTCCGGTTTAAAATCTTTTAAATCTTTGACGGCGCAAACGGTGAGGATTTCAAAATGGGAATCGTGTTCTGCAAATTCAAAATCTTCATCATCCTCATCTTCTTCAGAACCATTGATAACTTGTTTAAAATATTCTTTAAGGCGGTTGGTAATGGAATTTTTATGGAAGTTGTTATTTGCATAAACAAAGCGTTCCGTGGAATTTTCGTCAGAATCAAAACAACCCCATACATCTTCCATAATAAAATCCACGCTTTCACGCATGATTCTATCATTGTTCACCGATTTTTTGCTGTCCACATCATCCACCACAATGTAATCCGGTCGGTCCGCCTGCTCACGCGCTCCCCTTGGGTTCTGCCCAAAACCCAGAGACATAAAACGCACGCCCTCAGTTGTTACAAAGTCACCATCCGCCCAGTTTCCGGCACTGAATTTCTCGCCGTAATCGTTTTTGATTCTATTGTTAAACTGCAACTGCGCCTGTATGGCGGAAAGCAGTTTTTTTGCTTTTGGTTCGGTTTCACCTATCAGCAGCATAAAACGCAAATCATTCTTTGCGAGGTAGAGATACAGCGGAATGCCCATATCAATATGCACGGATTTCCCTGCGGAACGATACATTTCTGCCAAAAGACGAAGGCGTTTATTATCAATGATAATTTTGGCTAACTGCTTATGGAACCAGGCACATTTTTTCTTTGCGAAGTTGGGGAAATAGTATTCAAACCATTTCACATAATCTTTCTCCAAAAGCTGCAGCCGTTTACGTTTGATATCTGCACTTTCGTGGATATCAATAGTTGTAGCCTGGGAAACGCGCTGGCAATGCTTATCGTAATCCTGTAAGAGTTTGGAATATTTGCGGTCTACTTCCATTATCCTTCCATTTTAATGCGGTGTTGCAGAAACATTTTGTGAAAAGGCAGGCACTGGCTGGCAAAAGAGGCATCCTGCTTAGAAATGAAATTGTCTAAGTCTTTCAGAATTTTATGAATCACAATAGGATCCGCCTGCTTGTCGCATTTATCTAGGGCGGACATGATTTTGGAAATACCATCGGCAGAAAAAGTAGGATTGCCGCCATTCATAATTTTAATGGCTTCTGCTTGCAATTTTTGTTTAATAATGGTGGGCGAACTGTGAAAATTTAGGCGCTTATCCTCCCAATCATACTTTTTGGCCCAGTCACGTATGGTATCATAGTGGGCGTCAAACAGCTCAGAGACTTGTTTTAAATCAGAATCAATATTCTCTATGTAATAGGCTTCTGCCTTTTGCCTTACGCCGTCTTTGCCTCTTGCCATGTATGGTTTTATGCACAAAAGTCCAACGGCCGGAAAGTTTTTGGAAATAGTTAGGAAAGCACTTCATAAATCTGTGAAGTGCTTTCATACATATGTGAAAGGACTTCACAGATAATTTTTTTCGGCGATTGGCTAACGCAATTTTGTTGCCTAAAGAAATTCTTAAAACATCATGAAGAACTAGTTTAAAAAACAGCCATCAAATGCTAATACCGTCTAACCGGGCGGTAATTTTTTAAGAATTCAAAAACAAATTATGCCAAGATTCATATTAAACGACGAAAGTTCCAAAAATTCTTACGGTTTCAAAATTAAAACTGAAGGTATAAACCTAAATCGTTTTGAGGGTAACCCCGTAATGCTAGATGGTCACATTAACTCAACTAGCCATGTGTTAGGCTCCTGGAAGGACATAAAAAAGGAAGATGGCAAACTAACCGCCGAAACTGTTTTCGACCTGAAAGATCCTAACCGCTGAAATTGCCGGCAAAGTAGATCGCAATGTAATCCGCGGTTGCTCTATGGGTATTTGGTTTAAAAAGTCTGATTTAAAAATGATCCATGGCGAACTTACATTGGAAGCCTGCGAACTGCAAGAAGCATCTATTGTAGCAATACCATCCAGCTCCACTGCTTTAAAACTTACGATGGATGGCGAAGAACTTACTGATACTGATGTAAAAGAGCTATGCCTTTCCCTTGCCTCTGATCCTGAACAATTCAAACCTGAAAAAATGAATATAAAATTATCACAACTCGCATTTATTGCGTTGGGAATGGCTTCCACCACTAATGAAGCACCTGCAGAACAAATTGAGGCTGCTGTATTAGCACTTTCAAAAGAAAAAGAGGAAACAGAAAAGAAGCTGGAGCTCTCTAACGAAAAACTGAACGCATACGTAAAAAAAGAAAAAGAAGCAAAAACCAAAGCCGTAACGGATATGGTAGATGCCGCGCTTTCTGCCGGTAAAATTACTGCAGATAAAAAGCAAACTTTCGTTGAATTGGCCACCGCAAATTTTGATTTAGCAAAGAGCACTTTAGATGCGATGCCAGCAAAACAAACATTTTCTGCAGGAATCAACACGCCTTTGAATATTGCCGGAGTGGCTTGTATGGAAGACTTCCAAAAGTTATCTACTGAGCAACAGTTGTCATTTAAGGAACAAAATCCGGATGCCTACCAAACCATTTTAAAATCTCTTTAAAACATAATTAAATGCCTTTAAATTTTCCTGAAATATGGGTGAAACGCGTTCACCAAAACCTAACAAAAAATGCAGCTGCTACATTCTTAGACGGAATTCCGGAACTGGATGTAAATGTTACTGAACTAGGTGCGGGTTCTGCTTCTGAAAGCAATCTTATTCATATTCCAATTACCAGTTTTAGGCCTGAGGTGCTTATTAATAATACCACCTATCCTTTGGCTTTACAGTCCTTTGATGATACCGAATCTATCGTAAAGCTGGACAAATACCAAACACGGCCAACCGGCATCCCAGATGATGCCATCATTGGTGCGGCGTATGATAAGATTGATGCCGCTACCAAAGCGCATACTACTGAGATAGCATATAAAAAATACAAAAAAGCAATTCATGCCATCGCCCCGAATGCTAACACTGTTGCCACACCTATACTTAGGGCGTCCGGTGCAGACGATGGAACCGGCCGTAAAAGGCTGTCCTATGCAGATTTGGCCGGGGTAAAACTTGCTCTAAAAGATGCAACTGATCCACGCATTGTTCTAAGTTCTATCCACTATAACGATCTTCTTTTAGACCGCGCAAATTTCGGGGATAAACTCGTGAATTATAATACAGGAGATGTGGCCCCACAAATTGCAGGCGTTAAAATTTACACCTACGGAGACAATCCTCTGTATGATGCAGGTGGAGCTAAAAAGCCTTTTGATAGTGTTCGTCAGGCTACAGATTTAGAAGCATCGGTATTCTTTGACGGCGATAATATTGCTAAAAAGACCGGTCTTACTAAGCAATACTTCCATGATGCTAAGACGGATCCGGAAAACCAAATCAACAAACTCGGTTACCGTCATTACTTCATTGCCGTACCTATTGATAAGAAACTTATTGGAGCAATAATTTAATAAACGGAGTCATGTGTACAGAATTAGCTAAAACAGCCTTAAACATAGCCCTCAGCCAAAATGGTGTAAAAGAGGTTCCACGCGGAAGCAACTCGGGACCCGAAGTAGAAATTTACTTACGAAGTGTAGGTCTGGGCAAAGGTTATGCCTGGTGCATGGCTCTTATTTATTGGTCTGTAATGGTAGCCTCCAAAAAATTAAAAGTTACCAATCCTCTCGTAAAAACAGCCGGTGTACTACGGCAATGGAACGAAATTCCGGATAAATACAAAGTGAAAAGCAACCCGCAACCCGGTGATATTTTCATTATGGATTTCGGAAAAGGAGCCGGACATACAGGATTTATAGTTGAAGTACTACCTAACGGAAAGGCGAAAACCTTTGAGGGTAATACTAATGACGATGGCAGCCGTGAAGGTTACGAAGCATGTTACAAAACAAGACCATTAACCGCATTTAAAGGATTTATCCGCATTTAAATTTCACGAATGAAACACATTATTTCTTTCATATTATTTTGTTTTTCGCTGGTTTTCATGGTTTCCTGCAAAAGTAGGAAACCACAGGAACCGGTAAGAATTGAAACCACGAAAACCATAACGCAGACCATTAAAGATACGGTTTACAAAGTGGAAGCCGACAGTGCCTATTATTATGCTTGGATAGACTGCCAAAACGGAAAGCCTGTATTAATGAACACTGCTCAGGAAGCCGAAAACTACAACCGTAAATACCCAGGAACTGAAGCAGAACCCGCAAAGAGCCAGCCCGGCAAGAATACAAAAGTGAATGCCATTTTACAAAACGGCAAACTGAATGTGAGCTGCAAACAGGAATCCATGAACTTATTCAAATCCTGGAAAGAAAACTACATAAAAGAAAACCAAAAAACTTCTGTACCGGTTTATTTGGAAAAGCCTTTCCGGTGGTACCATATGGGTCTTATGGGTATGGGCGGAATATCAGTTTTGATGCTGATAATAGGTACAATAATCAAATTTAACAAACCTTTCAAAATTTAATAACATGAAGATATTCGAAGAGAATCCAAATTTAGATGAAGTATTTCAAACTGCAGATGCTGAGTTATTCATGACCCGAAACGCAGCTGAAAATCACGCTAAAACACTGGAAGCAAAAACTGTAAAGCGCATATTACGCCCGGATGCCAAACATGTTTCTGTGGTAGATGTTACAGACCCTAATGTTATTCCGGTGGGAACTTTCCAGACTAGGATTGATGAAAATGGTAAACCAAATATAAAGCAGGCTGTTGTAGTATTGGATAATACAGGTGAGGGAACGCTTAATTCTGTGGAGGTTTCTACACCTAAAGCTGATGCAGATCTTATAGAAAAACCACTTCCGGAAGTATCAAAAAATACAGATGTAGTGGAGGTATCTGTTAAAACAAATGCAGGTACTACGAATCGGATGCCGCAGAATGTAAATTCAGCAACTACAGCTGTAGAAACAAAGGCTGAGGATGTAGTGAAACCTATCGTAAAGCCTGCAGCTAAAACAAAAGTTGATAACACATCCAAATAATGAACGGAGTAAAATTTATTAGACAAAATGGCGGGCTTTCCCGCCTTTTGACTGGAAGCGACCATATTTCGGCCTTGCTTGTTTATGGTGCGTTAGCTGCGGTTCCACCTATGCTGGTACTATCACCTTCAGATTTACTTACGGCTGGAATTACGGATGCTACAAACCCGGTTTTAGTATATCATGCACAGGAGTTTTTCCGGGTTAATCCGGGCGCAAAACTATATCTGCAGGGAGTTACCACATCTGACGGCACTTATAATGAAGTGAAAAATTTGCAAAATTTTGCGGGTGGAGATATTCGGCAGATAGGTATTTGCGACTACAAAACAGCAGCTTCAAACATTGCTGCGAGGGTTGCCAACCTTAACCAGGTGTGCAATGATTTGGCAGCGATGAATGTTCCTTTGAGTGCTGTAATTTCTTTCAAAATAGCAGCGTCTGAAATGCTTGCTTTACCTTCCCTGCATACACTAAATGCCGAGCGTGTAAGTGTGGTGATTGGGCAGGATGCAGGCGGGCGTGGTAGCTACCTCGCAGCGACTTATCAAAGCATTGGAATGGTAGGCGCTACTTTGGGGGCAATTTCCAGAGCAAAAGTTCACGAATCTATCGGTTGGGTGGAAAATCAAAATTTGGTTTCCACCGCCTACGATAAAAGCCTTACCGGCAATGTAGAAAAAGCCCGCGAACTGGATGTTCCCGGTTTTGCTGACGGTTCTAAACTGGGCGACTATACGCCACAGCAACTGCAGGCCATTACGGACAAAGGTTATCTATTTGGCTTGAAATATACCGGTAATGCCGGAACTTATTTTAACGATTCCTTCACTGCAACACTCCTAACCAGTGATTACGCCTATCTGGAAAATAACAGAACCATTGACAAGGCTGTGCGTGGCATCAACCGCGTTTTGCTACCGAAAGTTTCAGGCCCGGCTTATATAGATCAGGATACCGGAAAACTTGACCAGTCTACAGTGAGCGCACTGGAAGCCATCTGCGATGATGTTCTTGACCAAATGCAACGAGATGGTGAAATATCCGGTTATGCAGTAAGCATAGATCCTAATCAGCAGATTTTAAGAACTTCAAAAATGGAGGTAGTGGTAAGACTTATCCCTGTGGGAACCATGCGTGAAATCCTCGTTAAAATCGGTTTAACCCTTCAAAAAAACTAATAAAAGGCATTAGATTTAGAACCGCTAATTAACGGTAGAGAATACGGCTGGGCCGATATTGTAATCAATATAGGTGGCGTTCCCGTTGTAGGAATCACCTCTATAAAATACAGTGAAGAAATGGATAAGGAGAATGTGTATGGAGCAGGAAGAAACCCCGTTAGCCGTGGGTATGGGCGTGTAAAATCTACAGCATCCCTCGGATTACTTTCCGGTACTGTGATGGCGCTTCAAGCCAAAGCACCTAAAGGCCAGTTGCACCGAATCGCTCCATTTCCTGTAATAGTAAGTTATCAGCCAGATTCGGGACCACTCGTAACAAAAGTTATAAAAAACTGTGAGTTCAAAAAAACAGAATTTGACTGGAAGGAAGGCGATATGAGCAAATCAATCGAATTAGAACTTATCATTTCCCACATCGTGGATAAATCAATTTAAAAATGGAAAATCAACTTATTTGTGGCCTTACTGAAGCCGAAATTCAGGAACTTAAAAATCAGCACGGCACCCTTATTTTAGGTACTGTAAAACAAGGCGAAAAGGAATTCAAAGCGATTTTTAAAGAGCCAAATTTTAAAACTTTGGAAGCTACCGGAGCCGTTTCGGAACGCTCCGAAATCCGAGGTACAAAAGCGCTGTATGATAACTGTATTGTAAAAGCAGATCCTGAAGTGGAACAAAGGGATATGCTTCAGCTGAAAGCAGTCCAGGCAGTTGCAGAATATATGCAGAGCTTCAATGTTTCAGTAAAAAACTTGTAGGCTCGCACAGCAGCGAGCCATTACAAAACGAAAGATGGAAAGCGGATTCACTCATCCGCTCCAACTTTCACATCGAACCGGAAAACTTACAAATTTCTGAATGGAAAAAACTTCTAATACAAGCGCAATGGCTAGAGATGTGGCGCTTAGAAAATCAAGCTGAATTATTTATGAAAATTTTTGGGGCTTAACAATTCTTTTTTAAGAAAAGGATTTTCATAAATCCAATAATCACTAATAACAAGGTAATTGAAAAGGCAATACATACCAATCCAACTAAAATGTGAGGCGCAGAAAACATAAAAACTGCGATAATTCCAAAAAGAATCCACTTTTTCATACACCAAATATAGTAAATGTCTACTAATACAGCACAGTTTAACATCAATTTTTCCTCTAATGGAAGTTCGGTCTTTCCGAGTATTACCAAGGGTATGGATGGGGTGCGTGCTTCTGTAGAAAAAACCACCAAAACATTCGGTGATTTCTATAAAGGTTTAATGGCATTAAGCCTTGCCGCACAAGGTCTTGGAGAATTAAAAGGAGCTTTGGATTGCCTTATTGCACCCGGAATATCTTTGAATTCAAATTTAGCTGAACTTTCCGCAATTACAGGCGTTATAGGCAATGGATTAAAAGAAATAGAGTCTGCAGCTAGAGCAACTGCGAAAACATTTGGAACCAGCGCAATACAAAATGTAGAATCCTACAAACTTATTCTTTCACAATTAAGCCCGGAAATCGCAAACAATTCCACCGCGATGAAAATGATGGGCGAAAATGTGAACATTCTCTCAAAACAGATGGGAGGCAATACCATTGCGGCCACAGAGGTTCTTACTACATCCATGAACCAGTATGGGGTGAGCCTAAAGGATCCCATTGCAGCATCCAAAGTGATGGCAGATATGATGAATGTAATGTCTGCCGGTGCTCAGGCTGGTTCTGCGGAACTTCCGCAAATAAAAAACGCCTTAGAGCAAGTAGGAATGGTGGCAAAAACTACCGGGATTTCCTTTGTGGATTTGAATGCACAGCTGCAGGTTTTAGACAAAGCCGGTAAAAAAGGATCTGAGGGAGGTGTGGCACTTCGAAATGTGCTCACTACGCTTTCCGAAGGGCGTTTTGCTTCCAAGGATGCAATCGCCGGACTACAGGCTGCGGGAATCAGCGTTGAATATTTAGCCAATCAATCTATTCCATTAACGGTTAGACTGCGTACACTCCGAAAAATCCAAGGTGATACGGCTCTAATGACCAAAGTTTTCGGAAAGGAAAATATGGCGGCGGGTATTGCTATGATTCAGGGCGCAGATGAGGCAGATCGTCTTGCAAAACAAATTACCGGAACCAATTCCGCAGTGGATCAAGCAACTACCATTATGGGCAGTTACCAGGAAAAATTAAATCGCACAAAAGCCTGGTTAGAAGATTTAAAAATTTCTGTTTTTAATGCTGCCGCTCCTTTTTTACCAATGGTGCAAAACATGATGTCTGCGGCTGTAACAGCAGGGCAATTAGCAAACGGAATACAATCCATTAGCAGCATCGTTGGTGCTTTAAATCTTAAGCAAACCTGGAATACTGTCATTACGAAATTAAATACTTTGTTTAAAAGAGAAAATACAGCTGCAAACGCCTCAGCTGCAATTTCTACCGGAATATTAGGTACAGAGCTTAACGGCGTAAATATCAGGATGGGTATTGGAGCTGTTATATCACGGATACAAGCTTCAGGAATCAGAAGCGTAGCAGTTTCTTTTGGCCAAGCAACTTTGGGTGCTGCAGGTTTCAAAATAGCATTAAACGCTTTGGGGATAGGCTTAATTATTACAGCCATCACCGGCTTAATTATCGGTTTAAAATATTTATGGGACCATTCCAGAAAATTCAGAGAAATACTTTTTGGGATAGGATTTGTGGGGTCTGCTACCTTTCATAACATCGGCGTATTCGTGGGTAGATTATGGGAATTAGTTATTAAACCAATCGCAATTGCATGGTTTAATATGTACACTGCCATATTTAGTGGCATTTGGGACGCTGCAGTTACCGCCTTTGGTTGGATAAAAAGCGGCGTTATAAGCATATACAGAACATTCGTTTCTGTATTTACTACCATTTGGACTTTTGTCAAGGCTGTATTTACTGCAATAGCAAATTTTATTGGTGATGTTTGGAATTGGATCAAACAAACATTTTCCGGCTTTGCTTCTTGGTTATATCAAGCGCTCGTACAGCCTATCTACAGTGCATTTTCAGGAGTATGGAATTGGCTTGTAAAGCTGTTTGATAACATTATGAACCGTCTTTCGGGTTTTCTTGCACCAATACGGGAACTGTGGAATAAACTTTTTTCCGGAGATGGAATGAAAGATATAAAAGTTGAATATGGTAAAGGAGCAAAAGCTGGAGGCGAAAGTTTTGATAAGGATCAAAAAGATAAAACATCAAAACCACAAAATGTAAAAATTGTTGGAGATAATAATAAAGCTGTTTTTGATGTTTCTAAAGGCTACGGATTAGGTACTCCAACGATAGGCGGAGTGGCTGCAAAAACCACAAAGGATAAAAAAGACAAATCGGACAAAATTAGTGGAGGCACTGCAGACAGCGGAAATAAAACCCGCAGTCTGAATATCACCAAATTGGTAGAAAACCTTAATATCTATAACCAAAACGGCACCACAATGAGCAAAGAATCCATCGTACAGATGGTAAAAGAAGCTCTATTGACGGCATCCGCAGATTTTACACTTGCAGAATAATGGAAACAGGGAATTTTTCTTTACCGAATAAAGAGCAAGTAGCGCGTGGAACTGCTGTAAATCTTCTGTACCGTTTTGGAATGCAGACCGCAAAGCCCTTCAAAATTTCGGATGTTATAGGAAACCGGGGCAACCCGGATGTAACCGAAATCAAAGATTTGGAAGGCAGACCGTGGCTGACATCATTGGCTTTGGAAGCGGACGGAAAACGCTTTGAATTCATTGAGTGTATTATAACCATTAACCAGGAAAAGAACATCGTTACCACCGCTCTACAGGGGCGAAACGGAACTATTAAAGAATATATTTCTGATGGCGATTATTCCATTACCATCAACGCAGCCGTGAATAATTATACCGAAGGTGACGAAACGGGAGCGAGCTTCGAATATCCGGAGGACAAAATGAAAGAACTGTTTAAAATTTTGTCTTTGCCGGAATCTTTAAAGGTGCAATCAGATTTTTTAGAAGTTTTTGAAGTACGTTCCGTAGTAGTAAAATCCTACGATTTACAGCAGGAAACGCACAGTAACAGGCAAGCGATCAATATTCAATTATTGTCAGATGAGCCTTATGAAATCAGATTAAAACAGGAAGATAATGTTAAAGCTTAAATCTGAAATCACCATCAAAGGCGAAAAAACTTGGGTTTTTTATGCCTTAGCAAATTGCACCATTGTGCAGGATGTAAGCACTTTGACGGACACCTGCGAAATCCAGTTGCCGAAAAAAATAAAGTGGGAACAAGCAGTTCTGCAGAACGGAAAACCACCTGTTAAGCGTGGCGATCAGATTACCGTAAAGCTCGGATATAATAACGATCTGCAGATGAGATTTTCGGGTTTTATCCGCAGCGTGGATGCTAAAGTTCCAATAACTATAAAATGCGAGGATGGCATGTTTATTCTGAAAACTAAAAAAGTAAAGCCTAAAACCTTTGCCAACGCCCAGGTGAAAGATGTAATCAGTTATCTTTTGGAAGGCACGGGAATTAAATTCAAGATGATTGAAGACGGTTTAAAGCTCGGGAACTGGCGCATCACAAAACCAACCGTAGCAGAAGAACTGCAGGAACTCAAAGAAAAAGCAATGCTAATGTGTTATTTCCGAGAACTGAAAGGCGAAAATGTGTTGTATGTCGGTTTGGCTTATCCGACCGATAACCGCAAGAAGATCATTGTGAAATATGGCAAAAACCTTATTTCTGAAAACTTTGAATATCGGGAAAAAGAAGACATCCGGGCGCGTGTGGAAGCGCAAAGTTTTGACGCCAAACATAAGAAAATTACCTACGAATTCGGGGACAAAGACGGGGATGTTATTAAAATCCGCATTGACGGATTGAGCGAAGCGGAATTAAAAAAATATGCCATGCAGGCTTTGGAGCGTTACAAACAAAGCGGGTTCAAAGGAAGTTTTGAAACCTTTGGCCAGCCGGAAATCAATAAATGTGATATGGTAGATATTACGGCAAGCGACGGCAACCAGGGCTTGTATTTAATCAAGAAAAACGAAATCAGTTTTGGTTTGTCCGGCTACCGACAAAAAGTAGAACTAGGACAGCCTTTAAGCATAAAATAATGAAAGTTCTCATTCAGAAATTAGCCAGCACAGGCGACGAGATTTATGCTAAAATCTGCGAGGTTATAAAAGTAAATGCAGAAAAAAAAACCGCTGATTTGAAACCTTTAGATGGTTCTGCAGAAGTTTTAGGCGCGTACCTGGTGACTGATTACGATAATGGTGGTTTGTATTTAGAACCCAAAAAAGGTGCACAGGTGTGTGTTGTTTTTGTAAGCAAAGAAATTGCGGTCCTGGTAAATCCGGGCGAATTGGTAAAAATGCAGTTGGAAATAGCACAGACAAAATTTAGAGTTGATCAAGATGGTTTTCTCCTCAAAAAACATAATGAAAGTCTTGCAAAACTAATGAGCGATTTACTGCAGGAAATTCAGAATATGAAATTTACTACCAATACCGGATCAACCATTCTGCTTGTGAACAAACCGAAATTTAAAGCTATTGAAAACAGGTTTAAAACAATTTTAAAAGAAGATTAAATGGCAATGAGCGAAGCCTCTTTGGCGCAAAAGATAAAAGATGTGATGAATGAAATCCGATCTGAAGAAAATAATCCGGATGAGTCAATGAATTCATTTGCTGAAAAACTGGCGGCTGCAATCGTTGCTGAAGTAAAAAAAGTAACCATCACTGCTACTGCACCGAACGGTCCGGTAACCATTGTAAGTATAAACTGATGACAGATATAGTTTTAGAGGATTACGACGCTCGCATATCAAGCGGTGATTTCGCCGTTGCAGATAGCCAAAGCCAAAATGTAGAGTTAATACTATATAGCAAGCAAGGTGAATGGAAGCAGAATCCCGCAGTTGGTTGCGACATTTTGATAGCTAAAAACGGTGTGATTGATCGCTTTTTGGATCGTGAAATTCGAGTACAACTTAATGCAGACGGCTTTCAGATAGAACAACTTAACCTAAGAGAAACAGGAATTGAAATCAGTGGAGAATACCTATAAAACATACGAAAATCAAACTTGGGAAGATATATCCAATGATCTATTTGGTAAGGTTGATTATGCTTTCGATTTAGCATTGCTAAATGAGTCATCAGTAACCTCTATTATTCCTGCAGGAACGATAATCCGGTATAACTCCTATATAAAAGAAGAATTTGTTTTGAAATCCATGAGTGGATTACCCGCCACAGCAGTAATTGTAGAAGAAGTACAACAACAGGAAGGCATAGGATATTGGAAGATAGGTGTAAATTTTAAAGTAAGCTAAGATGGCAAGAACCGTAGAAGAAATATGTAACGAAATCAAAACTGCGAAGGAGGCAGAACCGGAACTGGCTGTACTGAATAGTACCTCCAAGTTGGCCATCTGGCGGCTGTGGGCGTTTATCACGGCTTACGCTATCTGGACGCTGGAAATGCTGTTTGATACCCATAAAGATGAGTTATATAGCATTCTTTCCGAGAAAAAACCACACACGGCTCGCTGGTATAGAAACAAGGCTTTGGCGTTCCAATATGGATTTGATTTGATAGAAGACACAGATATTTTTGATAATACCGGAGCTACAGATGTACAAATAGAATCCTCCAAAATCATTAAATATTCGGCTGTTACAGAATCTGAAACAGAAAGCCGCCTTATTGTAAAGATAGCCACCGAAAACGGCGGGGAATTGCAACCAATTATACCAGAACAAAAGGAAAGTTTTACGGCCTATCTGCAGGAGATAAAAGATGCAGGCGTGAAAATCACCGTAATAAATTACCTGCCAGACATTTTGGTTCTGACGCTTAAAATATTCCGGGATCCTTTGGTGCTGGATTCCAACGGGGTAAAAATAACAGGCACCGCTTCAGGAACTAAACCTGTAGAAATAGC
>JAGLAZ010000045.1 GCA_018260565.1 Flavobacteriaceae bacterium
ATTTTGTATTGAGTGCAGAAAATGACAAATGCAAGGCCGGCAAGGTGGTGCAGGAAATGGCGGGGAAATATCTTGCCGCTAAACAGCGGGAAAGATACATACTGGAAATGGAACACCTATTAGATAAAAAGATTGCAAAGAGTATCGGCGATAAAGAAATTTCCATCGGTTTTACTAAAAAAGGTAATAAGCATCTTTACTCCGATACATTTAGCCGCACAGATTTTCCAAAAGATAAACTGAAAGAAATTGATACTCTTTTAAAGCAATCTACTTTCTTAAAAACGGCCGAGCTTCACAAAAACCGAAAGGACAACATCCAACGCTTTCACTACTTTATTGATAAAGAAATTGATGTTATTTATAATGTTGCTGAAGAGGTGAAGGCGGAAGGATTGACAGGTACTTGTATTCTATAACCAGAAATAAAAAATCCTAATGCGTCAACAGATTATGCTCTAGGGCAAGGTTAGTAACTCCGCAAAAGGATATAGCAAATTTACAAATAAATTTTAACCATGCAAGCCGACCAATTTTACAAAAATATTCTCCGAGATGTGGCGACAGATCTCACGGATGCATTTGACCAAAATTTTGAGCGAAAAGCGTTTTTTAACAGGCGGTGGAAGTCCGTGCCGCAAAATATGAGGTTTCCAATGAAGCCAAAGCGATTGCAGAGGGTGAAAAAGCCACCACACAGATTGGCAAAAATGGCAAAAACAAATTGGAGATGTTCCGCTTCAATCCTGGGAAAGAACATCGGATATTTCCAAAACAAAACGCCTACTATCCAAAACACTGTAAGGGTGGCAAGGTGGACCTATCCGGGCTGATAGGCCATTCCTATTTTGTATTGAGTGCGGAGGGGGATAAGTGTAAACTCATTGACCCGCTAAAATCTGAGGCAAAAAACTACCTCAATAAAAAACTCCGCAGAGGCAAGGATGCTGAATTAAATGAATGGCGAAAGAATAATATACCAGAACATGAAGGGCTGAAACTCTATGATAAAAAGTTTTATAATGGATCCATCACAGTAAATCGTAAAAGCATAAAAGATGTTTATTCACACTTCACAGAGCCGGAATTAAAAGATTTAGCAAAAGATGTCGAGATCATTTTGGGCAAATGCCAATTTAAGCAAGAGGCTCCATTAGATCAAGAGTCAGCAAATTATATGAAGAAAAAATCCGCCGGTTTCGAATCTTTTAGATATTATACGGCTTATCATAATGGACAAAAACTGAGAATAAATACTGCAGTGATTGAAGATGTTGAAAAACTTTACAGTCTAAACATTATAAAATAAAATTCGCCAAAAACCATTACCTGCTCTCAACGCTAGGAGTTATGTTTAAGGCGAATCAAATTCTTCAGCAAATATACCAAAAAATATTCCAAATGCAAGCCGACCAATTTTATAAAAATATTCTCCGAGATGTGGCGACAGATCTCACGGATGCTTTTGACGATAACTTCGGAAACAAAGGTTTTTTTGGAAAGAAGTGGAAACAGGCACGTATCAATAGGATTGGCTCACTTATGGCACGAACAAATAGTCTTCGGCATTCAATTAACCACCATATTGGTACAGATAGTATAACCTGGAGCAGTTCTGAACCTCATGCCTCAATACATAACCTGGGCGGAACCATCACCGTAACGCAAAGGATGAAGAAGTTTTTTTGGGCAAAATCCAAAGAACTCGGCAATACACCCGATGCCCAATTTTATAAGA
>JAGLAZ010000026.1 GCA_018260565.1 Flavobacteriaceae bacterium
AAAAGAAAAATCGCTGTAAACAAATAGTTTACAGCGATTTACTAATTATTGATTCTCGTTTGTTACTTAACTTACTTGACCTCTTCGAAATCTGCATCTTGTACATTATCTTTCCCTTCAGTGTTTCCTGAAGTATTTCCTCCCATATCAGGACCTCCCTGAGCTTGAGCTTGGGCGTTGTAAAGTTCTTCTGACGCTGCCATCCATGCTGCTTCTAATGCTGCATTTTTGGTTTTAACATCTTCAAAATTCTTTGATTCTGAGGCAGCTTTCAATTCCGCTAAACCCGTTTCTATAGCTGATTTTTTATCACCTGATAATTTATCACCAAACTCCTTCAATTGCTTTTCTGTACTGAATATTTGGGAATCGGCCTTATTAAATTCTTCTACTTCATCCTTCTTCTTAGCATCAGCAGCAGAGTTTTCTTCAGCTTCACGCTTCATTCTTTGAATTTCTTCCTCTGATAAACCTGAAGATGCCTGAATTTTAATGGATTGCTCCTTACCAGTTCCTTGATCTTTAGCTGAAACATTTAGAATACCATTTGCATCGATATCAAAGGTAACTTCTATCTGAGGAACGCCACGAGGTGCTGGAGGAATATCTACCAAATCAAATCTTCCTATCTCTTTATTGTCATTAAACATAGGTCTTTCTCCTTGACCTACTCGGATAGTAACTGCTGGTTGGTTGTCAGCAGCTGTTGAGAATACCTGAGATTTTTTTGTAGGAATCGTTGTATTAGACTCAATAAGTTTAGTAAATACAGATCCCATTGTTTCTAGTCCTAAGGAAAGTGGAGTAACATCTAATAATAAGACATCTTTCACATCCCCTGTTAATACACCCCCTTGGATTGCAGCACCTACAGCTACTACTTCATCCGGATTAACACCTTTAGAAGGTTTTTTACCAAAGAATTTTTCTACTTCTTCTTGAATTACAGGAATTCTGGTTGATCCACCTACTAAAATAACTTCATCAATATCCGCTGTGGTAAGACCCGCATCTTGTAATGCCTTTTTACAAGGCTCCATAGATCTTTTAACTAATTCAGAAGCTAATTGTTCAAATTTAGCTCGTGTAAGAGTTTTTACCATGTGCTTAGGCCCTGTAGCAGTAGCAGTAATATAAGGAAGATTTATTTCTGTTTGAGGCGAAGAAGAAAGCTCAATCTTAGCTTTTTCAGCAGCTTCTTTTAGTCTTTGAAGTGCAATTGCATCAGCTTTTAAATCAACGCCTTCTTCTGTTTTGAATTCGGAAGCCAACCAATTTATAATTACATCATCAAAATCATCCCCACCAAGGTGAGTATCTCCATTAGTAGAAAGTACTTCAAAAACACCATCTCCAAGATCTAAGATTGAGATATCAAAAGTACCTCCACCTAAATCATAAACTGCGATCTTTTGATCTTTGTGCGTCTTATCCAATCCATAAGCTAAGGCTGCAGCTGTAGGCTCGTTTATAATTCTCTCTACAGTTAAACCTGCTATTTCTCCTGCTTCTTTTGTCGCTTGGCGCTGAGCATCATTAAAGTAAGCAGGAACTGTGATAACAGCTCTTGTAACTTCTTGTCCAAGATAATCTTCCGCAGTTTTCTTCATCTTCTGAAGAATCATTGCTGAAATTTCTTGTGGTGTATATTCTCTATCGTTAATTTTTACTTTTACTGTTCCGTTTGTACCACTTACAACATTATAAGGAACACGGGCAACTTCATTAGCATCGTCATTAAAGTGTGTCCCAATAAATCTTTTTATTGAATATATGGTATTTTTAGGATTTGTAACTGCCTGTCTTTTAGCAGGATCTCCTACCTTTCTTTCGCCATCTTCTGCAAATGCAACAATAGAAGGTGTCGTTCTTTTTCCTTCCGCATTAGGTATAACCACAGGATCTTTTCCTTCCATTACGGCAACACAAGAATTGGTAGTACCCAAGTCTATTCCTATTATTTTACTCATGTTTATTTATTTTTAATTTAATTTTATTATTTCTATTCTGCTTATCTCTAATAATATACCATTCTCGCCATTATGTCAGAATGGCATACTATTCAATTTCTTGTTTTTAGATTACCTTAATGAAAAGCTTTTATTAAATTTTACTATATAAAATCTTAAAATAATCCTTAATTTTGAGGAATACCTATCCGATACCGTAAATATGTCTAAAATATTCATTGCCAGAGATTTATCATGGCTTTCTTTTAATGAAAGGGTTCTACAAGAAGCGATGGATGAAACCGTACCTCTGGATGTTAGAATTAAATTTTTAGGAATATTCAGTAATAATTTAGATGAATTTTTTAGAGTTCGAGTTGCAGGCCTAAAAAGAAGTATGGATTTTGGCAAAAAAGTTACCAGTGAATCCTTTTTTGAAAAACCCTCAGAAATCCTTCAACAAATTACTCAAAAAGTAATACAACAACAGGAAAAATTTAATCATTCTTGGGAAGAAATTCTATCTCAGATGAATGATCACGGTGTAGAACTTATTGACCATAAGCAATACAATGAGGAACAAATAAAATTTGTACAAAATTATTTTGAATCTCAGGCAGAAACCAATGTAATACCGATTTTACTTTCCAATGATAGACAGATGCCCTATATGCGAGATAAAAGCTTGTATATAGGTGTCGCCATGCGAAATAGCAAATGGCTATATGAACCTAAATACGCCATCATAGAAGTACCAAGTAAAGTTCTAGGAAGATTTATTCTCCTACCTTCTCCTGATGGTAAAAAACATGTTACACTTTTAGAAGATATTATCATCCATGAGCTTCCGAATATTTTTAGCTATTTTGGATATGATAAATTTAATGCCCATTGTTTCAAAGTAACGAAAGACGCTGAGTTTGATTTAGACAATGATATTAAAACAAGTTTAGCAGAAAAGATTGAGAAAGGTCTTAAAAGCCGAAGAGAAGGGCGTCCTACACGGTTTGTTTTTGATAAAAGTATGGATTCGGGACTTCTGGAATTTTTAATAAGGAAACTAGATATCACATCTAAAGACAGTATTATCCCAGGAGGGAAAATTCATAATTTTAAACATTTTATGGATTTTCCAGATATTCTTCCGCCTGAATGCACAGGGAATAGAAGAAAAACCATAATACATCCTTTATTATCCCAAGACAATAGAATAACGGAAGTAATCACAAAAAAAGATGTTCTTCTTAGTTTCCCCTACCACAGCTTCATTTCCGTAATTCATCTTTTGCGAGAATCAGCGATGGATCCTCAGGTAAAATCAATACATATAACTGCTTACAGATTAGCCTCAGAATCTAAAATTGCTAATGCCCTTATTAATGCAGCCAGAAATGGAAAAGAAGTCGTGGTAATGTTAGAATTACGAGCTCGTTTTGATGAGGAGGCAAATTTAGCATGGAAGGAAAGATTTGAGTTAGAAGGAATTCGTGTGCTTCCTGGAATTCCGAATAAAAAAGTTCATGCTAAATTAGGTATCA
Source organism: Flavobacteriaceae bacterium (assembly GCA_018260565.1). GTDB lineage: Bacteria > Bacteroidota > Bacteroidia > Flavobacteriales > Weeksellaceae > JAGLAZ01. The sequence continues at coordinate 3,488 of JAGLAZ010000026.1, forward strand.
TTAAGAAGCGCGTAGGAAACAGGACCATTCAATACGGATTTATTTCTACGGGTAATTTTAATGAAAAGTCCGCCAGACTGTATGGGGATTATATGCTAATGACAAGCAATAGGGTCATAATGGCAGATATAAATAGGGTTTTCAATACCATGAGGAAATTTCCTCATCAGCTTGAAGAAAACCTCGCAGGTTGCAGAAGTCTGTTAGTTTGTCCTAAATTCATGAGAGAAGAGTTTATAGCCAAAATCGATAATGAAATTAGAGAGGCGAAAGCAGGTAGAAAAGCTCAAATAATATTAAAAGTAAACTCCTTAAGTGATAAGGAGATGATTGTTAAATTAAATGAAGCTGCACTGGAAGGAGTAAAACTCAGTATTATTAATCGTGGTATTTTCTGCTGGTATCTTAAAGGTAAAAATTATAAAAATGTAAAAGCCATTAGCATTATTGATGAATATCTGGAGCATGCACGTGTCATTTACTTTTACAATAAAGGGAACCAAGATTTATATATTTCAAGTGCCGACTGGATGACACGGAACTTAGATCACAGGATAGAGGCTGCAGTAAAAGTTACAGATAAGGACTTAAAATCGCAATTATTAACCATGCTGAAATTTCAATTAGAGGATAATGTTAAAGCCCGCGTATTAGAAGGAAGATTAGAAAACATGTATAGACCCATAAATGATGAAAAAGAGTTCCGAAGCCAAATTAAAATTTTAGCTTACCTTACAGATATCGCAAAAAACACAGAACAAATATGATTTTAGCTGCCATAGACATAGGATCCAATGCTGCAAGACTCTTAATAAAAGAAGTGGTAAAGAGTCCTTCTGGAGAAATAAATTTTGTGAAACTTAATCTTCTTCGTATTCCATTACGTTTAGGTATTGATGTTTTTAAATCCGGAAAAATTGGTCATGTGCGTGCCAAAATGCTCATAGATACTATGAAGGTATTTAGCGATCTTATGAACATTTACGAAGTGAAATCTTACCGTGCATGTGCCACCAGTGCCATGAGAGATGCTAAAAACGGGGATGAAATACGCGAATATGTTTTGGAAACGAGTGAAATACACATTGAAATTATTTCCGGTGATGAGGAAGCAAGTTTAATATATGAAAACCATGCAGAGAAAAGCCTTAAAACAGACGAAGCACTCTATATAGATGTTGGTGGTGGATCCACAGAATTGATGCTTTTTAACAATTCAAAATTAGAATATCAGAAAAGCTTTAACATTGGTACTATTAGGGCAATTAATAATAAAATTAACCCTGATGAATGGTCTGCTATGGAGGAAGCTTGTAAAGAGATAGCATCCAATAAAAAACATTTAATCGCTATTGGATCAGGAGGAAACATAAATAAGTTATTCTCAATGAGTAAAACTAAGGATGGAAATCCTATGCCCAAGGATTTCCTCCATGATATGGAAAAAATATTTAATAGTATGACTGTGGCAGAAAGGATGGAAAAATTTGATTTCCGTGAAGACCGTGCGGATGTTATCCTACCTGCCACTCAAATTTTTAATAAAGTGTTGGATTGGACTGGTATTACGGAAGTCTATGTGCCTAAAATATCTGTCGCAGATGGACTGATTAAGAGTTTATATCTTAACCATAGAAAAAAAAATAATGCGGCCGGATCCTCCACATCCACATTAAAATAAAACAATGTCCAGTAGAGAAAAAATAGTAATTATTGGTGGAGGTTTTGGAGGGCTGCAGCTAGCACGTAATTTATCAAATCATCGCAGCGCTAAGGTTTTATTAATAGATAAGGTAAATCATCATATGTTTCAGCCTTTATTTTATCAGGTAGCCTGTGGACGAATAGAACCTTCTAATATTTCATTTCCATTTAGGAAAATCTTCCAAAAAACGAGAAATGTTCAGTTCCGGATGACGGATGTTTTGGAAATAAAACATCAAGAAAAAAAAGTACTCTGCAAGGACGGAGCATTCTCTTACGATAAACTTATAATTGCTACTGGGTGTAAAACAAATTTCTTTAACAACCTTGAAATGGAGAACTTTGCTTTTGGTATGAAAAATACCCAAGAGGCTATTTCTATAAGGAATCATGTTCTTCAGACCTTCGAAAAAATGATTATCGAAAAGTCCCAGACGGATGATGGGAACTGGAACATCATCATTGTTGGAAGTGGTCCTACAGGAGCAGAGTTGGCTGGTTCTTTTGCTGAAATGAAGCGTAAAATTCTGCCAAGAGATTATCCCCATATGAATTTTTCCAAGCTTAGAATTATTCTTGTAAGCGCCACAGACAAGCCACTTGCCAATATGAGTACAGAGGCTCAGGAAAAATCACTACAATACTTGGAAGAGCTTGGTATTGAATTTTTAGCAAAAACGAGGGTAAAAAGTTACGATGGAGACAAGGTATATTTCGATAATATAGATCCTATTCCATCAAATAATGTAATCTGGGCTGCAGGAGTAACGGGTAATGTGATTGGAGATTTTTCTAAAGAAAGTTTAGTCAAAAATAGATATCCAGTTACACGATATAATGAAGTAATAGGATACTCTGATATATTTGCTATTGGAGATATAGCCTATATGGAGACTCCACTCTACCCCACCGGTCATCCTCAGGTAGCGAATGTTGCTATCAATCAAGGTAAAAATTTGGCTAAAAATTTAAAGCAAAAAGATAAATCTCGCTGGAAGGAATATGAATATAAAGATTTAGGGGTTATGGCAACCATTGGAAAGCACCGGGCCGTGGTAGACCTTCCCTACTGGAAGTTTCAGGGATTTTTCGCCTGGTATTTCTGGATGTTTCTTCATGTTATGTTAATTTTATCCGTCCGGAATAAAGTGGCCGTATTTTTTAATTGGATGTGGTCTTATTTTAATGGTGATTCTTCATTACGATTAATTATTCCTCAAACCACCAAGAACAGAACGCAGCAATGAGGATAGATATTATAACTCTTTTTCCGGAAATGATTTTTCTTTTTTGCAATGAAAGTATATTAAGAAAAGCTCAGGAAAAAGGCCTAGCAGAAATCCATTTACATCAGCTGAGAGATTTTGCCATAAATAAACATGGCCAAGTAGATGATTCCCCTTATGGTGGATCTTCAGGTATGGTTTTGCGTGTAGAACCTTTAGACCAATGTATTTCCTTACTTAAATCCCAAAGAGAATATGATGAAATTATATTTCTCACACCAGATGGTGTAACCTTTAATCAGAAAATTGCGAATACGCTTAGCTGTGACAACAATCTCATGCTCGTTTGTGGTCATTATAAAGGCATTGATCATCGCATTCGGGAAATGCATATTACGCAGGAAATTAGTATTGGAGACTTCGTACTTACAGGTGGTGAACTTCCAGCGGCTATAATATGTGATGCTATAATCCGCTTAATCCCTGGTGTTCTGCATGATGAGCAAAGCGCCCTTAGCGATAGTTTTCAAGACAATTTGTTAGCTCCTCCCGTATATACGCGGCCTGCAGAATATAAAGGATTTGCCGTACCTGAAGTATTGCTAAGTGGTCATTTTGCCAAAATACACGCATGGCAACAGGAGGAATCATTAGCACGGACAAAAACTTTACGCCCTGATCTTTTAGATTAATTTAATTATAACCTATATGAATATTTCTCAATACCTCGATGCCACATTTTTAAAAACTGAAAAAAGCCATGGCTTAGATACAGTTACTATCCAAAATGAAATAGATAAACTTGTAGAGGATGCAGTAACATACAACTGTAAAGCCGTAATGGTTCGGCCAGAATGGGTAGCATATTGTAAAAATCTTTTAGATAAAAAGGAGAGTAATGTGTTAGTTGGAACTGTGATAGGATTTCCAGAAGGCACTTATACTGAGGAGGAAAAAATTTCAGAAGCCCGTTTGGCAATAGATAATGGTGCAGATGAGCTGGATTTTGTACTAAATTATCCAGCATTTTTAAATGGTAAATATGATGTAATACAATCTGAATTTAAGTCCTGCACGGAAGTTAGTATAAACAACGAAAAAACAATTAAGTGGATTATAGAAACGGCAGCTCTTACTGAAAAACAAACAGAAGAATTATGCCTTTTAATTTCTCAATGGGCTTTGCCCTTTGAAGGTAAGTATAATCAGATTTTCGTAAAATCAAGTACAGGATTTTTTATTACAGAAAATAATGCTCCCAATGGAGCAACACCAGATAAAATAAAAATTATGTTAGAGGCTTGTCCGCTCCTACCAATAAAGGCATCGGGAGGAATATCTGATTTACATACTGCGGAAAAATATATTCAGATGGGAGTAAAAAGACTTGGAACTTCTTCACACACTAAAATATGCCAAGAATATTTAGCTAAATCTAAGAGCGAATAATCTGGAAAACCTCCTTTTTTCCATTTGATAATATTGCCTGAATCATGTACCGGCCCGGTCTAAACTTGTCGGTATAAAATTCTGTACTGGAGGAATTAGGATAGGAAATATTGACTTGAGATCCTAAAATACTGAAAACTTGTAAGCTAATAATTTTAGTATTTGAATCTGCAGATTGAATAATATAACCTTCTCTATTACTCATCTTTAATACCAGAATACTATTCTTTTGAAGATATACTATTCGCGGATTATCATTACCCATAGCAGAGACTTTCTCTGTAGAAGAGAAAAGTAAAATACCTGCAATTAAAAGTAATGACTTTTTCATATGATGATAGCAAATATAGAAATAATTTTTAGGAAATCCAGTTTTTAAAGTTATTTTTGTAAAAAAAAGCATGTATCCTATACAGCGACATAGACGTCTCCGTACATCCCAGCCACTACGCGATCTCGTTTCGGAAAATGCTCTGGGTGTTAAGGATTTAGTCCTTCCTATGTTTGTTATGGAAGGAAAGGGTTTGAAAGAGAATATTCCTGCTATTGAGCAAAATTTTAGGTATAGTATTGATACTCTTATAGAAAAGGTTCAAGTCCTTCAAGATAAAGGTATTCGTGCTATAAACCTATATGCAAAGGTTCCCGAATCCCAAAAAGACAATACAGGGAAAGCCTCTTGGGATCAAGAGGGTCTCTTGCAACGAGCCGTTTATGAACTAAAAAAAGCCTGCCCTAGCCTATTAATATTACCGGATGTTGCCCTGGATCCATTTAGCATATATGGTCATGATGGTATTATTGAAGATGGAAAAGTTCATAATGATAAGTCAAATGAAGCTTTAGCAAAAATGGCAGTCTCCTTAGCCGAAGCTGGAGCAGATTTAATAGCACCCAGTGATATGATGGATGGTAGAGTTCTTGCCATCCGCACTGCTTTAGACGCCTCTGGATTTCAAGATACTGGTATCCTTTCCTACACAGCTAAATATGCTAGTGCTTTTTATGGACCCTTTCGGAGTGCATTAGATAGTGCTCCTGTACATAGTAATGATTGTCCTAAAGATAAAAAGACCTATCAGATGGACCCTGCAAATAGTAATGAAGCCCTTCGTGAAGCTTTTGCAGATATTGAAGAAGGCGCAGATATCCTTATGGTAAAACCAGGTTTACCCTATTTAGATATTATAAAACTTTTAAAGGATGAAACCAAAATGCCTATCGCCGCATTTAATGTTAGTGGTGAATATGCTATGCTAAAAGCAGGAGTAAAGGCTGGGCTTTTACAAAATGATTCTGCACTGATGGAAATGATGATCAGTTTTAAAAGAGCGGGTGCAGACCTTATTTTCACTTACGCTGCTGAAGAAATAGCAGATTTAATCAAGGTATGAAACTTAGAGGAGAGGGTCTTGTAAAAAACTATGGCGACAAACGCGTTGTTAAAGGTGTTTCTGTGGAAGTATCTCAAGGTGAAATTATAGGTTTATTAGGTCCTAATGGTGCAGGAAAAACCACCAGTTTTTACATGATTGTGGGGCTAATCCAGCCAAACTCCGGAAAAGTTTTTTTAGGCAATAAGGATATTACCAAAGATGCAATGTACCGCAGAGCACAACTAGGTATTGGATATCTTGCTCAGGAAGCATCAGTTTTTAGAAAAATGTCTGTGGAGGATAATATTTTTTCTGTGCTGGAGCTCACCAAATTATCAAAAAAGGAACAAATCTTTAAAAGAGATGCGCTTATTGAGGAATTTTCTTTAGAGCATGTCCGTAAAAATAGGGGTGATTTGCTTTCCGGTGGGGAGCGCAGACGAACAGAAATAGCCAGATGCCTAGCTACTGATCCCAAGTTTATATTATTAGATGAACCCTTTGCTGGAGTAGATCCTATTGCGGTAGAAGATATCCAGAAAATAGTACGATCTCTCACAGAAAAAAATATTGGTATTCTTATTACAGACCATAATGTGCAGCAGACTTTAGCCATTACGCATCGCACTTACATCATGTTTGAAGGTAAAATATTAAAAGAAGGTGTGCCGGAAGATTTAGCCACAGATCCTGAAGTAAGGAAAGCATATTTAGGAGAAAATTTCAGATATGAAAAAATATAAGATATGAAACAGACTATATTAGGACTTGGTGCATTATGGTGTGGATTAAGTGTAATTTTAGGTGCTTTTGGAGCACACCTTTTAAAAAAATATTTAACAGTTCCTCAGTTGGAATCCTTTGAAACTGGAACCAGATATCAGATGTACGCAGGTTTATTGTTGCTCATTATGGGAATCGTTCTACCATTTCAAAATCCTTCCTCTAAATGGATAGCTTATATGCTATTATCAGGATCGATATTGTTCTCGTTTAGTATTTATTTATTAAGTCTTAAAGAGCATTTAAGTTTTAATATGCCATTCTTAGGTCCTATTACCCCATTAGGAGGTTTATTAATGATAATAAGTTTATTTTGTTTTGCTTATATATTATTTACGCAAAATCGGACAGCATAATATTTTAAAAATTTAAAAATCCAATTTAATGGAAACAAAAGATAGCAACGGCCATATCCTCACAGATGGTGATAATGTGCATGTAGTAAAAGATTTAAAAGTAAAGGGAACAAACACCACCCTTAAAAGAGGTAATTTAATAAAAAATGTACGCACCACGGATAGCCCTGATGAAGTAGAGGTTCGTGTAGGTAAGGCTACTTTTGTATTAAAAACCGAATTTGTAAAAAAAGCATAATACGCGGAGTAATTTCCTTATTTTTGTAAATATTAATAAAACTAAATATCATTCTCTATGAATCTTCATGAGTACCAATCGAAAGAAATTCTTGCCACCTATGGCGTTCAAGTTCAGCAAGGCTATACTGCCGATACTGTAGAGGACGCGGTAGCAGCAGCTGAAAAAGTAAAAACACTTACCGGTAAAGATGGCTGGGTAGTAAAAGCTCAGGTGCACGCAGGCGGTCGTGGTAAAGGTGGCGGTGTGAAGTTTTCACCCACTATGGAGAAGCTAAAAGAAAATGCTCAGAATATTATTGGGATGCAGCTGGTAACTCCTCAAACTTCTGCTGAAGGTAAAAAGGTGAGTACTGTGTTAGTTGCTGAGGATATGTATTATCCAGGTGCCAGCGAGCCAAAAGAATATTATGTTTCTGTTTTATTAGACAGAGGCACAGGAAAGAATATGATAGTTTATTCCACTGAAGGTGGTATGGATATAGAGCATGTTGCCGATGTTACTCCACATCTTATCCATCATGAAGAGGTAGATCCGCTTCTTGGTTTACAAGGCTTTCAAGCAAGAAAAATAGCCTTTAATCTAGGTCTGGAAGGAGCTGCAAATAAAGATTTCGTTAAATTTATAACTGCTCTTTATAATGCTTACATTGGGATAGATGCATCTCTTTTTGAAATTAATCCTGTTTTAAAAACAAGTGATGATAAAATTGTAGCTGTTGATGCAAAAGTAACTCTAGACCATAACTCATTATTCCGTCATAAAGATCTTGCAGCTTTACGCGATATCCGTGAAGAAGATGCAACTGAGGTTTTAGCTGGAGAAGCTGGACTAAACTTTGTGAAACTTGATGGAAATGTTGGTTGTATGGTAAATGGAGCTGGCCTTGCAATGGCCACTATGGATATTATTAAACTATCAGGAGGTAGCCCTGCTAATTTCTTGGATGTTGGTGGTACTGCAGATGCGGAGCGTGTAGAAAAAGCCTTTGATATTATTTTAAAAGACACCAATGTAAAAGCTATTTTGATAAATATCTTCGGTGGTATCGTACGATGTGATCGTGTAGCACAAGGTGTTGTAGATGCGTATAAAAATTATGGATCACTACCCGTTCCATTGATAGTACGCTTACAAGGTACCAATGCAGCAGAAGCTAAAAAGCTAATAGAAGATTCTGGATTACCTGTACATTCCGTAATTACACTCGAGGAAGCAGCAAATAAAGTAAAAGAAGTATTAGCATAAGCTAACCATTTTAAATCAAAAACCACAACATATATGTTGTGGTTTTTTTTTACTAAAATAATAAACTAGGAAACTGTTTTTGTTTTAAAGTTTTTTTATCTTTGTGCCCTGATGGAAAAAGATTTTTTAGAAGAAGTTTCAGAATTATATTTAAATCATGGAGCTAAAAATCTGACGATGGATTTTATCGCCAAACATTTTGGTATCTCAAAAAAGACGCTATATCAGCACTATGAAAATAAAGAAATTCTGTTACATGATGTCCTTCAAAAGCACCTAAAAACTATTATTTCTACCATAGAACAAAGGGAAAGCTGCAGCAATTGTCCTATAGAAAGTATGCTACATCATGAAAGTTGTATCCAAGAAATGATGGATTCCCGCAGGGATATCTTTTGGCAGCAAATTCAGCAATACTATCCTAAGGTAGCTGCTGAACACTATGAAGAGATCTATAAGTTTGTTGCGGATTTATTTGTAAAAAATATCCATAAAGGCCGAGCAATGAAAATATATAGGGAGGATTTTAATGAAAAAACATACCTCCGTATGCTTCTCGCTTTAATGGCAACCTATGAAGTGCATCCTTTAATAACTCAAAAACTTACCTCTCTCTCTCGTAAGGAATATTCTGATGAAGTTATACGCATGTATCTCCATTCTATCGTCACTGAAAAGGGAAGAGAAATATTAACAAATAAAATTAAAATTAATGAATAGAGTACCCTATCTTTTGCTGGGCTTTATCCTTTTGGTAGGGAAAGTGTCTGCGCAGGAGACTATAAACCTTAGTTTACCAGATGCCATTGCATTAGCTCAAAAAAACAGAGCTGCCGCTATAAAGGCGGATTTGGACATTCAAAAAGGGGACGCCCAAATTGCAGAAGTTCGGGCAAATGCTTTACCTAAGTTGAATGTAGTAAGTAGCACCACCTACAACCCACTTTTACAGGAAAATGTATTGCCTGGGGAAATATTTGGTGCTCCAGGTCGAACTATCAAAGTAGCATTTGGCCAAAAGTGGTCTTCAGCGAATATGCTTCAGCTTACCCAAGTTCTTTTTAACCAATCTGTATTTACTGGTTTAAAAGCTGCCAAAAGCACAAAGGAATTTTACATTCTTAATAGAGAACTTACACAAACAGATCTTATTGAAAAAGTGGCTCAAGCTTATTTCCAAGTATATAAGTCTCAGCAAATGCTCCAAAATTTGGATGTAAATCTAGAACTTACTAATAAAACGGTTAAGATTATTAAAGGACTCTATGATGCAGGTCTGGCAACGAAGATAGATTATGATCGGACAAGAGTAGCAGTTAATAATGCTAATGCTTCTCGTCAGCAGGTTGCGAATGCAGTAGAACTTAGTAAAAATGCCCTTAAATTTATGGTTGGCCTTGCTATGGAAACGGATATCGTACTTCCGCAAAATAGCTTTGATCCTTTAGTTCTATTGGATAATGAAACGTCTCCCAGTTATAATGACAGGATTGAGCTTAAAGTTTTAAACAAGCAAATAGAATTACTTAATTGGAAGATGAAAGCCAGCATTTCGGAATATTACCCTTCCGCAGCCCTAAGTGCTAGTTATGGATGGCTTGGTCAAGGTAAAAAAATGCCATGGTTTTATGGGAAAAATGACGGAGTTTTTTGGGGAGATATGTCTTCAATAGCCTTAAATATTAATATCCCGATATTTAATGGTTTTGCTACCAAATCCAGGATAGCACAAAATAAAATAGATATTGAAAAAGCCAACGCAGATCTTCAAGAAACGAAAAATTCGATGAATTTGGCACTTAAAAATTCCCAGACGCTCCTTAATAATAGCCTTATAACAATTTCTAATCAAGAAGCCAATGTAACGTTAGCACAAAGTGTTCTTACCAATACTCAAAACAATTACCGGTACGGTTTAGCAACATTAAATGATTTGCTAGAAGCTGAAAGATCTTTATCTGAAGCACGAAACAATTTAACAAATGCCCGTTTAGATTACAAAATGGGAGAAATAGATTACTTAAAATCACAGGGAAAACTCAATACATTGTCTAATTCTACTCAACCCTCCTTATAATGAAAAAAATTATCACACCTTTACTTATTTTCTTAGCTGTAGTTGCGGGAATATATTTTATCCTAACTAACAATAAAAAGAAGAATGCAGAACAGGTTAAAATAGTATCGGCTAAAAATGTAAAAGTTTCAGTGAATACTGCCGTTGTACAAAGAGAATCTGTAAATTCTCAGGTGCAAGTTAACGGAACATTTGTTCCAGAAAAACAAGCTATGATAGCTGCTGAAACTGGTGGGCAAATAATATCCCTCTTTGTAAATGTAGGTTCTTACGTTTCTCCTGGTCAAGTTGTGGCAAGACTTAAAGGCGATAAACAAGATGTAGGATTATCTAATGCTCAGGCAAATTTAGATAACGCAAGACTTGCTCTTAGCAGATTCGAAGCAGCATACAAATCTGGTGGTGTAACAGCACTGCAGCTAGACCAAGCAAGACTGGCAGTAAAAAATGCAAATTCTCAAGTAAAATCTGCCCAACTTACTTCTGGAGATACTACCGTAAGAGCTAAAATAGGAGGAATCGTTAATAAAAAATTAGCGGAAGTAGGGACTGTAGTGGCCCCGGGAACTCCGATTTTGGAAGTAGTAAATATTAATTCTGTAAAACTTCGTGTGGAGGCCGATGAAAGTCTAGTAAGTAAATTATCTATTGGAAATATCGTTACGGTAAAACCTGCCGTAATGGAAGGTACTGTAGATGGTAGAATTACCTTTATCGCTCCAGCAGCTACAGGTGCTTTGAAGTTCCCAGTAGAAATTAGTATTAGTAATACCAATAATCAATTGCGAGCTGGTATGTTTGGGACTGCCTTGTTTGGAGGGAGTGGAAATTTCGAAATGCTTGTTGCTCCTAGAAGTGCCTTTGTAGGAAGTATTAGCGAAAATAAAGTCTATGTTGTTCAAAATGGTGTAGCAAAACTTGTAACTGTTCAGAGTGGAAGAAACTTTGGTGATAAGGTTGAAATTATTTCAGGCTTAAATGAGGGCGACCCAGTAATTACCAGTGGTCAAATAAATCTGGTAGATGGCACTGCTGTCGAAATATTAAAATAAAGAAGGGGAATGAAATTAGTAAGAACATCCATAAAACGCCCCAGCCTAGTCATAATAATGCTCGCCATTTTTATGATAGGCGGGATATTTACCTACCGGCAACTGGCCTATGAGCTTGTGCCAAAATTTGAAATTAAGGTAATCACTATTTCCACTATTTACCCTGGAGCTAGCCCTTCTGAGGTGGAAAATAGTTTATCTACTAAAATAGAAGATGCAGTATCTTCGTTAGAAAATGTAAAAAAAATTCAATCCAAATCCTTTGAGAGTTTATCTGTAGTTATTGTTCAGTTTAATGATGATACCGATATAGACTATGCATTAAATGATGCACAAAGGAAAATTAATGGAATACGCTCCAGGCTACCAGAAAGTGCTAAAGAGCCATCTTTGGTTCAATTTTCACTATCAGATCTTCCTGTAATCACAATGGGTGTAACTGGAAATCTTTCCGATGCGGACTTATATGAATTAGTAGATAATAAAATTCAGCCTGAGCTTTCCCGAGTTTCTGGGGTGGCACAGGTAAATATTATTGGTGGACGCCAAAGAGAAATCCGGATCAGTATAGATCCTAATAAGCTTCAGGCTTATAACTTAAGTTTGCCACAGGTTCAGCAGATAATTTCTGCCTCCAATTTGGATTTCCCAACTGGAAGTTTAAAAACAGATCAAAGTTCTACATTAATACGACTTAGTGGTAAAATAAACGCCGTTGAAGAATTACGAAACCTAACAATATCTTCACAAAATAATATCAATATTCGTCTTCAGGATATCGCGGATGTACAGGATACTCAAAAAGATGTATCAAAAATTGCTAGGATAAATCAAAAAAATACCCTACTCCTCCAGGTTCAAAAACAATCCGAAGCTAATGCTGTAGAGGTTTCTAAGCAGATTCAGGCAAAAATGGCACTGCTAGATAAACAATACGCTTCTAAAGGGCTAAAACTTCAACTTGCAAATGACAGCTCAGAGTTTACTCTTGCTGCAGCAGACCATGTTATCAAAGATTTACTTCTCGCAGTAGTTTTAGTAGCGTTTGTAATGCTCTTTTTCCTTCACTCTTTACGGAATGCAGTTATTGTAATGGTTTCCATCCCTACCTCATTGATAGCTACCTTTATTGGTATATATTTATTTGGGTACAGCTTGAACTTAATGAGTCTTCTTGCGCTTTCCCTCGTGGTAGGTATATTAGTAGATGATGCCATCGTGGTAATAGAAAATATCCACAGACATATGGAAATGGGAAAAACCAATGTACGCGCAGCCTATGATGGTGCAAGTGAGATTGGGTTTACTGTAACGGCTATAACCTTAGTAATCGTTGTGGTGTTTCTTCCTATTGCTCTTAGTAGTGGTTTAGTATCCAATATTATATCCCAATTCTGTGTAACAGTGATTATTGCAACACTCTTATCCTTATTGGTATCTTTTACCGTAGTACCGTGGCTTTTCTCTAGGTTTGGAAAATTGGAACATCTTAATCCAAAAAGTTTCTTCGGTAAGATTATTAATGCCTTTGAAAGACAAATAGAAAAGTTTACACACTGGATTACTAAAATACTAAAATGGGCCCTTCGCAGAAAAAAAACAGCCCTTGGTCTAGCTGGTTTGTTATTCTTACTTTCATTAGCCCTACCCTTTGCTGGATTCATTGGAGGAGATTTTTTCCCACAAACAGATAGAGGTGAATTCCTTGTTCAGCTGGAACTGCCTAAGGACACTTCTATAGAACAAACAAACCTTCTTACAAGAAAAGCAGAAGCTATATTGACAGGTAGGAATGATGTAGTACGGACTATAACTACTGTAGGACAGTCAAGTAGCGGTATGGGTTCCATTCAGGCAACAGCCTATAAGTCTGAAATAAGTGTAAAATTAATAGACAAATCCGAGCGAAGTGAGACCTCAAAGGTGATAGCTGCAAAAATACGCCGAGACCTTGAAGGAAAACTGATTGGTGCAAAGGTTTCTACTGTTCCTATTGGGATTATGGGTGCTGATCAAGCCCCACTCCAGATGGTAATTCTAGCACCTACCTTGGAAGAAGCGATGGACTATGCTAAAAAAGCTGAGGCGGAACTAAGGAAAATAGATGGAGCTTCTGAAATAAAACTTTCTGTAGAAGATGGAAACCCTGAAATTGCTATTAAAATTGATAGAGATAGAATGAGTGCTCTAGGCCTTAATATAGCAACTGTTGGACAAACACTTCGCACAGGTTTTAGTGGTAATACAGACAATAAATTCCGAGCTGGTGGAGATGAATACGACATCAATATTATTCTGGATAATGTATACAGAAAAAATATTTCTGATGTTCAAAATATCACATTCTTAAATCCAATGGGACAGAAAATCCAACTTTCCCAGTTTGCAGATATCTCTTTTGGATCTGGACCGAGCATGCTGGAACGGTTTGATAGATCGCCTTCTGTAACTATTATGTCCCAAACGATAGGTAAAACTACGGGCACC
>JAGLAZ010000006.1 GCA_018260565.1 Flavobacteriaceae bacterium
AATGCATTATATTGAAAATCAAAATATTAGTGCAATTTTAAAGAGTGACTAATTATGCTTGCGCATATAGTAGGACATTCTAAATGTCCATTATGTCCACTATCTAGGAGATAATAAGAGATATATGGCTTTTTATTAGGTAAAACCTTTATTAAGTCACGAGAATCTATAGCTTCGTCTTGATTTCCCATAATTAAAACGAACTGAATATCCTCATTTTGTAAAACAAATGTTCGGTCTTTTCTTTCCATAATTCCTTTTAAACAAGCTATGGTTGTAAAGGGCTCCGAATGTAAGGCTATATCTTTAGCATATTCAATTTTTTCCCTCATAAAGGGTGTTTCCCTTCTGCTACTTCCAAATAGGGGAGGAATACCGCCAGAAACATACTTTTCAAAATTTTCAGAAATAACATCGATACTTTTTAATCGTTGATTTTTTTTCTCTTCAGTATCCGCTAAAAAGCTACTATAGAATAGGCATAAGCTTTCACATATTTTTGGGTATTTTTCCACTAAAGCCAATGCTACATAGCCACCCATACTATGCCCTACAACATGATACTTAGGATATCCCAAACTAGAAAGTAGCGAATAAACTTCTTCCGCTTGATACTCCATGGAATTAATTTCTTGATGAATCTGGCTAGAACCATATCCGGGTAAATCTGGTATAATTAGCTGAAATGTATCTTCCAATAATGGTATTAAATCTACCCAGATTTCATGGGTTTCCATGAGCCCATGAAGCAAAACTAAAGGCGGCTTATCTCCTTTTTTACCAGCAGTTTTATAGTAAAGCATTATTTTGATTTTTTATAATAATCTATTCCGCAGCGGAGAAAGTTTAAGAACTCCTCTTTTGCCATATAACCAGAAATAGGATAGTTAATTACTTTCTCATCAGGTGTGAGTAATACGTAGTGAGGCTGACTATTATTATTAAAGTTTATCTGCTGAAACATACTCCACTTATCACCTATAGTTTTAATTTTCTTTAACTGCCCATCTCCCAGATCCACCTTAGTTTGTTCGGCGGCGGGTAAAGCTTCCTTATCATCTACGTAAAGTGATGCTAAAATAATTTCATTTTGTAAAATAGGAAGGACATCAGGTTCTTGCCAAACAAATTCTTCCATTTTTCTACAGTTTTCACAGCCGTATCCCGTAAAATCTATTAAAATAGGTTTATTTTCTTTTTTAGCTAATACTAATGCTTCAAAATAATCATGTGGTGTAGCAAAACCTAATACCCCATCACTTTCTTTTTTAAAATAACTAATATTTATAGGAGGTAAAATGCCACTTAAAGCCTGTAATTTTGGCCTTTCAGAAGGGAATAAGCCCTGAACTAAATATACTATCCAAAGAAGTCCTAATGCCCCAAAGGCTTTTCTTACAGGAGAAATTTTATTACCCTTATCATCATGAGGAAAACGGATGAGCCCAAAAATATAAGCCACCATTGTAATAGAAATCAAAATCCAAATTACTAGGAATAATTCTCTCTTAAGTAAAAATGTCTTGGAAACTAAATCAGCCTTAGATAAAAATTTAAGAGCTAAACCAAGTTCCAAAAAGCCTAACACCACCTTAAGAGTATTCATCCAACCACCAGATTTAGGGAGAGATTTTAATGTCTGTGGAAATAAAGCCAAAAGCCCAAATACAAGCGCCCAAGCAAGCCCAAATCCTCCCAAAGCCATGGTAAGTAATAAGGGAACATTGCTGCTGCCAGATACAGCACTGCCTAATAAACTCCCCAATATAGGTCCTGTACAACTGAATGATACTATCACTAATGTAAGTGCCATAAAAAATACACCTATTAAACCACCTGTATCCTCCGCTTTGGCAGATTTATTGGCAAAGCTGCTTGGCAAACTAATATCATAATACCCAAAAAAGCTACCAGCGAAATATAGAAATACAATAAAAAAGGCAATATTAAGCCATACATTGGTAGATATTTCATTAAAAATATTACCAGCAATTCCATCAATAATATGAAAGGGAACACTCAATAATACAAAAATTACCAAAATAAATAAACCATATAAAATTGCGTCTCTTTTACCTTTTCTTGCTCCCACACCTTTGGTAAAATAACTTACAGTAAGTGGTATCATGGGATATACACAAGGAGTTAAGAGTGCAATTAGGCCACCTAAAAAGCCAAGAGGTAAATACTCCCAATAATTTTCTTCCATTTTTTGAGCAACTTGGCCACAGGTTGTAAGAGGAGATTTAGCCTGAATAGCAGCTCGTCTTAATTCTTTGGATACTTCAGGGGTAGATACAGTAGAAATGTTAGGCAAAGCTACTGTAGTGGGTTCTGCGATAGATGTTTCATTTGGAATGATAGAATCGGATTGTCCAATTTTATCGGCTTTTTGGGGCAAAATCGGTGCAGTACTTCCAGCAATATCTTTCTCAAATTCTAAAGTATTAGGAGCGAGGCATACTTTATCATCACAGGACTGGTACGTTATTTCAGCGGATACCTTGGCAGCTTGTCCAGGATTTTTAAGCTTAAATTTTTGAACAAATGAAGCCGAGCCACTGTAATATACCAGCTGAGCACCAAAAGCCTCGGAAAATTCTGATTTTTTATTTCCTTTTTCATAGAATTTTCCTACAGGAATTATATTAGTTCCACTCAGTTTCATTTCAGTGGGAATACCACTATCCGCAGGCAAATCCTTAGAATATATATGCCAGCCTGGCTCTATACTAGCAGCTAATACAGCCTCATATTCACCATTAGAAAGTGAATTAATTTTTAAATTAAATCTTACTGGATTTTTTATCTGCCCAAAAACAGAAGTAATACTGAATAAAAAACTGATAAGTATAAAAAAGCGAAAACGCATGGATGTATTTTTATTAAAAAAATTGAGTGTAAAAATAAAGCATATTTTCGGGATGTGCTTCAGCTGTATCTTTTATGCTAGCGGAGCGCCAAGGCAATACCGCCCATACAAAATTACTTTCATCTATTAATAATGGTATATTAGGTCTGTCTTCAGGTAAAATCTTATACTCCTTTAGAATTTTAAGCACAGTTTTGTGTTGGTGATCACCGGTGGGAACTTTAGAATTTAAATAATTTTGCGCTGAATCAATACGCAAAGAGCCAACAAGGAGAGATGATGGAATCCCGATTTTCTCTACGGTTTCAATATCATAAAAAAGACTGTAATATTCTGGTAACCAGATAATTTGGTTTTCTATGTAGGCCCTTTTTAGTTCAAAATCTTGTTGTAAAAATAAGATAACAACATCCTGTGACCTGTGAATAATTTTATATTGGGATGTTTGATAAGTACTTCCTACTGCGGAATGAAGAAATTTTTCGGCTTCGTCTGAATCAATAAGTCCAAAATCAAACAATATTTCTTTTATTATATAAGGATCGGCAGATAGAAGTACCTTTTTATTTAACTTGAGTATGAAGGATGTTTGAAACTCGAGTGATTTAGAAAGTACTTCTCGTTTGGATTTTTGTATGAAATTTTCGGCATCTTGTAATTGCCTGATGCTGTGCTGAATAGATTGGGTAAGTGTAGGCATTGCTTCCTTCCATGCAGGCAGAACGGTATGCCGGATATTATTTCTCATATATACATTGGAAGCATTACTACTATCCTCCCGATACGGAAGGGAAATTTCCGCTGCTGCTTGTACCAGCTTATCTTTAGTGATTTGTAAAAACGGCCTTACAAGTGCAATCTGTGATTTGTGCCGAAAGCTATACTCGGGAATGCCTTGTAATCCTGTAAGTCCTGCACCACGCCCCATTCGCATTAGCAAGGTCTCCAGCTGGTCATCCAGATGATGTGCCGTAGCAATAGCATAGCAGTCCTGTTCGTTAGCAATTTTTTCAAAAAAGGTATAGCGTATGTTTCTAGCCTCTGCCTGTATGGCACTTTGATCTTTAGTAAGAAGCCTACTTTGATGAATATAAATTTTGTTTCCCATAGCATCGCATCTACCCAGTAAGAAAAGCATATCATCATCGGATTCATCACCTCTTAAATGGTAATTGCAATGAGCAACGAGAACATTTTCACTTCCTAAAACTTCATTTACTGTATGGAGCAAAAGCATAGAATCCAACCCACCACTTATTCCAAGTACTATTTTTGCAGAAAGAGGAATGGAATATTTGGCAAAATAAGTAAGAACAGTTTCCTGAAGTAAATGTGTCATATTTTCACGTAAAATCAATAAAATAGGTTTTTAAGAATGTAGATATAATGAAAAAGCTAAGTTTTTCGTTAATATTAGTTAAATTTTATAAGGCATTAATTTCAATTACTAAAAGTGCATACAATTTGCTTAGTTCCCAGTATAAATTATGAGAATGAACACGAATATAAAGAAATTTTTACCCTATGCGTTTGTAGGTGTTATATCTGGAGCTACCGCTATTGGAGGTATAAAATTAACAGAAAATAAACCACTAATTACAGACGCTGAATATTTCAGCAAATCTTCGTCAAATGTAAAATTTGCTGGTCTTAATTCAGCTGCTATAGGCGATGATTTTGTAAAAGCGGCATCAAGAAGCGTTCCTGCAGTGGTTACGATAAAAAGCTATACTAAATCCCGCGGGCGAAATATGCAGGAACAAGATTTATTTGATTTGTTTTTTGGTCAGGGCGCAAGACCTCAACAAAATGAAAGTCAGGAAAACGTGGCCTCTGGATTGGGAAGTGGTGTAATAATTTCTTCGGACGGATATATTATCAGTAATAACCATGTAATTGCTGGTGCTAGCAAACTGGAAGTTGTATTAAGTAATAAAAAGTCTTATACAGCCACTGTGGTAGGTTCCGATCCTACTACCGATATAGCCTTATTAAAAATAGAAGAAAATAATCTTCCTTTTTTAAGTTTTGCTAATTCTGATAATGTGGAAGTAGGACAGTGGGTGCTTGCAGTAGGAAACCCTTTAGGTCTTAATAGCACGGTAACAGCAGGAATTATTTCAGCTAAAGGAAGAAATATCAATATTTTAAGAAACCAAAGTAGAACACCGATTGAAAGTTTCATCCAGACTGATGCAGCAATTAACAGAGGAAACTCTGGTGGGGCTTTGGTAAACACAAATGGTGATTTAATAGGAATTAATTCCGCAATATCTTCCAATACAGGTTATTATGAGGGCTATGGATTTGCAGTACCTTCTAATTTGGCCCGTAAAGTAATAGAGGATATTAAAAAATTCGGACTGGTACAAAGAGCATACCTAGGTGTTTCGTCTTTAGACTTATCAGACAGTGATGTGATAGCAGAATTTGAGAAAAAAACTGGTAAAAAGATTACTCAAAGAAACGGAGTAATGGTTATGGAGGTGCAAAGTGGAAGTGCTGCTGCAGACCTTGGACTCAAAGAAGGCGATTACATTACCAAAGTTGATAATCAGTTAATTGGATCAGCTTCAGATTTAAGCTTCAGCATCGGTAGCAAGCGTCCTGGGGACAGAGTAAGTATCACATATACCAGAAATGGTGTGGAAAAAACTGAATTGGTAACCTTAAAAGATCAGCGAGGTAAAACTTCAGCACGTACCAAGGAAGAACTGAGTGTTATGGAAAAATTAGGAGCTGAGATTGCACCTTTAAGTGAATCATTTAAAGCTAATTATGGTTTAGATTATGGTGTAGTGACTACCAAAGTAGATGAAGGCAGCATATTATCCCAGGCTGGTATAGAGGAAAACTTTATTATTCTTGAAGTAAACGGCAAAAGGGTAAGTACTCAAGCTGACTTTGAAAAAATCTTGAATAATTATAAAGGTAATGTAAGCTTAAAATATGTAGATTCTAATGGTAGAATGTACACCAGAGGATTTAAGCTCTAATTTTTTACTTGATACTAAATGATCCCGAAAATATATTTCGGGATTTTTTATTTTATATAGAATTGAGTTCTTAAGAAATTAAAACTAGGTTTTAAATCTAAATTTTAGATAGGTGATTTTCTTTCCTTCCTTAGAAAATAAATCTTCATAAAATGTTTGAATTTCTCGCAATAGAGGTGTACCAGGCTCATATTCAGGTGCTCCATAAATATCATGGTGCGCAGAGATAATCTCATGACCTAAGCCCCGAACTAAGCCGATAGTATAGCCATGTAGATATTCGGAATCGGTTTTAAGATGAATTGCTCCATCCACCTTCAATATTTTCTGATACATTGCAAGAAACTCCGGATTGGTTAACCGATGCTTTTCTCTGCGGTATTTTAGCTGAGGATCTGGAAAAGTAATCCAAATCTCAGAGATTTCATTCTCAGAAAAGATATAATCTAAAAGTTCTATCTGAGTTCGCAGAAATAGAACATTTTTTAATTGGTTTTGTTCAGCATCTTTGGCACCATACCAAAATCTAGCACCTTTGATATCAATACCGATGAAATTTTTTTCTGGAAAGGCTTTTGCGAGACCCATACAGTATTCCCCACGCCCGCAGCCCAATTCTACCACGATCGGTTTTTTATTTCCAAATTTTTCCTCCCACTTTCCTTTCCATTGATATCCGTGTTCGCGGATAACATCCTCACGAGTGGGTTGCAATACATAAGCAGAATCGGCATTTTCTCGGAAGCGTTGGAGTTTATTTTTGCCCATTTTTTTGCATTGTATTATAGGAAGTTGCATGCTCCACCCTTTTCCAAAATATGGGTAGATATTTTTCTATTAAAGATTGTGAAGAACCAAGCCGTTCAGGGTTTGGAATTAAGCTGCCATTTTCTGAAGTGTACACAAACTGAAGGAAATCATTAATTAAATTTTCGGGAATTTTTTTAGAAGTAAAATATTCATCACCCATAAACTGGCGAACTCGCGTAATATCTTTTTGCATTGTAAAATATTTTGCAGCTCTTAATTTCTTTTTCCGCTCACCAGATAAAACATCGTATAAGGACTCCAAATTTAGTCCTATTCCCGGTGGCCCCTTCATATCGCCTATGCTTAATACAGAAGGAAGATCTGTATAATCCGGAGTTTTTGGCTCTGGTAGTCCTACCATTTTTTTGATAGCTTGTGCTTTACTAGATTTTTCTAATTTTTGAAGGTCTTGGTTTAAATTTCCTGTTAGTTTTACTCCTGTAAGCCTTACCTCTTTCATCACATGTATGGGTAAATTTAGCATTACGGTCTTTCCTTGATTAAAGTTGGGGCTGTCTACTTGTATATCAAGCCTTTCTGTATAATAAGAGGAGAAACGCAGGGTATTTCCTGATAGGGCAAGGATAGTAAAATTACCATCTACATCTGCACGGACTGTATTTCTTGTATTTAAGTTAGTGATATTTACTTGATTTAAACCTATTTCCTCACTTTGATAAATTGCTACGGTTCCTTTAACGATTTGTGCGGAAAGGGCAATATTCATAAAAAAGAAAAGGATCAAGATACTCGTTTGTTTACTCACTATTCTTGCTTCTTGTATGTAAAGCAGCCGCTTTGTTTGCATCGTGAAGTGCCTGGCGTCTAATTTTTCTCTTATAAATTACCTCTGTCACTTTACCTCCTAACCATGCAAAGGGAAAGAAAATAAGGAAAATACTGATTTTATAAAATGTGGGGTGGTGTGCATTAAACAAAATATCCAACATCCCTATAAAAAGGAGGATAAAACCTATCAAAATTGCATATGCTACTTTGGCATATTTTACTAAAATAGCAGTAACTACGCCTCCCATTGTACTAGCAATTCCAAAGCAAATAAGCAGTGTAACAAAAAAATAGGGCTTGTCTCGTACGGTATAAAGAAGTTTTGCCCAATGTTTAAAAGGTGCGAACTCTTCATATGTAACCCATTCAGGATTCAGTCGTATTCCTAAGCTAATAATGAGTCCTGCACAGAATAGGCCCATTAATACCGCAAAAGTATTTCTTAGAATCTGCATTTAGCCTTTATAGGCAATCATAGAAATCTCCACTTCCACATTTCTGGGAAGGCAGGATACCTGTACCGTTTCGCGAGCGGGCAGTCTTTCAGCATCCAGATAGGAAGCATAGACAGTGTTCATAGCTTGGAAATCATCCATATTTTTTAGAAATATGCTTGCCTTTACTACATCAGAGAAGCTAAGTCCGGCTGCTTCTAAAATAGCCTGCAAATTCTTCATTACTTGGTGTGTAGCACCTTCAATTCCTTCAACAAGGCGTTCAGTTTCCTGGTTGAGCGGGATTTGGCCTGATATAAATAGGCAGTCACCTGCCCAGCGTGCCTGTGTGTATGGTCCGATGGCTGCCGGTGCTTTATCTGTATGGATGATGCTCATCTTGGTTTGTTTTTTGGCAAAATTAAGATAAAATTTATTCTACGTATATGGTTTAAAACGGTGCATCGTTCTGTGGGAAACTTTGGTCTTTATATTTGAGTGCATCACGAAGTATATTGGCTTTAATTCCAATAAAAAAATCGTATAATTTATATCGTCCAAAAGGAACCCAATTAAAATTTATTGTAAAACTTCGCTGATCCCTGGAAAATCCGAGGCGGGTATAGCCTAGTTCATTATTCATTACATCATAGTAGGTACTTCCAGTTATGGCCCAATAGGGTGTAAGTTTGATATTACCGTCTAGTCCTATACTGGCGGATTTGGTACCAAATAAACTCGTGCTTTTGGAATAACTATATTGTGCATTCAGGCTGAGATTCCAGGGTTGATCAAAATGAGCAAAGCCATCTTCATCAAAAGAATAAACCTCGTTTCTTATAGTGCCCTTCCGGTTATATTTTTTTTCTTGCGCGTTTTTATTTTTAAATAAACTGTTGTTTAAAGAATAGGAAAGTTGGGCATTAAATCCTTGCAAACTGAATTTGCCAAAATTTTCCGTACGGATGCCCACATTGGAACCTTGAGGAAAAATAATTTCGTAGGGTTCTAATACCAGAGAGGAATTAACATTTAACTGATTGTTAAAAAATGAATTCTGTGCAGATACTTGAAATGTACTCCAACGATACTTGGCAGCAGCAAAATTATAATTAAAATTCACGTTTAGAGATTCAAATAGCTTCACTTTTCTTACTCCAGTACTGTCTTTTTTATCTCGTACTTTCATTTCAATATTATTATTAATATTAAAATTGATACTCCCTGTACGCCCCATGCCTGGCCCTCCAATTTCTGATCCCTCGAAAATTGAATAAGGAGTAAGTTCGCCCCGTTCATTTAGGTAATTTTTGTAATATCCAAAAAATGAAGAACTGAAATCTGGCGCAAAACTGAATCCTATACTAGGTGAAACCATATGACGCAATGCAAGAACAGGGGATTTAGCATTGAATTTTAGCATTCCATAGAGAATGGTTTGTAGACTAGCACCTAAACCAAAGGAGGTAAAACCAGTTATTTTGTTTTGATATGTATCTACTACTTTCTTAGTAGCCCCGTCATAATAGCGATACAGTTGTTTAGTAGTAAGGCCATTATTAATATTGGAGGTAAGAGAAAGGGTAAAAAATTTAGCAATAGTAGAGTTAGTGGCTAAAGAAATATCATTCTTGAGCCCGGTTTTCATGTCTTTCCACATCGTATTTGTAAAAAGATCTTTCTGTAGTACCTGTGCGCTATTGGAGAGATTTACATTTGTATTTAATGTTAAATTTTCCCATAACCCCGTACGGGATCCATCTTTATCTGGAACAATATAAATTTGTGTCATTGCGAGGTTTACCTGGGGAAGACGAAGATTGGTAAGGCCAGTTGCAAAGTTTTGATTAAAATATCCGGCTGCGGTTATAGTAAATGGTAAAGTAAGAAAACGCTTGGTAAGGCTTATGCTTGAATTTTGCTGGGTATTTAGGACATTTCTACCTAATATATAGGCGTTATTAATGGTATTGTTATAAAATTTATTACTTACAATATCTACCGAGGCTGAGAAATTAAATAATGGATTAGCTTTTGGATCTTGCTGATGTCTCCAGCTGATGCGGTAAGTTCGGCTTTTAGAATAATCATCCAGACCTTTAATCCCGCGTACGGTATTACCTACTTCACCGGTAAAATTTCCCGAATACCGGTAATTCTTTTTATAATTTACCTCAGGACGAATGTTCCAGCTGCCTTTGGTGAATACGTCGGTAAGTATTTTTAGGTCAAAATGCTGACCAATGGGCTGATAATAACCTAAGCCATTTAAGAAAAACCCAACATCTTGTCGCTCCCCAAAACTAGGTATTAAGATACCCGCGCTACGCTTACTTGCCAGAGGAAGGAATGCGAAAGGAAGTACAAGTGGTGTAGGTACTTGCTCTATATAAAGCTGTATAGGCCCAGTAATTACCTGAGTATTATCCTTTTTTTTGATTAGTTTGATAGCGCTGGCAGCGAGATGATAATCTGCAAGACTGTCTTTTTTCTTTAAAAAATATTCGTCCGTAGTGTATATTCCACGGCGCATATAATAGGTATTTTCGTCAGCTTTTTTTGTTTTCTCGGCTACTATAAGTCCTTCACTTTCTTCCGTACGTGCGCCGGTGGCGAGAATTTGTTTTGATTCAATATCATATCTAAACTGATCATATTCATATGTTTTACCATCTTGAATTGCAAGGGCAGGCTTGGTTATTTTACCATTTGCATCTTCCTGTCCTCGGGCGAACACCTCGCCGGTGGTTTTATTAATACTGATATAATCTGCACGAATAGTCATATTCTGATAGACTACTTCTGCATTTTTATAGAGAAAGGTCATGTTTTTAGGAAAATCATGTCTTTCGCTGTCTGCCTTAGTCTTCAGAACGTCTTCCAATCGTTCTTTTGGAAGACTTACTTTAACGCTGTCAGAGGTAAGGGTGTCCTTAATGCGAGCATCATTTATACGTGGAATTCCTTCTTGGGCATATGCTAAAAAAGTGTTAAAAATTAGGATGAGACAAAAAAGGAATATATTTTTGAGCGACTTTCTATACAATGATGAATCCGAATATGGTTTCAAAATTAAACATTATTTCGCTACAATATGGTTTATAAACACGGATACTTCTACATATTTCTTTTCTTAGTATCAGTTCTGGGTGCCCCTGGGCTTAATGCTCAAAAAAAATTTACGATAGTACTGGATGCTGGGCATGGTGGAAAAGATAATGGTGCAGAATCTAATTATAGCGATCTGGGAACGCTAAGGGAGAAGGATATTACGCTGGAAGTTACTATGCTAGTAGGTAAAATGCTGGAAAAGGATAAAGACAATCAAGTAATATATACGAGGAAGACCGATATTTATTCTTCATTAGGTGAAAGAACAGATTTGGCTAATAAAAGTAAAGCGGACCTCTTTATATCTATCCATTGTAATTCTGCCTCCAATTCCAGCGCTTATGGAACTGAAACATTTGTACAAGGACCGAATCAAAATTCCACGAATTTAGAAGTGGCTAAACGGGAAAACGAGGTAATATTTTTTGATGAAAATGATAGAGTACGATTCAGTAATTACCAGCCATCCTCATCGGAATCATTAATTGCATTAAAATTACAGCAACAAAAATATTTGGAAAAATCCTTAACAATGGGTTCTTTATTAGAAAATAATTTCGTTAATAAATTAAAAATATTTTCGCGTGGTGTAAAGCAAAAGGACCTCCATGTACTTCGTATGAATGCAATGCCATCGGTACTAGTAGAAATAGGATTTATTAGCAATTATGAAGATGCACACAGAATAGGGAGTCCATCAGGACAAAAAGACGTGGCAGAGAATATATATAATGCAATATTAGATTACAAAAAATACTATAACCGAAATTCAAAATCTCAGGCAACACAGGAAAAACTTCAAAAAACGAATGAAGCATCACTGAAAACCACTGCAAGAATTCTATTAACTACCAGCCCTATAAAATATTTCGATAATGACCCTGCTCTGAAAGGTCTTAACAATATAACTATCATTAAAGAAGGGGTCTATTATAAATATTATTATGGAACCACTAATTATGCAAGCGTACGAGATGAAAATATGAAAACTGCAAAGAATGCTGGCTTTAGAAGTGCATATCCTGTAAATTTTACACCCAATCAAAAGCTCAGTTCAGGATATTATACTTTGGAAATTACCATAAGTATGGATAAACTTCCAAAGAATTCCTATATTCTGAAAACATTCCCGGATGTAGAAGAGGAAAAAATAAAAAATATGTATTACTATACCTACGGTAGGGTAGGAACCTTAGAGGAAGCATTGGCGCTACAAAAGAAATTCATGGATAAAGGAATTAAGAACACAGTAATCCAGCGAAAGCCATAGCGTATAAAGGGTAAATATGCAGTGATATACTAGATTTAACTCGAATTTAAAACTATCAAAATCTCATAGGAAAGTAGAGATTAAACATTTTAATTAATTTTTTTTAAAATTATTTTGGTGTTTTAAAAAAGGCTTGTATATTTGCATCCACATTTCCAGAATAAGTAATGGCAAATCATAAATCAGCACTCAAAAGAATCCGACAAAACGAAGTAAGAAGACTTCGTAATAAGTACTACCATAAGACGGCGCGTACTGCATTAAGGAATCTTCGCGCTGAAGAAGAACAGACTGTAGCAGCAGAACAACTGCCAAAAGTAATAAGTCTTATAGATAAGCTTGCAAAAAAGAATATTATTCATAAAAATAAAGCGGCTAATCTTAAAAGCAAATTGACAAGACAAGTTGCTAAACTTGCATCTTAATTAAAAATGGCCCGTTCGTCTATCGGTTAGGACCTCAGATTTTCATTCTGGTAAGAGGGGTTCGACTCCCCTACGGGCTACAAACCACACGGTAAATGATTTTTTTACAAGTGTTAGGGATAAATCAGGAACTTTTAAGTTCCTGATTTTTTTATGAATCACCTTCTCGTCGATAAGTTCACTTTATTCTGTCCTTCCTTTTTGAATTAAATTATACAATTTAATTGTTTCCCATCAGATCCTCCCATCTTTGCTTTTAGCATAATAGCAGTCTGGAAAGGTCTTGGTTAATAATTAAAAGATGGAGAAATTCGTAGGATTTTCCGGAAATCCTACTGCGCAAATTCTCTCGTTTTTTAGTGACATTAAAATTTAAAAGAAGGATGTACCATTAAAGACCAAAATAAAACGCACTTTAGTACCGGTACTGTAGTGTTTTCTGCGGATGCCTTTTAAATAATTTTGCCTTTTATAATAAATATTTAGACCTATTTAATAAACCATAGTCAGTCATATATATCTTTTAACAAATTAACATTTTTTTCTAATTCAATATTAATCTTATAGAAATGAAAATCAAAAAAATATTAGTCAGCATATTAGGCGCTCTTGTTTTGCTAATATCAATATTCCTTTATATAAATAGGGATAAATTTGAATATGTAGGTTCACTAGACATTATTGAAGTTGATTGTAACAAAAAACGCCAAATATTGACAAAAGTTTTGGAAAGCGACCAAAGGATTAGAAAATCAAATGAACTCATCAAGTACGCCAAAGAGGATCATAGAAATCAAGAATTAGTGATTAGCATTATTGAAAAGTGCGGTATGCCAACATTAAAAGGAGGTTGGTCAAAAACAAATGGATGCAATCTGGCTGGGTCTCCAACATAGTACTAAAGAAATCAGAAAAAAGTATTTTTCATATATAGAAAAGGCGGTAAAAAATGGAGACTTATCTAAACAGCAATATGCATTAATGAAAGATAAGATATTAATGGACGAAGGAAAACCTCAAATATATGGTTCACAAATAGATAATGGTAAATTGTATAAATTAAAAGATCCTATAAATGTGAATGAAAGAAGAAAAGAAATGGGAATGGAACCAATAGAGGATTATTTAAAATGTATGTCGTCAAAAGAAAGTGGACTTTTCCTTAGATAGTGTTTTCGGTTTTCAATTATAGTCGATAAAAACATTTTTTTGCTTTAAAAAATGACATATTTGGACAAGATTAGTTTTGTAATATTCTCTTTTTCTTTTTTTTAAAGTTTCAGATTTAATTTGTTGCCTGATTTACAACACTTCATCCGCTTTTCCAAAATAAACATTGGCAGGCATCACATTTTTTAGCTATCGATTTCAGATTTATAAAAACCCGATTTTAATACGATAAAAATAAACCGAAGCCGAGTTTCATATCGCTGTCATAATGGGTGGTGATGCCAATATTCTTATTTACGATATACCGGAGCCCTGCCATATATTCTTTGTCTGTATTGACCATAAATGATCCTTTAATCCTTTTAGATATGGGAATATCTTCTCTCATTAGCTGAACTCTAATATTTCCATCATGGTAAATTTCGCCCTGTAAAATCACAAGCATGGGTAAGGTGTATGCAAGGCCCACACTAAACTGTTTTCTATTTTCTTTAGTATTTATTTGCCCAAATAAATTTTTCTCTCCATCTGAATTACCCATTTCATCCATTTCCATTTTCTTATATCGCCAATCAAAACCAATGAAAGGCATTATCCATTGCATTTTGCCAATATACCTTCCAATGTGGGTTTCAGTTTCGTACCCATGATGATCATTATAGCCTAAACGCCATTCTGTACCAATGCTCCAGCGCGTGTTTTGTAGCATGGCCATCCCATCATTACCATTGGTAGCGAAGTCGTTTTCTACCATAAAATGAAACCGACGATCATCTGCAAATAGTTTTCTTTTTGCCAAAAGTGGATTTGGGATTAATGGATTGGGGTCTTGATTTTCATACGAAAATATTCTGCCCATTCCGCTCATCATATGGTAGAGAATATGACAATGAAAAAACCAATCTCCTTTTACATTGGCATTAAATTCTATCGTATCAGTTTCCATGGGCATTATATCCACCACGTTCTTAAGTGGGGCATATTCACCGTGACCATTAATGAGCCGAAAATCATGGCCATGTAAGTGCATCGGGTGCCGCATCATTGAGCCATTATATAAAATAACGCGTATATTTTCTCCCTTTTTTATAAGAATTTTATCTGTTTCTGAAATTACTTTATTGTCCATACTCCACACATACCGGTTCATATTTCCAGATAGTTCGAATTTAAGTTCTCTCACAGCGGAATCTTTAGGAAGTGTGGTTTTCTGCGGAGATTTTAGCATTGCATAATTAAGAGTGGTAATATCTGCCAATGCATTAGGATTATATTTATTTGGGTCGTTATTGCTTTGTTTTGGTTTTGCTGGTCCTGTAATTTCCGGATACATTACTACATTCATATCCATTTTATTTAAAGACATTTGCATACCCATATCATCTAATTCTCCATTCATCTTCATCATATCATTCATCATCTTCATACCTTCAAAATACTTAAGTCTTGGGAGTGGTGATTTTAGTTGTTTAATACCATTTCCTATATATAATGAAGCAGAATTCGTGCGGTCTTCCGTACTTACTAAAAACTCATAGGAGGTAAAATCTTCAGGAACAGTTACTATAATATCATAAGTTTCTGAGACTGCAATGAGTAATCTATCTACTTCTACGGGTTCTACATCATTTCCATCACTGGCTACTACTGTTATTTTCCCACCGGCATAGGTGAGCCAAAAATAGGCGGATGAAGCTCCATTGGATATTCTTAATCTTATTTTATCTCCCGCTTTTACCTCTTGACCATTAATGGTTTTAAGGTCTGCACTTCCTTTTCCGTTTATTAAAATTTTATCATAATACACATCACTAACATCCATCGCCAACATTCTTTTCCATTCATTTTTTAGCTTAGTTTTAAAATGACCAGCTTGTATAGCCTCCGAATAACTCTGCACCGAATTTTTTTTCAAAGCAGCAAAATCGTTGGCGTTATGCAGCATCCTATGAATGTTTTCTGGTTTAATATCTGTCCATTCGCTTAGTATAATAGGTACAGTAGGTAAATCATCGACTCCCTTTCTTAAGGTAGGGTCAGTTTCTTTTTTATTAATGATAAAATTGCCATACATTCCTATTTGCTCCTGTAATCCCGAATGACTATGATACCAATGTGTCCCATTCTGAATAATAGGAAAACGGTACACATGGGTAGTGTTGGGTTTAATAGGCATTTGTGTTAGATAAGGAACTCCATCTTCCTTGTTTGGTAAAAAGACACCGTGCCAATGCAATGAGGTATCCTCCTTAAGTTCATTATGCACATGTATTTCAGCTGTATCGCCCTCTGTAAAAGTAAGTGTGGGCATGGGTATTTGGCCATTTACAGCGATGGCTTTTTTAATCTCACCAGTAAATTGAACCAGCGTATCTTTTACATATAAGTCATACCGTACTATCTTTTGTGCCCATATTTGAGTAGTGGCATATAAAAAAATAAGAAGCGGAATAAATTTATTATACAGTGGAATTTTAATATTCATTTTTAAAATTTAAATAGCAAGGATACCAGTATCAAGGCTATACTTTATAGTAGTGTAAAGATATTTATAATCTCAATTACAACTGTAGATAGGCAGAAATATCATCTCTCAGATAGCAGTTGTATTCTTTTAACCATACTGTTTTAACATGTTATGAGTTTAAAAGAATATAATACTCAAACATCTAAATATTTTTATAGAAAGTTGTAAATGAAAAAAAAGAAAGGCTATGCTCCTTGTTCTAAACTCAGAAAAGAATAATAACTTACTATATCCAAATATAACTATCTAGAAGAAATAAAATTGGCGTAGAATTTTCTACGCCAATTAAATTTATTTTAAAGTTTCGACTGTTTTGCCACAATTTAACATTTGCGAGCCGTAATACGGATTCTTAATCGCATTTTCTTTGCTTAGCCAATTAGCTCCCTTTTCGTTATTTGCCATCGGGCAGTATTGATAAAATACTGGAGTTTCAGTTTTGGACGCCTTCATAAGACTATACATATTATTGGACAAAGCAATAAAAGATACTCGTTGCGCTTCTGTATTATTAGATTCAGCAATAGATTTTGTGGTTACTGTTAAATCTTTCGCTAAATTCATCCAAACACTATGTTCCTTTGCGGATAATTTACTCATATTCACCCCTTTAATAGCCGATACTAATTTACTAGCATATTGAGATGCAGCCTCTCCGTCAGATTTTACTAAGGCATCTTTAACAGCGAAGTAAGAATCAAATATTTTCTTTAGCTGGGGGATTTCTTGATGATTATCTGTTTCTGCCACCAATATATTTGAAGGTGTGCTCTCTACACGAATAGTAGTAGTATTATCTTGATTGGCAGTTGCCCCCTTAATTCCTTGGTTCTTTGCTTTTCTTTCGTATTGGCAACAGGTAGGCAAGTTCGCATATACATCGTTAGGTGCTAAAAATTCTTCACCGTCATACCCTTTTAAAGCTATTTTCTTTAAAATTTCATTTTTATCAGTCTTTTTAGGATCATAGGTAATGCTGGCCATTTTTGTGTCTTTATTCCAGTCTACTTGAGAAACATTTTTTATATTTCCAGCATTTTCTATTGTAGATTCACACATGTCACAATTGCCATAAATATGGACTGTCTCAGTTTTTGGGTTTTTAATTTGAGCGTTACACGCCACAAAGCTTAGCATTACTAAACCCAACATTGATTTATTTATTGGTTTCATATATTATATTTTTAAAAGTAAGAAATATATAATTAGAGTTAGCAAGAATCATGCATATCAAATACAATTGTTACTTAGAATTATTAATTGTAAATTAATACAAAATTATCATAAATAAAATCCTAATTTCAGGTTTGTATAAAATCGTACTAATATTATTTCGAAACGCGATAATTTATTGCGATAATTAATTAAAACTTAACTGTTTAGGATACTTATATTTTAGATTTGCTTAAGCCAACTTCCTATTCTCCAAAGTTCGATAAATAATCACCTCAATTTATCTAATTAAGACTTTTTTAAATTTATTAGTGTAATACTGTAAGTTTAAAAAATTAAATAATAGTATAAGTCATGGAACTACCTGCCTTAACAGTAACAATCTCATTTCCTGCTGTAGCGAGATCGGTCCCAAAAGATATAGTGAAAATCTTATCCGTATTGGCTTTATAGGTAAGTTCTACCATAACTACATTATCTGTGGTACTTCCCATGGCGCTATCAAAAATGTTTCTAGGAAATCCTTTTGAGGATGGAGAAAAACGCCAAGTATTCCAATTGCTGCCATTATCATTTGGATTTGAATTTTGGTTCCAAGTCGCTTGTCCTGCTATAAACTCTCCATTACTATAATTAGGTAAATCCAAAGATATGGACCATAATCTATTAGTTGTATTCACCAGTATGTTTGCCCTTATTTGAATGGTTTCACCCGCTTTCATTGGAACAGAAAAGTCAGATATAGTTTGCATTCCTGTACCTGCGACAGCACTACCAATACCTACAACGTCATTTTTAACCGTTAACATCCCATTTCGGGCCGAATTTCCAACTTTATTCCAAGTTAAATTAGAACCAAAGGAGTATAAACCCTCTGATGTTACATATAGAGTTTGACCTGATGGAGCAGTATCTGCAGATGTTACATAGACTAAAGCTCCTATTTGATTAGTCGTATAAGTTTTTGCTCGTAATTGATTTCCTGTTAATTTAGGAGGAATGATTCCATCTGTTATAGTAGCTACACTAGGGCTTCCGACTATATCGAGAGTGGCCTTTGGATTTACAGTATTAATACCTGTTTGTGAAAATATTTTTGCAGATGAAAAAATTGCTAAAGCTAGAATGATATAGCTTTTCATATTGTAATTGATTTTGTTAATAATAAATAGTTTAATGAAAATTATTTAATTACTAAAAATCAATGCTTATTGCAGTATTATTCGATAGTTCTATATTCAAATAATTTTTAGGCTCAAAAATAAAAAATTTAGAGATAATTATAAAATGATTACTCCTATATCTTCCATAGACAAAAAGTTCTAAACTATGATATGAATATATAATTTACTCTCAAAAACAATAGACAATGCGCCTATAAATGCTTAAAATTATTAAAGTTGTTGTTAAAATTTTAAATTCAAGAAATTAAATAGCGTGCGTATAGGAAATATCCATCGGAACCTCTATGACGAGAATTTCTGTCTTATCAGCAATAATTTTAAGTGAAACTTTTTCCGACTCCCATAAGCCAATGCCGTCTCTGGTGTTAAGCAAATGATCATTGATTAGAATTGATCCATTAATCACGAAAATATAAAGTCCATTTCCTGATCTTGGCGTTAGAACCTCCTCCCGATTGGCATCAAAAACTGCAATAGTAATCCACGCATCCTGGTTTATGAAGCCGCAATTATCTTGCTTATTTGGGGATACCAACTGTTGAAACTTATTAATTCTATCAGCGGTATTGAAAGTGATTTTATTATAGTCTGCCGGCGTATTGCGCTGGTTCGGGTAAATCCATATTTGTAAAAAAGAGCTTTCCTCATCTTTTAGGTCATTAAATTCACTATGGAACAGTCCTGTTCCCGCATTCATAACTTGTATATCATAACTCTCTACAATGGCCTGGTTTCCGAGCGTATCCTTGTGCTCTAACCTCCCTGAAATGGGAACTGAAATAATTTCCATATTATCATGAGGGTGAATACCGAAACCTTTGCTCCCTTCCACAACATCATCATTAAATACACGCAATGCCCCAAAAGACAATCGCTCAGGATTATAGTAATCCCCAAAACTAAATGTAGGGTAAGATTTAGCCAGATCACTGGTGATATATGCCCGGTTCTCAGCTCTGTGAATGATAAAGCCCTTACCGGTTTCATTCATCTCTGTGCCAGTTCCTGGTTTATATAGTACCAAATCCGGTCGTGCAGAAAAAATTTCGCTTTTTAGTAAACCACTGCCGCCGCCGTAATGTAGAATGACTTTTATCCCTCGCTCTTTTAGATTTTGGTCCTCCAATAATTGTGTTTCTGTCGCATCATCTACACCAGCACTTAGGAAAATAAAATCAATATTTTGTTTTTCAATTAATGTTCTTAATTCTACCTCCGATTTTGTGATGGTGGCATTCCATCCATCTGTTTTTTCAATCACTCTTTTTAAGGTTGCAAGGATATCTTCATGGTTTCCTAATAAGGCAAATTCTACCATAATTTTGAGGTTTAGATTTATAACAAATATAGGATATTCAAAAAGTGTATAGTTTCCAGTTGGTCTTAATTCGATATAAAATTTTATTAATTAACCAATGAATTATATATGTCAATAATTTAATAGTCTTTTCCATTTGATTTTAATATTTAGTTATAACTTAGACATATGAAATATTGTCTAAATCTAAATATCTAATAGGATAATGTTGAATTAGTTATTAAATGCTAAATATTCTTACATTAAATATTATAAAAAAGCAAGATTTCAAAAATTTAAATAGAATAACTATGGATTTATTTCTTATTAATGGAAAGATTACCACTTTAGATGCAGGAATGCCGGAGGTCGAAGCGTTAATCATCCGAGATGGCAAAGTCTACAAGTTAGGTTCCACTAAAGAAATCTCTCAACTGGCAGAAGAAGGATCAAAAATTATTGACCTTAACGGAAGGCGTGTGATTCCGGGCCTTAATGATAGTCATCTGCACATCATAAGGGGCGGACTCAGTTATAACCAAGAATTACGATGGGAAGGTGTACCTTCAATTAAAGAAGCCTTACAACTTCTAAGAGATCAGGCAGATAACACACCACCACCACAGTGGGTGCGCGTGGTAGGCGGATGGACAGAGTTTCAGTTTGCCGAAAAGAGAATGCCAACATTAGATGAAATCAATACTGCTGCACCTCACACGCCAGTTTTTGTGCTCCACCTTTACGCAGGAGCCTTACTAAATAGAGCAGCACTTGAGGCACTTGGATTTGACAAAACTACCCCGAATCCTCCTGGTGGCAAGATTCAACACGATAGTAAAGGAAATCCAACGGGTATTCTTCTGGCCACACCCTCGTCCAGTATACTATATTCAACATTAGCCAAAACACCAAAATTACCTAAAGAAGAACAAATAAACTCTACAAGGCATTTTATGCGTGAACTTAACCGCCTTGGTCTCACATCGGCTATCGATGCCGGTGGTGGTGGACAAAATTATCCGGATGATTATGAGGTAATTAAAGAATTACATGATAAAAAGCAAATGACGGTTCGTATTGCCTATAATCTTTTTGCACAAAAAGCGGGAGAGGAACTTGATGACTTTAAGAAATGGACAGAAATGACATTTCCCGGCGATGGCGATCATCTGTATAGAATGAATGGCGCAGGTGAAACTTTGACATGGGCAGCTGCAGATTTCGAAAATTTCTACCAACCCCAGCCGGAATTAGGAGATAAAATGGAAAAGGAACTTGAGAGTATTGTTGAACTTTTAGCAGAAAAAAAATGGCCGTTTCGGATTCATGGAACTTATGATGAGAGTATTGACCGTTTTTTAAATGTTTTTGAAAAAGTAAGCCAAAAACAAGCCTTACCTAATCGATTCATAATTGATCATGCAGAAACCATATCCGAAAGAAACATCGAAAGAATTGGAGCTTTGGGTGGCGGTATTGCTGTTCAGCATAGAATGGCTTTTCAGGGTGAAATTTTTGTGCAACGCTACGGAGCAAAGGAGGCGAATAAAACCCCTCCAATAAAAAAAATGTTGGAAATGGGAGTGCCCGTTGGTGGTGGAACAGATGCTACACGGGTGGCTTCGTACAATCCATGGGTATGTCTTCGGTGGATGGTGTCGGGTAAAACCGTTGGAGGATTGCAACTTTATAATCAAGAAAATACATTGGATCGCAAAACCGCTCTGAAACTATGGACCAAAGGATCCGCATGGTTTTCGGGGGAACAAGGAGATAAAGGTGCACTTTCAGAGGGAGAATTTGCTGATCTCTGTGTGCTTTCAGATGATTATTTTACAGTACATGAGGACGATATTCAATGGATAGAGTCTGTGCTCACCGTTATGGATGGTAAGATTGTCTATGCCGCAAAAGAATTTAAAGATGAGGATCCTTCTTTGCCACCTGTATCACCAGATTGGTCACCTGTTAAGCGGTATGGTGGTTACTGGCGACACTCCGAAAATAGAAACGCTCCAGCAGGGCACTCTTTAAAAAGCGATTCTGATTCTTGCCAATGTAATACCAGCTGCAATATGCACGGTCATAACCATTCTTGGGCTGTAGATGTTCCGATAAGAGATCAAGATAAGAGGCTATTTTGGGGAGCACTCGGATGCTCATGTTTTGCATTTTAAATGATTTAGTTGTAGGATGATGTGAAGGTTGCTGTACTATATTTTTTAATATTAGTAGCGATCGTTTTTATACTTCTCAACTGCTTCTGAATAAATCTCGTAATTTAATTTGGTCTAAAAATCAAGGAAGTTACCGTAAAACAGTACCTATGCTTTTTATTATATTTAATAAAAAAGTGAAAGTAGACGTCCAAAAATTAAGATACGTGTTTAATTAAAATCTTAATCTTTCACACTTCAATCTCCGAACGGTATATTGACTTTCTACAAATATTAACAGACTTATGAAATTTAAATATATCATCATATTTCTTATATCATTTCTTACCAATTGTAAATCGACTTTACAACATGAAACCAGATATATCTATTATCTACACGGAAGAATTATTGAAATTCAAGGACGGAATGCTTATAGTGAAGAGTTTGGTAATTATGAATTTGACAAGATTGTGAAAGCATTGGAGGTTTATAATTCCAAAGTTATCGCCGAAGTAAGAACCGACGATGTAGATAATAAAAGTTATGCGAGCAATATCTCGGGTCAAATTGATAACTTAGTTAAACGCGGTGTGAAACCCA
This sequence comes from Flavobacteriaceae bacterium, assembly GCA_018260565.1. Taxonomy (GTDB): domain Bacteria; phylum Bacteroidota; class Bacteroidia; order Flavobacteriales; family Weeksellaceae; genus JAGLAZ01. Next base: position 22,818 of record JAGLAZ010000006.1, read on the forward strand.
AAAATATAACTGTAGTAGGTGCTTCAAAGGGCGCTATAATAGCAAGTACTATTTCAAGTATCAACGCTAATCCAATAAATTACGTCGTAATGGCAGGAAACAACGAATACCAAGAACAGAATAATGATTGGAAATTTCATGGTAATATCTTATGCTTCTATGATGAGTCCGATAAGATTGCAGGGAAAAATTACGATTACTGGAAACAAAAGTCAACCGATGCAAAAAGTTTTGAACAAATCAAGATCAAAAAGAATTTAGGACATGGCTTTTTGTATAAGCCTTACCGCGATTGGATAATCCCCACCAAAAAATGGATAATAGATCAAAAGTTATAAGGGGCAACTCGATCTTAGATATAAATTGCAAATTTTTTTTGGTTCAGAAATTACTCTTCCCACTCCACGACAGCTTGGACGAAGGCTTCAGCATTTTCTACAGGGATATTAGGGAGAATGCCATGTCCCAGATTTACAATGTAGCGGTCTTTCCCAAACCTGCGGATCATCTCCTGAACCATTTTTTGAATATCCTCAGGGCGGCTATGAAGGCGGGCAGGATCAAAATTTCCTTGTAAGCAGACCTCTTTTCCTACAGATTGGCGCGCAAATTCAGGAGATACCGTCCAGTCTACACCTACCGCAGCGGCCCCACTGGTAGCCATTTTTGGTAGAGCATACCAACATCCTTTCCCGAAAACTACCACAGGAACTATTTCCTGTAGAGCAAGTATGATCTGCTGGATATATTTCCAGCTGAATTCTTGATAATCCTCAGGTGAAAGCATACCTCCCCAACTATCAAAAATTTGAACCGCCGATACACCGTGTCGTGCTTTCATTTTGAGGTAAGATATGGTGGTGTCGGTAATTTTCTGGAGCAGCTGATGCGCTGCATCGCTTTCTGTAAAACAGAATTTTTTAGCTAAATCAAAAGACTTGCTACCCTTTCCTTCTACACAGTAACATAGAATTGTCCATGGGCTGCCTGCAAAACCAATGAGAGGGATTCTATTTTCTAATAGTTCTAGGGTATGGTCTATTGCTTTTGCCACATAGCCCAAGCTTTCCTCTACAACCGGAATTTCTATCTCGGAAACACGCGAGGCACTTCTTACTGGGTGCTCCAGCCAAGGACCTACGCCATCTCGCATCTCAAAATCCATCCCCATAGCTTGCGGTACTACTAAAATATCGGAAAATAATATTGCTGCATCCAGAGGGAATCTTCTGATAGGCATCATAGTAATTTCAGCGGCTAATTCAGGTGTTTGGCAACGCGTAAAGAAATCGTAACGATCACGCAATGCTCTAAATTCCGGTAAAAACCTACCAGCCTGACGCATCATCCATACGGGTGGACGGGATACAGTTTCTCCGCGTAGTGCTTGTAAATATAAGTGGTTATGAGGTAGGGTAGATATCGCCATGTATAAGTTTTAGAAGTGTATGAGTGGTATTTTCTGCAATAAAAATAGGTGTTTGGGATGGTAAATATTTATCCAACTCATCCGCAGTAGTATTCCCTATTGCAAATATTTTTTGATTAGAATACTTATTATTTATAAAGTAAGAGCGGACACCGCTAGGGCTGAAAAATGCCACATGGCTATGTTCCGGTAGCAGATGCGGCGCTAAAATGGTATCGTAGCAAACTATTTGTTGATAATTTTCTGCGTCTATCATTTTGGGAGAAAGTGAGCCACAAAAATGAAGTATTTTCTTAAAGTTAAGGTTCTTTTGTGAAAAATAATCTGAAAGGCTTTTGGCAGAATCGAAGTACAGATCGGCAACTATATTCATTTTTAAATGAAATGAATCCGCAGAATGTTTTCCTACACAAAATAGCTTTTTTGAATAAATACTTTTCTTAATACGTGCATCATTTTCTAGAAGTATTCGGATAAAATCAGTTCCAATAATACTGGAAGTAACGATGATATCTGCTTCATCTACTTTATTTATTATTAAATCAATGCTTTTCGGGCTTATTAATTCCTCAATATATTTAGTTTCAATAAAATTAAGGCTGATAATGTGTGAAAGATCAGAAAAATAAAGAGAAAGAAATTCCGGAGAGAAAAATTTTGTTAAAACTACTTTCAAAGCGAACTTAATGTGATTGTAGTGATTCCATAATTTCTTTGCCTCCTAAACTTTTAATTTTCTCGGCTAATTCTATTCCATACTTTGGGAGTGATTCCAGCGTACAAAGGATAGTTTCCTCTACATTAACCAGCTTTTTTCCATCTAGGGATGCAAGTCTAGCTTTAAATGTAAATGAAACATTTTCTTCAGAACTAGCTTCACAGTAGGCACCTATAGGTGCAGTACATCCGCCTTCTAAGGCATGGAGCAGGTTTCTTTCTGCTTCTGTACAAGCTCGTGTAAGCTCACAATTAATGTGTGAAAAGGCAACCTTAAATTTATTTTTGAAATCTTCCTTTCTGCATGAAATCCCTATAACCCCTTGTCCTGGTGCGGAAATCATGAGAGCGTCTTCCAAAATTTCATAGTCCTCCACAAGATTCATTCTAGCAATACCCGCTTGGGAGAAAAATGTAGCATCTGCCAATCCTTCCTCAAGTTTGGATAGGCGAGTTTGCACATTTCCTCGGATATCACAAAATTCTGTCTCTGGAAATTGAGATTGCCAGAATGCTTTTCTACGAAGACTGCTGGTAGCAATTTTTAACTCAGAAATAGGTTTATCCCGTGCGGCGCTGCTTCTTACCATAATATCCTTAGGATAATCTCTAGGAAGTACAGCAGCTGTTATTATCCCCTTGGGAGGAACAGTAGGCATATCCTTAAGACTGTGAACGGCTATATCGATGTGATTGTGTAAAAGAGCAATATCCAAATCTTTAGTAAATATTCCTGTAACTCCCATTTCATAAAGTGGAGTTTTAAGATTAATATCTCCTCCAGATTTTATGGGGCAAATTTTTGTTTTGGGGAAGAAGTTTTTTAATTCACTTTGAACTTTTTCCGCTTGCCATAGAGCTAAAGGCGAGCTTCTGGTGCCTATCCTAAGCATCTTTTTTGCTAATTTTTGGTGGAGTTAATACCAATATATCACGGAAAAGTGTGGCTATCTCTTGTTCTTTATCTGGATGCTCTATAATAAATTTAGCAAAGCGATTGGTAATTTTTTGGATGAGTTTTTCAGATAGTTCCATATCTAAAATATCTGCATATTGGAATTTTTTATGAATTTTATGCAGCTCGTTCGCTTCTATTTGCTTTAAGTTTTGTTTAAATTCCCAAATACTAGGCACCATTTTACGGTTTTTTTCCCAATCGAAAAATTTATCCATCGCTTCAGAAATTAGTTCTTCCGCCTTTGGTATTTCATTTTTTCTATTGTTTAAAGTATTCTGAATGGTTAAGGATAAGGAGTCTATATCTACCAAAGAAATACCTGGAATCTGGCCTATACTTTTTTCTACATTGCAAGGTATAGAAAGATCAAGAATACAATACAGCTCCTTCATGGGTGTGAGGCTCTCCCGTATGTACCAGTCCGAATGGATAATAGGTTGTGAGGCACCAGTAGCTACTATAACGATATCATATTCAAGGATATTTTCCTGAATTTTTTCAAAAGGAAGGGTATTTACTCGGAATTTTTCGCTTATTTTTTTGGCATTTTCAGCAGTACGGTTGGTAATACTTATGCTTTGGGCCGGTATATGTTTTACGAAATTTTCTATCGTATTCTGGCCTATTTCGCCGGTACCTATTAGGAGGATAGATTTATTTCTCGCATCCTGAAACTGCTGCAGCACATACTGCACGGCCGCATAAGAAACGGAAGTGGCACCGTTAGATATTCCAGTTTGATTTTTAATTTTTTTCGATACTTGGATAGCGGTATTAATGGCTCTTTCCAAATAAAGATTAGGATATTTTTTTTCTTTTTTAAATCTTGTGAAAGCCTTCTTTATTTGTCCTATAATCTCAAAATCACCTAAAATTTGGCTCTCTAATCCAGATGCAACACGGAAAAGGTGGAGTAGTGCTTCTTCCCCTGTAAGGATATTTGCATAAGAAATAAAATCTTCCAGCTCTACTCCTACAATGCTACAATAGGATGCTGCCACGCTGTGGTAATCTTCTGTAGTGGTGTATATTTCTGTACGGTTACAAGTAGAGACTACAAAGGCATCGCCTAAATTTTTCTCATGAATTTTTTGTACAAAATGCTTTGTGTACTTTTCAAAAAATGAAAACCTCCCGCGTACCTCCGCATTAGCCTTCTCATAGCTGATGCTAAGGACTGCAAAATGATGTGTGGAATGGTAGGCGTGGAGGCTTTTCATTGGGCTGCAAATTTACGAATTATTGCCCAAATCTGATTCTACTACTAGAGCAATAGATAGAATCTTATGTATTATACCGTTTTAGCAAATTATGGAGTTGGCGTTAAGCCTCCTCCAGCTTCTTCTTTGGTAGATCTGTTAAGGAGATTAGGATCCTCTTTTGCCAGTTTATTTTTAGTGGGGATTTTATAATTTACACTTAATCCGAATGATCTAGAGTCCCAATCATTTCCTAAAAAGACATTAGAATTATTATAGGTACTGCGTATAGCCATCTTGGATCCGTTTAGAATGTCATTAGCAAAAATATTTACAGTAAGTCCATCATTCATGAATTTTTTAGTTAAAGTTAAATCCAATGAATTACTAAAAGGCTTATCTGCTACATAATAAAAATAGTTTCCTCCAGAAGTAAGGTAGCTAAAGTTGGCAACTAATTTAGTGTCGTATGGAAGCATAAATTGGTTCATTATATTAATTATCCAGAAACCTTTAGTCTTCATATCCGGCAATTCATGTTTTTGATAACCAAGATATAAATACATGAAATTAATTTTATCAGGGTTAAAATTAAATTTCATAGCCTCTTTTATACCAGTTTTAAAAATCATAAAAGGAATAGGAATACCAATATTAACATTATGGATTCTTATCTGATCTATGTTTCGGTTAATATTTTTTATAATTCCATTATCACGGAAGGTTATCTGCGAAACTTGGTTATTTGCACTACTCAGGTTATATCCCAAATATGCATAATCAAAGGCAGAGATCTTGGCTTCAAAATTATTAAAGATGGTAGGTTCTAGATTCGGGTTTCCTCCTGTGGCTATGCTAGAATTGCTGAATACTTGGTTATTCGGATTTAATAAGGAGATGCTGGGCAACGTAATTTTTTTGTTATAATTAAGGCTGAAGTACACCATTTTACCTAAATTGTATTTCGCAGTAGCATTTGGAAATAGCCGGAATTGTTTAAAGTCCTTCAGTTTTACTATCTGTGCTACACCGTTGTTAAAATTTAACGCTTCTCCACCAATATCATAGTTCTCTCCTCTAAGCCCTAAAATAAAATCAAGCTTTTTATAGGATGTTTGCCCTTCTAGATAAGTAGATACACTGGTTCTTTTATAATTTAAATTTTCAGTATTAAAGGATTTAGTAATGAACTTTAAGTTTTCATAGTAAAGTCCGGCTGTAATTTTTCCTTTATCAAATAATTTAATTTGCTGAGAATAATCTGCTTGAGCAGTGATCGTGTTTCCCTGGCTATTATTATCTAACACTTTATTTCCTACTGGAAGGTTATTTTGCTGGAACTCACCATCGGAATTATTATAGGCAAGCTTTATATCAAGGGTAGTTCCAGGATCTTTAAATCTTTTTTGGAAGTTGGCTGCAACCTCATGTCGAATACTAGGCGAAATGGTGGCATCGTTTCTCTTATTAATGAGATTCAGAACAGTTTCTGTGCTGAAAATATTGCCACTATTATGACTTTTATTTAGATCATAACTTAAAATCAACCTATCCTTGCCAAAATCAAAAGTGGTGGCAGCTTTTACGAAATAACTTCTGTTTATTCTTTCAGCAAAGGTCTCACTTAGGGTATCAAAGAAGCTATTCATCTTGCTTTCTCGGTAATTTTGGCCAAAATTTAATTGCCACCCAAATAAGCTGTTGCGGGCGTTAAGATTTAAACTGTTACTTGTTTTGCTTCTCCATTTATCCTCATTTGTAAAGGAATAATTCCCAGAATATGTAGCGGTAAGGTAGTTTTTTGCAGCCTTGGAAGTGATAATATTAAGAATAGCTCCACCAGATGTAGCAGGAAATTCTGCGCCGGGCTGGGTAATGATTTCTATTCTTTCCACTGCATTAGCTGGCATACCCTCCAAGAAGGAATTCAGTTCATTACTGGTGATGTTAAGTGGGCGACCATCCATAAAAACCGCTAATTGTTTCCCCTGATACATCATCCCTGCAACATCAGATACTATTAATCCAGGTAATTTTTTTACGCCATCTAATAAGTTACCCGTATTAAGCTGCGGCTGTTCTGAAATATCAAATATGGTTCTATCTGCTTTTTGTTCTACAGCTTTCTTTTTTTTCTGTAGTACTACTTCCTCCAGATTTTTTTCTTTAGGCTCACTGGTTTTCTCTTGTGCAAATGCAGGTATTGCGCTTAAGAGAAATACTGCAAAAAGGATTCTTTTTTTCATACTGATACTTTATATGGTATAAGACGCCGCGGGAATCAATTTGTTACAAAAAGCCCCTAGAAAATTTTCTAGGGGCTTACAATATTTAGTTGAAAAGGCTTTAATCTCTGTTTTTAATCATTACCCATCCGCTATATTTTACAGGAGTTCCTTTGGTATCATTCTCCGTGAAGGTAAGAATATACCAGTAGGTTCCTGTATTTAGCACACGACCTTGATATTTTCCATCCCATTTAAATTCTTTAGAATCTTCACTGGAGAAAACCTGTTTTCCATATCTATCAAAAACTGACAGTTTAAGGTCTTTTTTATAGATGAGAGCACTATAATCTAGATAATCATTATATCCATCACCATTCGGAGTTATCGCGTTCGTAAGATTTAAGATAGTAAAGCTATATGGAACTGGAATACATTTATTGGAATCACGAACATATATTTTATTTTCTCCTCTTGGAAGATTTGTGAAAATATTGCTCTGCTGCCAAACTACTCCATCAAGTGAATATTGATATGGTGGATTACCTCCTGAAACTATAATTTCAATTTTATTATTATCAATTTTTACTTCTGTAATTACTGGATCAGGTGCAGCCAATACTTCAACTCTTTGAGTATAGAAACATCCATTAAATCCTAATTTTACTGTATAGGTTCCCACTGGTACATTCGTTAAAATTTGAGTAGTGGCTCCTGTATTCCACAAGTAAGATGTAAATCCAGGACCTGCATCTAGGGAAGTCGTTTGATTTATACAAATATACTTAGTTTTAAGCTGCTCTGAGGCTTTACTAGTTTTAACTCTAATCGTAAGGCGTCCTAAACTAGGGCATAATCCGGCTTTTTCAAAACGAACATAATATGTTCCTGTTTGATTTACAGTTACTGTTCCTGCAATAGGATTAGTATTATTTTGGGCATTAACTAGCGTAGCAAAATATTTAATAGTTACGCCCGTTTCTGTAGTAAATGAAGAATTGAAAGAGTTAATATCAACATTAATAATACCGTCTAAATCTTCATCACATATTTCTTTTGTAATAGGAGTCGTAATAGCCACAGAATTTCCAAAACCGAAGTTTAATACTTTAACTACAGGTGCACAGCCATTAGGGCTTTGGATACTCATATAGACAGTTGTAGGAGTACTGTAGGACCAGTTGGTAGGTAAAGAAGTACCTGATCCGGCAGTTGCTTCAGCCTGCGAAAGATAATACTTCACAGTAAAAATACTAGCGTTGGTAACCGTTGCTGTAGTTACATCATTAAAATTAACTTCAATTATACCATCCAAGTTATTATCACATGGCTTAAGATTATAAGCTGTAAGATTTACAACAGGAAGATCATATAATTCTAACGTAATTGGTACTATGGAATAACATCCTGAGGTTGTAGTCCCGCGAACAAACACTACTGTAGGTGTACTTACAAAGGCACCTACTGTTTGGATAGGGCTTGTGTTATTTTGGGCATTAGCTAGCGATGTAAAATAGGTGTAAGTAAGCCCTGTTTGAGTAGAAACTACTGCACTTGTAAGATTAAATGTTCCTTGTCCATTTACATTACAAGCTTTCATGGAAGTAGTAGTAAGCACCGGGTTTTCATTCGCTTTTAGGGTGATTTCTGCAATTCCAGAACATTGATTAGGAGTTTTTACTAATGCATATAATACACTCGTTCCTGGAGCACTTACGGTATAATTGGTAGGTGTTGCTATAGGGTTAGTTCCTGCCTGAGCTCCCGCCAAGGTGGTAAAATACTGAACTGTATTTGCTGTGGAGTTAGTTACTGCTGCTGTAGTAAGGTTAAAAATCCATGGTCCTCCCACATTTTGACATTGAGATAATGTTACATTGGTTGCATTCGGACTCGGGAAATAAGCTAAACTAATTTTAGTATAAGCTATACACCCACTTAAATTTTCCTTAACTCTTACAAATATATCTTTAGGTGCAGCTGCAGCGTATGTTGCTGGGTTTGCTATCGGATTAATATTAGCTTGAGCATCTGCTAAACTTAGGTGGTAGGACTTCGTTATTGCACTTGTACCTGTATACACTGCTGCAGATGTTAAATCCCAAATTGGTAAAACATTTGTAATGGGTGGACATTGAGTTAATGTCTTGTTCACTACATTATTAGCTACATTGCTAAGAACAAACTTTACCGCTCCTACTTGGAAACATTTGGACTTAGGATCATTAGGATCTAATGGATTAAAATAAGCGATTCGATAATAGAACGTCTGCCCAGAATTTACATTTATAGGTGTAGTAATCGGGTTAGTATTTAAAATCGCATTGTTAGCTAGATAGTGGTAGCTTACTGTAAAATTCGTATTCCCGTTTAAAATTCCTGGTGTAAGAGTTTGGAAATTAAATAAAGTAGGTACCGTACAGATAGGGATTTCTCTCGGGCTGGTAGTAGTAGGACCAGGATTTCCTGGTGGTACAAATGGGAAAGGCTGAAGCTCTGGTGTAAATGCAGACGCTAATGTTGCAGTTCCACCCCAAGTAAGCACAAAGCCGAAAGAACTTGAAGAAAAATTATCAATTAATAAGGTATAGGTCTGCCCAGCTACCACATTCATATACTGTACATAACCATTTCCACTAGCAGATTCAGATAAATCTGTCTCTGTCATGTTCATTCCAGTATTGTAATTGGAGCCTCCTGTTGCTGCATAAGAACATCTTATGGGAGTTCCGAGATTGCCACAATTGGTGTTTGGTCCCCAAATAGCCCAATCATAATCGGTATTTCCATTGGGTATTAAATCCATTGTAAGAGTACCGGAGGTAGCTACCGTAAATGTATACCATACTGTAAAGTGCTCTATAGAAAGGCATCCATTCAAAGGTTCAGGGACATTCCCGTTATTGGATGGAGTATAAGAAATTGTAGATCCCCCACAAATCGGTACAGCAGTGCTACAATCACTTTGGCTAAAAAAGCGGCCAAAAGTGAGAAGCACTAATAAGAGAATAGATTTCTTCATTAAGAATTTGTTTTTGGTAAAATTATAAAAAAAAATAATAGCTAATAGTTCATTTTTCTAAGTTCTTTATTTTTAGTATGTAAATATTTGGTTACCATGACCGTCATAAGGCCTCCAAACACCACCGAAGGCACTACACCCATCACTTTTGCAGCTATTCCACTTTCAAATTGTCCCATTTCATTACTACTCATAATAAACACGGAATTAGCACTCATTACGCGTCCTCGGATCTCATCCGGTGTTTTTAACTGGACTATTGTGCCGCGTATCACTACAGAAATACCATCTAGAACTCCACTTATAAGTAATAAAAGAAAAGAAAACATAAATATGTTTGAAATACCAAAAGCAATGATGCACAATCCAAAACCTTCTACTGCTAATAATAGAATTTTTCCCTGATGTTGTTTTATCGGTTGCCAGGCCAATAGGCCTATTGAAGCCATCGCACCTATATCGGAAGCTGCATTAAGAAGACCAAAACCGCGCGGACCTACCATTAATATATCTGTAGCGAAAACAGGTACCATGGCAACTGCACCACCAAAGAATACGGCAAACATATCCAGCATAAGTGCTCCAGAAATAGCTTTTGTTTTAAATATAAAAGCAAAACCTTCTCGAATAGCGGCTAATGGCTTTTGTTCCAAATTTTGTTTAAAAGCGGGTTGTGGTTTTAGAAATAAAAAATTTAAAAAACCTAATGAAAGTAATATGAGTATACAGTAAAGGGTTCCCCGTATACCTATTTCTCCTATTAAAAGACCACCAATAGCATGACCCAATACTGAAGCGATTAAAAAAGTGGCTTGATTAAAAGTAACTGCCCTCGGTAAATTTTCTAATGATACTATTTTGGGGATCATTGTAGGTATTACTGGGCCTATAAAAGCACGGCAAATTCCCGTGAGAAAAATTATTCCATAAATCATAAATAGACTTATAGATTTTTGTGAAATATCTTCTGCCGTAAAAGTTGGGACCAATAAAGCTGCAATTAAAATAAAATAGGCAACCGTGATCTGTAAGAGTAACTTTTTCTTTTCATTAATATCTATTAAATAACCTGAAAATATAGAGGTGCTAACTGCAGGTATTACTTCTGCTAAGCCAATAAATCCTATAGCCAGAGGATCCTTTGTAAGGAAAAAAACCCACCACCCCAATAAGGAAGAAAGCATGCGAAATCCTGTCATAACGCAAAACCTACCTCCTAATAAATGCCGAAATTCTTTATTCCGTAAGACAACCGGTATTTTTTGTGAATCGAAAAACATCCGGCAAAGGTACACCTCACAATAAACAAAAACATATAAACCTATAGCAAAATTCCTAAAAATAGGGGTCAGAAATTTACATGTAAGACATTTTCGGTAAATTTGTATCCATTTTACATTTCAAGACGTATGCCTAGCCTGCCACTATTATCCGAATCTTTTGCCCATGCAGCACAAATATCTTCGGAAATAAATATGGATGCTACATCCAGCCTTACGCAGGATATCCTTTCAGGTAAAAAGTTACCCATTATGGAGCAATTTTATACTCTCCAAGGGGAAGGTGTTTTCGCAGGAAGCGCTGCCTATTTTATTCGTATTGCTGGATGTGATGTGGGGTGTCATTGGTGCGATGTAAAAGAAAGTTGGGATGCCTCCATTCATTCCATACAGGATGTTTCAGACTTGATTCGGGAAGCATCTACTCAAGCGGAAAAAATAATTATTACGGGTGGCGAGCCCTTGCTGTATAACTTGGATTTTCTTTGTTCTGGGCTTCAGAAAGCGGGTTGCAAGACGCATATAGAGACTTCTGGAGCACATCCTCTATCCGGTAGTTGGGATTGGTTTTGTCTTTCACCTAAGAAAAATAAACTACCTGTCCCCGAGGCCTATGCGGCAGCTAGAGAACTTAAAATAATTATTTATAATAGGCACGATTTTATATTTGCTGAGGAGCAAGCTTCTTTAGTTTCTGGAAATTGCAGACTGTTTCTGCAAGCAGAATGGAGTAGGCGGGAAGAGATATATCCTTTAATGGTTGAATACATCAAAGCCAATCCTAAATGGAGGCTGGGACTGCAGACGCATAAATACATCCATATCCCATAACAGATGCAGCGCCTTCGCTATTCTAAGTTTTTTAAACCAGGAATATTATTCATAGATGCAGTTTTAATAAGTGTTTTTCTGTATTTTCAAGAAGAATTTCCAGATGAAAGCAATATTTTAATTTTTTTTAAGGCCAATACCTTATCATTTATTTGCCTTGGATTATTAATTTGGTTTTTGATTGCAGCCAGCTTAATAGTCTATCAAGTTCAGAGGCAACTTCTTTATTCCCAGTATGTTGCTAAGTGGTTTCAGCAAATTTTTCTTTTTGGATTGTTTCTTTTTTTGATAAAACATTACGGTAATCATAATCCGAATTCTAAGGGTTTACTATTCCCTTATATTTACAGTTCATTTTTATTTCTAGCTTATAAAACAGCTTTATTTTATGGGGTAAAAAGGATGCGATCTTCAGGGATTAATATTAGAAATGTTCAGCTTTTAGGTAGAGAAGAAGGCATAGTAAGGTTAAAAACAACTTTTGAAGACCAGAAAAACTTCGGCTATTTTATTCAAGATGTTCAGTCAGATTTTGTTTCTATGGACAAACTTATCCAAATATGGAGGGAAAAAGGTATTCATAGTATTTTTATATCAGATAATTGGCTTCAGAATAAGGAATTTTATCATAATTTTTTTCATGCGGCATATGATGACGGGGTGGTAGTTCATATAGTGCCTTCTATGGCAGGATACCCCATTTTAGAGCATGAGATTTCGTATTTCGAGTCACAGCCTATTTTAATTCGAGCCAAATTTCCTTTAGAACGCCTATCCAATAAATTGCTTAAGCGGACTTTTGATTTACTTTTCAGTGCAACATTCTTACTTGTTATTGGATGGTGGTTGCTGCCGCTTATATCGCTAATTATTTACGTAAAAGATAATCAGAATCCTTTATATTTTCAAAAAAGATTTGGTAAAAACTTTAAACCATTTTATTGCATAAAATTCCGAACAATGCGCACCTGTGCGGCTACACCAGCATGTACTACTCAAAGAAATGACCCAAGAATAACCTCCTTGGGAAAATTTTTAAGAAAATATAGTTTAGATGAATTTCCTCAATTTATTAATGTTTTAGCAGGGCATATGTCTATCGTAGGTCCACGTCCTCACATGACCTTGGTGGATGAGGATTACCGGGCCCAAATTCCTTTATATGCCGTCCGAAGTAAAGTAAAACCTGGTATTACAGGTCTAGCACAGGTATCAGGTTTGCGTGGGGATGGTGATGCTGGAGAAGATCCTGATAAAATGCTGGAACGGATGTCCCAGCGTATCATGGCAGATCAATTTTATATTAAAAATTGGACTTTATTCCTAGACCTGAGTATAATAGTAAGGACATTTTTCCAACTGCTTAAAGGAGATAATGATGCCTTTTAAAATTTAAAAATAAATATTGAACTTAAATTTTTAGCTGTAATTTAGCCTAATGTTAAAAAGATTGCTTACCTCCGTAGGGGATTACATACTTCTGTTAGGCAAAAGTCTGCGGAGACCACAAAAATCAGCGGTATTTTGGAAAATCTTTATTCGAGAAATCAATGATTTGGGTGTCAATTCTTTTGGTTTAGTACTCTTTACTTCAGTATTTGTGGGCGCTGTGGTGGCATTGCAGATGTATAATAATTTTAGCGCGGCTACCATTCCTATACCATTAAACTTTATAGGATATGCCACCAAGGTTGTTTTAATATTAGAATTTTCCCCTACCATTATTTCGGTGATTTTGGCTGGAAAAGTAGGGTCTTATATTGCATCCAGTATAGGCACTATGAGGGTAACTGAGCAAATAGATGCCTTAGATATTATGGGTGTCAATTCTGCGAATTTCCTTATAACTCCCAAAATCTTGGCGTGTATTTTATTTAATCCTATTCTGATAGCGATATCTATTTTTGCTGGAATCTGGGGTGGGTATATGGCTGGAGTGGCTACGGGAAACTGGTCCAAAGCAGACTTTATTACTGGTCTCCAAATGTATATGCCTACCTATTTCATTACTTATGCATTCCTTAAAACAGTCATTTTCGCATTTCTTATTGCATCAGTTCCTAGTTATTTTGGTTATAATGTTAAAGGTGGTTCGCTAGAGGTAGGTAGAGCCAGTACTCAGGCCGTAGTGTGGACTATCGTAGCTGTTATCATTTCAAATCTTATCCTCACTCAATTATTTTTAGCCTAATGATAGAAATTAAAGATTTAAGGAAAGAGTTTGATGGGGTAGAAGTCCTCAAAGGAATTACTACCACTTTTGAAACCGGAAAATGTAATTTAGTCATTGGCCAATCTGGTTCTGGTAAAACCGTATTTTTAAAATGTCTACTTAATGTTTTTGATCCCAATGGAGGAAATATTCTCTTCGATGGAAGAGATATGGTACATATGAATCGCCAAGACAAGCAAAAACTCCGTTTAGAAATTGGGACGGTATTTCAGGGAAGTGCCCTTTTTGATAGTATGACAGTGGAACAAAACATCAGTTTTCCACTTGATATGTTTACAAATCTCACTTTACGGGAAAAAAAGAAACGGGTAAAGGCGGTTATCGGAAGAGTTCATTTAGAAAAAGCCAATAATAAATTCCCTTCTGAAATTTCTGGAGGTATGCAAAAGCGGGTTGCCATAGCTAGAGCGATAGTGAATAACCCTCGGTATCTCTTTTGTGATGAACCTAATAGCGGTTTGGATCCCTATACCTCGCATGTTATAGATGATTTATTAATGGAAATTACACAAGAGTACAATACCACCACCGTAATTAATACCCATGACATGAATTCTGTGATGACTATAGGAGAAAAAATCCTGTATTTACGCCATGGAGTGAAAGAATGGGAAGGTAATAAAGAAATTGTGATGACTGCAAGCAACGATAATTTGTTAGATTTTGTGTATTCCAGTGAAATTTTTAAAGAACTTCGTCAGTATCTATTGTTAAATAATAAAACAAGTATTCAAAGTTCACATCCCGAAAACTCTTCGTATGAAAAATAAGATATTACTTTCCTTAATACATGCTGCATTAGGATTAATACCTCTACAGACAGCCTACGCGCAAGTCACTTTTTCAGCAAAGGCACATGCTGCATTCCCTGCAAAAACTGCTAGCTGGAAAGAATTTACTACGGTTATTGGTACCGCTAAAGAATCCTCTGGAAAAAATATAACAGGTTTTAATGCGGGAATTTCTGCAAGGATAGATTTGCCAAAAAGCTTATTCCTTATGCCAGAGGTTTATTTTACACAATTTAAAAACGAGTACGCACCTATTTCTTCAAGTAATAATACCTCTATTACAATTGATTATAATCGTCTGGATGTTCCAGTCTTGCTAGGATATAGGGTATTAGGTAAACAAGCTGGAGTATTTTTTGGTCCTGTGGCCAGTGTAGATTTAGCTCAAACTTCATCCATAAAAAGTTTTTCAGAAGTAAAAGAATCTAAAGATGTTTCCTGGGGCTTCCAAATAGGAGCTGAAGCTAGGATTAAAAAAATTATTATAGATGCTCGTTATGAATCTTCTTTTTCCAAAGATCAAAGAAAATTTATTGGCACGCTCACCTCTGCGCAAATTCAATATGACTATCGGCCAAGTATTTTTTTGGTAGGATTAGGTTATGAATTTTAATTATAGAAGATGAAATATGGCGCAAAATTTTGTGCCTTATTTATTTTTTATAAGTAAGATCTTGTGCCAGGATTATTTTGTTCCAAATCTTTTCACCTTTTTTGTTAAAGAGTTCCAAACTTAGGCTCCTGGTTTTTTCTTTGCCGCTAAATCCCAATATGCCAAATGCCTGCTCGGTAAATAGACTTCCTTGCACTCGGTTTAAATTGTTTTCTTGCTGCGCAGTTTTTCCTGCGGCTCCAGATGTGAGAGGTGAAACCGTCCAGTCATATAAAGGATATGCTCCAGGACGCTGAAGCTGGCTCAACTCAGAAAAATGCCTATCCCCAGAAAGGAAGATTACCCCTTCTATTTTTTCTTTATCTATCGTTTCTAGAAGCCAATTTCTTTCTTCTTCATAGGTACTGTAATTTTCAAAAACAGCTGCAGTATTTAAAACCTGTCCACCTATTACAATAATTTTAAAAGTAAATGTGCTACTCACCAGATTATCTATAAGCCATTGTTTTTGTTTTTCACCTAATATGCTGCGTTCACCTGTTTGTCTTTTATTTGGAGATTTAAAAAACCTATTATCCAATAAGAAAAATTGAGCATCACCCCAATTGAAAGTAGTATAAATGCCTTGACTTTGCTCTATACCCTCTCCAAAAGTTTTATTGGGCCAAAAGTCTTTGAAGGCTTTTTGGGTAACATGTTTTAAATAAAAACTTCTGTCAGAATCATTCGTACCAAAATCATGATCGTCCCAAATGGCAAAATGTTGGCCGGTTTGTAATAATTTTTGAAGTTGGGGTGTTCTTCTCATATCGTTGTAGCGATGATAAATCCCAGAAGGAGAATCCCAGTCAGCTTCCCTTAAATAGATATTATCTCCACCCCAGATAGTAATATCAGGACTCTTCGTTGCTATTGCATTAAATATTTCATAATCAGACCCATACGGAATACCAGGTCTATCAAATTCTGACTCATTAATGTAAGCACAACTTCCAAAAGCTATCTTAAAATCCGGAGCATTCTCTCGCCACTGCCATAATTTTTTTGTGTTAAATTGGTAGGGAAAAACGGCAGGGATATTTTTCTCCTCTGTGATATTGTACTGATATTGTGTGCCGGGTTTAAGATTTGGGATACTTATTTTTTGCCCACCTGAGTCTGCATCATCTTGTGAAAAAGGAATACATTTCGGTATAGACTGGTTCCTACCTTCTTTATAGCTAAGGCAATATTTTCCCGGCATCTTCATATCTACCCAAATGGCTACTTCTGTCATTTCTGCATAACCAAGCATAGGACCCGCAGCTATTAGAGAAGATTGGCCTAAGACTGATATATTTATTAAAATTAATAAGGCAAATAACCGGTAAATGATATGCATCTTCATTTTCTTTCAAAAATAATTTAGATTTATGATTCTATTATCATTGTGAATAAAAGATAACCTAGTAAAACTTTACTTAAAATCTAATATACTGCTGATCCCAAGAATTCCCGTCTTGCTGTAGGCCCGTAAAACGGCTGCATTAAGTTTATTATTATTTTTCTGAATAGATATTTGGTGGGAAGTAGCATCTCTTGGAAGTAATTCATAGTCCCATGAATTTCCATATTTCAAATAAAGAATGTAACCGGCGGGTTTTTGTTTATATAGATCTGTCCAGCGTATTTGTAAAAATTGTCCCTTATTTTCAGAAGAGATTTTTGGTGCAGGTAGAATTTCTTTATTTAGCCATGGGAACTCTGGAATAAGAGCGGGTTTTTGGTAAAAATTATTTTTTAGGGCTTCGGAAAGTTTTGGATTTTTAAATAAGCCTTCGTAGCTCCAATGTATTAGCCCTGGGTTGGTTTTCATGTTTTCCCGCACATTACGAATTTCCCTTTGAATCTCTGTGCTGCGATCTGATACTTTTACTTCCACTGTGTTGATCCCTGGCCATAGGTATCTACCTTTGTAGTTTTCATTAATCCACCATTTAAGAAGTGCAGGGAAAGGTTGTCCTTTAGAATCCATCGGCCAATAGAGCTGAGGCGCGAAATAATCAACCCAGCCTTCGTTTAGCCATAGTTTTGCATCAGCAAATAGAGCGTCATATTGTGATGTTCCTACAATACCGGCTGGCTGTCCGGCTTTCCAGATACCGAAAGGACTTATGCCAAATTTTACTTCTGGTTTGAGCGCTTTTATTTCATCATATACCTTTTTAACAAAGGAATTTACATGTCCTCGACGCCAGTCGGCACGCGAAAGAGTACCACCTGATTTTAGGTAGATTTTCCAGCTTTCATCATCTGGAAAATCTTTTCCATTATTATACTCTTGATATGGATAGAAATAATCATCAAAGTGAAGCCCATCAATATCGTATCGGCTTACTAAATCTTTTACAACAGCCGTAACATGCTCTTTTGTAGCTTGGAGTGCCGGATTCAGCCAATACATACCGTTTTTAAGCTTTAATACAAGTTCTGGTTTTTTATATACGATACTGTTTGGGTTAGGCTGTCCGCCTTGAGTATGGTGAGCACGGTAGGGATTTAACCATACATGCAACTCTATATTTCTTTTATGAGCCTCGCTAATCCAAAATTGCAAAGGATCGTAAAATGGTTCTGGAGCCTTCCCCGTAGTTCCCATCAGGTAGGAAGACCAAGGCTCTAATTTGCTCGCATAAAGGGCATCTGATGCTGGTCGCACTTGAAATATTACAGCATTGATATTCAAAGTTTGAAGATAATCCAGCATTTCAATAGCTTCATGTTTTTGCTGTGCTACGCTCAGTGTATTTTTTGATGGCCAATTGATATTTGCTACCGTGGCTACCCAGACGCCTCGAAACTCTCGTTCTACTTCAGGAAGTTGTTTTAAAATTGCAAATTCTTTGGCTTGTTGTTCCGGAGTAATGCTAGAATTAGAATTGCCAGCCGTATTCTTGCTAAGAATTTCAACTGATTTAGTTTGGGATGGTTTAGATTTTTGTTTTGATATTTTGGTAGCTTCCTTTTTTTGAACTGACTGACATTGCCACATTCCTAAACTTAACAGCATTAAGAAGGATATTTTTGCGTTCATCTTATAAATCTGGAACTTCATAAAGGATTAATTTTTTCAAATAAGGGTAAAAATAGGGTAAAGAAAAAGCCGCTCCAAATGAAGCGGCTTTTATTCCTTGTTTTAGGAATTTATTTAGCTAAACGGATAGCCATTTTTCTGTCGGAAGCTCTTTCAGCATCTGATGCAGTAGCAGGTACTTTAGCGAATTCAGAACCGTAACCTTCAGCACCATTAATTTGTGCAGCAGGAACACCTAATTTAATAAGTTCTGCTTTGATAAAATCTGCTCTCCCTTGAGATATTTTTTTGTTGGCATCTTTATCACCTACATTATCTGTATAACCACCAATTCTAATTTTAGTATTAGGATAAGCTTTAAGGATTTCAGCAAGATTTTGAAGTTGAGTTTCAGATCCTGGAAGTAATTTATCAGTTTTACCCATTTCGAAGTTAACATTATCAAAATCATACCAAGTAGATTTTAATGCATTGTCATCAGCAGCATTGTCATAACCTTTAGAACTAAGGAAAGAAACTAATTTAGATTCAAAACCACCTTCGTATCCTTTAATTTTTTTACCATTTACATCTACTTCAGTAGTTTTAGATTTGTCTATTGTAGCGGTAGTTTGTGTAACGGTCGTTTGCGCTTTTGTAGTATCCCCATCTTTTTGAACAGTAGTCACTGTATCAGAATTGGTCACTACATCTTTAGTTTTATTTTTGTTTAATAACCACCAAGCAAGAATACCTAAAGCTAAAAGTGGAAGAAGCCATTTCCAAATGTTATTAGGTTTTTTACCTTGATCTACATGAGTGTGCCCAGTACGATTTACATTTACTTGCTCGTCTTTACGAGTATCTTGATTGTTATTCATTGTATTAGTTGTTTGAGTTGTAGTAGTTTGATTTCCGAAAACATTTCCTAATCCTAATCCAGCTAATGAAAGTCCTGCAGGAAGAATAGAAGAAATTATACCTCTTTGATCTCTTAAAATTCCAGAAACTTGATTTCTGTCCATATTATTATCCGCAGCATATTTACCTAATGTGCCAAAAGTAGCACCTGTAACTGCTCCTAAAAGGCTATTTACTGTATCATTTTTTACTCCAGCAAAAGAAGAAACAGATGATACAAGATCGTTCATTTTTCCACCAAATAATGTGCTAATAATGCCTCCAAGTACTGGAGTAGAAGCGTTACCTAATAGATTTCCAAGGAAACCTTGCTTAGGAGCAGCCATTACAGCATCTATTACTGAGGAATTATCTGCATTGTGAGCCATTGCTCCTACTACAGCAGGAATAAGACCACTAACGGCAGTACTGATGCTAGATTCGGATTCTCCAAACTGAGATGCAGCCTGAGAAATTGTCGCAGGTCCAAGTTGGCCTTTGATTAGATCAATAAGATTTACTGACATATATTAGAATTTAATTTGGCTCAAAAATAGTGATTAATTAGCAATTTTTATGTAAGCAATATAAAAATTTAACAAATTATTTTTAAAATTCTCTAAAAATGCCCCAAATAGGTTGGCCCGGATAGAGGCGACATCCTTTTTTCTTGTTGAGGATTTACTCGCAAAGAAAAAATATAGAACGGATAAACGGAAATAGCTTCAAAAATAATTAAATAGAGGTAAATCCAGTATAAGGATGAAGGATTTTTGGAATCTTTATGCCATCTTCATATTGATAATTCTCCAGTATGGCCGCCATTATTCTTGGAAGTGCCAAAGCAGAGCCGTTCAGAGTATGTACAAGTTTTGGTTTGTCTCCGCCTTCTCTGTAGCGGCATCTGAGCCTATTGGCTTGAAAGTTTTCAAAATTGGATACACTGGACACTTCCAGCCATTTTTTTTGTGCTGCACTGTAAACTTCAAAATCAAAGGTCAGGGCTGATGTGAAGCTCATATCTCCTCCACATAATTTGAGGATTCTGAAAGGTAATTCTAATGATGTGAGAAGCTCTTTTACATGTTCTACCATTTCTTCAAGAGCCTGATAAGATCGCTCAGGATGCTCTATACGTACAATTTCTACCTTCTCGAACTGATGTAAACGGTTTAGGCCTCT
Source organism: Flavobacteriaceae bacterium (assembly GCA_018260565.1). GTDB lineage: Bacteria > Bacteroidota > Bacteroidia > Flavobacteriales > Weeksellaceae > JAGLAZ01. The sequence goes on from JAGLAZ010000006.1 coordinate 43,250, forward strand.
TACATCAGAGCCATAACTCCCTGCTTCTCGGCGGTAACACTGTGAGAAAGCTGTAAGACATATGGGGAAATTTTTACTCTCTATGATAGTATCACGGTAAATATTAGTAACAGGGACCTCCGCAGTAGGAATAAGGTACAAGCCATCTATAGGAACATGGTACATCTGTCCCTCCTTATCTGGAAGTTGGCCTGTTCCTAAGCCAGATTCGGCATTTACAACATGTGGAGGATTAATTTCCAGGTATCCTTTTGAAGTATTGAAATCCAAAAAATATTGTACCAAAGCACGCTGAAGTCTTGCACCCTTTCCTAAGTATACAGGGAAACCGGCACCCGCAATTTTAACACCTAATTCAAAATCTATAAGATTAAACTTTTTGCTTAGCTCCCAATGAGGAAGGGCATTTTCTGGCAAATTAACTTCTATCTTGTGAAGGAAAGTTTCTACATTATCTTCGGGAAGTTTTCCTTGCGGAACGGATTGGTGAGGGATATTGGGAATTTGATATAGAATGTCTAAAAGCCTATCCTCTGCTGCTTTTAGTTCAGATTTTAATTCTTGTTCTTCAAGTTTATTGTTTTGGGATATGCTTTTAAACTTTTGCGCTTCTTCCTGCTGCCCAGCTTTCATCAGTTCACCCACTTTCTTAGCTGCAGCATTAGATTCTGCCAAAAGACTATCTAATTTAAGTTGAAGGGATTTCCTTAATTTATCCTCTTCTATAGCATCATCTAAAAGGTGTAGTTCAGTGAAATGTTTCTTTTGAAGACCTTCAATAAATCTGTCTTTCTCTTCAATAATTTGGCTAACGCTAAGCATACTTTATATTTAATTGCTAATTTAATTAAATTAGCCACTATAGGCAACCTAATTGTTAGGAAGTGCATTTTTTGTAATAATAGTAATAAACACCTGCTGAAAATATAAGGCTACCACTCATACAGCTGGACATTCCTATGCTTCCGCAGTAGGGTACCATAAAGATTCCTAAGAATAAACAAAAAGCCGATGTCGCTAAAGATATTCCAAGCATCCATTTTGCTTTTCCCATTGCAGATAGGATATGTGCCAGAGGAATACGGAATAAAAAACTGACAGCAAATCCAATGTATAAGATCATAAAATTCCAATATAAATTACTTCCAAATCCAGGGAAGAGCCAAGAAAGTATCGGTTTTGCCAAAAATAAGCTTCCTATAAAACCTCCAATCAATATAAGGAAGTACTGCGACATAAATTTTCTATAATATATACGTTGAAATCTCTTCGATAGATAATTTTTAGCTAAAAGAGGAAAATCCCTTTGAATTTGAATGGTTCCCAGAAAAACCATATTAGAAGGTATAAGAATGGCTGCTCGGTATATTTTTAAATCTTCAGCAGATGAGAGATAGGTAATGAGTAGTATATCAATACTAAATAAAAGTGAAGACGCAATATTATTCCAACCCGTAAATAAAGAATAGGATAATAAGTCCTTTTGTATAGTTTGGGTTATTTTTAAAGAGGTAAAGAATTCCGGTCTTAGAAAAAAAAGTGCAATAAAAGGACTCAGCATCTGAATCCATAAAAATACGTCCCAATTATTTTGAAATAAAAAATACAAACTTCCAAAGCCATTTAAGCTAACAACACTGATTCTTAATAAAGAAAATCGGGGATTATTATGAGAGGCACGGAGCCAACTGTCAGTAAAATTGTAAAAACCATAGCCTAAAAATCGGACACAAAAGGCAATTAGAAGAAAATAGGGATTTTGCTGGCTGTGCAAGCTAAAGAATAGATATAATAAACATCCGAATAATAAACTTTCCCAAATTTGGTTTCTCCAGGTAGCACGGAAAAGATTTTGCATAAAATTTTGTTTTTCCGTGTCTTCCTTCATACTGCTACCATAACGAAGCAGGCCGTAGTACAATCCTAAACCAGTAAATGGAACAGCTACAGTAAAAATACTAAGTGCAAGAGAATAATTTTGAAAAATTTTATTGGATAGATAATTCATCAATGCCCAATTCAAGACAAAACCGATGATTTTTTCATATAATAAAGCAATAGATACAGAATGCTTTTCCCACCATATACCACTTTTCATAGGTTTAAAATAATGTTAAGAAAAAGTGTCAAGATTTGAACTTGGAGTAAACACTATCGTATTGTTGTGCAATAGCGCTCGGTGAAAAAGTATGTTTTACATATTCATACATACTTTGCGCTTCGTTTTTGGCTTTATCTGATGAATTTAATTGTATTATGTGCTGTTCCATAGCGTCTACAAGTTCTTCAAAATTGCTGACAAACACACCAAACTGCTTTGGTAAAATTTCTGCAATTCCGCCTACGGATGTGGAAATTACAGTAATTCCGCATGCTAATGCTTCTGGAATGACTACACCTTGCGTTTCATTTTCTGAAAATAAAACAAATGCGCTACTCCTTTTCATTTCGGAAGCCACTTCGGCCTCGCTAAGAGCTGGAAGAATTGTCGTGACCATTTCCAGATCTCGTTCCTTAATTTGTTGATGTAATTTTATAAGATCCCCATCTCCTCCAATTTTAAAATGAAAATTATAACCTTTTTCCTTAATTTTTACGGCGGCATCAAGTAAAATTGGAATTCTTTTTCTTTTTACCAAAGTGGAAAGATGAATGAATGTGGATACGGTAATTTTACTCTTAGATGGGCTGAAAATCTGAGTGTTTACCACATTTGGAATTACCATAAAATCTGAAATAATGCCGTGATGAACCAAGGAATTTTTTAAATCATTGGATACTGGGCAAATACAAGCAGACCTTTTAGCAAGAAATCGTGCATTCCATTTTTGAATTAAGGATACTTTAGATGTAGAATTTTGAACTTGGAAAACAGTCCAATGCTCCGTAAATATTAAATTAATTTTCTTCCATCTTGCGTAATATACTGCAAACCAAGAATTTATTGTTGGAGCTAAAACATTAGCATGAACCAAGTCTATTCTAGGAAGATTTCGAGTTTCTTGACTAAAAACCTGCCATTTACGAAGCCAATCAATAAATTTAAATCCTGATTTTTCTAGATATATTATCTTTTCCTGATATTGCCCGTCAGAATAAAATTCGGGAGATCTTTTGGTAGTACTTAAAACACAATGGATTACATATACATTGTGAAGTAAAGAAATTGCTTTAGCGTGTTTTTGGACGAAATTACCGTTTAAATTTTCAACAGCATTGGGGAACCAACTGCTAAGAAATAGAATATTTTTGGGAATAGACATGGCAATTTATAGCCATTGTGCTGCCCAACTTTGAGGAACCGGAAGGGCAAATTTGCTCAGAAATTCAGAATATGTGGAACCTGAAAAATCTAAAATCTTAGCTGATATGGGAATGCTTCGAGATTGTATTTTGGCTTTCATATTTAATCTATTCTCACAGACAATTTCTTGATCCTCAGCCTCAGGATTTTCAATAAAATAAAGGACTTTCATACGATCAAACAGCCCCAGCATAAAGCGCTGATCTAAATCTTGCATCATCGCATTTAGTGCATCAATGGAACATCCACTAGCGCTTGCTTCTTCTTCATCTACAGCAATAATAATGATTTGATGGAACAAAATTTTAAATGAAGCCTGTAAGGGAGTGCCATGTGCCTTCCACCCCGCCAAAAAGTCAAATACCCTTTGGGTAATCTGTAAGGTTTCGGCAGGAGTTAGCCTTCTGCTGGCAGGATAATACAAGATTCTATAATCACCGACTACTTCATTTTCATTAAATATTTCCTGAACTTCCATATTTATAAATCTGCAGTTTCTGCAAGAATCTCCGCAATGTCCTTTACACTAACTTCCGTATTTTTATTAAGGTACTTCACACCATCTGTAAGCATTGTATTACAAAACGGACAGCCTGTAGCTATAGTAGTAGCGCCGGTAGAAAGGGCTTCCTCAGTTCTTTCAATATTAATTTCCTTATTCCCCGGCTCAGCTTCTTTAAACATTTGAGCACCTCCAGCACCACAGCACAAGCCGTTTTGGCGGCACCTTTTCATTTCCGTTAGTTCTGCATCTAGCTTCTGAATAAGTTCTCGAGGTGCTTCGTAGACATTATTACCTCTGCCAAGATAACACGGATCATGGAATGTTATTTTTTTACCTTTAAAATCTCCGCCGGAAATACTTAATTTTCCAGATGAGAGAAGTTCGTTAATTAGCTGGGTATGATGAACAACTTCATAGTTTCCACCCAAATTGGGGTATTCATTTTTTAAAGTGTTGAAGCAATGCGGGCAGGCAGTAACTATTTTTTTTACTTCGTAGGAGTTTAATATTTCTATGTTCTGCATAGCCATCATTTGAAAAAGGAACTCATTTCCAGCCCTTTTTGCAGGATCTCCCGTGCAGCTTTCTTCCGGTCCTAATACGGCAAAAGATACGTTTGCTTTTTGTAATATTTTACAGAATGCCCTGGTGATTTTTTTTGCTCTATCATCAAAGCTCCCTGCGCAGCCTACCCAAAAAAGAATTTCAGGAGAAGTGCCTTCAGCAGCATATTCTGCCATTGTTTTAATTGGTAACACGCTAGTTATTTTATTAAATTATTATATAAATTAAGATACCCAGTTGAGGCGGTCTCCTTGATTATACTGCCACGGAGCACCATTGTTTTCTATATTTTGCATCATAAGATTCCATTCTTGTGGTGCAGATGACTCTTCCATTATCATAAACTGTCTTAGACTCATAATGATGGATAAAGGATCAATAAGAATAGGGCAAGCTTCGGTACAGGCGTTACAAGTAGTGCATGCACGGAGTTCCTCGCGGCTGATATGATCATCGATAAGTTTTTTACCGTCATCAATGAATTTACCATTTATATCAATATTTTTACCCACTTCTTCCAGTCTGTCTCGGGTGTCCATCATTATTTTTCTTGGGCTAAGCTTTTTACCTGTGATATTGGCAGGACATACGCTAGTACAGCGTCCACATTCGGTGCAAGAATAGGCATTCATGAGTTGAACTCTGTGAAGATCAAATATATCACTAGCTCCAAATTTTTCAGGTGAAGCATTTTCTGGTGGAGTAGGAGCTGCGGCATAAGGATCAGCGTTAGGGTCCATCATCATTTTAACTTCATTGGTAACAGATGCCAAATTGGGAAATTCACCTGGGTTTTTCAATTTAGCGAACCAAGTATTTAGAAAAGCCAAAATGATATGGAGATGCTTAGAATAATATAAGTAATTCATAAAGAAAAATACTCCGATAATGTGAAGCCACCATGCTACACGCTCGAATATTACGAGTGTAGTAGGTTCCATATTAGCTACCCAAGGTGTTACTAGACGACTGGAAACAGGGAAGCTACCCCATTTAAAATAGTGCCCATATCCTAAATTTTGCAAAGCGAAATCTGTCCCATTCATTACCAAATAGGCTATCATTAGGAAACTTTCAATAATTAAAATGAAATTAGCATCCTTTTTAGGCCAGCCTGCTAATTCTTTCATATTAAGCCTTTTTAGGTGGATCCAGTTTCTCCGAGCCCATAAAAAAACTACTGCAATGAGAACTAAAAGTGCTAAAATTTCAAGGAAAGATGTAATTGCGGCATATGTACCAGCACCCAATATAGCAGCTAAAAATCTATGACTGCCAGTGAGACCATCTACGAAAATCTCGATTAATTCCATATTAATAATAAGGAAACTGAGATACAATATAATATGAAGAACACCTGCTACAGGGCGTTTAATCATTTTAGTTTGTCCCAAAGCTACCATGCCCATCATTGCCCAGCGTTTTCCGGGTTGATCACTTCTATTAATTTCTTTTCCTAGTTTTATATTTCGGTTTATTTTACTAAAATTTCTGTAAAACAGCCAAAACCCAGCTATGCTGAGAATTAAAAAGAGGATATTACTGATATATTCCATTAGGATTTTGCGTTTTTTCCAAACACGGAAATGTTAATGTATTTTTTAGGGTTGTTTTTTATATCTTCTACTAAGATATTTAAATTTTTAGAAGTTTCGTTTAAATTTCTGTACAGTTCTTCGTCATTTGTAAGTTTACCTAGTGATCCTTCGCCTCTTTCTATTTTGGAAACCACATTATTTAGTTTATCAGCAGTGATATTCAATTTATCTATAGTATTATTGAGCTGTTTAGTATCTACTTGTTCTGCTACTCTTCCATATTTATCAATGGCTAATCGGGCAGAAAGAGTGGCTAAATTAGCGTTATCTAAGATTTTTTTTACTCTGGGATCATTATTGGAAATTAAATCCGATGTTCTTCCAGCTGTACTTTCAAAGGATTGAATAGTACGGTTTAGACCTAAAAGGAGCTGTCGTATTTCTTGTTGATTTCGAACATCAGTAATTGAATTAGCATTACTCAATAGGGTATCCATTTTCACCAAAACATCTTGTACTTGATCTTTTACTGGTCCTACTTGGCTTGAAATGCTGTTTAGCATAGATGGTTTAAAAGCCCCTTGCAAAACATCACCGGACTGAGCAATTGGTCCTTTGGTATCAATATTAATTCGTAATTCTTTACCGGACATTATACCCGGTTCAAAAATTTCAACAGTAGATTTTTTACTGAAGCTATATTCACTGTCTGCGGAGATTTTTACTTTAAAATATAGGCCTCCAGAGGGAAGAAACATTGGTTTTATTTCTTCTACTTGGCCTATTTTTAAGCCATTTATGGATACAGGATTAGAGACTTGCAGGCCTTCAACATTATCAAAATTAGAGTAATAAAAATTATCTGTAGAGAAGACTTTCCTCCCTTTCATAAACTGAAATAGGTAGATAAACCCTACAATTGCAAATAATGCAATGAGTCCGGCTTTTAATTCTTTGGAAAGTTTCAAAATATTTGATATTAATCAACAAATATAATTAATAAGAATGGGCTTCAGGGTAAAAAAAGAACAGCTTTTTAGGCTGTTTCTATTTTCATTGGATTCATTTATTCTCCAGTAAGGAGTTCAGTGCGATAATCTTCAATTTTAGCATTGTCTTCCAAGGATTTCATTAGAGATCTAGTAAATACTTGGCCCATTTGTTCATTATTAGATTTTATAATATCTTCTAAACTTCCTGGCTGTTTATTAGTAATGACTCCTTTATTTTGTATTAAATATACACCAGTCTGACCTTCAATCGGTTTGGAAACCTTTCCTGCTGTTATTCCAAAAGCTGCACCTGCTACTTTAGGCTCATACCCTCCTGCAATAGATGGATTTAACACATTGATTGTAGCTGTAGCTACAGGAACCGCAAATTTAGCTGCGGCTGCCTGTAAATTAGTGGCGTTACCTAGACTTGATATAATTTTTTTAGCAGCCAATTCATTTTTTACAATTGGTTCTATTTGCTCACGGATGCTTTCCGGATCCATAATTTCAGAATTATTTATGCCATTTATATAAGCAACAATTCTACTTCCAGATCCTGGAACTTCTAACATTTCCACATCTCCTTTTTTACGATCTTTTCCAAAGGCCCATGCCAGCACCCGTCCATCTGCGTCTGTACCGAGTCCAGGAATAGCAGCTTCAAAACGTGTTAGGCTTTTAGGGTTAAGTACTTTTACGCCCGCTGCTGTAGCTGCTTTGGAAAAATCGTTAAATGTTTTTCCTTGAACTTGCTGAATGAATCGTGTAGCTTTGGAGAATGTTTCATTTTCCGTTTTATCCGATGGTGCTATTCTTTTAACCAAATTCGCCAGTTTATAAGTCATTTCTCCTGACTTTTTATCATCCACAGAAATAATATGATATCCGAATTCTGTCTCAGCAACACCGATAGCACCTTTTGGCTGGGTGGAGATAAAAGTTTTATATCCTTTGGCAAGGCCCGTTTCTGGAGTAGTCCAGCCGATATTTCCTCCCTGAGTAGCAGAACCTTTATCAGCAGAAAGGGATAGAAATTCATTGAATCTTGCAGGATTGGCTTTAATAATAGCTGCAATGGAGTCAGCTTGCTTTTTCGCTTGTTCCTTCGTTCTTTTTAAGCCAGGATCTGCTGTCTGAAGACCTTCCCATGATATAAGTATATGTTTTGAAAGAATACTATCAGAGGGTTTTTTATCTAATATTTTGGTTGCAGCAAAGTAATTTTGAAATTTAAAAGGCCCGTAAATTTGCCCAATTGGAAGCGCATCCACTTTAGACTTTAATTCTTCCGGCAAATTAGCTCTTGAGATATAAGCATTTGAGAATGCTTCATCGGAGTTAGCAGAAATGAATAAGGAATCTGATTTTGTGTTAGTAAAGTTTTCCGCTGAAGGATTCTGGATAAGGTTATTTATTTCAGAGAGATATTTAGCCTGATCCTCTGCACTAGGTTCTGCATTGAAATAGACAATGCCAAGATTTCTTGATGGTTTAGATTTAAACCGAAGTGGATGTTTTTTTACATAAGCATTCAGATCTGAAGTGCTTACCTTAATTGGATTTTTTGCTAAATAGGCCGCATAATCAATCTTTACATATTCAATATTAGCAATCTGATCCCGAAATTTCATTAATTGTTCAGCTTCTTTTTTATTGGTGTTAACACCTTGTGCTAAATGCGTAAATAAAATTCTAGCCATCATTTTATACTCCATTCCCGGACGGGCTATAGTCCAATAATCACGAAATTGTGGATTCTCAGCCATGGTTTTTTCCACTTCTTTTTTGGCTTTGGCAACCAGAAAATTTCCTTTTGGGTCGAAAAACTCAGGGTTTTGAGAAAACATTTGGTCATATTGCAACTGATTCCAGAATATATCATCTGTTATGCTAAATCCAAGTTTTTCAAATTGCTGCTTAATGAGTTTTCCCTGAACGAGAAAATCCCAAACTTGTTGCTCTAGGCCAGTGGTAGGCTTACCTTGAGACTTAGCTTGCTCCTGAAGTAGGGATAATTGAGAATCGTACTCTTGTCTGGTAATTTTTTCGCCATTTACTTTACCTAAAACTAATGGATCTTTACCAAATAATTTACTAATGCTTTCTGGATCAACTAAAAAAGCCAATAAACCGAGTGCGATAACAGCTACTACCAGCCATGATCTTTTGCGAATTTCGCCTAATATTGCCATGTTTTTCTATTGAATTCTAACGGTTTGCGAAATTAAACAAAATATTTAAATGACCTTCCATTAAATCATAAAACCTTGGCATAAGTATTGTGCCCATACGCTTCCCGATATACATCTACAAAATACTCCTTCATCTCAGTAATAACTGAGTGGAAGTAGACAAAATGGCATAACATGGAAAATAAGAAGAACTTAATACCTCAAGAAATTACTATTCAATATAACGAAGAAGGGAAAACACCTAACCCTATATCTACTACAAAAAATAAAACATCTAAAAGCAAAGCTGAGGATTTATACATTTTACCAGTAATAAAAATGGTAGTATTTCCTCACATCATAGTACCTATTACAGCGGGGAGAGATTATAGCAGAAACCTGTTGCAAGAGGCCTACCAGAAAAAATGGGAACTGGGCGTGCTTACCCAAAAGGATCCTTCCGAGGATTTACCTGGCGCAGATGGAGTCTTTCAAGAGGGTACTGTGGTAAAAATTATTAAAATAATAGAATTACCAGAAGGGAAAGTGACGGCTATCGTAAAGGGTGTTCGTTCCTTTAAGGTTCATAAATTTCTGGAAAGTGATACTAGATTCCTTAAAGCTCACATAAAATTTCTAACAGATACTCAGCCTAAAGCAAAAGCTATTTATTCTGCTTTGGTAGATAATATTAGAGATGTATTTAAAAAGATATTAGACCTTAATAATGCACCACCACTTTTAGCTGGATTTGCCTTGGAGAATGCAGAAACTGCAGAGAATCTCATTAATTTCATCTGCATGAATGCAGATCTTCCTACAGAAAAGGCCTTAGAATTACTTCGCCAAAGAAATGCTCATAAACGTGCTGAACTTTTGTATGAGAATTTGCTGGAAATAAGTACTCACTTGGAACTGCGGCTGGATATTCAAGATAAGACTAAAAAGGCCTTAGATAAGCATCAAAAGGAATACATCCTCACCCAGCAGATGCGTACAATTCAAGAAGAATTAGGCCAAGAAAATGATGGTGATGTGGCAGAACTTTTGGAAAAAAGTGCAACAAAAGAGTGGAATCCTGAAGTCCAAGCTCATTTTGAAAAAGAACTCCGAAAACTGGAAAAACTCAATATTCAAAGTCCAGAATATTCCGTTCAAAGAAATTATTTAAATTTTTACACAGATCTGCCTTGGAACCACCTGAGTACCAGTACGATTTCCATAACGAAAACCAAGAAATTACTTGATAAAGAGCATTTTGGTTTACAAGATGTTAAAGAGCGTATTTTGGAATATCTTTCCGTACTCCAATTAAAGCAAAATCTTAAGGCTCCTATTCTATGTTTATGCGGTCCTCCAGGTGTCGGGAAAACAAGTTTAGGTAAGAGCATTGCAGATTCTCTGGGAAGGAAATTTATACGTATTAGTTTGGGTGGCTTGCATGACGAGAGCGAAATCCGTGGACACAGAAAAACCTATATAGGTGCCATGGCTGGTAAAATTTTGCAAAGTATCAAAAAAGCTGGAGTTTCTAACCCCGTTGTAGTTTTAGATGAAATAGATAAATTAGGAAAATCTATGCAAGGTGATCCAAGTTCTGCTTTGTTGGAAGTTCTAGACCCGGAACAAAATCATGAGTTTTATGATAATTTTTTAGAAGTAAGTTATGATTTATCTAAAGTACTATTCATAGCTACTGCGAATACATTAAATACGATTCAGAGCCCTCTGTTAGATAGGATGGAGATTATTCAAATATCTGGATATACTGCTGAGGAAAAAATGGAGATTGCCAAAAACTACCTCGTTCCAAAACAGATAGAAGAAAATGGTTTGGGTAAAAATGCGTTTATTTTAAAAAACGAAGAGCTCCTGCATATAATTACTCATTATACTCGGGAGAGTGGTGTACGAAAACTGAATCATAAGATTGCTAAAATTGCAAGAAGAATTGCCTATAAAACCACTATGGGTGAAACTTTTGATAAGAATATAAAAACCGAAGAAATAGATGCTATTCTTGGAGTTCCGCATCCGCCATCTTTAGCAAACCATGCTGGATATCCCGGGGTAGTTACCGGTCTTGCGTGGACGAGTATGGGGGGAGATATTCTTTTTATAGAGAGTATTTTAAGTGAAGGTAAAGGGAATCTAAGTATGACAGGAAATTTAGGTGATGTAATGAAGGAAAGTGCAACTATCGCATTAGAGTATATTAAAGCCTATTATCCTCAATATGGTATTTCTAAGGAGGATGTTACTCAAAAAAATATTCATATCCATGTTCCTGAAGGAGCTACTCCAAAGGATGGACCTTCAGCGGGAATTGCTATGTTTACTTCCATTATTTCCAGTTTCTTACATAAAAATGTGAAACCAAATATCGCAATGACGGGTGAAATAACGCTACGAGGTAAAGTACTTCCAGTGGGAGGGATTAAAGAAAAAATTCTTGCCGCTAAACGAGCTGGGATTCAAGAAGTAATTTTATGCAAAGAAAATAAAAGAGATGTAGAGGAAATAGATAGCCAGTACATAAAAGGACTTACTATTCATTATATTGATCAAATGCAGGAAGTAATTCCTCTTGCAATTGCATAAGAGTTAAATTAAAAGTGCCATCCGATAGGATGGTACTTTTCTTTGATTGATTTATAAACTAAAACGAAACCTCATTAATTTCTTTCCCTCGTTGGAAGGACATTGCCTTCTGAGTACCTCTATAAGAAATATTCACAATATTAGTTTGTTTAGGAAAAACGCTAAGTAGTATTGTATTTTTAATTTTAACAGAGTTAAGATCCGGAACTGAATTTGCCTCGAAATAAACCCAAACACTTTCCCCAGTTATTTGGCTTCCTGTGAAGGTAAGATTTATGTTTTTGCCATTTGCATAAAACTCAAAATTATTATTTACATACTTTTTAACTTCAGCTTCGAAGCCAAGGGTATTAGCATTTATTTTTAAGGCATCTGCTACGTGTTCCACATTTAATTTGGTGGTAAATTTCATAGTTTTAGAACCATCCACATAATCCGCTTTCGTCATACTGGAATAGAAATCACCATTATCCATCTTTAGGAATAGTGCAAAAATGGCGGCAAATAAACCAAGAAAATATAATTTTTTCATAATATTAAGATTCGTCTATGTAAGGTCAAATTTTATGCCATCAGAAATTAACACTCACGGCATATTTATCATAAAAAGCCTTAATATGAGCCACGGCTTCTTCCGCAGTATCTACCACACGGAAAAGATTTAGGTCCTCCGCAGATATAAGTTTTTGTTCCAAGAGGGTGTTAGTAAACCATTGTAAGAGCCCGCTCCAAAAGGAAGATCCAACTAATACTATCGGGAATCTCCCAATTTTTCTCGTCTGAATTAGGGTGAGTGCCTCGCTCAGTTCATCCAGTGTACCAAAGCCTCCTGGCATTACAATAAAACCTTGGGAATATTTAATAAACATCACTTTACGGACGAAGAAATAATCAAAATTTATAGAGTATGCTTTCTCGATATAAGGATTAAAATGCTGTTCAAATGGTAACTCGATGTTAAGTCCGATGCTCACACCGCTTTTATTATGTGCACCACGATTTCCTGCCTCCATTATTCCAGGCCCTCCTCCAGTTATTACCCCAAAACCTAATTCGGTAATACGCTCCGCAATATCTACCGCCATTTGATAATATGGATCTGATTCGGATAATCGGGCCGATCCAAATATACTTACGCAGGGTCCTATTTTAGCCATTTTTTCATAGCCTTCTACAAATTCGCTCATGATTTTAAAAACCATCCAGCTATCTTTTGTGATGGTTTCATCCCATGTTTTATGACGAAAACTATCTTGTAACCGTGCATCTTCTGGTGTAATTTCCAGCGCTTTATAAATAGGGTCTATAGTCCCTCCTTTGGTGGAAGGGTTAAGGTTTGTTTTCTTAATTTTATCGGGTTTCATTATACCAGTGGTATTGTTTCAATTTATTCTCTGCAATAGGGATACTTTCCGGTTTCCCTACATCTACTATATCTTTATCGTGCACATAAGTAAGTATTTTTTCTCTACTCATCAGCCTAAGGTATTCCTGCATAATGGAAAATTTTCCATTAGAAGGCATTAGATCAAAAATGGTAGAATTTATACAGTGCAATCCACTAAATGCAAAGGTATTATTAAGATGAATTTCTCCAATATGCTCGCCTGTTTTCTCGTTTATCCATCCCACCAATTCTTGCCTTTCATTAATGGAAAGATAGCGGCTACTTGTTCTTTTTGATACAGCAAGAGTTGCTAAAGTATCTTCAGATTTTTGATGATAAGAAATTAAATCCGCAAGATTAACATCCGATAAAATATCACTGTTTAATGCCAAAAAACTTTTTTCATTATCAAAATAAGATCTCGCTTTTGCCAGTCCACCTCCTGTTTCCAGCAAAGCCTCTGTTTCATCAGAAAAATAAACTTCTACTTTATTGAGCTTTTGATAATCCGTTACACACTCCAGTATCTGTTCTGGGAAATAATGGATATTAATACATATTTCCCGAATACCATAATAGTGTAGATAATCTAAATTATGAATTAATAAGGGCTTTCCATTGATGGGAAGCATAGGTTTGGGAGCTGTTTCAGTAAAAGGCTTGAGCCGAGTGCCGAGGCCAGCGGAAAACAACATCGCTTTCATACCTTATATCCCGGTATTTAGATGTGCCTGTTCCTCGTGCCAGATGCTGCACTGAGTTTCTGGATAGGTTTGTTGTAGCCAATTATAAACAGCATTCGCTGCATAAACACTACGATGCTGACCACCAGTGCACCCGAAACTGATTTGTAAATTTTCAAAGTTTCGGGCTAAATAATCATCTATACTAATTTTGACAATATCCTGCACAGCTCGTAAAAAGTCTGGCATTTTGGTTTTTGTTTCTAAATATTCTTTTACAGATTCATCGGCGCCCGTCTGGCTTTTATATTCCTCAATCCGCCCAGGATTAAGAATACCTCGGCAATCGAATACAAAACCACCTCCATTTCCGGTCTTATCCTCCGGTATGCCTTTCTTTTTAAAACTAAAGCTGTAAATTTTAATATGTAGAGACTTGTCTTTTTGCGGTAGACTCATAGTTTTATTTTTTAATTGAAGGCAGGATGCATAAATTTCCGGAAAATAATGCTGCATCATTTCTGGAGTGGTGTAGTGTGAATCATTTTCAAAAAATTGAATTAACTCTATTATGCTACCTTCAAATGAGTTAATAAATTCTTGTTTTTTTTGCAGAACTCCACGCAAACCATAGGCGCCTGTTACCTGCAATAGACGCACAAGACGAATGTACGGCAAATCGGAATGCATTTGAGAAATTTCTGATTCTGTTTGTCGAGAGAAATAATAGTGTAATAAACTGTCTTTTTCTTTAAGTGTCAAATTTAATCTATGTTGAAAAAGAAGGGAAACTACATCATACAGTTTTGGCCCTTGCATACAGGCCTGATAATCTATAACTCCGATGCGACCATCGGAATCATCAATAAGGATGTTCCGGCTTTGAAAATCACGAAGCATCCAACATTGAGATTGAATACCTGAAATTTTCATTGCCAATTTGCGAAATTCGCTAATTAAATTTTGTTTCTGATAAGTGGCGTTTTGTATATCCAGTGCAAAACTTTTGAAATAAAAACAATCTTGCAAAACAGCGTCCTCGTTATATTTTTGAAAATCAAAATAGAGTTTTGGAGGCTCTAAGGGCTTAGTTTTTTCTTGAATTTGAATCAAAAAATCTAATACTTTGTAAAGCAGAGATTCCTTTTCTGAATCTGTAAGTTTTTGAAGTATGCTTAGAAGTGTATTTTCTCCAAGATAGGATTGTATATAGGCCTTTCGGTTCTCCGATATACTTTCAACTGTAGGAACACGAATACCAAGTGAAGAGAATATTTGGGTAAAATAAAAAAAGGATTCATTTTCCCGAACATCTTCGTTTATTGTTAAAAATTTCTTTTCGTGCTCACTGGTGATCAGATAATTTTCTCTACCAGAACCACTCGTAATACATTTAGAAAAGGAAAAATTTTGGTTCTTACTTTCTGAGAATTTTGATAGAAATTTTAAATATTCGCTTGGAATCATGCTAAAAAAATAGCCGGAAATTTATCCGGCTCAAAGTATTAATACTAAAATTAAGCTCCGAAATGCTCTTTTACTTCGTGTAAAACTTGTTCTTCACTTAATTGTGCAGCAACTCCAAGACTCACTTTAACATTTTTAAACTGTGGAGTTTCTTCTAAGTGATGTTTAAATTCTTCTTGAATAGTTCCCGGACCGAAAACGTAAATCTGTTCAGTATTGATTAAAAGATGCTCGATAGATTTAAAAAACTTGCTTTTATTCGTTTTTTCTGCGTTCATAGCAGCATTTTCATTGCTATTTCCGTGCTGATGATGAAATGTAACGGGATCGCAAAGAAAAAATTTAAATGCATCTTGTGGACCGTGATTTTTCGCAACGATGGCTTTAGAATTATCCATCCAAACACCTGCTTGTCTCTTATCTGACATGATTTATTATATATAAAATTGACTGCTAATTTACAAAATTTATAAGAGATGGAAAAGCCAAGCGGCCCCATCAACCAATAGAAAAGTCTATATGCGTATCTTTGGCAAATATTCTTTATGAAAGGACTCGTTTATGTACTTGCCCGATTCTTAGGCTCTTATTTTCTGCTGCTTTTTTTATACAGCAAGTATCTATCTATACAGCGGGGCCTAGACATTTTTTCTCTTTGGGTAGCTTCACAGGTAGTCTATATTCAGAATGTATTTGGGTATCGCAGTGTGCATGTACCTGTAGAAAAATATGAAACCAGTTGGTTTTATACTGCTGGGCAATATACCACACGAATGGTGGAAGGCTGCAATGCTGTGAGCATTATGATATTATTTGTGAGTTTTGTACTTGCATTTTTTCGGGGTGTTAAAAGTTTGCTATTCTTATTGGCAGGTTTGGTAATTATCCATTGTATTAATATTGTAAGAATTGCGATGCTCAATATAATTTATATAGAGAAAAAGGAATGGATTCGTCCCGCTCATGATTACTTATTTCCGCTCGTAATTTATGGTACAGTGGTACTTTTATGGATAATGTATTTTGCTTATTTCTTTCCTAAAAAACAGGAAACAGAAGTATGAAGAAATCAGTTATCTACCGAATAGGTTTAGCAATTATAGCTGCCATTTGCATCTTGTCTATCAGAATTTATGAGGATAAACTTTTCTATGATCCTTTTAAGAATTTTTTTCGTTTACCTGAAATTTTAGCCACTTTTCCCACTGTAGATTATAGTAAATTAAGTGTGTCTTATGGCGGTAGATTTATCCTGAATCATTTCTTTTCAGCATTAATAATTGCCCTACTATTTAATTCAAAAAAATATGCTAAACAGTTTTTGCTTATAGGAATAGTAGCACTGCCTATATTATTTTTGGTGGGTGGAATTTTATTAGCTAATGAATTTTCCGGAGGAAGGTTGGTAGAATTTTATATAAGAAGAATTATTATCCATCCTTTATTTTTATTAATCTGCTTACCTTATTTTTATCTTATAAGAAAATATGGGGAACGATATTTTTAAAGTACAGCAACTCCTGCAGAATAGGTGTGTTTGCTAAGATATGTCAAAGATTTTGGAGTCCAGGGGATATGTTTTTTAAAACTTTCTTTCCGAACGGGGCATTCTGGAACAGAGCATATAGCACATGATATAGGTTTGCAGTCATCCATATGAAAATTAAATTCTATAACTCCATTATAGGCTTCACTACTCTGTACCATCAGCTTTTCTAAGGAATCGTGAGCTTGCTGTAGGGAGAAATAATAGGGTAATGTTACATGAGCATCCAAATGAAGGTGGGTGCCGTACTGCTGAATTCGCAAGGCGTGGATATCAATCCATTCAGGGATGCGAATGTTCTCAAATATTTGGGATAATTCTTGGGTTATTTTAGGATCTGCTTCATCCATAATACCTCTAAAAGCATTTTTAAGTATGGATATAGCGGAATAGATGATATAACCTCCAAAAAGTATTGCAATTATTGGGTCAATAGCCTCTACATGGGTCATCTTTACTAGAGTCAGACTTAATAGCACCCCTATAGTAGTAATAGTATCTGCTTTAAGGTGCTTACCACTTGATATGAGGACTGCGGAGTTAGATTTTTTTCCTCTCTTGATACTCCATACTCCAGCGACATAATTTATTAAACCTGTAATACCAATGATAAGCATTCCCAAATCCGCTTGGGCAAGAAGTGTAGGATGGAGTAGAGATTGTATGGCGTGAATGATAATTAAAACCCCAGCAATACTAATGAGAATACCCTCTATCGCAGAGGTAATAAGTTCTACTTTTCCATGTCCGTATGGGTGACCTGTATCTTGAGGTTTTGCAGAAAGATGCAAAGCATACAGTCCCATTCCTGCTGCCAATACATTTACTATACTTTCCATAGCATCACTAAAAATACTATTGGAATTGGTAATCCACCAAGCACCTAATTTTACTCCAAAGAGAATAATTCCAATAGCTAAAATTAGTTTTTGAAAACCTGTATTGGAATGAAGCGGTGCAGATTTGTCTATTTCCGCCATAGCGAGAAGATCTTTTAGGTTCCTATAAAACCTTTAGAATGAAGAAGTTGAAGTATTTGTATTGTGTTCGTAGCAGCTCCTTTGCGGAGATTATCCGCTACTATCCAACAATGAAATGCGTTTTTGTTGTGCATGTCTTCTCGAATACGGCCTACTTGTACTTCATTTTTACCTTGTGCTGTATAAGGCATAGGGTATAGAAGTTCATCTGGAGCATCCATAAGTTTAATTCCGGGGCTATTTGATAGTATTTCACGGATTTCCTTAATAGAAATTGGCTTTTCACATTCCACAAAAACACTTTCTGAATGTCCCCCAGTAGAGGGAACCCGTACCGCAGTGGCCGTTATCTGAAGATCTGGAAGTCCCATAATTTTTTTGGGTTCATTCATCAGTTTCCATTCTTCTTTGGTATAGCCATTATCCAAAAACGAATCGCATTGAGGGATTACATTATTAAAAATAGGATAGGGATATACTTTTAGAACATCTTTTTTATGTTGGGCTTCACCTTCTAGTTGATCTACTGCAGCTTTCCCAGAACCAGTTACAGACTGATAGGTAGAGACCACAATTTTTTTAAGCCCAAACTTTTCGTGAATGGGTGCTAATGCCATTACCAATTGTATAGTGGAACAATTGGGATTGGCAATGATTCTGTGTTCCTGTAGAACTTGATGGGGGTTGATTTCTGGAACTACCAAAGGGACAGCGTCATGCATTCTCCAAGCGGAAGAATTATCTATAACGTAGCTTCCGTTTGCAGAAAACCGTTCTGCATAGGCCAGTGAAGTCCCACCACCTGCTGAAAATAATACCGCATCGGGGCGCTGGGAAATAGCATCCTCAATGCCTACAACTGTGAATTCTTCTTTATTAAAAAGAACCTTTTTTCCTATAGACTTTTGAGAAGCAGCAGGAATAAGTTCCGTCACTGGCACTTGCACTTCTTCCAAAACACGCAACATAAGTTGGCCTACAAGCCCTGTAGCCCCTACAACTGCTATCCTCATCTAGTACCTAACAATCTATCAAATGGAACAGCATATAAGAATAACGCAATGGCAATGGCGGCTAAAATCATCCATGGCATACGCATTCTATCATTGGTTTTAAATTTCTTATTAAGCACGGTCATTAATATTGCACCAATAAGCATACTTACGGGGTGTTCTATAAAGGTGTATCGTAATGCTTTATCTTTCATAATTCCGCCCATCCCAGGATCTTTTAAATAGGCTGTAAAACCGGAAGTAACGAAGAGCATGATTAACCCAATTGCTAACTGTAAATGGAAAACAATCATACTAAAAAGGGTAGATTTTCGAATAAAATTGCTAATCTTTCCAGATTCACTAAATGCAGATTTTAAAAGCGCTATTAAAAACAGACCTAAAATAATGAGTTCTCCATACCCGAATATCCGGTGAACTTGCAATAAAGTATCGTGTGTACTATTCATAGTTAAAGTTTTTAGCAAATATAAGCTTCCTGAAAATTAATTTGGTTTAATTATTTTCACCTTTCCACTTGCCGTGTTTGCTTTCTGAATATGTTTTTAAGCTAATATCAATATTTGGTGCGGAATGAGTAAGAGCTCCAGCGGAAATATAGTCTACTCCAGTAGAGGCAACTTGTGCTAAAACATCCTCGGTTATTCCACCAGATGCTTCGGTTTCAGCAGATTCTCCAATTAATTGTACGGCCTTAGCCATTAATTCTAGTGACATATTATCTAGCATAATTCTATCTGCACCGGCAATAATAGCTTCTTGTACTTCCGCTAAATTTCTTGTTTCTACTTCAATTTTAATAGTAAGCTGATGTGATTCTCTATATTTCTTAGCTAAATCTACAGCCTTGGAAATCCCTCCTGAATAATCGATATGATTATCTTTAAGCATAATCATATCAAATAATCCATAGCGATGATTTTCGGCACCTCCAATTTTTACCGCCCATTTTTCTAACATTCTGAATCCCGGCGTAGTTTTTCGCGTATCTAGCAGTTGACATTTAGTACCTAATAGCCGTGAATTCCATCTGTGTGCAAGTGTAGCAATACCGCACATCCTTTGCATCGTATTTAGGATAAGACGCTCTCCGCTGAGAAGCGCCCGTGTGTCGGCTTCTAAATATGCGATTATTTCACCCTTTTTGCATACTTGTCCATCTTTTTTTATCCAAAAAATATGGCTTAATGGGTCTAGGTGTTTTAGTACTAAATCTGCAAAATCCTGACCTGCTAAGATGCAGTTTTCTTTAATTAATAGAACAGATCGAGCTGAAATTCCATCCGGTATTACGGCTAAAGTGGAATGGTCTCCTGATCCTATATCTTCATCTAAGGCTAATTGAATAAAAGTCTCTAATTTCTCTTTAGTTACATAATCAGGAAACTTATTCATGGCTTTTTTCTAAGGATTTATTGTAAAAAGAACCTTTATTTTTTTTCATCCGGATGCTGTCTTTAATAATTAAATACGATACCTCTACCAGATTCCGCAATTCTATAAGATCAGAACTTAGCTTAGCAGTGGTGTAAAGTTCTTTCACTGCGTCATAAATGTCTTGTTGTTTCTTTTTTGCTAATGCCAAACGCTCATCTGTACGCACGATACTTACCAAGTCACTCATGAGCTCTTGTAACTGTTTACGAAAGTAGGTAAGAATAATTTTCTCCTCCATTACACGCAACCCATCATCTTCCCAGTCTGGAATATTTGAAAACAATTGTGAATCAAATTCACCATTTTTCAGCAATTCTGTGCTTTTCTCTGAAGCACGATGCCCAAACACTAAACCTTCCAATAAACTGTTAGAGGCTAAACGATTGGCGCCATGCAGACCACTATTGGTGCACTCACCAATAGCAAATAGATTTATTACTGAAGTTTGGCCATAGGGATTACAGCTTATACCGCCCATAAAATAGTGACAGGCTGGTACCACAGGAATGTATTCCTGCATAGGATCTATACCTTCTTTTTGGCATTTTGCATAGATGTTGGGAAAGTGTTCTTTAAATTTTTGGGGATCCATATGGGTGCAATCTAGGCAGACAAATTCCAAACCGTGGATTTTCATTTCATTATCAATCGCTCTTGCTACTATATCTCTACTAGCCATTTCTTCCCTGGGATCATAGGATTTCATAAATCTCTCACCATTGGGCAGACGAAGGATTGCGCCATCTCCTCGGACAGCTTCTGAAATAAGAAATAGCATCCCATCTTTTCTGGAATATAAGGCCGTAGGATGGAACTGGATATACTGCATATTACTGGTAAGAGCTCCAGCACGGTGACCAAAAGCGATACCATCCCCAGTAGCGATAAGAGGGTTGGTAGTATTTTTATATACCTGTCCAGCTCCACCTGTTGCTATCATGGTTATTTTAGAAGCGTAGGTCTCTACTTTACCAGTTTTGGTATTAAAGACATAGGCACCGTAGGCAGTGATAGGTCCTGCTGGAAACTTTTTAGGACGAAGTTGATGCTCGGTAATCAAGTCTATCACATAATGATGGTCTAAGGTGGTAATATTAGGCAGCTTATCTAAGTATTGAAGAAGCGCGCGCTCAATTTCAAAACCGGTAATATCTTTATGGTGGACAATTCGGTTTGCTGTGTGGCCCCCTTCTCTGCCAAGTCTAAAAAGACCATCGTCATTTTTATCAAAATTAGCTCCCCAATATTGTAGTTCTCGAAAGCGTTCTGGTCCTTCTGTGATTACTATACGGACGATATTCTCATCATTTTCTCCATCTCCAGCTTTCAGCGTATCTTGTATGTGGGCCTCTAAATTATCTTTTTCAAAATCTGTAACTACGGCGAGTCCACCTTGGGCATATTTGGTATTACTTTCGTCCTCATCGGCTTTAGTAACAATTATTATATTTGCTTCCGGAGAGGCTTCAGCTACTTTAATTGCATATGTAAGACCGGAGATCCCGGATCCTATTATTAGAATATCTGATACGATCATGTGTGAAATTTACAGAAAAACAAATTAAGTAAAGGAATATTTAACCACCATCCTTTTCTAAAGTTAAAAATAAGGTTATAGGTTTTTGATTGGATGTATGACTATCATTTTTCCACATACCCAATGTCTGGAAGTAGATAAGGCTCACGAGAGGCCCGCACAGCAAGGATATCGCAGCGCTCATTTTCTGGGTGTCCTGCATGGCCTTTGATCCAATGAAATTGAGGATTATATTTTTTCATTAATGGGAGGAAACGTTTCCATAAATCAGGATTTTTAACATTTTTCCATCCTCGAGCTTCCCAGTTGTGTAGCCAAGACTTTAGTACGGCATCAGCAACATATTTACTATCCGTATAGATGTGAACCTCCTTAGGAATTATTTTAATTTTTTCCAATGCTGATATAACGGCTAAAAGTTCCATCCTATTATTGGTGGTTTTAGCATATCCTTCGGCTACTTCTTTTTCCTTATCCGTTCCTCTGATTCGCATGAGAGCTGCATATCCACCGGGCCCAGGATTGCCACTACAGGCGCCATCGGTGAAAATATCTATGATTAGCTCCGAATTATCCATTAATGGAAAATATCATCTATATCTATTCCTGGAGTGGTGTTGGATCCTGAATCATTATCATTATTCATGCTGGAGCCTGAAATTCGAGGATCCGGGGACATATCAAAGGCATCAGCAGGGTTTGGTATATTGATATTTCGAATGGGGAGGTCTGGAGTAGCAAAAGGATTGGGTGTACCGCCGCCTCCGAAATAGGTATTTGTTTCTAGATTGTCAAATTTAGCCAATTCATTAAAGAAGGCTAGGCGAACGGGTCCTGTAGATCCATTTCTATGCTTAGCTATTATGAGCTCTGCTTGATTTTCCGTACTGGTTTCCATTCCTGGAGGATCATTATCCCATGCTGTTTGATCATAATAGGAAGGCCGGTAAATGAAACTTACAATATCTGCATCTTGCTCTATAGCACCAGATTCCCGTAAATCCGACAATTGGGGACGCTTAATGGATCGTGCTTCTACGGAGCGAGAGAGCTGCGATAATGCTATGATAGGCACATTAAGCTCTTTTGCTACGGCTTTTAGCGTTCGTGAAATGGTAGAAATTTCTTGCTCTCTGTTTCCGGAAGATTTCTGTCCGTTGTTCGCAGTCATTAATTGAAGGTAGTCTACCATAATAATCTTTACGTCATGCTGCATCACCAGTCTTCTGCATTTAGCCCTGAAATCATATACTGAAAGAGAGGGTGTTTCATCTATATAAAGAGGAGCTTTCTGTAGTGCTACCGTTTTGCTGGCCAAAATTTTCCATTCCGTATCGGTAAGATTTCCTTTCCGCAGAGTATCAGATTTTATGCCTGTTTCGGAAGATATTAATCTGGTTATCAACTGCATAGCGCTCATTTCTAATGAAAAAACGGCGGTAGGGAGACTATAATCAATACACATATTCCTGGCCATGGTAAGAAGGAATGCCGTTTTACCCATAGCAGGGCGCGCTGCAATGATGATTAAATCGGAATTCTGCCATCCGCCGGTAAGCTCATCCAGTTTATGGAAACCGGTAGGAACGCCACTTACACCTTCTTGTTTACTAATCATCCCGATTCTTTCGATGGCATCTTGCACGAGATTGTCGGAGGTGAGGAATCCTTTTTTAAGGGTTTTATTGGTGATGTCGAAAAACTCCCGTTCGCTTTTGTCTAATAATTCAAATACATCGGCGCTCTGTTTATAACTCTCATCGATAACATTAACAGAAATATTTATTAGCTGCCTTAAGATATATTTTTCAATAATAATTCGAGAGTGGTACTCGCTGTGGGCAGAACTACTTACAAGTAAGGAAAGATCTATAATATATTGCTCACCACCTGCTTTACTGAGATTTTCTTGACTTTTAAGTGCCTGTATTACAGTTATAATATCGATAGGATCTCCTTTTTCTTGAAGGTGAACCATTGCCGCATAGATTACTTGATGTTTTGGGTCATAAAAGAGTTCTGGGAATAGCAGTTCGTACAAATCGCTGGATGTAGAACTATCAATTAAGATACTTCCAAGGACCAATTGCTCCATATCTACTGCGTTGGGCGGTATTTTCCCATCAGAGATATTGAGGCTCGCTACATCTTTTATAATTTTTAAATCTAAAGGTTTTTCTCGTTGAAGCATTTAGCAAAAGTAATTCTTATCTTAAAAAGAGAGTAAATATGGGGTTAACTTCTAAGTTTTGTGGAGAAATTTTATAAACGCTTATAAAAAATTTAATCCGTAATTGTAAAAGAACATTTAAAAATTATTTTAACTTGGCTATAATTCTACCCCGAAATCCTTAATTAAATTATCGCAAAACTAGTTGGTTTGAACAAAGCAAGAACTTATAATAAAAATAGTAAAGTGGAGTGTTTTAAATATAGAATTATTATTTTTTAAGTTAAGTAGGATTGATATTTTATTAAATAAATTTAACTTCCATTAAAAAAAATGGCGAAAGGATTGCTCCCATCGCCATTTAAAATCCGTTAGAAATAATTAAGAACCTTTCACAAAAATATTATCCAGCTGCCATGTAGCGGCCGCAGTGGTGGTAGAAATATATTTGAAGGCGATTCTTATCTTTTTGTTTTTATAAGAGTTTAAGGATAGTGCCCCAGACTTTGTCCATGTATTGAAGGCTGCAGAATTGGTATCCAAAGTTGGCTGCAATGCAACCCATGAGGTGGTAGCTGGATCGCCGGTATAATTTTCCGTAACGAAAACCTGAAGCGGTGCCCCATCGTTTTTAACATCTGATTCAAAACTAAGGATAAAATTATTGCCATTGGTAAGCAGTATCTCTTTGCTTATTAAATAATCTTCATTTTCCATAGGACCTCCTGTGTAACCATTCATTACTACAGAAGGAGCAGGGTTTCCATAGGTTTGGAATGACCAGGTAGCCGTGCCTTTCTTGCTTACAACTATCCAATCAGGTGATAGTGAAGTTCCATCAAACCTTTCTGCAAAAATCCTCTGTGGAGGGATACTTCCATCGCATCGTGGGTTATCCAGATCGGCACCTACTGCATTTGGTATGGCTATCATATTTGTATTGTTGTATTTAATGACAATACCAATAACATCACCTTTTCCGGCATCAATTTCATTGCCTGCAAAAGTTGCAAACTTAGAGGTTGCCATGCTTATCGTTTTCCCTTGACAATCCTCAATGGTTCGCATAGTCATATTGGGAGCGCTAGATCCTGTTAGTGCGAATGTTTTAGCAAACAAAATATTATTGGTATCAAATTCTGAAATTGCAAATTGTACTGATGGTATTCTTACGAGACGTCCTAAGTCATTATTACTAATATCTCCGATGTTCCTTATGGTAGGATTAAGATTAGAGAAACCAAGATCTTCATCGAAAATATATTTATAAATATCTTTTTGCTCTACTTGTCCAATAAATCCGTTATAGGGAACTCCTAACTGAAGCTCTCCAAAGGATGAACCGATGTACAGCCCGTCCGTTTTAATATAAATTGTTTTACCTACTTTAAACCTTGCATCTTGGTATAGGTTAGTTTTGTTAACCTTAAAACCAATACCCCCTGTTTCGTCCTCTGCGTAAAATAGCTTGTAAAAATTTCCTGTTTCGTCATTAGCCGTAATAATTACCTTAATATATTTCCCATTAGGCAATAGGGTATAATTTCCTCCAGTTGCTAGAGATTTTAATTGCGCTACTGTAAGTAATTGTGCATTTGCAGGATTAAAACCACATGGATCACTTGCTATACCATCCAGACGAGGGAATTTAGTAAAATTAACATCTTCTTTTCTGTTAATAAGGAGTTGGTATGTGCTGCTGAATTTAGAGTAAATTGCCACAATGCTACCATTTCCTGAAGGCAAACGGTCATTAGCAAAAGATGCATAGCCACTGTTTCTTACAACACGAGTGGTAACATTGGTAGTAGGATCTACAATCATTTTATCTACTGAAACTCCAGCATCCGCATAGGTGCTACAAAGGTTTCTTGCCTCGAATTCCGCATTATTTACTTGAATAAGTGCTCCTAAAAGATCATTGCTGGCTGTATTCATATCTGCAAGAGTCATCACTTTAGGAGTGATGTTTACTTTAGGACTACACGAACGAAGGATATAATTCTTTACTTGATTCTCCGGAATACGCAACGTGGTGCCACTACCAGGAAGACCAAGCTGAGGTGCACCGCCATATTGACCCATTGCCAAACCTTTTACTTTTACATAAATTTTTGATCCTTGGGGAAACTTGGTATAGGTATTCACCATATCCACAGAGATTGCAAGACCTTGGGTAGGATTAGTGGGTGCATCCTGCACATAAATAGTTTTATAAATGTTTCCCGTTTCATCTGTGCTTCCTACATAAGCTTCAATGATTTTATCCTCCGTAATAGCAGTATTAAGAGGCATCATTTTAAGATCTTTTAGACTGAGGTTTGGCGTGAGCTCTCCACACTCATAATTAGCTAGTGCAGGCGTGTTGTACACATCATCATGGACACATGAAACAATGCCCAATGCCATTACAAGACTGAGAAAAAGTGTTTTTATAGTAAAATTTTGCATGATAGTGTTCTTATTAGAATCTTAAATAAACATTGGCGAAAAAAGTGCGACCTCTGTCATACCAGAGTTTAGGGCCAAATAGGGGCATTTCTCTTTTGATATCTTGTGCAGCTTCCAGATAGTTAGATTTTCTACCTTGCTCATAGCCGCCAGTCACATAATTTCTATTGTTCAGGATATTATTTACAGAAACACTTATTCCCATCCTGTATTTACCAATGAGAAAAGATTTTCCAGCATTCGCATTTAACATATACTGTCCATCAAACTTTTTCTGTTCCAGTAATTTGGTGTAAAAAGCGGGATCTAGACTTTCGTAAGAGTCCCCGGTAGTAGAGTTCACAATGAATCCTTTTGTTCTATTAATGGATGCTACATCTAGATAATTGTCATCTAAATAGTTTGCAGAGGCTCCTAGCCACCAAAATTTTGGGCTGTTGTACCGTAGGCCTACAGAATAAGCTTGTTGTGGAGTTCCAGCAACACGTACATCTTTCATTTGCGCCTCACCTAATCTTTGGAAACCTTTAGCGTAAAGATTAGAGTCTACGCTAATGTAGTTTTTAGGATTATTTTGGTATGTATATTCGCCATAACTTCCTGCCAAAAATGCACTAAGGCTTGGTAAAAGTTTTATTTCAGCACCTAGCTCTATTCCTGCGTATCTCTTTTCGGTATTTGCTAGTATTTCCGCTACAAAATCTTCCCTTGCAGAGGTAGAAGAAGTGTATCCAGCGGCATTATCTAATACAAATCCTTCAGCGAAATACCGGGATATTTCGGTGGCATTTTTTATTTCAGTGTAGTATGCTGTAAGTCTTAATTTTAATGTCTGCCCTCTAGAAATAAAACTTAAATCATTAGCATTAATTATTTGATTTTTTAGATCAGGAGTTTGGAAATCATTTACCCTAGGATTAATATAAATCTCATTTAAGGTAGGAGAAAGACTAAATAAAGTTCCATTATATACTAAGAATTCCTTTCCGGTAATTTTATATATTATTCTAGCCTTTAACCCAGAATCAAAAGAAGAAAAGACAGAGCTCTTGCCTTTGGAATTCTGTGGGTAAAAATGGTTGCGGAATTTCCCGTCCCGCTGCGATTCATTGTATCCACCTAAGGCAGAAACTGTAACATTCCACTTAGGCAAATCTATCTCTGAAACAGCATTAAAGGTATAAGCTTGGCGTAATAAATCATAAGAATATGCAACACGATCACCCTTATAGGCTCTATCTGTTTTGGCATCAAGGTCATAACTTTGATCACTTCCAAATGCATCTCTATTATAAGCAAATTTAGCTCCTAGTAAATCTTCTACGCGGCGATAGTTATCCGATACTAAGTTTTGATAACTGAAATTAAGGTTGAGTTTCCAATTGCTTTTTAATTTGGTATCAAAATGAGATACATAATTAAATGTTTTATCATCATTTACATCTGCCACCACTGTGTAAACTGCGCCTCTATCTTTGCCATCCATTGTAGTTTGGTTTAGGATATTGGCTTGGTATAAAGCTTCCCAATCAATTTGAGAAACTTTAGGATTTGATTTCCATTCCTCTACTAAGGCGTTGTATTGTGGTAATAAGCTATTGTTCAACTCGGATATACTATTAACATTGTTTTGAAACAAGAAATAGCTGGGCATTTTTCTGTAGTAAGTAGGATGCGGATCTGCGGCATGAAACCAATCTAAACGGGTTCGAGCATCACTACCCGTTTGATAAGAAAGAGTATTTATCCAGTTACTCGTTTTTCCCAGTTTATTGGTTAAGGTAAGCTGAAATAAAGGTTCGTGGGTTTTTCTAATACGGCTGTTTCTTTTCTCCCCGTCTTGATACCCCCAATAGGAGTTATAATTTTTCCCCATTAGAGCATAAGCTTCTTCCGTATTGGGGCTGTTGGTAGAGCGGTACGTAGGTGCACCTAAAGCAGAAAAATTTATGCTAAACCGATCGGAAAAGCGTTTCTCAATGGCTCCAAAATAGGCATAAGAGTCTTGATACATACCATCAATAACTCCACCCTCTGCCCATCTTCTGCTACCAGAAAGTGTCAAAGCCCACCCATTTTTCATCATTCCGGTGGAGTGTGTTAGCATGGTTCGATGATAGTAACTTCTATTGGTATAAGAATAGGCTAATGAGGTTCCTTTGCGGAAGTTACTTGCACGTGTATTATAATATACTACGCCCCCAAGATTTCCAAATGCGTATTCCGAAGGATTAATATTGTCTTGAGATTCCATGGGATATCGTGTAATATCATTTAGGCCACCCCAATTGCTAAATTCTAGTCTTCCGTTATCATTTTTTGACATAGAAACACCATTAAATAGGACATCTTCATATCTATTATCAATCCCTCTTGGACGAAACCAATATCCTCCTAATTCAAATGCGGCAGCATTTTGAAAGGCGTCACGGCCAGCACTTAACAAGCCAACAGTGGGCTGCATATTGCTTCCATCATCATCACTCATTGCATCATCTACTACCATGACACCCGTATCTGTAGAAGCTATGGAATAGTTTAGCTGAACAACTCCTAAATCCACCTTTTTTTGTCCATCATTAATAACAACATCCAATACCTTAGTTTCGAAATTGGTTCGTTGAATAATAAATTTATAGGCTCCCGGTTTTAAATCTACAAATTGAAAATATCCTATTTTATCAGATTTTTCCGTA
Organism: Flavobacteriaceae bacterium; assembly: GCA_018260565.1. Classification (GTDB taxonomy): domain Bacteria; phylum Bacteroidota; class Bacteroidia; order Flavobacteriales; family Weeksellaceae; genus JAGLAZ01. The sequence continues at coordinate 72,295 of JAGLAZ010000006.1, forward strand.
TGGCCATCTGTCTCATTTAAGATATCTATATTTTCTAGCGCTTTAGCTTGGGCATCTTGAACATACCCGAAAACTGTAGTTTGCGCATAATACATACTTGCAGTAGATAGGCTAATAAGTGCAGCCAGGCGAATGTATTTCAGCATTTTAATATTTATTAACAAAAAATAGATCACAAATGTAGCATTATTATCATAATAATATTTTTCCTTTTACTCTTAAATGCGAGTATCTTAATATGAATATTTCTTAACATTCTAGTTTTTATCAAAACTTTTACATTTGTTAGATGAAACATTATAAACTGAATTTCTTAGGCACACTGCTCATGTTTTTTTCTTGGGCGGTGAATGCGCAGAAAACAAAAGTGATGCGCGCCGCAATAGGAGTAACGAATGTAGAAAACCTTTGGGACACTATTGCATCTGCAGATTATATTGATGGAACAAAAAACCCTCAAAACCCTGCTTTCCACAGAAGTGTTCCCGTAGATTCTATAAAATATTTAGAGGTTTCTGGTACCTATACTGGTCCATGGAATGATGATGCTGTCCGGGGCAAAAAATATATCCGGAATCAGATCTTAAGTGAGGATTTTACACCAAAAAGCGCTAAACATTATGGAAGTAGAATTTATTTTAGAAAATTGGCAAATCATTCTAAAGTAATTTCTGAATTAGGAAGAAAAGAAACCAATACAAACCCCGTAATTGTAGGTCTTATAGAGGTGGAAAACAGACAGGTGATTCAGGATCTGGTGCGCCAACCTGCCTTGGCTCAAAGCAATTATAAAATTGTGCATTACAATTCCTATGATGCAAGAGGAATAGATGTAGCACTTATTTATCAGCCAAATCGTTTTGTTTTATTAGACTCTTACCAAAAAGAAATCGCAATTTTCGGTGAAGATGGAAAAAGGGAATATACTCGGGATCTTTTAGTAGCTAGAGGCTTACTGGATGGAGAGATGGTAGCTGTTTTTATGAATCACTGGCCTTCTCGGCGAGGTGGTGATGTTGCATCGCAACCTAGAAGAATTGCCGCCGCTACAGTATTAAAAAAAGAAATGGACGCATTGCGATTGCGTTTTCCATCTATAAAATTAATAGCTATGGGAGATTTTAATGATGATCCCGTAAATATTTCAGTAAAGGATATTTTAAAGACTGTAGGAGATCCAGCCCAATTATCCGAAGAAAAACCCTACTATAATTTAATGTATAAACCTTTTAAAAGTGGTGTGGCTTCTCTGGCCTATAAGGATGCACCTAATCTTTTTGATCAAATTATAGTTAGTGCAAATCTGGTAAAAAATAGTGGCGATTTAACACATTATGGCGTGTTTAAATCTGAAATTTATGCACCTGATTACCTAAAAAATACTAATGGCCAATGGAAAGGATACCCGTTTCGTTCTTGGGATGGAGATACCTTTACAGGTGGCTATAGCGACCATTTTCCAGCTGTTGTGGTATTACAAAAGTTTATTAAATAACACTATACACCTAGTTTTTCGCGTACAGAGTCAAGTTTAGCCCGAGCAATTGTTCGGGTTTTTTCTGCCCCAGTCTTTAAAATCTGTTCCACCTCATCAGGACGGGAAATAAATTCAGTAAATAACTTTCTTTCCGTACAGAATTTGGTTAAAATCAAATCTAGTAATTCCTTTTTTGCATGGCCATATCCATAATTTCCAGCAATATATTTCCTTCGTAATTCATCAGTTTCTGATTCTAAGGCCAGCTGGCTGAACATTTTGTAAACCAGACAAGTATCCGGATTTTTAGGAGCCTCTAATGGCGTGGAATCAGTTTCTATACCCATTATTTGCTTTTTCAATTCCTTTTCGGGTAAAAATATGTTTACTGTATTGTTCCTACTCTTGGACATCTTAAATCCATCCGTTCCGGCAATTGTTTGAATTTCAGACTGTATAGCGGGCTGTGGTAATACAAATGTTTCACCCATCAGATAATTAAACCTTGATGCCACATCCCGAGCCATCTCTATATGCTGAAGTTGGTCTTTACCTACCGGTACTATTTCCGCATCATATAATAAGATATCAGCTGCCATTAGCATGGGATAAGTGAAAAGCCCTGCATTCACATCCTGTAATCTATCTGCCTTATCTTTAAAAGAGTGTGCAAGCTCTAACCTAGAAAATGGAAAGAAATTACAGAGATACCAGAACAATTCGCATACTTCTGGAATATCACTTTGACGATAAAAAAATGTTTTCTCAGGATTTAAACCGCATGCAAGCCATACAGCAGCGGTGTGGAAGGTGTTTTCTTTTAGTTGGGCAGCATCTTTTATTAATGTTAGGCTATGAAGATTAGCTATAAAGAGAAAAGTTTCGTTATCTTCCTTTTGGGCCAAATTAATGGCGGGCAAAATAGCACCTAAAAGGTTTCCTAAGTGTGGTATACCTGTAGATTGTATTCCTGTGAGTATTCTTGCCATGTCTTGTTAAAAAATAGTCTCCAAAAATACAAAACACCGGGCTATATGAATTAATCGTAACGGGGTATGAAATAAATTGCTCTACTTTTGCAAAAATGTTAGAAAATATATGCCCAAAAACTTAGTAATTGTAGAATCCCCTGCCAAAGCAAAAACCATCGAAAAATTTTTGGGGAAAGATTTTACGGTAAAATCAAGTTTTGGCCATATTCGTGATCTTACAAAAAAAGGGATGGGGATAGATTTAGAAAGCTTTACACCCTCCTATGAAGTTTCGCCTGAGAAAACAAAGGTAGTATCGGATCTCCGTGCAGCAGCCAAATCTGCGGATATGGTTTGGCTTGCAAGTGATGAGGACCGAGAAGGTGAGGCTATTGCATGGCATCTAGAGGAGGTTTTAAAATTAAAACCAGAAAAAACCAAGCGGATAGTTTTCCATGAGATTACCAAGAATGCCATTTTAAAAGCTATAGATAATCCGAGGGATGTAGATAGAAATTTGGTAAATGCCCAGCAAGCTCGCCGTGTTTTAGATAGAATAGTAGGATTTGAAATGTCTCCTGTTTTATGGAAAAAAATTAAATCAGGATTATCTGCCGGTAGGGTTCAAAGTGTAGCACTCCGTCTGGTAGTAGAGCGTGAAAAGGAAATCCGAGAGTTTACTTCTATATCTACCTTTAAAGTAGCTGCCCAATTTCTAACATCCACTAAAGATTTGCTACCCGCAAAATATAAAACGGAATTTTCCCAGCTTACAGAGGCTAAGAACTTTTTGGAAGCCTGCCAGAATGCTAATTTTAGTATTACTGATATTCAAAAAAAGCCGTCCGTGCGCCAGCCTTCGGCACCTTTTACCACCAGTACACTGCAACAGGAGGCAAGCCAACGATTAGGATATGGTGTAAGTACCACAATGAGACTTGCACAAAGCCTTTACGAAGAGGGATTTATTACTTATATGAGGACGGATAGTGTGAATCTTTCTCAAGAAGCTCTTACGCATGCAGAAAGTTTTATTACGTCAAACTTTGGTGGACAGTACAGTAGAAAAAAACAATATGTAGGTAAAAGTGCCAATGCACAAGAAGCACATGAGGCTATTCGCCCGACGGATTTTACGCTGAAAACAGTTCCTAATGCGGTATTAAATCCTTTATACCAATTAATCTACAAGAGAACCATTGCATCCCAAATGACTCCCGCTCAATTAGAAAAAACTAAAGTGGAGATCAGCGCATCTGAAATTCAGGATGTTTTTGAGGCAGAAGGTGAAATACTATTATTGGACGGATTCTTAAAAGTATACGGCTACGGTGGCGATGAAAAATCAATGGATGTATTGCTTCCTCCCATCCAAAATGGAGAAAATTTAAATTATGTAAAAATCACAGCTCAAGAAAGATTCTCTCGTCCTCCAGCACGCTATACGGAAGCAGGATTGGTAAAAAAATTAGAGGATTTAGGTATAGGTAGACCTTCTACTTATGCACCCACTATTCAAACCATCCAAAATAGAGGATATGTTTCTAAAGACGAAGTGGCTCCTAATACAAGGAAGGTAGAGACCATTGTTTTAGAAGACGGAAAAATAAGCCAAAGCGAGGAGCAAGAATCTTATGGAGGCGATAAAAACAAATTCGTTCCTACAGATATAGGGGTGGTGGTAACGGACTTTCTTACCACAAATTTTTCTGAAATTTTAGATTATGGCTTTACAGCCAGAGTAGAACAGGAATTTGACGATATTGCCTCAGGTCATGGGAATTGGCAAGAGATGCTGGATGGTTTTTACAAAAAATTTCATCCTAAAATTAAGACTGTAGAAGAGCATGCTGACCGTGCCACCGGCGAGCGTCTTTTAGGTATAGACCCTAAATCTGGTAAAAATGTAATAACTAGGATTAGCCGTTTCGGGCCTGTAGTTCAGATAGGTGATGGTGAAGGGGAGGAAAAACCTCTTTATGCCAGTCTTAGAACAGGGCAAAATATGGCAAGTCTTACACTAGAGGAAGCATTAGATTTATTTAAGCTTCCATTTGATCTTAACCCTGTAGATTCTCTTCCAGTAAGCGTAGGAGTGGGTAGATTTGGGCCCTATGTAAAGTGGGGCGAAAATTATATATCAGTGCCTAAGGGTGAAGATCCGTTAGACATTAACCAAAAAAGAGCAGAGGAGCTAATACAAGATAAAAAAATTGCCGACGCACCTATCAGCTCCTACAAAGGGGATCCTATAACAAAGGGTTCTGGAAGGTTCGGGCCTTTTATAAAATATAAAGATATTTTCATTAATGTTCCTAAAAAGTATGATTTTGAAAATCTAAGTCAGAGCGATATTACGGAATTGGTAGAGGCAAAACTGGAGAAGGAAGCAAATCGATTTATCCAGCAATGGGAAAAAGAAAAAATTGCAGTAGAAAATGGACGATGGGGCCCATTTATACGATTTGGAAAAAAAATGGTTAAGCTTCCCCGAAAAGAGGACGGAGAAAAATACGAATCTGAGGAGCTTAAAACTGTAAGCTTGGAGACAGTTCGAGGATGGCTGAAAGAAGCAGGAGAACTTACTGATAAACCTGAGGCTAAAAAAGCAAGTGTTAAAAAAGCAAGCGCTAAAAAGCCAGTTGGTAAAAAACCTGCAACGAAGAAACCAATAGTAAAGAAAACCGCCGTAAAAAATATTCCTTCAAAACCAAAAACCAGTAGGTAGTTACCCGATATGGATATTGAGAATTTTTTTCGCTTGCCATCATCCTCCGCATCTATATTTCCGAAGGGTAGTGTGGGCTCTTATTTTGTGGACGAGTTAGATGCTGCACAAATTGTATTTATTGGAATAGAAGAATACAGAAATCCCTTTATTGCAGAAGAAATAAATTCTCAAATCCCTGAATTACCCGACTTTATAACTACGTTTAAAGGACTCCAAGCCAGTATAGATTTTCCTTCAATGTATGATTGCGGAACCTTTATTTCAGGTAAAACTGTGGAAGATTCTCTTGCAATTCTAGGTGATATATTTCTAACACTTGCAGAGTCTAATAAAATCCCCATTGTAGTAGGTGGGAGGGCAGATCTGTTGCTTACCTATGTGGAAAATGTATCTGAACATAAAAAAATAAATGTGCAACCCATCATTGTGGATTCTTATTTGAGTTTTGATGTTTATACAGATAAAGTCTCAGAAAAAAATTACCTCCACGCCCTATTAGAACATGAGCATATAGAATCTGTGAGTGTAGCAGGACTTCAGGAATATTTAGTATCATCCGATATTAAAAAACTTTTTCATTCTTGTGGAGGTCACACGGCAAATCTTTCAGAAATTCTCCGTGATAGCGAGCATTTTGAGATTTTTTCTCGCACCTGCAATTTAGCTACAATATCCTTCCGAGCTATGGCTCAGGCTTATTCCCCACAAGGAGATGGACTTTTGCCAAATGGTCTTAGTCCGAGGGAAATCTGTAGTATTGCTAAAACTTTAGGTAGATTGGATACGTGTACAGCTTATTTCTTGCCCAATGCTTGTTCTGATAATTTTAGAATCAATCCACATTTAGTAGCGCAAATTTTATGGTACATTACTTCTGAAATAGGGCATAAAAGCCATATACCAACCGTCGAAGATCTGGAAATTCATGGTGTAATGCTGGAGGAACTTCCTCTAATGTTTAAATACAATGCGTTGCGGGATGAATGGTGGTTTAGCCATGAAAAAGAGGCCATTTCGGTATTAAAACCCTGCTCAGAGAAGGATTATAATGCAGCGAGAAATGGCAAAATTAGTTCCAGAATTCAAACTTATTTATATTCATGAGGCTTTCTGTAATAGTTCCTGTTTACAATACGGAAAAACATCTACGCGCATGTTTAGAAAGTATAGTTGCTGAGTTTGACACACTGGAAATGAACAGTTGCGAACTAATCTGTGTAGATGATGGCAGTACGGATGGTAGCGTGAAAATACTTGAAGAATTTCAAGATAGATTTTCTCAAAATATTAAAATTGTTTGTAAATCTAATGGAGGGTTAAGTAGTGCAAGAAACGCAGGACTGGCTCTCGCCAGTGGAAACTATATCGCTTTTATTGATTCTGATGATACCATTTCTCTGGGGATGTTTTCCGAAATGCTGGAACTCGCTGAAAAAGAAGATTGTGATGTTGTGTTGTGCGATTTAGTAAAAACAGATGAGGAAAATAAAGAAATCCGTATCCTGCACCAGTTGCCTACATATCCAGCATCTTTTGCGCTGAAGGAATTTCCTATGGCATTCGCTGAGATGGGATTTTTTGCATGTAATAAAATATTTAAAAAACAGCTTTTTGTAGATGCTCAGTTTACAGAAGGAATTCATTTTGAAGATATTGATTTAATACCAAAACTTATACTTCAAGCGAAAAAAATAGGAAATATAAAGAAAGCCTTCTATAGGTACTACGAGAGGCAGGGAAGCATTAGCAAAACTCATACTGAAAAAGGGCTGAATATGCTGCGTGCGGTAGAAAGTGTGGCAGAATACTTTAAACATTCCAGACTACAAAATCATCAGGACGTTCTTCGGAACTTTATTATTCTTCAAGGTTTTTATTCGTTCGGGGCGTATTTGGCGTTTGTAAAAAATAAGGCTATTTTTAGCCAAATGTTTGGAGAAATGAGAGATCTTTTGAGGAACTATGATATTACTAAAAGAGACGTTTTACAGTATACCAGACATGGAAATTTATATATTGAGAGTCTAGGATTACCTAAAAAGATGTTTTATAAAAGTCTTTTAAGTTTACCACCCAATATTGTATTCCGTTTTACTAAGGCCTTCCAAAAATAAGAAGAGCTACATCAATGCCAATTCTTCATTACATATATATTCTCATTTTTCTGCTGCTGGTAGTTGGTAGTGCGTATGAAATATTTATTGAAAAAAAGAAGAATAAATATTTTTGTATAGGAGTAGTAATATTACTCATTATTGCTACAGGATTTAGAGTAAATGTAGGACCAGATTATCCTATTTACCGTAATCTTTTTGTGGGATTTTCTTTATTTACAGACTATTCCGAGGTATTACAAAAAGCATTGTTTCAGCAGACGGATGAGGAAATAGAGTGGCTTTATGTCCTTCTAAACAAGCTTATTTTTGATGTAGGACTGCCCTTTTATATAGTCACTTTAATAATGGCTATCATTGCTATGAGCCTCAAGGTAAAAACTATGTTTCAATACTTGGAATATCCAGTATTAGGGATTTTTTTTTACTTTATGCCCGTTATGTTTTTTGAAGATTCTGGGCAGATGCGCCAAGGAATCGGAATAGCGATTTGTGTTTTTAGTTTTAGATACATCATTAAAAGGAATTTACTGGCCTTTATGGTTTGTATCTATATAGCTCTTAGTTTTCATAAAACCAGTATTGTATTTGTTCCTGCTTATTGGATTGTAAAGATTCCAATGAATAGAATTCGGATCGTTTTAGTGCTTTTGGTAGGAGTGTTAATAAGCCCCTTTGGTGTTTTCAAATTGTTTTCTGGAGTTATGGATTTTCTTACACCTTCGGAAGTAAATTCGGCTTATGCTGGGTACATTAAGGATGCAGGAGAAGGAACCATTTTGGAATCAGGTCTCAATGATGTTATTAAGCTGGGATATATATTTCTTTTAGTGCGGTACGATAAAGAAGCCTGTGCAAAAGTCCCATATTACGAGTATATGAGGAATTTAGGAGTCTTTGGCCTTTTCATATTCTATATAATGAGGACTAATGCTATCTTTGCTATTAGGCTACCAGGTGTATACATGTTTTTTTTAATTATGTTTTGTATGCCCTCTATTGTTTTTGCTGTTAAGGATACTGCCAAAAAAACGCTTTATGTAATTATTATGGTTTATTTTTCGATTATGTTTTTTCACTTTGCAAGAATATCAGGAGATAGCCTAAATTTTACAATAGGAAAATATAAAAACGTACTTTGGGACGGCTATGAATAGTTTTAATATTATTGAGCGATTTAGTCTCATGGCAGGTGATTACGCACTGTATATCAAGATAGTACTGGGTTTTTTGGTTTCCTTTTTAATTACCTATTACACTATTCCTAGAATTATCGGAATTTCCCGAAAAAAGAATTTAATGGACGAGCCGGGGCATCGTAGTAGCCACCAGAGAAAAATTCCAAATTTAGGAGGTGTAGCCATATTTTATGCAGTAGCTATAGCAGCAAGTATTTTTGCATATCAGTTATTTGATTTATTTAAATTTCTATTCGCTTCATTAATAATATTATTGTTCATCGGTGTGATGGATGACATTGTAGTAATGCGCGCTTATAAAAAGTTTTTTGCACAAGTAATTGTTTCCTTTTTAATGGTTATCGGCTCAGATGTTAGGATAAGAAGTATGTTTGGATTATTTGGAATTTATGAATTACCTTTTTTGGTAAGTGTAATATTCAGTATGCTATTTATTTTATTTATCATTAATGCATTTAATTTAATAGATGGAATAGATGGATTAGCTGGTTCCAATTCTGTACTTACTTCCTTATTTTTCGGAATAAGTTTTTTTAGATTAGGAACAGAGCATCAGCCCCTGGTCATTCTTTGTGCTATAATAATCGGTAGTTGTATAGCATTTTTACGATATAACTTAGGTGGACTTCGTAATAAAAAAATATTTATGGGGGATACAGGTTCAATGATTTTAGGCTTTCTACAAGCATTTTTAGCAATATTATTTATTGATGTCTTTATTGATATGCATGTTCCTGGTGAACCAAGATACCATCTAAATTCCGCTTTAATAATCGCCTTTGCCATCCTTATCATTCCCATATCTGATACAGTTGGAGTTATTATTAAACGGATTATTAAAAAACAATCACCTTTCATTGCAGATAATAATCATTTACATCACAGTTTGCTAAAATTGGGATTAAGCCACAGATCATCCACCGCAATTATTTCAGTTGCCTATGTGCTAATAGTAGGTATTACCTATTTACTTCGGCATATAAATAATTATGTATTATTACTATTGGTAATTTTCTTAGGAGCTTTAGGAATACTTATTCCGGAAGTTATCCGCTATTTTCAATCAACAAAATCAATCAAATCTTTATGAATAAGATTTTTACTTATTTCCTTATATCCTTTCTAATATTAGGAAGCATTTCATGTATCACTACGAAGGAAGTACAATATTTACAGCCCAGTGAATCATTATTATTAAATGAAGAAGGCCTAATTCCTTATAGTAATACAACCTATAGAGTTACTAAAAATGATATATTTAATCTCAATGTCATTACCACTCCGAAAGGAGATGCTGCACAATTTTATAGCATTTATAATACCTCAGGATCTGTACAGCCCGAAGCACAAGGGCAACCTACAAACTGGGCCTCATCCAAATCCGGTTCAGGAGGGTCTACACAAATATTGGGCGGGTCTTTAGATTTTTACTTTAAAGGTTTAAAAGTAGACAGTAAGGGAGAAATACTGATCCAAGGGATAGGATATATTCCTGCAGAAGGAAGAACATTAGAAGAAATTAATGCTGAAATTCAGCAGAAAGTAGATGAAAAATTCCTAGAAGGAAAAGCAGAAGCAAGGCTCAATCTTGATGGTATTCACTACAATGTATTGGGAGATATGGAAACTGTAGGTATCAGCGGAGAAAAGGTGGCCTATGTTCAAAATCTTACCATTTTAGAGGCAATAGCTCAAAACGGCGGACTAAATAGGACTGTTGATAGAAAAAATATTATTATTAAAAGAAAATTTCCTGAAGGGATAAAAACTGCTCGTCTGGATCTTACGAAAGAAGATGTACAAAATTCACCTTATTTCTATGTGCAAAATGGAGATTTAATTTTGCTTAATACAAGACCAAAATCTATTTACGGTTTTGGAAAGGAGCCTACACAAAATCTAACCACAGCTATTACGGCTCTTAGTACTGCATTGTCTATCATATTAATTATCACAAAACTGTAAAATATGATACCAGAAAACACAGTTGTTACGAAAGAGGCTGAACAGGATCAGGTGCATTTTGCTCCATTTGATATATGGAGTTTCCTCAAAAGAATAATAAAAAAGTGGTATTGGTTCTTATTATTTGGAATTGCAGGGTATATCTTAGGTTCTATTTATACTAAATACTACGCTCAAAGAATTTATGCTAGTAATTTAACCATGTCGGTCTCTAATGGAGCGGCCAGTTATTTTACGCCCAATCAATCAATTAATTTTATATGGGGTCAAAATGGCAATCAGGACGGAATGTATCTTAAGAAACTCCTCCTTTCGCGTACCCACAATGAATATCTTGTAAAAGAATTAGGTCTTTTTGCTACCTATAAAACAAAAGGCACTCTTCGAACTACCTTTATAGATAAGACTGATAGTCCTGTACTACTAGAATTTGATCAAAACCATCTGCAGCAAATCGGGTATGAAATTACGATTATTCCTAAAGGGAGAAATCAATTTGAAGTTTCAGTTCCTGAAAAAGGTCAAGGTACTACTTTATATAATTTTCAAACAGAAAGTTATGAAAAGGTAGCAGCATATCCCAGACCCAAATCTGTAATTTTAGGCTATAATCAAGTATATGAGTCTCCAAATTTAAAATTTAAACTGGTTCCTAATCCCCTAAGTTCTAATCTTGTACTAGACAATATCAAGGTAACTCTTACCACTGTTAATGATGCTGTACAGAATATTATCGGCTCGCTTACAGTTGATTTTGATAAGGAGCTTCCTTCACTAATGATTATATCTAAAAAAGGTTATAATTTAAATAGTACCGTAAATTTTCTTAATTCCTCCGTGCAAGAGCTTGTTAAAAAGAGAATTCGAGATAAAAATACCACTGATAAAAACACAATATCTTACCTAACTGCTACTACAATTGAGATTAAAAAAAACTTGGATAGTACAGCTCGCGTTCTTAATAATCTTAAAGTTGCCGAGGGTATTTATGCTGTGGAAGACTCCGATAAAAGAAATCTGGAAGAAATTCGTCAGTACGATTCGGAAAAAGCCAAAATCAATACGAGGCTTAATGCTTTGGCACAAATAAGAAACACAATAGCAGCTGAAGATATTAATAGAATGATTGGGATGGATGCTGCTGGTATCAATGATGCTAATTTTGAAATGGCAATGACTAATCTCCGAACTTTATATAAAAAGAGAAGCGATATACGCGATATTTATCGGCCTGGTTCGGAGCCTATACGGGAGGTAAACAGACTTATTTCAGAAAATAGAGCTACAGCTTTAAATATCGTAAATAAATATGCAAACTTAATCTCCTCAGATGTAGGAAGAATAAATTCCAAAATAGGAAATGCCGAGCAAGGATTAAAAACCTTTCCTGAAAAGCAAAGAAAACTCTTGGATGCTCAGCGTAGTTATGATATCATAGAAACTGCATACAACACATTATTAAATAAGCAATCTGAAACAGAATTAAGGCTTGCTACCAATACTTCTGACTTAAATATTATAGACCCTGCAAAAAATCTTGGTCAAGGTCCCATAGCACCTAATACTAATATGATTCGCACTGGTATTCTCGGGGGTATGCTTTTGTTACCATTTTTAGCCTTAGCCTTTACAGAATTTACAGATAGGAAAATTAAAGATATTAAAGAATTGATTCGGGTAACTAGGATACCTCTATTGGGATTATTAGGTAAAAATAATGATGATAATAAATTAATAGTACTTAATAATCCTAAAGCTGTTATTTCCGAGTCCTTTCGTGCTATCCGCACAAATCTCCGTTTTCTTTTTGTGGAAAAGGAAAAGGGAAATACCATCTTAGTTACTTCTTCGGTTGGAGGGGAAGGCAAAACATTTGTGTCTATGAATTTAGCCTCTGTTTTGGCCTTAGGAGGAAAAAAAACAATATTACTTGGTATGGACCTCCGTAAACCTAAAATTTTTGGAGATTTTGGTATCGATAATAAGATAGGAATGTCTAATGTTCTTGCTGGGGACTTAGGACTGGAAGAAGTGATTTTTCCTACCCGTCAGGAGAATTTGTTTGTTATTACTGCCGGACCGATTCCCCCCAATCCTTCGGAACTTATCCTAGGAAATAAAATGAAGGAAACTATAGAGAGACTTAAAAGGGAGTTTGATTATATCATTATAGATACTCCCCCTATGGGATTAGTAACAGATTCCGTAGATCTTTATCCTATTGCTGATGCTGGCATATATGTGGTTCGACACAATAAGACAGAGAAGTTTATGATGGAATTAATCTCGGAAAAGGTGCGTAAAAAGGAATTTACACATGTAGGAATCGTTGTAAATGATTTTGATCAATCTAATAGTGGCTATTCTTACGGATATGGATATTCATATGGCTATGGAATAGGATATGGAAGTGAAATTGATGATAAAAATGCAATGTATGAGTCATTACCCTTTCATAGAAAAATCCTCTATAAACTCAAGAATAAAAAATAAAAATTCATAATAAATTGGACTATTAAATCGAAAGATTTTATCCATTCGAAAAAATTCTATATTTGCAACATATATCATTAATTAAATCCAAGGGGGACTTATGCCGAATCTAAACCTTCAAATAACTGCGTTTTGTCTATTTTTCTCTGCCCTCTATTCGGCACAGCGCTATGAAGTAGGTTTTAGGGTAGGTCATAATAGCCTGGTGGGAGACATTGGCAGTAGTAGTTATCTTGCACATTTTTCTTCCGCTAAGGGAAGTGATATACAAATGAATACCCCTTATGGTGGAGCATTGGTTTATAGAATGAATTTTAATCCTCATCAGACAGTTCGGTTAGATGTAGGATACACCAGAGTTTCTTTTAATGATCAATCAGCCAAAGAACAATATAGGGTCAATAGGAAATATTTCGGTACAAATGAAATTTTCGAGGCAGCTATAATGGGTGAATATCAATTCTTTCCGGTAAATAATGAGCAACAATCAATGCTAAGCCCTTATATCTTTGTTGGGTTAGGTGGTATGGTGGCAGATGCTCCTCAAATATCCTTAAACAGTGATTTTCGAAGAGATGCAGATGGTGTAGCCATGCTTCCTAGCTATTCAGAAGATTTTGTCACCACCAGCTCATATGGAAAAGTAAAGAAAAATATTGCTTATATACCATTTGGATTAGGGCTGAAATATAAATTTAATTATAATTGGTCTCTAAACGCAGAACTCATGTTTCGGGCTACATTTACAGATGGCTTAGACTATAGCACAGTGGAGGATAAAGATTTTAAAATCACCTATAACAAAGATATTGTAGATTCTTCTACGGGTGTTTCTCTTTTGGAAAGCCAGCCCTACAAATCCATTGCCGAGGAACGAAGAAAAAGTTTTATAACAGGTAGAAAAGTGGGAAATCTAGAATCGAAAGACTGGGTGAATACCATGTCATTGGGACTTACATATTCATTTGGAAGACCTCCCTGCTACTGCGATTAACACCATGTCATTTAAAGATAAATTAATTCCAAATTCATTGCCGCGTCATGTGGCTATTATAATGGATGGGAACGGCCGTTGGGCACAGACTCGCGGAGAAGAGAGGACATTCGGGCATCGTTCCGCAATTGAGGCAGTTCGCAATGCAATAAATGCTTGTAATGAGATAAAGATACCTTATCTTACACTCTATACCTTTTCCACAGAAAATTGGGATCGTCCTCAAGAAGAGGTGCATACGCTGATGAATCTGCTTTCAGAAACTCTCATTTTAGAAGCGGAAGAATTGTATACAAAAGGACTTCGTCTCCGTGTAATAGGGGATTTAGAAGCACTACCAAATCTTGTTCGGGATCAGTTAGAGCATGTAATGGATCTTACTAAAAATAATACTACCGGTAATTTAGTTTTGGCACTTAGCTATGGTAGCAGAAAAGAAATCGTCCATGCAGTAAGAAATATAGCAGAGAATGTGAAACAAGGCGTACTTTTGCCGGAAAATATCACAGAAGAAACTATCGCTGCTCATCTATTTACCCATGATATTCCAGATGTGGACCTTCTCATCCGTACTTCTGGCGAAGTAAGAGTTAGTAATTTTTTGCTTTGGCAAATAGCATACGCAGAAATGCAGTTTTTAAATACACTTTGGCCGGATTTTAGCAAAGAAGATTTCTTTGAATGCGTATATCGCTATCAACAAAAAGAAAGACGATTTGGTAAAACTAGCCATCAAATCCAAAATTCGCTACATAGAGATAATGTAGCAAATGAATAGACAGAACGAATAATGAAGAAAAAAATCATTCAGATAGTTTGCTTGGGAGCAAGTTTTATGCTTTATTCACAAGCAATACCTGGTAAAATAAATGCAAATCCAGATGAGGTATATATACAAAATAGTAATCCTGGAGAGTACACCATCACTGGAATAACACTCAGCGGTGGTGCCAAAAAATTTAGCCAAGGAGAGATTTTACGCTTCACAGGTTTATCCAAAGGGGAGAAATTGGAAATCCCAGGACCCAGGCTTTCTTTAGCTATTAAAAAACTGTGGGATACCAATCGGTTTTCAGAAGTAAAACTATTTATAGAAGAAATTAACGAAGCAGATAAAACCATTAACTTAAACTTTTATTTAGAAGACCTTAAAACCTTAGGTATCTTAAAATTTGATGGTAATAAGATTAATAAAAGTAAAGAGGAAAAATATGCCAAGGATTACAATCTAAAACCTGGTATAACAGTTACCAATAATTTATTACAAACCTTAAAAACTAAAATTCCTCAAGAATATCTTAATAAAGGATATCTAGATGCTAAGGTAAATATTGTGCAAACTCCTAATGCTGGAAATCCAGATATGATAGACCTTACCATCTCTGTAGATAAAGGTAAAAGGGTAAAAATTGATAAAATTGATTTTACAGGAAACGACAGTTTCACGGATAAAACTTTACGAGCTAAAGGATTTAAAGATACCAAGCAAAAAAGATTATCTATAGGTGGTATTCTTAAGCCTTCTAAATTTGTACCGGAAAAATATCAAAAAGACAAGAAAAATTTAGTTAATTTTTATAATGAAAAAGGATTCCGCGATGCCCTTATTAATAAAGATGAGGTAACCCGAAATCCAAAAAATAATGTTGAAATAAACGTAGACCTTACCGAAGGAAAAAAATACTACATAGGAAATATTACATTCGAGGGGAATACGGCATTCAGTACGGAAGTGCTTCAGCGAATCTTAGGATTTAAATCAGGAGATGTATATGATGTAGTAGGATTTAATAAAAAATTAGGCGAAGACGGGGGTAAAGAGGATGATTCTGATATTAAATCATTGTACAATAACGCAGGGTATCTTTTTGCTAATGTGAATCCAATTGAAAAAAGAATCGACGGAGATAAAGTGGATTTGGAGATTCGGATTAATGAAGGAGAAAAAGCTACTTGGAATAAGGTTACTTGGTCTGGTAACGATGTCACCCATGATCATGTCATACTTCGAAGTTTAAGAACAAAACCTGGCGATTTGTTTTCCAAAGCAGATCTTAAGAGAACGTATTTTGAGTTAGGTGGATTACAATTCTTTGATCCTCAGCAACTTAAATACGATGTGGTTCCTAATCCCGCTAATAATACAGTGGATATCCATTGGACTCTCGTAGAAAAACCCAGTTCTACAATGACATTGCAGGCTGGATATGGAGGTAATTCATTTATTGGGACGCTCGGAGTTACTTTTAATAATTTCTCTTTAAGAAATATTGGAAATCTAAAAACGTACAAACCAGTTCCACAAGGAGATGGACAAACGCTTAGTATAACCGCTCAGGCAGGGCAAACTTTCCAAAATTATGCTATTTCCTTTACGGAGCCTTGGCTATTTGGCACGAAACCAACAGCTTTGTCCGTCGGTCTTAATGAATCAAGAGTACGGTACACAGATCCAAAGGGTGATGCATCTAAGTTAAATATATTTAGTGCTAATGTAGGTCTTAATAGAATGCTTCGTTGGCCAGATGATTACTTCTCCCTTTATACAGGATTGCAGTTCCAGTCCTATAATTTTAATAATTATCCCTTTAATTTCGGAGGCGATAGAGCAGATAAAGGACAGGCTAATAACTTTACGTTTAATACTGTTTTATCCCGAAATTCTGCAGGTATAGATCCTATTTTTCCTACAATCGGAAGTAATATCGAGCTTAGTTTGAAATTTACTCCACCTTATTCTCTCTTAAACAATAGGGATTATTCCACCATGCTACCAGTAGAAAAGTACAAGTGGATGGAGTTCTATAAAGTGAAGATGAAAGGCGAGACTTATAACCAAGTTTGGGGGAAATTAGTTCTTCGTTCTGTTGCTGAGATGGGCTTTATGAACGGATACAATAAAAAACTTGGAGCACCACCATTTGAGAGATTTTATGTTGGAGGCGTACCGGCTTTCGGTGGAAGATTTGATGGTAGAGAGCTTATTCCACTTAGAGGCTATGAGAATGCAAGTACTGAAGGAGGAACAAACATAGATATTACACCTACCTTTGGAGGTACTATATATAACAGATTTAGCTTTGAAGTACGATATCCTATTAGTATGAATAATACAGCTAAAATTTTTGGCTTAGGTTTTGTGGAAGGAGGTAATGTATGGAATAGTTTCGGTTCTTATAATCCGTTTCAACTAAAACGTTCCGCTGGAATCGGTGTTCGCGTGTATATGGGTGCATTTGGTTTAATAGGCTTTGATTTTGCTTATGGCTTTGATAAATCATTTAATAGTTCACAGCCTGCTGGTTGGCATCCACATTTCTTAATGAATCAGCCATTATAGATTTATAAATATGAAGTTCAAAGCAACCCATTTTCTCCTCCTATTCTTTTTTGCTATCTGTGCAAATCTTAATGCTCAAAAATTCGGTGTCGTAGATACCAAAGCAGTTTTGGAGCAGATGCCAGAGTACAAAGAAGCGTCAAATAGGATGGAGGCTCAGATCTCTGCTTGGGAACAAGAAATTGCGACCCTACAGACCCAGTTTGAAAGTAAAAGAACAGCATATGAAAGTGAAAGAGTACTTTTAATAGGAGATCAGTTACGAGACCGGAAAGCGGAGGTGGAGAGATTAGAACAAAATTTGAAAACTACTATCGCTGCGCGTTTTGGGAACAATGGAGAAATTCAAAAAATGAGAGAGAATCTCGTGACTCCATTTCAGGATAAAATTTGGGATGCAATAAAACTAGTGTCCGAAAAAAACGCATTGGGCATAGTAATTGATAAAAATGAAGCAGATGTCTTATTTTTGCAAAAGAGATATGATTATACGGATAAGGTAATTGATGTAGTTTTAAATAATTCATCATCCTCACGAAAAGGAAATAATAGTAAATAACTTACACATAAATGAAAAAATTATCAGCAATTTTTGCCATCGTAGCAATGGTTTTTCTAGGAGCTTTCGCAAATGCACAGTCAGTTGCAAGTATTGATTATGAAAATATTCTAGCTGCAATGCCGGAAACAAAGAGAATGTCTCAAGATCTTGATGCTTGGGCTAAAATGAAAGGAGATGATCTTCGTAAACAAGGAAGCTCATTCGAAGAAGAAGTTAAAAAGTACCAGGCTGGTGCATCTGCACTTTCTGAAGACCAAAGAAAAGCGCGTGAAGCGGAACTTCAAAAGAAAGGGCAATCTTTACAAGCTTTGGAGCAAACTGCTCAACAAGAATTGGAGAAAAAAAGAACTGAAATGCTTAATCCAATTATTAAGAAACTTAATGATGCCGTAGCAAAAGTTTCTAAAGCTAATAATTATGCATTTGTTTTAGATAATCAAAACCTAGTTTATAGAGGTGGACCAGAAATAACATCTCTTGTTAAAAAAGAATTGGGTCTATAAATTTTAGATTAATACTTAACTTGCCACTCTATTTTTAGAGTGGTTTTTTTATGAAATTTAGTTCCCATCACAAAGTTCGTTATGCCGATTGTGATCCATTAGGACATCTTAATAATGTAAAATATCTGGAATATTTTATGAATGCGCGAGAGGATCAGGTAGTCCAGCATTATAATAAAGGTTTTGATGAAATTAATGTAGAAGCTGGCGGTAGTTTTGTTGCCGTAAGCAATCAATTAGCCTACCTCCGGGAAGTTTTGCCTTTCCAAACATGTGAAATCACATCCCATATTTTTGAATTGAAAGAAAAAAAAACAAAAATGGAAATGCAAATGATTGTAAATGGTCAGATTTCTGCTTTCCTATGGACAGAATTTTTGTGGATGAATTTTCTAGATAGACGCTCAGGACCGATTCCTACCCATCTATCCCAAATCTTGATTGATAATTTTATAGCTCCAGATGAAACCATGATTAATTTTGAAACAAGAAAATCTGCTCTTTTAAAAACTAATCTAATATAATGCTGAAAATATTGATACTTGGCGGTAATGGCCAGCTAGCGCAGTGTTCAGTAGATATAATTAAAGAAAAATATACCAGTCAAATTATATTTAAAAGTCCATCATCGGAATTAGATATTACAGATGAAGAATCCGTTCAAGATTATTTGTCTTTATTTAAACCTGATTATATAATTAATTGTGCTGCTTATACTGCAGTAGATGCAGCGGAAAACCCTGATCAATTAGAAAAAGTATATGCTATCAATGCCTATGCGCCCGCTAAGATTGCGGAATATGCAAAGAAAAAGGGAATTCATTTTATCCATATTTCTACAGATTATGTATTTAATGGTGATACGGAAATTCCCTATGATGAAGATTCTTGGACAGATCCCACCTCGGTATATGGAAAAAGTAAACTCCTCGGAGAAGAATTGATTATGGAATCAAATCATCAATCTATCATTATACGTACCAGTTGGGTGTATTCGGAGTATGGGAAAAATTTTGTTAAAACTATGCTTCGGTTATTTTCGGAAAAGGATGAAATTTCAGTTGTAGATGATCAGTTCGGTCAGCCTACATACGCAAAGGATCTAGCCGAATGTATTTTACTAATAGTTCATTATCCATTTTGGCAACCAGGAATCTATAATTATTCCAATTCAGGAGAAATTTCATGGTATGAATTTGCTATTGCAATCAAATCTATCGCTCATTCTAAAATAAAAATAAATCCTATATCTACAGATTTGTATCCTACTTTAGCGAAAAGACCAAAAAGATCGAGCTTATGTTTAGATAAAATCGAGCAAAAATTTGGGATTCAAAGCCCATTTTGGGAAGAAAGTTTAGTAAAATGTTTGTCCAATCTTGATTTTTAATTCCCTTTCACTTTGAAATAGAGAGAGTTAAGGATATTGAGAAAAAAGGATAAAA
>JAGLAZ010000002.1:0-81420 GCA_018260565.1 Flavobacteriaceae bacterium
TGAAACCGAAAACACTACCTAAGAAATAGTACACTTTCTTTTGACGACATACAAATAATATTCAAAATCTTGGATAAATCTAAAGTCCAAGTCCTTCAGTTTAACATCATTTTTAGAAACCTGAAACTTTATAAAAGCTTCTAAATCTTGTTTTATGTAAATGAATTTATCTAAAGTTGATTGTTTCAACTCAATTCCAATAAGCCTCCTTTGTTTTTCCAACCAAAGTGTATAAAATTCTAATAATCCATATTCTTTGATGGTAGTTTCACCTCGAAACTGCCTGTATATATCATTCGCATCAAATGGTTCATCTCTAACTTGTAAACACTGAATTAAGCCTGATTAATTTTATTTCTAATCAGGCTTAATTCAGTGTTTATAAAATTGGATTCTTCATTTGGAGGAAATGCTTTTTGTTTCTGTGCATTCCAATTTTTGGGATTAACGAATAATCCAGTTGAAAAAGGTTTTCTTTTAGCATCATATGTAATTCTGCATTCAATTGGACATTGTGTTTTTGCGTTAATTTTATTTCTCCTTAAAAGAAATAGAATAGAAATTTTCATTAAGAAATAAGATTTAAAAATGGGTAACCTGAGTTTTAAAATGGGTAACCTTAAGGGTAACCTAAATTTCAGATTAATTAGAAGAAAATGAGAGAATCAAAAAAGAATAGAAGGACGGCAATGTATCTCAAACTACTATGAAATCAACAAAACACAAAAAAGACCCACATTACTGTAAGTCTTTCAGCTCCTCCTGCTGGGCTCGAACCAGCGACCCTCTGATTAACAGTCAGATGCTCTAACCAACTGAGCTAAGGAGGAAAATCCGCTTCCGAAAAAGCGTTTGCAAATATAAAAAAAATATTTTCTCAGCAAAAACTTTTTTTAATTTTTTATTGCTCGTATTATATCCATCCCATTTGCGTACAACATAAGACCAAACAAGATGATCATTCCTGCTATCTGTGCTACTTCAAGGAATTTCTCGCTCGGCTTTCGGCGAGTAATCATTTCATACAATAGAAATAAAATATGCCCACCATCCAGTGCAGGAATAGGTAATAGATTCATCACCGCGAGCATAATACTGATAAGCCCTGTAGTAAGCCAGAACTGATGCCCATCCCAGCTGGTAGGGAAAAGCTTAGCTATTGTGCCGAAGCCTCCCATTTGTGTCGCTCCCTTTGCAGTAAATACATATTTAAACTGCGTGATGAAATCCCGCACTAGATAATATCCATTATGGACGCCTTCTTCTAAACTTTCTCCGAGGTTTAATTCCTTGTGAGTAAAACTTTTTGAAAGTGAGCTAAGATCTGGCTTCGCCGCAATTCCTAATTTTTTTTCTTCATCTAAAAGTACCGTAGCCATCTTTTCTTCACCATTGGATATATACTGAATAAGCAGCGGCCCTTGCTGTGAATAGTGAAGGCGTTCCATAATATCATTGAAACTTTCTACTGGCTTCCCATCTATCTTGGTAATTTTATCTCCCTTTTTAATTCCTGCTTTTTGTGCTAAGGAGTTTGCCATCACTGTGTCTACCACAGTAGAGTTATTTTTAAGACTAAAGGCCTGCTCGCGTAATCCGTTTTTCCAAATATACATACCTATATCCTCCGGTACCGCAACTTCTGCTTTGCTGCCATCCTCTCTAAGGACGCCCACAGTTTTCACATCGCGTAATAGTAGCAATCTATTAATTTCAAGAGGATTATCCAGTGTTTTTCCATTGGTAGCGTAAGGAACATCTCCTTTATTAAACCCTATAGGCAATAACTTTTCTGACACATGGATTTTACCGCGGAGGTTTTCAGCGGATATGACGTCCTTTCCCCAAACTGCTGCAATAGCGGTAAAAATTGCAAAGCCTAAAATCAGGTTCACAGTAACGCCGCCTATCATGATGATGAGTCTTTGCCAAGCTGGCTTGCTACGGAATTCCCAAGGTTTGG
Source organism: Flavobacteriaceae bacterium (assembly GCA_018260565.1). Classification (GTDB taxonomy): domain Bacteria; phylum Bacteroidota; class Bacteroidia; order Flavobacteriales; family Weeksellaceae; genus JAGLAZ01. Next base: position 1,964 of record JAGLAZ010000002.1, read on the forward strand.
GAGCTTGGTTTAGTTCGTTTTTATCCAGACTTTCATCTAACATACCTGCTATTTTTACATAGCCACCTAAGGGTATCCACCCGATTCCCCAAGTGGTGCATTCTTTATGTTTTCTCCAGTCGGTTTCCGGTAAACTTTCCGCATCTATGGGTACATCTATTGTTTTTCCTGAATCGTTTTTTGCTTTAACGGTATCTGGGAGATTTTTAGCAAATATTTTTGTTTGCCATTTACCATTAATTTTTTTTGCTTTAAAAAGGGAAAAATCCCAATCGAAAAAAAGCATAAATTTCTCAATGCGTGTTCCAAAGAGCCGAGCCGGCAGAAAGTGTCCTAATTCATGTAAAATAATAAGGAGCGACATGGAGAGTATCAGCTGAACGATGCGTATCGTTAGTTCCATTTTTAGGTATAATTTTGTAGGTTGCAAATGTACTTATAACTTACTCAATTCGAGAATTGGCTATAAAATGACCCCCATTAAACAAAAAGGCATGCCCGCAGTCCAAGAAAATCTTCATGTATTATGTTACAGTGCTAAACCTGAATGGGAAAATGCTGAGAAAAGTTTAGTGGATATAGAGCGGGATTTTGAAATTTATTTTAAAAATAATGCAATACCCGATTTACTTGTCTTGCCAGAAATGTTTGCCACAGGTTTTAGTATGAATACAGCTAAAGTGGCTGCACAGGAAGAAGTAATACTTTCCCACCTCAGATCATGGTCGAAAAATTACAACTGTGCGATATATGGAAGTTTAGCAGTAGAGGAAAATGCGTACAAAAACAGAGGCTTTTTTATCCAGCCGGACGAAGATGAAACGCTATACGATAAAGTACATCTCTTTAGTTATTCTGGTGAGGACAAACACTATTCTCCGGGCAAAGAGGTAAAAATTGCAACATATAAAGGTTGGCGATTTTTACTCAATATATGTTATGATTTACGATTTCCCATATCCATATATAATCTTCAAAAACAATCTGGTGAAGCGCGCTATGATGTGTATTTGAATGTAGCAAACTGGCCCGAACCTAGAATTTCTGCTTGGGAAACTCTACTGAAGGCACGGGCGATAGAAAATCAGGCCTATAGTATTGGTTGTAATCGCAGCGGTACGGATGGGAATGGGCTACATTATCCCCTCAGCAGTTTTATATTTGATTTTTTGGGAGAGCCTATTCAAAGCGCCTTAAAAAATGAGTTGTTCCAAAGTGCAATATTGTATCTTTCTCAGTTACAAAACTTTAGAACAAAATACCCCTTCATACAAGATGAAAGGGCTGAGTTTACAAAAGATTAATCATTCCGTATGATCCGAAATAATCTTCCAAATTCCTTTTTTCTTTTCGAATATTAAATCAAAAATTCCTCCCACCGGTTCCTCTCGGGCGAGCTCCCATTTTCCTAAAACTTGTGCATATTGTTTACCTAATGGACGAACCACAATATCAGAAAAAGAGAGTTTTCCCATAATTTTCTGATTCGGATAGGATTTTTTATAATTAGAAAGCACCTTTTTGTAACCGTATACTAATCCGTTTTTTCCAATAAAAAGTAAAGAATCAGATTCTGTATAGCCTTTCATAAATCCATCTAAATCTCCACGATTCCATGCCGCCTCTTGAACTTTTAATACGTTCAAAATATCTGCTTTTTGCCCGAAAACAATACCAAATATTGAAAAAAAAAGTAGTAAAGCAATTTTTTTCACGATTGATCAGTAAGCAGTTCTGTTAAGGTATTTACATCATGTACGCCTTGCCCTTTCCATAAAACTTCAGAATTTTTAAAAAGTATTAATGTGGGTATGCTACGAACACTGTACTCTGCAGATATACTGGGATATTTATCTACATCTATTTTTACGATTCGGGCTTTAGGGCCAATATTGGCTTTTACAGTTTCCAGCACGCTAGATTGTACTTTACACGGACCACACCACTCGGCGAAAAAATCTACTAAAACTGGAGTCTCTGAGGCTATTAATTCTTGAAATTTTTGTGACATAATGTTATAGAATATGTTTTACCGTATACCTGTCATTTCCTAAAGTAAAAGATTTCCCCTCTTCCACTGAAGCTAATTCCGAGTAGGCAGGAGCCTCTTCTGAAACGCCTAAAACTTCCTTATCTCCAACTGAAAATCTTTGCATGCTGGCTCCCAAAACAAAAACTATATTGCCAGTGTCTATCATCTTAAGAGTATCCGCATCCTGTAAATAGTTTTTTTGAGCTATGGCTGCATCCAGCTGTTGCTGAAATCGTAATTGTAGATCTTTTGCCTGTGTTTGTTGGCTGAGATCTTCAGGATCCAATGTATCATCCTCATCTATATCACTCGCGATATTATATCTTTTTACTTGCAAGCGAAGATTTTCTATTAAGGAATCTTGCTCTTCTAATAGGGCCTTGCTTATTTGTTCTCTGGTTATTTTCATTTTTCCAATATTACTATTATGTAAAAATAATGTAAAATTTTGTTTAAACATATCCTGATGGAAAAGAGGTATTGGCGGATAATGTTTCGATGATTTTAATAGACACTACACAATTGTTATTTTCTCAAAATACCATAAATTGCAAGGGTACAAAAAGTTTTCACCACCTATGAGCACCCTAAATAAGCCTACTAAACAAGAATTTTTATCTGAAATGTCAGATGCCTATACTCCTGCAGGAGATTCTCTCCTCATCGGGACGGCTATGCTGGACGGAGAAGTCCTTCCCGGTGCGGAGGTGCGTATTCCGCTAAAGACTCTAAACCGGCATGGGCTGATTGCAGGTGCTACCGGAACTGGAAAAACGAAAACCTTACAAGCTTTTATAGAGCAACTTTCTGAGAAAGGAATCCCTTCTTTGGTTTTGGATGTTAAAGGTGATTTATCTGGAATTGCTATGCCTGGACAAGAAAATCCTATTATCCGAGAACGCTATGATAAAACAGGATACTTTTTTACTCCGCGAGGATTTCCTGTGGAACTGATGAGCATTAGTGGTGCGGAAGGTGTGCCATTGCGTGCCACTGCCACAGAATTTGGGCCGGTGCTCATCAGTAAAATTTTAGGATTGAATGATACCCAATCCAGCATCATGTCTATCGTATTTAAGTTTGCAGATGATTCAGGATTGCCTTTAATAGATCTGGAAGACCTTAAAAAAACACTGAATTATCTAACTAATGACGATGCCGGCAAAGAGGCTTTAAAAAATTCCTATGGTGCTATATCTCCAGCGAGCTTAGGGGCTATTTTGCGTTCCATTGTAGCCTTAGAGCAACAAGGAGCAGGCACTTTCTTTGGTGAACCAAGCTTTGACGTGCAAGATTTACTGCATACACGGGACGGTATGGGCGTAGTAAATATCCTCCGTGTAGGCGATATCCAAAACCAGCCACAGCTTTTTAGTACCTTTATGTTGTCTCTTTTTGCCGAAATTTTTATGACTTTTCCAGAGGAAGGAGATTCCGGCAAACCCAAGCTAATGCTCTTTATAGATGAAGCACATTTAATCTTTAAACAAGCATCTAAAGCCTTACTCAGCCAGATAGAAACGATGGTAAAACTGATCCGCTCCAAAGGGGTGGGCATCTATTTTATTACTCAAATTCCAGGTGATGTTCCGGAAGAAGTGCTATCACAGTTGGGGCTCAAAATTCAACACGCACTTCGTGGGTTTACTGCAAAAGATAAAAAAGAAATAGATAAAGCAGTGGAGAATTATCCCAGCACGACCTATTATGATGCAGGAGAACTTATCCAAAACTTAGGGATAGGCGAAGCCTTTCTCACCGCCTTGAATGAAAAGGGAATACCTACGCCTCTGGTACAGACTTTCCTTATTTCTCCTCAGTCCCGCATGGACACTTTAGAACTTGAGGAAGTACACAGTCTCTTGCAGGAATCCGTTTTGTATTCTAAATATAAAAACAGTGTAGATAGGGAGTCTGCACGTGAAATGCTGACCCAAAGAATGGAACAAGCAGCAGCTACCATCCCTAATGCGCCTGCTAAAGCTGCAAAAGCTTCTCCTGTGCCTAAAGAACAGCCCTCTGCTATGGAAAATGTACTGAATAGCAAACTGGGGCGGACTTTTACCACAACTATCGCAAGAGAAGGTGCTAAATTTGTCCTTGGAATGTTGGGTATAGGGGGCAGAAGAAGGTAATTTAAAAATATCAATTATTTTTTGATATTGATATAACTGATTGATTGATAGAATGTTGCATGTGCGGCCCGACCTGAGTGGAGCTCATTTTATGAGGAGGAACGACGAAATAAAATAGCGGGAACGGAGGGCGGAACAGCCGCCCAAAAAAAATAGTACTTACAACTAAGTCATTACCCCTTACCTTAGTATATCCAATATCGAATCGCTTATCTTTGGAAATAATTAATTTGTTTTGTACGCGGTACTGGATATAGAAGCCAATGGAGGAAAATTTGGCGAAGAAAAAATAATAGAAATTGCTGTTCTTCGATACGATGGCGAAAAAGTAACAGATGAACTTTTTGCCCTTGTAAACCCGGAAGCGAGCATTAACCCATATGTGGAAAAGCTTACGGGAATCTATTCCCATCATCTGAAAAGTGCACCTAAATTTCCCCAAGTGGCACGCAGAATTTTAGAAATTACGGAGGGATGTATTTTGGTTGGCCATAATGTGGGCTTTGATTACCGGATGCTTCAGCAGTCTTTTCAAGATTTGGGTTATAGGTATGAACGTGAGACCATAGATACGCTCCCTTTGGCAGAAAAACTGATACCGGGAATTCCCTCTTATGGTCTCTCTAAACTGTGCGATGCTCTGGCTATCCCGCTTCTAAAAGCGCACCGTGCAGGGGATGATGCTCGTGCTACGCTAGAATTATTCAAAATTTTATTGCTAAAGGACCCTTCAGGGGAAATATTTGCACAGCAAAAAGATTTGGAATATTCTAATATTCAGCTTAAAAGGTTAAAAAATTGGCTTAAGGAAGCTCCATTGGACCGAAGTATTGCTCACTTTCTGCATACCTCTGGGAAGACTAACCAACGATTTTTTTCTTATACCAAAAATGATTTGGCAGATTTTTTAGGTAAAATGATACTACAATACCCAAAAGAAGTAGAAAATATAGAGAATATATCCTTTGAAAGAACTGGGAACCAGCTGTGCAGTGCCCTTATGTGCTATTCTAAATCGTTACATTTTTCTGTTCAGTTTCCTTATGAGCTTGTATTTCATGAAGGCGAATGGGGCAAAACACCCCTTGATATAGAGCGTGTAAATCTCAAACAAAACCTTCTTGGGGAAACTGCACAGTTATGTTTACAGTCGGCAAGCCAGGCATCCAAACTTATCCAGCATATTACATCTCAAAATTACACAGAATGGGAAAATGTAGCTGCCAGATCCAGTGTAAAGCATGATGAAAGCCTACTAATAGGGCATGGGAGAAATAGAGGTGAGAAATTATTTATTCACCAAAAACAAGGCATACCAAAAGCCTTTGGTTTTTATCAATTATTTCATCAAATATCCAGTGAAGAAAAATTCCAATCGCGAGCTGTGATTTTGCCCGAGGAAGTTCCTTGGCAACTGATACAACTACTGCGCATGGGCCTATTACAGAAGAACTTACAGGAAAAAACCTTGGAATAAACTTTTTGTATTATTTATTGGAGCCTGAAGTTTATTGAGTATAATTTCCTCTTTACCTCGCATCTCTGCAGCTTCTAAGTCCGTCTTGTCCTTCTGACCTAAAAGATGTAAAAGACCGTGGCCCAGCACCCGTAAAAACTCCCGTTCTGCTGGTTCACCTAGGATTTGTGCATTTTCTATTACTCTATCTATTGAGATATACATTTCGCCAGAAATTGCATTAGCTCTGCAGGTATCGAAGGTAATAATATCTGTATACTCATCATGCTGAAGGAATTTCTTGTTTATTTCCAGAAGTTTTTCATCATCCAGAAAAATGTAGTTAAGCTGCTGAATTTTCTTTCCTGTTGAAAAATAATCAACTATAGAATGTAACCACTTCCGTATTTCTTCTGCTGTATTCTCCTCCCATTTAAAATGAGGGTAATCTGAATAAAAATCAATCATAATAATACTTTAAAACCAATGACCTAAAACCACAGAGAAAATACCCGGTGTTTTATCTATTGACTTACTGATATTAAGTTTTACTTGTCCTGCTGGGGTTTTATAACCAAGTGTTATCCCTACTGAACTGTATTTAAAGTTAAAAATTTGTTTCAAATCAAATGTATCATAAGCGCCCGCTGCATAAAAATGGGCAGTAGCATAAACATTTTTAATAACATTTACTTGCAGATCGTCTCCTAAAATTATTAAGTTTTTAGCTTGGATTTGCCCAAACTGATAGCCTGGCATTTGGAAAAAGGTATGGATGTTTTGATCAAATATACCACCTGCGCGAAAGTTATAAAATGGACTAATCTCCTCACCAATACTAAAGGCGGAGTATCCTCTAATTCTGTTTGTAAGACGGGTATTTATTGGAATGTTTATTCTCAAATCTGTACGGGATTGGATCTGCCTATTGGTTTTAATTTTGCCAAAAATATCTAAAAACTTCAATTCTGAATGAAGGTAAATTCCTCGTGTGGGAAAACTTCTATCATCACGCGTATCTGATTTTAAAAAAATATATGGATTTATGCTATATGTATGAGACTCTTCTGTGGTAGGAATGCTTTTTACTTTAAAATAATCATGGCTTATACCTCCTCCCAATGCGTATTTATCTTTCCAAATAGATTGTATATATGCCTCGTTCCGGATCCAGGACCAGGACTCAATATCATCTCCATTTTGGTTTTTGGTATTAAAGGTCATACCAGAAGCATAAAGCCCAAAACCAGGAATGTAACCGTTATCAATAAAATAATTGAAATAATAGCGTGGTTTATCCCCTATTACAACATCCAATGATGCGATACTGTTATTAAAAATAGGCCTTCTAAAGGTTGCATTTAATAAGAGTCCCGTGCGAAAAGTGGGGTCATAATGTAAGCCTGCTTTCAAGAAGAGCCGGGTGGTATCCTCTTCTACGTTAAGATTAAGACTATAATTTCCCTCATTTTCTTCTATATCATAGCTAATAAGATTATAATTGCCAGTGGCATATAGCTTATCCAGCATAGAATTTATCTGTGTATAACTAAGTAATTGTGGCAGACGGAGATTCATTTTCCCAATGATATAATCTTTATTAAAAATTTTATTATTGGTTACCTTTAGTGTAGTTATATTATAGCTCGTGCTGAATAAAAAATTAGTTCTGGCACGCACTTGCCTTGTAGGACTTTGTGGTAATTTTTGCAGCCAAGGCAGATATTTCTGAGCCGCTATATCTCCTTGTCTTAAAATTTTATCTTTATCATCATAGCTTGTAGCGCCTAGCCCAGTAAGATCTGGCTTAATATTGATATCTGTATATTCATATTGCAATTGGGTGTCCCGCTGAATCCCGAAATCAATTACTTGATTTATAATGGCAGCTGCAGATACTAATTGTTCACGGGTCTGGAGGCCCTGGTTTAGATCCACTCCTATTACGATGTCCATTCCCTTCTCTTTAAGTTGGCGCGATGGATAATTTACCGTCATTGCTCCATCTATATACAAGGAGTCATTTATTTTTACAGGATCTAATAAGCCGGGAAAAGCAGAACTTGCCATAATACTTTGTACGATATCTCCCCTCTCGAATTCCTTAATTTTTCCTGTTTCTAGATTGGTTGCTATACACATGAAAGGAATTGGAAGTTTAGAGAAATCTTCAATGTCTTTTACATTTCGGAAAATTTCCTTTAGTAAATAAATGTTTCGCTGACCGTTTGAAATTGCTTTGGGAAGGAAATTTAACTTCCCGTCTTTAACAGGTACGCTAAATAGGTATTTATCATTTGATTTATCTACAAAAGATTTTTCCGTTCGAGCAGTGGGTGCCGTAATAAGTGAAATAAAATCTGTCTCCCTAATTATAGCCTCTATTTCTTTACCACTATAGCCAGCCGCATACATTCCTCCTACGATACTCCCCATACTTGTACCCGAAATATAATCCACTTTTACGCCAAGTGAATCCAACATTTTTAATACGCCTACATGAGCAAAACCCTTAGCACCACCTCCAGCTAGGGACAGTCCTATTTTAGGATTTTTGGGTATTATTAATCCTTGCTTAACCTGTGCGTGATAACCAAAGGAAATGCAGGTAAACAAAAAAATTAAAAAGGAAAGGATATATTTTTTAATCATGATAGTATATGCGTTTTATACGGGAAGATATCCCGGTAAGTATTTCGTAACTAATTGTTTGTGAAGCATTTGCTAAATTTTGGAGTGATTCTTGATCATCAAAAATAATAACCTTTGAGCCTTCAGGGTATTCATCAGTCCCTAAATAAATCATCATCATGTCCATACAAATACTTCCTACTACTGGATAGTGCTTTTTACCAATGCGCACTGTGAACTCTCCGAATTTGGCATTCGCCATTCTGTGAATTCCGTCAGCATAGCCTATGGGTAAGGTAGCAATATTGCAATCTTCTGGAGCCACCCACTTCCTGGAATAGCTTACTCCCTCTCCTTTTCGCACAAAAGTAATTTGGGATATCACTGTAGACAGGCTGACCACAGGCATAAGATAGGGTTGATGTCGTGATGTAGAAAGCCCATACATCCCTATGCCTAATCTTGCTAAATCACTTGGGGTTTCATTAAAAGAAGCTATTCCACCAGTGTTAAGAATATGTCGTTGAGGGGAATATCCCAGGGTTTTCTCAATGATATTAAAACCTGTTTCAAACTTTTTAATTTGAAGTTCCGTAAATTCTTTTCCTTCTTCAGAATCTGAGGAACTTAAATGAGACATTATACTTTTGACTTCTATTTTATCTAAATATTGCGTTAAAATTGATAAAAAAGGTTCTATTTGCTGTTCTGAAAAGCCCAAACGATGCATTCCAGTATCTAATTTTATGTGAATTGGAAATTTGGAAGTACTATTTAAGACTCCTTCATCTATTAAGTATTGAAACTGCTGTATGGAATGAATTTCCGGTTCTAAGTAAAACTCTTTCATTTTGGTAATCTGAGCACGCTCAGGATTTAAAACTAAAATGGGCACTGTAATACCATGTTTCCTCAATTCTACACCTTCATCAATAAAGGCAACTCCGAAATAAGAGATATTTTTATTAGAAAATTGTTTTGCAATACCTAAACTTCCCATCCCATAGGCATTGGCCTTTAGCATTAGCATAAGGTTTACATTGGGACTGAGTAAATTTCTAAAGTATGAAACATTGTGCTCTAAATTCCCAAGATGAATTGCTAAACAAGTTTCATGATTAATGAGACTTAATTTATCTACTATTTTTTCAGTTTTAAAACTTCTTGCTCCTTTAATAATAATGTAACTTGATTTTAAAGTGTTTATTTCCGTGCTATCCAGAAAAACATCAACATCTACAAAATTTACTATTGGTTTCACGTGAAACCATTCTTTGTATTCATTTATAACTTTTCCTATAAGGATTAATTTTTCTGGTTGTGCTGAATTAAGTAAACTTGCAATATTGCTATATACTTCATTTATATCGTGCTCCTTATAATGATCAGTATCTATATCTGTTAATATCAGAATTTTGGTTAAACTAGTTTCGTTAAATTTTTGAAGGCAGATGCGTAAGCTTTCTAGATCGAAATTATAGGTATCGTTTAAGATTATATTATCTCTAATACCAGGAATTCTTTCCATCCTCATTTCTACTTCAGAAAGCTGGTTTATACCCTTAATTATTTGGTCGGATTGATATCCATACAGATGTTGCATAGCAAATAATGCACAAGCATTCAAGAGTGAAGCATAATCATCATTCCTAATTTCAATGGTACTTTGTCCCTCTGGATAAGAAATAGTGTAACATTTATCTTTTAATAATTGGATTGAATACGTATTGGTAACGTTAAATCCAAAACTATAGGTTGGAATTTCTAACCTTTGAACATAACTTTTTACTTCTTCATCATCTCCAAAGTATAAAAAGCGTTTTGCGTTTTTAGCAATTTTTATCTTTTCTTTTATATGACATTCTCGATTTGGAAAGTGTGCTGAATGTGCACTGCCAATATTCATAAGAACTGCAAGTTCCGGAAATAGCATTTGAGATGGAATATCCATTTCATTCAATCCGCTAATTCCTACTTCAAATATTCCTAGTGTATGTTCATATCCAGCTGCTAAAATTGAAAGAGATAATCCTAATGTAGAATTATAACTTTTAGGGCTTTTGCAAATACGATAGGAAACAGAAAATACTTCAGATGCCCATTCTTTTAAAATAGTTTTTCCATTACTACCTGTTATTGCAATATGTGGCAGCTTTAGTTTTCGCAAATGAGCTTGTGCTGCTTTATGCAAAAATTTTGAGGAAGACGGTGATTTAATAAATTGTGCATCGAGAAAGATTGAATAATTTTCTGGAAGTATTTCGACAATAAACGAGCGTATTCCTTTATTATAAGCTTCTTGTATATAAGAATGACCATCTTGATTTTTTGTCTTTATCGCTACAAATGCAGTATTTTTAGTAAAATATATTTTTCTAGTATCATACTCAATGAATTGAATTTGTTGCTGATTATTATTAAATAAAATACCTCCACCAAGTTCTGCTAGTTCACTTCCCGAATAATTCATTCATTCTTTGTATAAAATAATTTCCTGGATACTGCTTCATAAGAATCTTCAGCACCCAGTTGTATTGGGTTAAGAGTTTTATCTGTAGATATGCTATTTGCTTTTAACTTTGAATAATGTGCAGGACCTCCGGTTTCCCTACAAATGGCGTGTACCTTAGTTACATATTCAGCTATAGCCATTAAATTGGGCATCGGTCCAAAAGGTTGTCCCTTATAGTCCATATCCAGCCCAGCCAAAATAATCCTTTTACCTGAATTTGCAAGTTGATTTGCCACTGAAATAATTCCATCATCAAAAAATTGGCATTCATCTATACCCACTACTTCTGCATCCTCAGAAAGCTCAAGGATTTCTGTAGATGATGCCACTGGAATAGCTGGAAGGGATGATTTATTATGGCTGATAATATCTGTCTCAGAGTATCGTATATCCATTTTCGGTTTAAACAGAATGGTTTTTAGACCTGCTATTTCTGCCCGCCTAAACCGCCGAAGTAATTCCTCCGTCTTTCCAGAAAACATAGGACCCGCAATAACCTCTATCCATCCAAAATGAGTATCTTTTTGATACTGAGGACTTTCTGGACTTGTATTCTCGATATACATTCTTTATATTAGCAAAACTTTCAAAGTTACATAATTTCGCATGGAACCCTATTTACTTTCTCAAAAATTACAAAGTCTTGCACAAGATATTGAGCGTATCCACATGGATCTTAGTCAACTCTCGGATTTGGAATGTATTCATAAAAATAAAGATAAGTTCTTGGAGATTTTTAAAAAATTAATAGAATATGATGTGCTGGTAGACTATCAACAAAAGATAACATCTGAAACTACTACGCTTTCTCTTACCGATGATGAAGTAACATCTACTACTCTGATAGAGATTCAGACTGAGAATTTACATCCAGAATACAAGAGCGAAACTGTTGATACTACCCGTTCTAATTCATCAACAGAAGATTGTGATAATCAACAAGAAAATGAACCTGTATCTAAGCTTAAAATTCCAAAATTAAAATCAAATCAAACTTCAGCAATCGATTTAGGCACTACAAAAGAATCTTTGGCGCAAAATAAAAAGCTGGCGGTAGATCTTAACGATAAAATATTCCTTATTCAACAATTATTTAATCACAATGCGGAAGCATATACTTCCTGCATTGATCAATTAGAAAAATGTGAAACACGAGATGAGGCTAATGCTTATCTCAGCAATGAATATCATAAAAGAAATTGGAAAAATCAAGATGTTGCTGCGCAAAGGCTTTGGACTCTGGTAGAAAACGCTTTATATGTCAGGTAAAATAAGCCTCATCCCTACACCTATAGGGAATTTAGAAGATATTACTTTTCGTGCTGTTCGGTATTTGCAAGAAGCGGATATAATTTTTTGTGAAGACACCCGTGTATCTGGTAAACTTTTGCAACATTATCAAGTATCTAAACCATTAAAATCTTTGCACGCCTACAATGAACATGCAGATATTAGTAAAATTATAGAGCAATGTACGCAGCAAAATTTACATATATGCTATATTTCTGATGCTGGTACACCTGGAATATCGGATCCTGGCTATTTGCTCGCAAAGGCTGCTATAGAGCACAATATTTTGCTTGAGTGTCTTCCAGGGGCCTGCGCTTTTGTACCAGCCCTCGTAATAAGCGGTCTCCCTATTCATGAGTTTAAATTCATGGGGTTCTTGCCACCTAAAAAAGGCAGAAAAGCAAAATTAGAGCTAATAGCACAAGAAAAATGTATATGTATTCTCTATGAAAGTCCGCATAAAATCAATACATTATTGAAAGAAATATCGGAAATTTGTGGTCCGCAAACTCAAATAAGTCTTTCTCGTGAGTTGTCTAAATTGTTTGAAGAAACATTTCGTGGTGCAGTGCAGGAAATAATAGAGGTTATAGGTGAGAGAAAACTTAAAGGGGAAATGGTAGTATGCATTAATCCAAATTCAAAACATGATTCAAAATAAAACAGTTCTCATTACGGGAGGCTCCCGTGGAATAGGGAAAGGAATAGTAGAATATTTTATTCAAAAAGGTGCACAGGTAGGATTTACCTATGCAGGATCTAAAGATCTTGCTGAGCAGCTAGTAGCTGAATACTCAGGGAAAGGAAAAATTATAGCATATCAATCTGACGCATCAGATTTTTCGGCCTCAGAACAATTAATAGAAAAATTTATTCAAGATTTTGGCTCCATTCAAGTTGTAATCAATAATGCTGGAATTACTAAAGATAACTTAATGCTTCGTATGAATGAGACTGATTGGGATTCCGTAATTAATACCAATTTAAAATCAGTTTTTAATATTACAAAAGCATGCATAAAACCTATGATGAAAGCCAAACAAGGCAGCATAATTAATATGACTTCGGTAGTTGGTATCAGTGGTAATGCAGGACAAGCTAATTACGCAGCTTCTAAAGCAGGTGTTATAGGATTTACTAAATCAATAGCCTTAGAATTAGGCTCAAGAAATATAAGATGTAATGCCATCGCCCCGGGCTTTATAGCCACAGAAATGACAGAAAAACTGGATGAAAAGACTAGAGAGGTTTGGGCTGAACAAATACCTCTAAAAAGGGCAGGCAAACCAGAAGATATTGCCAAAGCATGTGCGTTTTTAGCTTCCGATGATAGCAGTTATATTACAGGCCAAGTCCTACAAGTGGACGGCGGCATGCTTACATAATTATTCGTAAATAATGGATAATATATTTGATACCATCGTAGTAGGTGGTGGCCACGCAGGCTGCGAAGCCGCTACTGCAAGCGCAAAAATGGGTAGTAAAACCTTACTTATTACCATGAATATGCAGATGATTGGCCAAATGAGCTGTAATCCTGCAATGGGTGGTATAGCCAAAGGACAAATTGTAAGAGAGATAGACGCTTTAGGTGGTGGGAGCGGTATCGTTTCAGATAAATCATCTATCCAGTTTAAAATGCTTAATCTTTCCAAAGGTCCGGCAATGTGGTCTCCAAGAACTCAGAATGATAGGATGCTATTTGCTCATTACTGGAGAATGCATTTGGAGTCTTTACCAAACTTGGAATTTTATCAAGGGATGGTAGACGATATTTTAGTTAAAGAAGGAAAACTAAAAGGAGTAAAACTAAATACCGGTGAAATCTTTTATACCAAAAGTGTTGTACTTACCAATGGTACTTTTTTAAATGGTTTAATCCATATTGGAGAAAAACAATTTGGAGGCGGAAGAATGGGTGAACCAAGAGCCTTTGGTTTAACAGAAAAACTTGTACAACTAGGATTTTCATCCGGAAGAATGAAAACTGGAACTCCTCCCCGAATAGATGGGAGAAGCCTGGATTATACTAAAATGGAGGAGCAAAAAGGCGACGAAAATCCTGCCCAATTCTCCTATTTTCATCCTAATGAATTAGCCGAAAAAACTCAAAAATCTTGTTTTATCAGTTATACTAATCCTATTGTACATGAAATTTTGGCTTCAGGATTTGATAGATCTCCCATGTTTAATGGAGCTATACAATCCACTGGACCAAGATATTGTCCCAGTATTGAAGATAAGATCAACAGATTTGCAGAAAGGGAAAGACATCAGATTTTTGCAGAACCAGAAGGTTGGGATACGGTAGAAGTTTATGTAAATGGATTTTCCACAAGCTTACCTGAAGATGTTCAAAAAAAAGCAATTCGATTTATTCCAGGCTTTGAAAATGCCAAATTTTTCCGTCCAGGTTACGCTATTGAATATGATTATTTCCCACCAACTCAATTAAAAAGAACGCTGGAAACCAAACTTATTCAAGGGTTGTTTTTTGCTGGACAAATCAATGGAACTACTGGCTATGAAGAAGCGGCAGCCCAAGGTCTTATGGCAGGAATAAATGCGCATCAATATTCACATGATAAGGAGCCCGTTATTCTAGGCAGAAATGAAGCGTATATAGGGGTTTTAATCGATGATTTGGTAACTAAAGGTACGGAGGAGCCTTATAGAATGTTTACATCTCGTGCAGAATATCGTTTATTATTAAGACAAGATAATGCTGATGAAAGATTATCTCGCATAGGAGCAGAAATTGGATTATTAGAATCCTATAAATATGATCTTATTCAAAAGAAATATGAGAATTTAAATCATCTGGTCGCTAATATTCGTAAAGTAAGCATTGGTCCTAAAGATGCAAACCCTGTTATTGTAGAAAAAAATGGCTCTGAAATAGATCAAAAAGTTAAAATAAGTCAGATTCTTACTAGGCCAGAAATAAAAATTTTAGACTTTAAAGATTTTATAATTAAAGAATTAAATTTAGAAAATGAAGATGTAATACCTTGGGAAAATGCTGAAATTAGAATAAAATATGAAGGGTACATTCAGAAAGAAAATGAACAAGTTGAAAAGTTTAAAAAGATAGAGAAACTTAAATTTCCCGATAATTTTGATTACTCACCAATACAATCTTTAAGTACAGAGGCCAAACAAAAGCTAATAGCTATACAGCCTGAAACTTTGGGTATGGCAAGCAGAATCTCAGGTGTTTCCCCAGCAGATATCCAAGTACTAATGATATATTTAAACAAATAGTTTCACGTGAAACCGGTTATTATAGTAAAGGATCATTATTACTCAAATGAGGAATTTGCAATTTCAGCTTCAGGAATTTCAGGTATTTTGGAGACCCAAGATATTCCAGAAAATATAAAAACATATTATGATAGTGAAAATTATATCTCTCACAAGCATAACAATAAAGAGTCTATTCTTTCACAGGTCTATTTCCTTATTCAAAAAATCAACTTTAAATCTAAATTAAAACTATTAACAGATACAGAATCTACTGATCATAATTTGTTAGATTTTGGTTGTGGAAATGGTGCCTTTTTAGATTTTGTAGCTTCGAAGAAAAATTGGAAATTATATGGTTTTGAATCAAATCTTGATACTGGGAAATATTTGAAGTATAAAGATTCTATTAAGCTGTATTCTAAAATAGAAGACATACCTGACTTATATTTTGATACTATTTGTTTGTGGCATGTTTTTGAACATCTCCCCTCCCCTACCCAATATTTAGAATTTTTCATTAAAAAATTAAAACCAAAAGGAAGACTTATTCTAGCTGTACCCAATTTTAATTCTTATGATGCTAATTACTATGCCCAGTATTGGGCAGCATGGGATGTACCGAGACATTTATATCATTTCTCCCAAAAAGGAATGAAAAATCTAATTCACTTGTATAAAGATCAAGTGGCATTAGCAAAAATACATCCCTTGGTTTGGGATGCATTTTATATTTCAATAACTGCTGAAAAATACAGGAATAATACAATTTTTCCAATTTCAGGTACTTGGATTGGATTAAAATCAAATATTAAGGCTATAAAATCTACTGAATATTCATCTTTGGTATATTGTATCGAAAAAAAATAGATCTTTTAAAATAGACCTATTTCTGAAGGTTAATTTTTTGCAGTAATAGCAGCAACTCCCGGCAATTCCTTACCCTCAAGACTTTCTAACATCGCACCTCCTCCGGTAGACACATAACTTACCTTATCTTCATATCCGAATTGTTTTACAAAACTTACACTATCTCCACCTCCCACTAAACTGAATGCTCCTAAAGCTGTTGCTTCTGCTATTGCATCCCCTAATGCCACCGTTCCTTTCGCAAAAGTTGGCATCTCAAATACACCTAAAGGACCATTCCAAAGTATTGTCTTGCTATCTAAAATTACATCATGAAAAAGTGCTCTGGATTTAGGGCCTACATCCAATCCCATTTTATCAAAAGGTATCTTCATTATATCTTCTTCTGAAGTTTCACTGGCATTATTAAATTCACTGGCAGCGATGACATCCACAGGTAGGTGAAGTTTTACATTATATGTTTCACATTTACGCATAAGGTCTACAGCTAATTCAATTTTATCCTCTTCCACCATACTTTTTCCTACCATACCACCATTAGCTCGTATAAAAGTAAAAGCCATTCCTCCTCCAATGATTAAATGATCAATAGCTGGCAAAATATTTTCTATTACAGTAATTTTGGAACTTACTTTAGCTCCTCCTATAACAGCTGTTATAGGATGTTTACCTTCTTTCAAAACTTTCTCTATTGCATGTAATTCTTTCTCCATTAATAAACCGAAAAATTTCGTTTTAGAAAACTTCTCAGCTAATACTGCAGTGCTGGCATGTCTACGATGCGCTGTCCCAAAAGCATCATTAATATAAACATCCCCTAATTTTGCAAGCTGTGTCGCAAAGGAATCGTCTCCGCTTTCCTCACCTGGATAGAATCTAATATTTTCACAGAGAATAAGACTTTTTTCGGGAAAATCTTCAATCCATTTTCGAGCGTTTACAGAAGTAGGATCTTCTAAAAAATTGATAGAATGTCCTAAAATCTCCTCAAGCTGTGGAACTAAAGATTGTAAGGAGAATTCCTCGGATTTTTTACCTTTCGGTCTACCAAAATGGGTAAGAAGAACAACTTTTCCTCCTGATTGTAGTACAGTATTTATGCTGTCTTTAGCGGCTTGTATGCGAGTAGCATCAGTAATATTTTTTTTCTCATCCAGCGGGACATTAAAATCCACTCGCATAAGAGCAATTTTTCCAGAAAAATCAAAATCAGAAAAACTATTTTGCATATGTAATTTGTTTGCCACAAAGATACACAGCCAAAATTCAAAATACATAAAAGCTTTTCCCCCACCCCATCTTTACATCTTCAAGTTTATTTTAAATAATAGTATACTTAAATAATTAAAGATAATGCTGTATGATAATGGATAAGTCGCAATAGTGGAAAACAATATTTTTCCCCGTTTTTGAGAATATATTTGTTTTTATTGTTAATCGATTTTAATTGAGATTCAAGTATTTACTATGTTTATCCACTTATTAACATAACCGTAAATCATCTAGTAAATTTTCAAAAATTATGTGGATAAACCTAAAATAAGTCCCAAGAAAAAATAGGCCAAATGGTGAAACTTTTTCGGAGATGCCACTCCATACGGAATTTATTGTAATAAGATTAACACCAGTTACATTTATTTATCCCCATCATTTTAAAGACTTCTTTTTACTAAATCCTTGACTTATCCACATTCTATATAACATAATATTTAATACTAAAAAATTATGTTCTTTAAAGGTAAAATTTAAATGATAAGGAGACAATCATAAGTGATAAATTTTCCAGAATCAATATTTTAAGCTGTAATTAAATTTAATTAATGCCCAACTGGACCTTTGGTATAAAAGAATTTTATTTAAATACTCGTTGTAAATTTTTGTTTTTAATGAGAGAAATATTAAAGTTTTTTAATTGAAGATGGAAAAATATTGTATGCTTATCCTTATTTATTTAAATCAATTACATACCAGTAATAAAAGTGAGAATTAAATTTCTTGCTAATAAAGTTTAGTATTGAATAGAAAAATTCTCTATAATATAATTTACTGCTAAATTCTACTAATTTTTATTAGACACTACTCCATATAATATATAAGGATTTATAAAAATCGAAAACTTTGATTTGTTTATTAACTGTTTGGTAACCAATAAGCTAAAATGATATTTAATATTAGCTAGAAATTCAAAATTTGCTACCCTTACTCAAAATTATTTAAAGTAACTTTGTGAAAAAGCCAATATGTTGCATATCGCAATTGCAGGAGACCATGCATCTCCCGCGCTTAAAAAAAAAATTATAGAAACCTTTTCCAGTACATACCATTTTAAAGATTTTGGTACATGCACAGAAGAATCTGTAGATTATCCAGATTTTGCACATCCTGCAGCCAAAGAGGTTTCAGAAGGAACATGCGATTTTGGGATTCTAATCTGCGGAAGTGGAAATGGTGTCCAAATGACGGCCAATAAATACCAAAAAATACGCTGCGCACTGGCATGGACAGTAGAGGTAGCAGCTCTGGCAAGACAACATAATGACGCCAATATGCTGGCACTACCTGCACGCTTCATTTCAGAAGAGCTAGCCTTAGAAATGGTTAAAACTTTCCTAGCCACAAGCTTTGAAGGTGGAAGACACCAGCGAAGGGTAGATAAAATTGCCATTCCAAAAGAATACAAAGAATGAACAAAAAACCAAAATTTTTCAGTGCGAAAAAGGATACCAAATTGAAGGAAGTAGGTAAACTCATTCTGGATTTTCTTAATAAAAACCCTACAAAAATATACAACTATAAACAGATTGCAAATGCTGTAGAGTATAAGAATCCCCGTGAACGGGAATTAATTATTCAGGCTCTGCACCAGCTACTGGCAGAGGAAAAAATTCAAGAAACCGAAAAGGGTAAATATATCGTAAACCTAAAAATTAAGGGAACTGTTACAGGTACTATAGACTTCAACCAAGCGGGTAATGCCTATGTAAAAGTTCCTGGATTAGATCAAGATATTTTTATTCACGCTAAAAATGTAAAAAATGCATTTCAAGGGGATAAAGTACTGATTCTTACCTACCATTTTAAAGGGAAACAGATGGAAGGTTCCGTAGTAGAGGTCATAGAACGACATAAGGAAGAATTCGTAGGTACCTTTGAATATATAGAACATAAGGACTTCGGTTTTGTAGTTTTCGATAAAAAAACTCTTCATACTGATATGTTTATCCCCAAAAATGCAATCAACGGTGCTTATGATGGGGATAAAGTAGTAGCAAAATTAATTGATTGGCCTGCAAATTCTAAGAATCCAGTGGGTGAAATAACTCGGGTTTTAGGTGCTCCTGGAGAGCATGAGACAGAAATTCACTCTATCCTTGCAGATTATGACCTACCCTATGAGTTCCCACCAGAAGTAGAAGAGGCAGCCGCTGCCATTTCAGAAGAAATTACTGCAGATGAATTAGAAAAAAGGTGGGATATGCGCGGCATTACTACCTTTACTATAGATCCTAAAGATGCCAAAGACTTTGATGATGCACTCTCAGTTCGTCGCCTAGAAAATGGGCTATGGGAAATAGGAGTACATATAGCAGATGTTGCCCATTTTGTGCATCCAGATACCTTACTAGATGAAGAGGCCTACGCACGAGCAACTTCTGTGTATTTGGTGGATCGTGTGGTCCCTATGCTTCCTGAAAAACTCTCAAACGGTGTGTGTAGTCTTAGGCCCAATGAGGATAAATATACCTTCTCCGCCGTCTTTGAAATTGATGATGATGCTAATATTAAGAAATCTTGGTTTGGCCGGACTGTAACGCATTCGGATAGGCGATTCACCTATGAAGAAGCTCAAGAAAGAATAGAGACAGGAACTGGAGATTTTGCCGAAGAAATTATGAGTCTCAATATTTTGGCTAAAAAATTCAGGGAAAGACGCATAGCCAATGGCGCTATTACTTTTGAAAGAAGTGAGGTTCGTTTTAATTTAGATGAAAAAAATAATCCCATAGGTGTTTACTTTAAAATTCCAAAAGATTCTAATAACTTAATTGAAGAATTCATGCTCTTGGCAAACAAAGCCGTAGCAGAGCGTGTGAGTCTCAATAGAAATAACGAACCTACGGGTAGCACCTTCATCTATAGAATACATGATGATCCGGATCCTGCAAAACTTCAGGCTCTCAAGGAGTTTGTGGGAACCTTTGGATATGAAATGAATATTTCTAATGCCCGACACACAGCCCAATCCATGAATAAGCTATTAAAGGAGGTTAGAAATAAAGCAGAAGGAAATATGATAGAAACTCTTGCTATGAGAAGTATGTCGAAGGCTATCTATTCCACTAATCCTATCGGACATTACGGGCTGGGATTTGAATATTATTCACACTTTACCTCACCCATCCGAAGGTACCCAGATGTTTTAGCACACCGCCTTCTTCAGCACTATTTATTGGGTGGCAGATCGCCGATGCGAGATGATTATGAGGAAATGTGTCAGCATTGTAGCCAGCGTGAAAAAATGGCTGCAGATGCAGAACGGGACAGTATAAAATATATGCAGGTGAAATTTATGCAGGATAAAGTAGGCCAAGAATTCCGAGGTATTATTAGTGGCGTTGCCGAATTCGGATTTTGGGTCCAAATTCCAGAAAACGGAGCTGAAGGTCTAATAAAAACTCGTGACCTCATGGACGATAGCTATTATTATGATGCTAAATCCCATATGGTGGTAGGTAAAAGAACAGGCAATACTTTTCGCCTTGGTGATGAGGTAAGTATTATGGTAATGAAAGCCAACCTTATCCAGAAACAATTAGATTTTAAAATTATACACCCATCTGAGGAATAAATAGTAAAGGTATGCTGGAACTGATTTTTTCTGCCATAGGGCTTGGCGTGATGCTAAGTTTGGTCTTTATAGGCCCCATGTTTTTCTTATTAATAGAAACTTCTTTCACCCGAGGATATAGACATGGTATTGCACTGGATTTAGGCGTTATATCAGCCGATATTTTGTATATTATCATTGCTTATTTTGCAAGTGAGGATATTATACATCTCATAGATCAATATCCAGGTTTCTATAAAATTACGGCATTGCTCATCTTTGTTTACGCCATATATATGCTCTTAACAAAGACTAAAATGCATGTGGAAAACGAGGAAAAACTCATACAGCAGAATTATATAAAGACATTCATCAATGGTTTATTAATGAATTTTCTAAATATTGGAGTTCTGTTATTTTGGCTTGTAAATGTTATAGTAGCGAGAAATAAATTTCAGGAGACCCCAAAAGTTATTCTCTATTTAGGTCTTGTAATTGCCACATTTCTTACTATTGATTTAATAAAAATCTATCTCGCAAATATCTTTCATAAAAAACTCACTGAAAAAGTGGCTACTACTATAAGAAGGATTGTAGGAGTAGTGCTTGTAATATTTAGTATTTTTATCTTTTTACAGAGTTACAGTAAGTTTAATCAATTTGATAAACAAATCAATGAAGCAGAAGCAGCAAATCCTACTCGATAGGCCAAAAAAAAGTCTAATACCGGAATATTTAGAGAAGGAAGACACGATAGCAGTTCTTAGTCCTGCCGGAGCGGTTCCAGAGCAGGATGCCCAGGATGCTATTAGAATGATAGAAGATAGAGGATACCGTGCCTTTGTAATGCCACATACCTTTGGTAGTTATTCTCAAGGATACGCTTATTCTGGAACCCCAGAGGCGCGTTTCACAGATTTTAATAATGCTCTACAGGACCAAGAAGTAAAAGCCATCTGGACCACCCGTGGAGGGTATGGCTGTATGCATCTACTGCCCTATTTAGATTTTGGCAAAAAAAAACATATTCCATGGATTATTGGATATTCGGATGTTACAGCCCTTCAATCGGCGCTTTTACGAGAAAAAAATGTGTGTTCTATTCATGGTCAAAGTCTAAGGAAAGCATCTTTTGGAGTTAATTCTGATGCGTATGAAGCTATATTTAATGTGATGGAAGGGGAATTTCCCAATTTTGAGTTTGATGCGTATGCACAAAACAGACAAGGTGCCGCACGAGGACAGCTCATTGGAGGAAATTTATCCCTCATTTATGCACTATTAGGAACTGATTACAGTTATAAGTTTAAAAAAAGAATTCTCTTTATTGAAGAAATTGGAGAAAAATTATACGCTTTAGACAGAATGCTGATGGCTTTAAAGTTGGCTGGTGTTTTTAATAAAATTGGAGGATTGATAATCGGTGGAATGTCTCAAATGGGAGATGTGGAAGGAGATGAGTATGATTCGCCCTACTCTACTACCGCTTATAATCTAATTTTTCATCATGTAAAGGAATTTGATTTTCCCGTAGCATTTGGTTTCCCCAATGGACATATTTATGATAATTTTCCTTTAGTAATAGGTGCGGAAGTAGTACTTCAAGTTTCAGAAAATACATCTCGCATGTTAT
This sequence comes from Flavobacteriaceae bacterium, assembly GCA_018260565.1. Lineage (GTDB taxonomy): Bacteria > Bacteroidota > Bacteroidia > Flavobacteriales > Weeksellaceae > JAGLAZ01. The sequence continues at coordinate 24,594 of JAGLAZ010000002.1, forward strand.
ATGTCTGAATCTTTTGATTTTGGAAAAAAAGCTGAAGAAGCCGCAGAAAAATATCTTATAAATAAGGGATACCGCATTCTCACTACAAATTATCGTGCTGGAAAAGCGGAGGTAGATCTTTTCGCTGCTAAGGATGATCTAATCATATGTGTTGAAGTAAAAGCAAGAAGTTCTAAAGATTTTGCAGCACCAGAAGAAGCCGTAAACAAAACAAAAATCAAACATCTTGTACAGGCTGCCAATCAGTTTTTAGAAAACAATACTCAATTTCAAGAAGTGAGATTTGATATTATAAGTATTTCCGGAAAAGAATCCCATTGGAAAATAACACATTTGGAAGATGCATTCCAGCCTTGGGATGCAAATTAAAACAATATGAGAACAGCACTTATCACGGGAGCCAGCTCTGGAATAGGAGCCGCAATTGCCCAAAATTTAGCTAAAAAACAGTTCAGATTAATCCTTTGTGGAAGAAATGAGGCACGATTACAAAAAACTAAAAGTTTTTGTGAATCTTTTACCGAAGTACACAGTCTACTATTTGATGTCGCCGATAACGCCGAAGTGACACAAGCAATTCATTCACTCCCAGATGAGTGGAAAACCATATCTGTCTTAATAAATAATGCTGGAAATGCGCACGGTTTGGCTCCCTTAGAGGCAGGTCACATATCAGATTGGCACCAGATGCTGGATTCTAATGTTGCAGGCCTTTTACACGTGTCAGCTGCCGTAATTCCATTCTTATTATCTTCAAAAAATTCTCAAATTATTAATATTAGCAGTGTGGCTGCACGCAAAACCTATGTAAATGGAGTGGTGTATTGTGCCACCAAGAAAGCAGTAGATGTTATTAGTGAAGGAATGCGCCTTGAACTTACGGAAAAAGGGGTCCGAGTCACCAATATTCAACCGGGTGCTGTGGAAACTGATTTTTCCTTGGTACGATTTAAAAATGACGCTGATCGTGCGGCCCAAGTTTACCAAGGCTATGAGGCTTTACAAGCAGAAGATATAGCAGAGGCTGTATCCTATTGCCTAAAAGTTCCTTCCCGGGTAAGCATCGCAGAAATGTGCATTTATCCTGCTGCACAGGCGGATCCTACTACCATTTTTAGAAAATAATGGAATTGCCATATATACTTCATTTGGAAACATCCTCCAGAAATTGCTCTGTTGCTGTTTCTCATGGACCGGAATTGGTGGCTCTTTGCGAGGAAGAATCCGATGGTTATGCACATTCTGAAAAGCTGCATTTATTTGCTGAGTATGCCATGGAAGGTGCACAGATAGAATGGAAAGATCTCTCTGCTATTCATCTTTCCGCTGGGCCAGGTAGTTATACAGGTCTTCGCATAGGTGCTGCAGCAGCAAAGGGATATTGCTATGCCTTGGAAGTACCTCTCATGGTATCAGATACCAGTCTAATCCTTGCGAAAATGGCTAAATTTTTTGAAATTCCCCCTTTTGAGGTGGTTTTTTCTATGATGGATGCCCGAAGGATGGAAGTATATTTAGCGGCATATGAGGCTTCCAACTATTCAAAGCTTATACCTGTACAGCCTTTTATTTTTGAGGAAAGTGACCAGCATTCAGCGAATAAATTTTTTACGGATTTTGAAAATAAATTCTGTGTATGTATAGGAGATGGCTGCAGAAAAGCAATTCCTTGGATAGAGTCATTTTGTAAAGAAGTTTTTCCAGATGTACTACCTTCTGCTAAGGCAATGCCAGAACTAGGAATGGAACTATTTACTAAAAGTCATTTTATAGATGCGGCAAATTTTAGCCCTAATTACCTTAAAAATAACTACGTCTAAAAAATAGATTACTATACTATCCAGGTTATATACTGTTTAAAAAGGTATATAATAACCGTTTTAGGCTTCAGGTGTTTGAGGATTTTGTATAGAGTTAGAATAAAATCTTCGGTAGAATTTTTACAATTTATTATCCTAAGTGAAGTAATTTGAGCGTGTCTATCTTAATCTAATGTTTAGATATAACTCAATCTTAAATATTACTTAATTTTACGGTCAATCGGAGGATTTTGATTGATGATTTTTTCTGTTTGTACCCGTTGTGGAATTCTATTTTCATTTGTAATGGGTGCATTACCATTTTGGGTTTCGGTAGACCCTAACTCATTAGATGTATTCACTCCAAACCCCGACTCTTCTTCTCCCTCATTTGTTGGTATTTCACTTTTAATAGAACCATCAGCGTTACGCATAATAGGCTGTGAACCTCCTCCTAAACTTTTCAATACTTCTGTGGCATATTCGCCTTCTGCTGTTTGGCCATAATTTAGGCTTAGCTGTTGCAGTTGTAATATCATAATATCCTTTCCAGAGGTTTTTCCAGTAATAAAAGCACGTAAAAGTAAAAATTTAGGGGCTAAGGCATCTTTTGGATAGCGTTGTAACGCTTTTTCTGTAGTTTCCGATGCTGTTAAGAAATCTTCATCTACGTAAGACTGATATGCTTGCTTATATGCAGCTTCTGCTTCGGCATTACTTGTCTCCAGTTGCGGTGCTTTGGGATTTTTAGCAAATTCTGCGAAGGGTGTATATGGGTATTTTTCTATTAGTATTTGTTTTGCTCGTTCTGCGTCTTGAGGATTTTTAGTTTGATTGAATAAGAATATTGAGTACAATGCTTGTTGTTCGGTACTTTCTTGAGGTTTGGCAGCTACCAGAGCGAATAGTGTTTTGGTGGCTAATTGAGTATTCCCGAAAAAGCTTTCATACATCCTTCCTAAGCCTAAGCTGGCTGTGTCGCGGGCATTTTTTATTCGGACTAATTCTTTCTTGCTTTGTGGAATTTTTTCCAAATAATAACTTGGTTCAAAGCGACGCGGATTTTGGCTAGAAGCATTAGAATCTTTGCTTATAATATCGGCAGATGGAGACATTCGGGAGAGGTATCTCCAGTTATCCACGGAGGCACGGTCACCCCAGCGTTGTCTAAAGTCGGCCTGGCCTCGAGATACCGTATTAGTGCTTGCAAAGTAAAAGCTACCTGAGGAATTACCAAATAAATTTCCGGCTTCCGTAGAGCGAGCATTATTTCTCCCGAATATAGAATTGTTTCCTACATCACTGTTAAGAAAATCTTTAGCATTTTGTTCTTTTTGAAGTTTAAGGTTTTCTGAAGCTTCTTTTTGTTTTAAACGCGAAATATATGCTACGAAATATGCTTCTTGCTGATTTGGATCTAATGAGGCAATGCGGAGAATACTATCATTTTTCTTTATTAAAGCATCATTTTCTGCGATGCGGCGGATACTGTTATTCTGGAGCGCAATATTATTTTTTATAGGAGCATATGTCATTACCGCTACTGCAGAATCATAGTATTTACCTGCTTTTAGGTAGTCTTCTTTTTGAAGTGCATTTTTACCTAACTGCTCATATACCAACCCGCGAAGTTGGGGATCGCTTTGTTTTTCTTGTAAAGATTTTTGGAAGTATTCATCCGCTTCTTTGTCCTTCCCTGCCTGCATGGCGAGTAATCCCTGAGCATAGAGAAATTCGTTTTTACGAGAAGCGTATGTTCCTTTTTTTGAAATTTTATCTAAATAGTCATTGGCAGCATTGTAACCACCATTATCCATGGTATTGGTATGGAAAGTTTTTGCTATTTCTATTTGGGATTTTACTTCAAATTCAAAATCTGATGCTTTTGCGTAAGCTTCTTCGAAACTTTTTCTTGCTGCGGCAAAGTTTTTTTGATGTGCATAGAGCTGGCCTAAAATATAACTTACTCTACTATCCTGTGCTTTGGAAATTTTGGAGGATTTTGCCATATTTAATTCGGAAATGGCTCTATCGTACTCTTTACTTCTTATTAAAAGGTCAGCGTAACGAAGGTGGAATTCTAAACTTTCTTTGGAGCTAAGCTCTTTGGATTTAATTCTTTCAAAAAGTTCATTAGCTCTATTAAAATTCCCCAAGTGGGTATATGCCACTGCTTGCCAGATGTAAGCTTCATTAATGCGCTTATCATTTTTCATTTTAGAAAAGAGGAAATTAAAAGCATCCAAAGATTGTAGAGGTTTCCCCATAAAAATTCTGGCTTTTGCTATGAGTAAATAGGCATCAAAAACCTTCTTATTCGTTTCCTCACCATTTTTTACGAATCCAAATTTATCTATTGCTTTTTTGGCCTTGGCTTCAGCAACTTCAAGGCGTGTGGCCGGCTTTTTTTCCATTTCTCCTTCTGGAATGTCGTTTCTGGAATTTCTTCTGGAAGAGGTAGGCATTCCTAGTTTTCCAAAGTTCCCGCTCTTCCCTTCTGCACCAAAGCCAGCTTCTTCCTCCACTTCCCTGCTGCTGTTTCTGTTTCCGGATATTGCAGTAGATGAAGTAATTGTAGGCATACTTTCTATATTTGATATTAGGCTGTCTAATGGAAATATGGGAAGAAATTCATCATAAAAATTATCTTGAAATGCCGTTTTCCTGGCAGTAAGCTCTGCTTTATATGCTTCTTCAGCATTAAAGAGGGTATTGTACTGAGTTCTGAATTCTTTTAAGACCCTATTTTTTTTTGAATTTTTTCTACCTTTGGTGGCGCATGTGGTAATACATAGACATGCCATTGCTATGCATATGAAGGAAAGTATATTGTGGCGAAATCGCAGCATGAAGTTTCTTAAAAATGTAAATGTAACAAATGTTTCTAAGTAGTGCTAAATTACCGAAATTGCCTTTTACTTTTAATAAAAATTAATACAGATTTACACCCACTAAGGTAAGAAATTGTATTACCATCATCATGTCCGAAAACCCTACAAGACTCAACAAATATCTTAGCGAAATAGGCTTCTGTTCTCGCCGTGAAGCAGATCGATATATAGAATCAGGCCAAGTATTGATAAATAATCATCCTGCTGAAATGGGGCAAAAGGTTACAGATGCCGATACCATCACTGTGCAAGGGAAAAATGTGAAAGCACAAGCGGATAAAGAGCATGTATATTTAGCCTTTAATAAACCTACTGGTATTGTATGTACCACAGATAGAGTTCGGGAAAAAAACAATATTATAGCCTATATCCAATATCCCACCCGGATATTTCCTATTGGAAGATTAGATAAGGATAGCGAAGGACTTATACTGTTAACATCAGACGGAGATATTGTTAATAAAATACTACGATCCCGAAATGGGCATGAAAAAAAATATTTAGTACGTGTAGATAAGCCTATTACGGAAGATTTTTTAAAAAAAATGAGGTCTGGCGTACCTATTTTGGATACTGTAACCAAAAAATGCGAGGTAGAGCAAATAGATCAGGTGCATTTCCAAATTATTCTTACTCAAGGTCTTAATAGACAAATCCGCAGAATGTGCGAATATTTAGGATATGAAGTTAAAAAACTTAAGCGCGTTAGCGTGCTGAATATCCATTTGGATTTACCGAGTGGAAAATGGCGAGACCTTAGCCCGGAAGAACTCTCAACACTTAATGCACTAGTACAAGATTCTGAAAAAACAGCCTAAAATATTAGGCTCTAAAATGCTGCAATTCCTGATATAGCTGATGCGTATTTAGACCCATAATAGTGTAAAAACTACCTGTAATTGCAGTTATTTTGCATATACCAAGCCAATCCTGAACACCATAAGATCCTGCTTTATCAAATGGGTGGTAATTTTCAATATAATAGTCAATTTCTTTCTCTGATATTGTGGCGATACATACAGAGGCTGTATCTGAGCGAACTATAATATTCCCCTCCCATGATAGACAAAAAGCCGTATGTACTTGATGCTCCTCTCCGGACAATAAAGATAGCATCTCAGCGGCTTCTGCTTTATTCTTAGGCTTACCTAATATTCTGCCTTTAAGTTCCACAATGGTATCTGCAGTAAGAAGTAAGCCATTATCTAATTTTTTGCAAGAATTAGCTTTATTTATTGCGATATGAGAAGCTATTTCAGCTCCAGTTAAGCTGGTAGGATAGGATTCATCTGCCTCTAGGTTTTTCTGAGAAAATTCAACTCCCATATTTTCCAAAAGTTCTTTTCTTCTGGGAGAGGAAGAGCCTAAAATAAGAGGTTTAGAAAGTTTCATTTAGATATAGATGATAATGTAGAGATTCCCCATTTTTTTTGGGCGCGGAGCACCATTTCCACACATTCCCGCACAGCACCTTTACCCCCAGGGGTTTGTAAAATTATTCCCGCACTAGCCAAAACTTCGGGAACGGCATTGGGAGGAGCTGCAGAGATGGCGCAATGTTGCATTACGGCAAGATCTGGAAGATCATCTCCTACGGCAAAACTATTCTCTGGGCGAAAAGAGTGTCTTTGGCACAGTTCAAGAAAGCAGTCTATTTTATTTTGAATTTTAGAAAAATAATGTTGAACCCCTAAATATTCAAACCTTTTGCGAACAGCAGGATCATCTCCTCCGGTGATTATTATGATATCAAAGCCGTATTTTAAAGCTTCCTGTATAGCATAGCCATCTAGAACACTCATACTTCTGCTCATGCTTCCGGAGGATTCCAAAAGGATGCTTCCATCTGTAAATACACCATCTACATCGAATACGAATGTTTTGATAGCAGGTAATTGAGATATGATATTCATAGCGGTAAAAATAGGCATAGAAAAGGCTCGATCTATTCTCCGAGCCCTATTTTTTTATTTGGTTACAATCTATTTGGTGTCTTTTCCATAATATACAGTAAGATCAATCGGATTATTTTTCTTGGCAAGTTGGGCTTTGAGTCTAACTTCCAAATCTTTAGGGTCAATAGGTTCATTATTAAAAGTGCCCACACTTTTAAATACAACTCTTTCACCATTATTGGATCGGGAATTATTTTCCATAAAGTTTTTAAATTCTCTTGTAGGATCTTCTAAATGAGTTTTCCAAGCCTTTTGAAATTGTTTTTCCGTAGCCACCACAGTAGTCCCACCAAAATGGCTTTTTTGAGATTCCTTAGGCATCTCTGAAACAGATTTCATCTTTACCAATTCAAGCTTATGATAGCCTTTACTGTCTGCTGCCTTTAAAACCAATCCTGGAAGCCCTTTTAATAAGAAAGGACCTTCGGATTCTGCAATATCTGGAGTAAACCAAACTATCCAGTCTCTACCTCCGTAATGGGTGCTAGCTTTTTGAATTTTATATCCTTGGTATGTATCGGTTTCAGGATGAAGTTTCCATATAGGTTTCCTCTGTATTTTAATTAAAAATTTATTAGCTCCTATGTTTCTCTGCCAATAAGTTTCTGCTTTGCCTTGAGTTATTTGAGTCCTTACAGCATCTTGTAATTGCGAGTTCATTTTGGAACCTGACGCATTCAAAACAATATTACCATTATTCCTATTGGTGTTTTTATAAGCTTTATCTAGTAGTGCATTGCGAACACTATCATTTTTCTCCCCGGAAATACTATGGAAAAGGCTACCATCTTTAGAGATGTAGAGCGCCATTAAATCTGTAGATGAACTGGCAGCATTGGTGGAGTCTATTTGATAATCATATTTGTACTCATATTTTCTTACTTGGCTCTTATAGAGTAAAGAACATCCGAAAATGAGACATACTAAAAGAAGTTTTAGATTTTTCATACAGTTTTATTTAAAATTAAATTTAATACTAAGCATTACCTGTGAAGGTCGCAGATTATAGTGGGTTCTTGAGGTTACGAGATTATCTCCAGATACGCTAAATTCATCATATTCTTTGGTATTTAGAATATTGAACCATTTCAATTCAAAATCCATTTTCCGTTTTTCCCAAGTGTATTGGTATGCGAGATCCAGAAATCTGTTCCCGAACTTTTCTCCTTCATTCGTCTGCCTACTATCCTCATAGGTAACGCCAATACTATGATTTTCCAAAGGATAAACAAAGGCTGAAAGATTCTGAGATAAGCTGGTAATGGTGCGCGTAATTTGGTCTGTTTTGTTTAGGCTCTTTGACTTGCTTGCGGAAAGTATATAATCTATTGTAAACCACTTAAAATAGTTGTTACTAAATTTAAACTCATAGGTAGTATTAGTATTTTCGGTTTCCCGTAAGAGTATTTCAGGATTTGGAAGGTATTGGTTTGCGCTAAAAGAGTTGGATGTTAAATAAGCGAAGTTTACACTCGCATTGGTTTTAATCTTAGGAAAATATTTACCCAAATTACCTGTGAAGGACTGGGTTACAGGCCGAGTCACGAGTTCCAATTGCCCGATAATTACATTTAAGTTTTGATCTCGGATGATGGTGGAAATAAAGTTCCTCTTGGATTTAGTATAAGAATACCGCACATTAGAGAAAACATTATTTAGTGGATTTTTATAATCTAGCGATGTACCTACAGATTCCGATCTTGCCATCTGGAGTGGGATAATCCTGGAACCCAAATTGGTAGGTGAGGAAAAGAGTGTACCATAATATAATTCTCCAAAACCGATCGTATTATACCTCCTACTTGCAAAAGTGCTAAGCTTAAAAAAGCTAGCAAAATTATAATAGGCGAATAGGGAAGGGGAGAAGACCACCGGAGAATATTTTTCTTTTTTATTGAAAAAACGATCTTCTATAGTATTATTTTCTTGGCTAAGCGGAAGGCTTAAGCTGGCATTGAGATTATCCCCTTTATAATTCACCTCCATTTCTCCATAAGGTTTTATTAAGGTCCAAATCTGGTCATTTTTTATATTTTGGATGGCATTATCATTTGCATAAAATTGGGATTGAAGGCTTTGCTTAGTATAATCAAGTCCTACTCTTGGAGAAAATGTCCAATTTTTTAAACTAAATATATATGATGCGCTATGATTTGCTGTCAGTTCTGTAATTTTAGCTTGTTGATGCCAGTTTCCTGCATCAAAATTGTAGCTATTTCCAAAAAGTGGATCCGAATTCCATTGCAAATCTTGCGTATCTTGCTGGTATTTCAAATAGGACATTATATTTATCAGCTGTTTCCCTACAGGTAAAACACTGCTTAGTGAATTTTCTATACTGCTAGAAGGAGAGCGAAGTGATTGATTTTGTAAAAAATCTGAAGTAGAAATTCTTCTAACATCGGATTGATTTCTTTGCCAAAAGCCATTCCATGTAGTGGTATTTTTAAAGAAATTTTTCTCAGAGTTATTTAAAAAGATGAGTTCTCCACGCACTTTATCGGTATATCTACGAGTAAGAATGGACCGGGTTACTGTATTTTCCAATCCGTTTAGTAGAGTAGTTACGCGTGATTCTGTGCCATTGTCTATAGCATTATTTACGTAGGATGTGTTGGCTTTCACTTCCCATTCTTTACTTTTAAATGGAGATGTAAGAATATTTGCACTGAATGAATGGATAGTATTGAATAAATACCGGTTCATATCCACCGGTGGAGTAGCGGCCTGCGTAGTAGATAGCCAAGTATTCTGTGCAGCACTGCGCCGAAAACCTTCATATCTATTACCGAAGGCCATCATATTGGATTCATCTGCTAAATTTTCACCAGAATTATTGGTCTTATAATTTACTACCCATTGGGTGTTTTTTCCAAAAAACATCGGTGTTAATTTAATATTCCAAAGAAAAGGAGAAAGTCCTACGCCTACTTCCCCACGCCCTGTCATAGTGGTGGCTTTTTTTAAAACTACATTCACAGCGGCATCTTCAGTGGGTACTTTATCTCTAAGAATTTTTAAGGGCTGATGATTTTGCAATATTTCAACCTTGGTAACGTCCCCCTTGGGAAGGGCATTGCTAATAATACCATAGCCGCCCTCCATCAGGTCTTTACCATTTACATAAAATTTTGAAATGGCCTTACCTTGGAATAAAATAGAACCGTCTTTTTTTACTTCTACACCAGGCATATTCCGCATGACATCTGCCAGGGACCGGTCGGATTTATTTTCAAAAGACTTTATATCATACGAAATAGTATCCCCTTTTTGGGTTATCATTTTAGCCTTTAATACCACTTCTTTTAGCTGCCGAATATCCTCGGTTACCTTAAATTGAACACTTTGTGTGACAGCAGATATTACTTTTTCCTCAGTTTTATAGTTAAAGGCTTTTACCTTAACACTAAGTTTAGGCAAATCCGTATCTACCGATATTTTAAACTCTCCACTGGGATTGGTAATGCCATAGGCCAATATTTCTTCTTTTCCCTCAGGTTCTATTGTTACGCTGGCAGATGGTACGCCCGCACCAGATGAATTAAGAACCCTTCCGGAAATAATTTTTTGCCCGTAAAATGACATATTAAAAATAAGGAAAGCAAGTAAACTTACTAATTTGTAAATTTTCATAAAAGGAGGATATGGATTTTAACTAGCTTATAAATAAGGATAAAGTAAGTATGTAGTATATTAAGTTAAGGAGATTTCTATTTCATTTCGGCAATTCTTTCCTCTAAAATACTGAGTGGGATGCAGCCACTTTCCAATATTCTTTGGTGAAAAGCTGCCAAAGAAAATCTTCCCCCAAGTCTTTTTTTGGTTTTTTCCCTGAGTTCTAATATTTTAAGGCTTCCAATTTTATATCCTAATGCTTGTCCAGGCCAAGACATATAACGCTCCACTTCGGCTGTTGCAGAGGCTTCATCATAAGATACATGATCTAGAAAATAGGCTATTCCATCTTCACGAGACATTCTCCCCGTGTGAATACCTGTGTCTATTACAAGCCGTACCGCGCGCAACATTTGGTCACTAAGATATCCCATCTTTTGATAAGGATCCTGATACAGCCCTAACTCAAATCCCAAAGTCTCGGTATAATGTGCCCATCCTTCCCCATAGGCATTTATCCAACTGAAACGCATAAATTCTGGCAATGATGTATTTTCTTGCTGAAGGGAAATCTGAAAGTGATGCCCAGGGATGGCTTCATGTAAAAATAGAGACTCCATCCCACTTGTAATATTAAATTTGGAAGGTTCTGGTAGAGGGATATAGAATATTCCAGGTCTACTTCCATCGGGAGAACCTTGTACATATTCCGCACTGGCTGTTTTTTCTCGGAATTTTTCTGTTTGCTTTATTTGGAAGGATGTTTTAGGTTGATTTTTAAACATTAATTTCACTCCCGGTGCGGATCTTTGTTGGATAGCAGCAAATGCATCTAATACTTCCTTCGATGTTTTATAAGGCATGGCTTTGGGATCTGTTTTTAGCTCATTAAGGAAAGTTCGTAGGCTTCCTGTCTTATGCATTGATGCTTGTATTTCAAGCATCTGTTTGCTAAGCATTTCTACTTCTCGAAGACCCATTTGGTAGATTTCCTCCGGCTTTAGCTGGGTGGTAGTCCAGGATTTAACAGCGTATTCATAGGCTTCTCTTCCCTTGGGTATAGCATATAATCCGTGGGTAATTCTTGCGCCTGGAAGATATTCTGTTTCTAAAAACTTACCCATGTCTTTATACGCTGGGATTATTTTAGATAAAATTACGCTTTCATATTGGGCAGTAATTTTCTGTTTATCCTCGCTGGAAATCTCATCAGGAAGGGATAGTATAGGTTTATAAAATATATTTTTTTTAATGTTTTTGGTCACTATTTCATCAGAATTCATCTGTGTAATCATCTTCTGAACTAAAATTTTAGGTAAAACATTACCGCTTTTTAATCCTCTTCTAAATGCATCTTCAGCAGCGTCCATCCAGGCTGGAAATTTTTCCATTCGGGAAAGCCAGTTTTCGTAGTCTTTTTTTGTTTTAAAGGGCTGAATTCCTTCTCCAGAACCCATTAAAGGAAATTCTAATGGAAGTCCAATAAACTGTGTAAAAGGAATTTCATCATTATGATGTGAAAAGCCTTGAATTTTATCCTTTAATGAATAATCTAGTGTGTAATAAATTAATTTTTCCCTTTCGGACATATCTTTCACACTAAGTTTTTTTAATAAACCTAAAATTTCTCCATAAAAACCGCTCTCCTTTGTTATATTTTCTTTAGTAAAAGGTATATTTAATTCGGAATTAAAAGCTAATTTACCTTGGGATGTAGCCTCTATTGGGTAGAATTTTAGGTATTGAGTATAATATTTCTTGGCTATACTATCTATCTGCATAGGTGTTTCTTTTGCAATAGGATGGTCTTTTTGTTTGCAAGAAAAAAAACTGAGAAGTACCAGAATGCTCAGTATTCCAGATGAAATTTTCATAAAATAGTCACTTAAAAAACAAATGTAGGGTAAATTATCATTACTGATTAAAATAAAACCGCCGTCAACTCCTTAATTTATATATTTGCCTTGCATAAAACCATCCACCTTCGATGAACAAAGGGCTATTAAAAATATACCACCCGGAAGAAACGCTTCGTTATACATTACAGAACGCATTCGCCAAAGCCGCATACGCGCAAGGACAATATTTGCTAGATGCAGAATTTTGTTCTGATGATTCATTAGATCACGTGGACGATGACTCTCTCCAATATAAATTTCCTCAGATAGAACTCTTAATAAAAGATATTGAATTGTCTGGAGAAGATCTTACACTACAAACACTAGAACTATCTACTGAAGATTGCTACAGTTTTATAGAGCTGGATATCTTTGATGATGAAGATTCATTTGTTACAGAATGTAAAATTTCTTTTACTAAAGAAAACAAAGACTCACAAGAGATTCTAGTTTGTAAAATGGAAGGAATGATGAATGATTTTTATAGACTTACCGAGAATGAAATACCTTTTAAATTAAAATCATATTGCAATATCGCAGAGGTGCAAGATGGAGATGCCTATGAAGATTCTTAACATTAGTAACCTAATATTTACGCATTGAAAACTAAAACTACCCAAGTATTTTCGCTCTGGGACATAATGACATCCGGAGGATTAGCCTCTAATATAGTAATGGCTCTCATTTTTTTATTGGGACTAATTGCAGTATATATTTTTATTGAAAGGCTTTTACTTTATAGAAAATGCAAAAAAAAATCTTTGTTGTTGGAGCAAATAACTGCTGCACTTCATCAGGGGAATGTAGCTGAAGCTCAGAGGATTTGCTCTCAAGATTCCTCTCCTCAAGCGCGAATTATTGAGAAAGCATTATTAAGAATAGGCAGACCTATGTCTGATATTAATTCTGCAATGCAAGCTCAAGGTCAGCAAGAAGTTGCTACGTTAGAAGCTAATTTACCCATCCTTGCCACCTGTGCAGGTGCTGCCCCTATGCTTGGCTTTCTAGGTACTGTAATAGGGATGATCATGGCGTTTTTTGAAATTTCAAATGTGACAGGAAATATCAGTCCCAAGTTATTAGCGGAAGGAATTTATACTGCAATGGGTACCACCGCTGCAGGATTAGCTGTAGGAATACCAGCCTATATCTTGTATAATCTTTTAGTAGGTATGCTCGATAAAAAGATTGCTGTAATACAGGAGGATAGCAATATTTTCCAAGATGTGATTAATAAAGCATAGAAATGGAGTTAAAAAGAAGATCTCGTGCCAATGCGGAATTTAGTATGGCATCAATGACAGACATTATTTTTCTGTTATTAATTTTCTTTATGATCACCAGTTCCGCTATTTCCCAGAGTGCTATACAAGTAGATTTGCCAAGTGCTACTGATGCTGCGCAGCCAGAGACTGTACCTATAAGTATTACAGTGAATAAAGAGGGACAATATTTTTTTCAAAATGATCAACAGCCAACTCCTAAAGAACAGGTGGAACAAAAATTACTTCCTCTTTTGCAGGCAGGCAAGCAGAAAATATTTAGTATAAAGGCAGATAAAATGTCAACACACGGAGATGTCGTTTATTTAATGAATATTGCCGAAAAAAATAAGTTAGGGATATCTTTAGCCACATTAGCTGATTAAAAAACATCTGAATGCGAAACCCCTCATTTCATATATCACCATCTTATTTCAATAAAGAGCATCAGAAAATAAAAAGAATAAGCGCTTTACTTACAGCAATTATCGGGAGTTTACTATTCCTTTTTCTTTATACCTACCGGTTTATAAAAACACAAAAGGAGGAGAATCTTACCGCACCAGTTACCGCTATGTTGCTAAATTTTGGAGATAATCAACAAGATATAGGAAATGGAACAGAGGAACCCGCTCCAGTTGAGTTAGCTGGATCTACACAATTGTCGCCAGGTTCTTTTGCTCAAGAAAGATCTAATTCTCCAGCTACAATTACTGAGGCACAGCCTACTACAAGTAAAGAAATCACTGGAATTTCAACAAACAGAAACACCACAAAACCTTCAGAAAAAAAATCAATTTCTTCTCAAAAAAAAGTTATAAAAGGAAAAAAATCTTCTACTACTAACTCCTCAATTTCACCGGAGGCAAGTAAGGCGATAGGTAATTTTATATCTGGAAAAGGAAAATCCAAAACAGGGCAGGGCAGTACGGGAACTCCTGGAAATGCTGGAGATCCCAGAGGGGGAGACAGTGATGGGAATAGCACTGTAGGAGAAGATAGAAAACTCATAGGATTCATTCCCGGTACGCTTGGGAGGGGAGGATCTCTTCCTAATCATTCTTGTGATGCGAGAGGGCAAATCATTATATCCTACGTGGTAGATGCCTCTGGCCGTGTCGTTTCTGCTAAAAAATCAAGAGGTATATCAGATCCATGTGTAGTACAGACTACCACATCCTGGGTACGGCGCTATGTGCGTGCAGAACGCGCTACCCACAACAGCTCTGGACAGTATACAATAAAATTTCAATAAGTTATTATTGGATAATAGCCTTTTCTTCGGCTGTTTTTTAATATAATTTAACTATACTATTTATATATAGCAATTGACTTATATACGATATCACTTTCGTACCTTTGCCTTAGAATCAGTCTAAATAAAAAGAAGTGATACAAGTAAGTAATCAAGCCAAACAAAAAGCAATACAACTCATGACAGAGGAGGGCTTTGATCCAAATAATGATTTCATACGAGTTGGCGTTAAAAGTGGGGGATGTAGTGGGCTAGAATATGTATTAAAATTTGATAATCAAGTACAAGATGGAGATCAAGTATATGAAGATAATGGAATTAAAGTAGTGGTGGAAAAAAAATCCATCTTATATTTAGCCGGTACAACCTTAGAGTTTTCAGGAGGTCTAAATGGTAAGGGATTTATCTTTAATAATCCAAATGCATCCCGAACTTGTGGATGCGGGGAGTCTTTTAGTTTGTAAAAGCATTCAAAACCTAAGAGAGAAAACAAATTTCCAAACATATTGAATCCATGATCATAACTCTGGAATCGTAAGAAATAATGGCAAAATATACAGAAGACGACCTTCGGGTTGATTTAGAAAATAAAGAATACGAGGCAGGTTTTTATACTGATATAGAGTATGAAGATTTTCCCGTGGGAATCAATGAGGATATTGTCCGCATGATTTCTGCAAAGAAAAATGAACCAGAATGGATGACCAATTGGCGTTTGGAGGCATTCCGAATTTGGGAAAAGATGGAAGAGCCAGATTGGGCCAATGTACGATATCAAAAACCTGACTTTCAGGCAATTAAATATTACGCAGCTCCAAAAGTAAAGCCAGAATTAGCAAGCCTAGATGAAGTAGACCCAGAACTTTTAAAAACTTTTGCGAAACTGGGTATTAATATAGAAGAGCAAAAGAGACTTTCCGGTGTAGCAGTAGATATTGTGATGGATTCAGTATCCGTAAAAACTACTTTTCAAGCAACACTTAAAGAAAAAGGAATCATCTTTATGTCTATTTCTGAAGCTATCAAAGAACATCCTGATCTTGTAAAACAATATATTGGAAAAGTGGTACCTAGAGGAGATAATTTTTATGCTGCTCTCAACTCGGCGGTATTTTCGGATGGTAGTTTTTGTTATATTCCCAAAGGGGTACGTTGCCCAATGGAACTATCTACTTATTTTCGGATAAATCAGGCAGGAACAGGCCAATTTGAGCGTACTCTCGTAATTGCAGATGAAGGCAGCTATGTAAGTTATCTGGAGGGATGTACAGCCCCTGCACGAGATGAAAATCAACTACATGCAGCTGTGGTGGAGCTTATAGCTTTAGATAATGCAGAAATTAAGTACTCCACTGTGCAAAATTGGTTTCCTGGCGATTCTGAGGGAAAAGGGGGAGTATATAATTTTGTTACTAAGAGAGGATTATGTGAAACTCGAGCTAAAATTTCCTGGACTCAGGTAGAAACAGGATCAGCAGTTACATGGAAATACCCAAGCTGTATCTTAAAGGGTGATCATTCAGTAGGAGAGTTTTATTCCATAGCAGTTACAAATAATCACCAATATGCTGATACAGGAACTAAAATGATCCACATTGGGAAAAACACCAAATCCACCATTATTTCCAAAGGAATATCAGCAGGAAAATCTAATAATTCGTACCGAGGTTTAGTAAAGGTAATGCCAACTGCTAAGGGAGCAAGAAACTTTTCTCAATGTGACTCTTTACTGATGGGAAATGAATGCGGAGCTCATACATTTCCTTATATAGAAATTAAAGACCCTACAGCACAGCTAGAACACGAGGCGACGACATCCAAAATTGGGGAAGATCAGATATTTTATTGTAATCAGCGGGGGATAGATACTGAAAGAGCTATCGCATTGATAGTCAATGGTTTTAGCAAAGAAGTTTTAAATAAATTACCTATGGAATTTGCTATTGAAGCTCAAAAACTGTTAGAAATCTCGTTAGAAGGTAGTGTAGGGTAATAAAAACACAGTTGAAAACCTTAAAGTTTAAATTTTTAGGTTTTCATATGTTTAAATTTTAATTCAAATTATTGAAATAACTAATTATAGTTTGGATTTCCTAAATACACTATTTAATTGTTGAAAACTCTTAGCAATACCATAGAAGTATTGCTCGAAGTCTAAAATCATCTCACTACAAAAAAAACAAAATAAGGAAATTGCAAAATTTCCCCATTATATAAATTCCTAATTAACAATATGCTACAAATAAATAATTTACACACCTCTATAGAAGATGGAGCTGAAATCCTTAAAGGCATCAATCTTACCATTAATCCTGGTGAAGTGCATGCTATTATGGGTCCAAATGGAGCGGGAAAATCCACGCTTTCCTCTGTAATCGCAGGGAAGGAAGAATATGTAGTTACTGAAGGTGAAATACGCTTCGAGGGTGAAAACATTATTGAAGATGCTCCTGAAGATAGAGCTCATAAAGGGATCTTCCTATCTTTTCAGTATCCAATAGAAATTCCTGGAGTATCCGTGACAAATTTTATTAAAGCGGCACTGAACGAAACGCGAAAAGCTAATGGATTGGAGGATATGCCAGCAAAAGAAATGCTTGCCCTCATTCGTGAAAAATCTGAGCTATTGGAAATAAAAAAGGACTTCCTATCTCGTTCATTGAATGATGGTTTTTCTGGTGGCGAAAAGAAAAGAAATGAAATCTTTCAAATGATGATGCTAAATCCAAAACTGGCCATCTTAGACGAAACAGATTCAGGACTGGATATTGATGCACTCCGTATTGTAGCAGATGGTGTGAATAAATTTAGAAATGAAAATAACGCCGTTCTACTTATCACACATTATCAAAGATTATTAAATTACATCCAACCGGATTTTGTGCATGTTTTGGCCGATGGTAAAATTATCAAAACCGGTGATAAAACCCTGGCCTTAGAGCTGGAAGAAAAAGGCTATGATTGGTTGTTGAATTAAGCTAATTTTAAAAGTAAAAAATCAAGACCGAATATAAAACAGAAAGTGGACTTAGGTTTCCTTTAACAGTATCAAATGAATTTATCTGAGCAAATTAAAACATATAGGCAGTCACTATCAGGGGAAAAACTTCTCGCGCTGGAACACTTCTTGCACCGAGGCTTTCCTACCAAAAAAGACGAAGAATATAAGTATACCAATCTTCGGGAAATCATTGAAAAATCGTATGAGGCGCCTCAAAATAAAGCTGTAATATTAGAAAACAGAACGATTGAAGAATTGATGGTGGATACTACCTTTCATCGTGCGGTATTTATTAATGGTAGTTTTTCAGAAACTTTATCACGGCTGGATTCGGCGGTTTTTGAATTTATACCCATCTCCAGGCTATCAGCAGAACCAGAGGTAGAGCCCATTGCAAAGTTGCATATTGGTAGCCTATCTGCACAAAAAACAGCCTTAGTATCCCTCAATAGAGCCTTATATGAAGAAGGTGCTTATATCAGAGTAAAGAAGAATATTCAGGTAGATAAACCATTGGAGATACTCTTTATAACCACCAGCCAGCCGAGCAATACCATGCTGCAGTGGAGAAACCTGTTCATTATGGATGAAGGTGCATCTATGGAAGTAATAGAATCTCATCATAATTTAGGTGATACATTTTCATATAGCAATAGCGTAACAGAAATATTTGTAAGTAAAAATGCAAAAGCAGATTGGCATAAACTACAGAACGATAGTGAGTTATCCTACCTTACCGACTCTACCTTCGCAAGACAAGAGCAGGATAGCCGCTGTACAGTAAATACTTTTTCATTTGGAGGGAAATTGGTACGGAATACCTTAGATTTCATTCAAGAAGGTGAAAATATCAATTCCTTTATGAATGGTATTACCCTCATAGGGAAGGATCAGCTTGTAGATCATCACACCAATGTGCATCACAACCAGCCCAACTGTGAGAGTTACCAGAACTATAAAGGTATTTATAAGGATAAGTCCCATGGAGTTTTTAATGGTAAAATATTTGTCCATAAAATTGCTCAAAAAACAAATGCGTACCAGCAAAATAACAATGTTTTGCTTAATGAAGGTGCGAGTATAGATACCAAACCGCAACTCGAAATATTTGCTGATGATGTGAAGTGTTCTCACGGCTGTACAGTAGGTCAACTGAATAATGATGCCTTATTTTATTTACGAGCTAGGGGAATTTCTAAAAATGAAGCACAGGCACTACTTCTCTATGCTTTTGCAAATGATGCTATGGAAAATATAGATATTGAGCCACTTAAAACTAACGTATCGAAACTTTTAGCTGAAAAATTACATGTAAGTATGGAGTTTTAAGTAATTAATTACCTAAGGAACAAAAAAAGCAGTATTTACATCAAGTAAATACTGCTTTTTTTATCTTTTAGTGTTGAGTTTGCGGCCCGGCCTGTGTGGAGCTCTTTTGTAGTAAAGGCCTTAGCCGAAACTACAAAAAGCGGGAACGGAGGACGGAATAGCCGCCCAATTTTTATCTCCAGGATTGCACATCTTTATTGGCAGTTCTTTTAATCCCATTTTCGATGGTATACGCAACTCCTACGCCAAGAGTCTGTTTAAGCTGGGTCTTTTTGATTTGGTTATGATCATACAATACATCCAGCGTAATCACAGAGGAAATATATTTGTTAATTTTCAAGTTTAAGATGCCTCCATAAGATAAAACCAATCGCTCTGGGTGATCTAAATAATTGGAAAATACAGAGGCTGTATTAATAAGGCTGATATTTTCCATTAGCTTAATCTTATACATCGCAGTTCCTAAGAAACCGAACTGGAATAAGGAGGAATCGCCATCATTTTTTAGGCCATAAACTCCTTTTCGTTGCAAATCCTTGTCTGTTACAAAGGTCCAGCGAGCATTGGCGGGCCGTAATGTAGCAGTAAAATTATCATTTGGACGGTAAGTAAAGCCAGCACCTGCATTTACATATCCGGGAGCCATAAAATTTGATATTTTTGTTGCGTTTGGATTGTTTCCATCTGTATAGCCTGGTGCAAACTGTGTGGCAAGACCTACACCTGCAGAGGCAAACCAATTAGGAGAAATTTTACGCCCATAATTAGAATTTATATTGATTATATCCTGAGTTTTACGAGAGCCTATGCCTTCTGTATGGTTTTGTCCGTAGCCTAATATGATATTATTTTCCCAAAGATCCTTGGATTTTTCATAGGTCATATTATAATTGGTCCCTGCAATCCATCCTATATTATTTGCTCCACCACCTACCCAATTACTGAAGGCAGCCTGATTCAGCATTAGTGTATTTTGTCCCTGTACAGACCAATATTTTGTAGAATCAGTAGTCGGTACTTCGTCTTGGGCCAAAAAGCTCATACTATAAAGTACAAGAGCCACCATGTTTATTTTTTTCATAAGTTTATATTAGCGGATTCGCAATATAGAAAATATAAATTTTTATAAAAAACCGTTCCACGTGAAACAAAATATATGATAGATAAAATTCCTTTAGAAAAAGTTTTGTTTTTAGATATTGAAACTGTTCCTATGGTAGGTGAATGGAAAGAACTTTCTCCTAAAGACCAAGAAATGTGGGAGAAAAAGACGGAGCGCCAAAGACCTGATACGCTTACTGCAAGTGAATTTTTCGAGCAGAGAGGAGGTATAATGGCGGAATTTGGAAAGATAATATGCATTTCTGTAGGGATGCAGCATGATTTTAACAGCATAAAAATAAGATCCTTTGCAGATGATGATGAGATGCTTCTTTTGGCTGAATTTAGCAACATATTTGAGCATGAAAAGTTACAAAATGTAATTCTATGCGCACATAATGGAAAGGAGTTTGATTTTCCGTGGATAGCTCGTAGATTTTTAATTAATGGAATGATGCCTCCAGTCCCATTTCAAATGTTTGGAAAAAAGCCATGGGAAATACCTCATCTGGATACGATGGAACTGTGGAAATTTGGTGATTATAAAACATTTATTTCCTTAGAATTATTAGCCCATATTTTTAAAATACCCACTCCCAAGGATGATATTTCTGGTGCTGATGTAGCCCAGGTATATTATAAAGATAAAGATCTGAAGAGAATAGTAACTTACTGTGAAAAAGATGTACTCACCTTGGCTAATATCTTAAGAAGAATGCGTCAAGAAGAATTATATATCCGCAGTATATAGTAAATTTGTGTTATGATTCCACTTACAGACGATGAAATTGCCGATATAGGTGAAAAAATAATTATTAAACTTAAAAGTGTGTATGATCCAGAAATCCCTGTGGATATATATGAATTAGGATTGATATATGATGTACAAATCTCGGAGGAGGGTGATGTGAAGGTTATTATGACTCTTACCACACCAAATTGCCCCGTGGCGGAGAGTCTCCCAGCAGAAGTGCGGCAAAAAGTAGCATCCGTGGAGAGGGTAAGAAATGTAGATTTGGAACTTACTTTTGAGCCAGCCTGGAACCGAGATATGATGAGTGAAGAGGCTCGATTTGAGCTGGGTATGCTGTAGCTTTTAGGTTTCTATTAATGGAATAACGCTGTGGATGGCGTTAAGAGAATTATTTGTATAATTCACTTTAATTCTATTTCATACCCATTTAATTTCTGGATATGAGGTTTTAGAATATTATTATATTACATTTAAATGTCACAATCTAACCCTGATAGAGATTTACTAAGTAAAAATTACTTCTATAAATCTATAAAATGATATTTTTGAAATACCAGCCTGATATTCTTTAAACTAATAAAGCCTAGGCATACCTTTAAATTTTTCTGCCTAGAGAACTAAAATTTCCAGTAAAATCCATCTTAGAAGATGTAAATTAATACTATCCTCGGGCTCTTTCTAGCAACACCATCATCATAAAGGAAAGTAAAATTATTGTTTCTTCCTCATTGGGACGATCTGAAGTTCTAGCAAGTTCAAATTTTCTCCCAAAAAATGAAGGCTTCTTTTTTAATTGGTAAATAGGAGATGCAGCAGCATCGGCTCCAATTCTTGCGCTGTAGCTCGGATTAAAAATATATCCCGTAAACATACCTAATATAGGGATTTCACCTACTATACTATCAATAACCTTTACCCACGCATTATCTTCGCTCAGGCTAAACTGAATGCTTCCATCCTCAGATTTCCCATGATACATACTCTTCCACAACGAGCGCATTCCTTTACGTGAAAGTTCTCCTATCTTATTTCCTGATTTTTGATCAAATATGGAATAGGTGGCATTAAAATCGATCCATTGGTTGGCGCGAATACGATATAGCTCTTCATTCCTGGATTCATCTTTAAAAATAATAACATCCTCCTTTAACTTAAGCAACTTTTGACGCACATAGGCTACCGTGTTACCACTAGGATCTTTTACTGTAAAATCACTTGCCAAAGTGCTTAGCTTAAATAGCAGTTGGAGTGGAAATTTTAAATCTGGGAAGGTGTTTTTAGTAGTCATGGTTTAATTATTCTGTTTCTATGGTAAAAGTGTCAGTGTATTTGCCATTCATAAGCTCTATCAACTGTTCTGAACTTAGATTTATTACCGCTTGATAATCATTTACTTTGGTAAGATATGGTGTAGGTGTATCTGCATTGATATTTTTAATTTTACGCTTAAAATTCATTTTATACTGCATGCTAATTGGGAGGTCATCCATCATTTCTTTAAGCTCCGCGTATTTGTTTTCAGAGTTGTTTTGTAAATTTAATTTCAATGTTAACTTTTTTCCATCCCAATCCGTAGAATTGGAACTATTCAAAGTATTCAAAGACCCTATTGCATTTTCCAAACTAGAAATATCCTCTTTCGTAAGGTTTCTACGCTGAAAAGCCAGCCCGGTAGTCTCTCCATTTGTTTCTATTCTTTTTAGAAAAATTTTATCAAAAGAATGGGGGGCAGAACCTTTTCTCTCACTAAATTTTCGCTCAAATATCGATGTTTTAGTAAATGGAGTATAGTCTAATGGAACATCCTGAAATACACCCGTAAATCCTGAAATAAAGCTTTTGGCAAATGCTTCTTCAGCAATATCCATACTATCCTCTGGTATATTTGCTATAATGGAATCTGGTAATGTTTGAGTAAATAAATTTCCAATTCTTTTTTTATTCTGTATCAGATCTTTAAAATCTATTAGTGCATTTTCGCTCAGGCTTCCGTCTGGCGAGAAGGTTGTTTCTGAAGATATATTACAAGATACGAGAGAATTAACTGCAATAAATAGAACTAATACTTTCCAGTACTTTGTGATTAACTTTGACATATTTTTTATTAAAATTAATAAAACCTTATTATTAATACAAAATTTAATAAAAAATAATTGCCTCTCATGGAGGCAGTTATTTTTATTCTAAGGGTATTTCACCTTTATATAAGAAGGAAACTATTTCCTTGTTTATCTTATCTATAAGTTCTGTAAAAAGGTGATAACTTTCTTGTTTATATATTACCAAAGGATCTTTCTGTTCGTAAACTGCGCCTTGCGAAGAGCGCCGAAGATCATCCATTTCTCTAAGGTGATTCTTCCAATTTTCATCTATGATTGAAAGAGAAATATTCTTTTCAAAATCATTAATAAGTGTTTCACATTGTGTCTCATGGGCCTTCTGAAGATCCGCCAAAATAGTAATACTTCGTGTCCCGTCAGAGAACGGAACCTGGATCATACGGAACATATTACCCTGAGTTTTATATACATTTTCTATTACTGGAGCAGCCTTTTCTTGCAAAAGATTGAGCTTCATACGGTAATCTTCCTCTGCAGTCTTATAAAGCAAATGGGTGAGTTCTGCGATAGGAAGAGTTTTAAATTGTTCCTCCGTAACAGGCGCTTCCATAGTGAAGTATTTAATCACCTCAAATTCAAAATCTTTATAATCTCCACTATTTTTAGTCTGTGTAACGATGCTTTGGCAAACATCAAATATCATGTTTAGGATGTCATTTTTTAATCGGTCACCAAAGAGTGCATTTCGTCTTCTTTTATAGATAACGTCGCGCTGCTTGTTCATTACATCATCATATTCTAAGAGCCTTTTTCTAATACCGAAATTATTTTGCTCTACTTTTTTCTGTGCACGCTCTATAGATTTAGTAATCATGCCTGCCTGAATAACTTCTCCTTCTTTATGGCCTAATTTATCCATCATTTTAGAGATTCTTTCAGAGCCAAAGAGACGCATTAGATTATCTTCTAAGGATACATAAAACTGGGAACTTCCCGGATCACCTTGCCGTCCAGCTCTACCCCGAAGCTGTCTATCCACTCGTCTGGAATCATGCCTTTCTGTACCAATGATGGCAAGCCCACCTGCTTGTTTTACTTCAGGAGCCAGTTTAATATCTGTTCCTCTACCTGCCATATTAGTCGCTATGGTAACTACACCTGGACCACCAGCTTCAGCAACTATTTCCGCCTCTTTCTTATGGAGTTTTGCATTGAGTACATTGTGCGGTATCTTTCTTAAGCTTAATGCTTTAGATAATAATTGCGAAATTTCCACGGTAGTAGTACCCACTAAAACAGGACGCCCGGCATCGGTGAGTTTTTCTATATCTTCTATTACAGCATTGTATTTTTCACGGTTGGTTTTGTAAACCAAATCTTGCTTGTCATCTCTTTGGATTGGGCGGTTTGTGGGAATTACCACAACATCCAGTTTGTAAATTTCCCACAGTTCTCCCGCTTCCGTTTCTGCAGTACCCGTCATTCCAGCAAGTTTATTGTACATGCGGAAATAATTTTGCAGGGTAATAGTTGCGAAAGTTTGAGTTGCAGCCTCTATTTTTACATTTTCTTTGGCTTCTATTGCCTGATGCAGACCATCGGAATATCGGCGACCTTCCATGATACGGCCCGTCTGTTCATCTACAATTTTTACCTCACCATCCATCACTACATAGGCATCATCTTTTTCAAATAAGGTATAAGCTTTTAGTAGCTGAGATAAGGTATGAATTCTTTCAGATTTAATAGCAAAATCACGATAAAGCTCTTCCTTAGCCTCAAATTCTTCTTCTTTAGATAAATTTTTAGCTTCCAACTCGGCTATATCAGTAGCGATGTCTTGAAGTACGAAAAAATTAGGGTCGGAATTACCTTGAGACATATATTCTACGCCCTTATCTGTAAGTTCTATTTGGTTATTTTTCTCATCAATAACAAAATAAAGATCCTTATCTACTATAGGCATGTCTCTATTGTTATCTTGCATGTATTGGCCTTCCACCTTTTGCAAAATAACTTTATTTCCTGTTTCGGATAAAAATTTAATGAGTTGACGATTTTTAGGTAAACCTCTATAGGCCTGAAGAAGTTTAAATCCTCCTTCCTTAGTGTTACCTGCTGCAATGAGTTTCTTAGCTTCGTTAAAAATCTGAGATACTGTTTTTTTCTGAATTTCTACAATTCTGTCAATAGAAGGTTTCAAAACATCAAATTCCTGACGGTCACCTTGAGGAACTGGCCCCGATATAATAAGTGGGGTTCTTGCGTCATCTATTAATACGGAATCTACTTCATCTACAATAGCAAAATTAAGTTCACCTTGCACCATTTCTTCTGGTGTGCTTACCATATTGTCCCTTAAATAATCAAACCCAAATTCATTATTTGTTCCATAGGTAATATTAGCCCGGTAGGCTGTTCTTCTTTGTTCAGAGTTTGGTTGATGATTATCAATACAATCAATACTCAGCCCATGAAATTGATAAAGGGGTCCCATCCATGCACTATCTCGTCTTGCTAGATAATCATTTACGGTAACTACATGAACGCCTCTTCCGGGTAGGGCATTTAAGTAGATAGGAAGTGTTCCTACTAAAGTTTTCCCTTCACCAGTGGCCATCTCAGCAATTTTTCCTGAATGAAGTACTACACCCCCGATGAATTGCACATCATAGTGTACCATATCCCAAATCACGGGTGTACCTGCCGCATTCCATGTGTTTCCATAAATAGCGAAATCCCCATCAATGGTCACAAAATCTTTAGTTTCTGCTAATTGGCGGTCCATATCTGTTGCCCGTACGCGCAAAGTCTTATTCTGAGCCAATCGGCGAGCAGTTTCTTTTATTACGGCGAATGCTTCAGGAAGAATTTCTTCCAGCACTACTTCTTCTGCTTTATATGCAGCTTTTTTTAGTTCATCAATACGAGAGTAAAAATTTTCTTTTTCATCTATATTTTCGCTGGACTCTATCTTCTGCTGAAGATCGGCAGCCATACTATCATGCTCAGAGGTAGCTTGTTTTATTCTTTGCTGAAACTCAAATGTTTTTCCGCGCAACTCATCATCAGTCAAGCGGGAAATATCCTCTTCTTTTGTTTTAATGAGGGCAACTGTTTTCTTTACTTCTTTAAGGTCTTTAGCATTTTTATCGCCTAAAAAACCTTTCAGTATTTGATTAAAAAAACTCATATAATTGTTTGTAGTGCTGAAAGGTAAACAATATTCCAGCAAATTTTCCCGAAGATCGGGTGTGGGTAATAGTTATAAAAAGCCTAATAAAGGGCTTTAGAAGAGTGTTTAATACTCGTCTTCATTCCATAGGAAGTCATCATCGGTGGGATAATCACTCCATACTTCTTCTATACTTTCATATATTTCTCCTTCATCTTCAATTGCTTGAAGATTCTCTACTACTTCTAGCGGAGCTCCGGTTCTAATAGCATAATCTATCAGTTCTGACTTCGTCATAGGCCAAGGAGCATCACTTAAATAAGAGGCTAATTCCAGTGTCCAATACATACTAAATATTTTTGCAAAAATATAAAATTAAATTGCTGAAAAATCAACATTTTTATAGCCTTATTTTTAATTGTCATTTTTGCCCATTGTAGGGCGATTTTGAGCCAAAAACCATTCAATAAAATATGTAATTCCTTCTTTAAAATGGATTTCTGGCTGATATCCTATTAGTTTTTTCGCTTTAGTAATATCCGCCCAAGTAGCTTCCATATCTCCATCCTGTTTTGGCAATGGTAATAAATTCGCCTTTTTAGAGATATTGTTTTCAATATAATGCAGCATATCCGAAAGCGTAGTTTTTCTGCCTGCTCCAAGATTGATAATCTCATAGACAGATTCTGTGGAAGGTATCTGAGTGATGTATTCAATACTTTGTAAGATGCCTGTAACAATATCAGAAATAAAAGTGTAGTCTCTATAAGTGCTACCATCCCCATAAAATGGTATTTCTTTTCCAGAAAGGATTCGTTCTGTAAATAGGCGAATGGCTAAATCTGGGCGTTGCCGTGGGCCATACACAGTAAAAAAACGCAAGAACAATAAATTCATTTGAAATAAATGATGATATGCGTGTCCCAAAACTTCATTACATTTTTTAGTGGCAGCATAAGGAGAAATGGGCATACTTACATCCATATCCTCATTAAACGGAAGCGTTTTAGTATTACCATATACACTGGAAGAGGATGCCGCAATGATGTTTCGGATTCCGCAATCTTTTGCAGCATCCAGAACAGACTGAGTACCATTAATATTTACATCGATATAGCTTTGAGGATCTTGGATAGAAGGTCTTACACCAGCTAGCGCTGCAAGATGAATTATACAGGCTGGTTGTTCTTTTTGAATAATGAGTTTCAGTTTAGCCGTTTCACGGATATCACAGTCATATAATTTTACAGCATTTTCCTCAGTCGCAAGTCTTTTGATAAGGTCTGTAATGGCAAAAGATTTTTCAAAAGCTATAGGGTCTGATGGAGCTATTCCAGCTGCAATCTCTACGTTTCTTATCTTTTGTGGATAAGGATAAAAGTCATTAAAATTATCTACTAGTATTATTCTGTCCCCGGAAAGTCTAAGTTTTTCTGCTATATGAGAGCCGATAAAGCCTGCGCCTCCGGTGATAAGTATTGTTTTCATTCTATACTAAAATAGGAAAGTTAATTAATTAAATCAAACTAATGATATAATACATAGACATAATAAAACTCATAATCTTCATTGTGGCATACTTTTGTGTCCCTTTATTTAGTTATGGTTATTTTAATTTTCGTTATCATTCTTTGGTACTCTGGTTTATTCTTTCAAACATTCTTTTTACATAGGTATGCGGCGCATCAGTCTTTTACCATGTCAAAATTTGGAGAAAAAATCTGCTTTATTCTTACTTGGATTACCCAAGGTTCTAATTATTTAAGTGCCTACGGATATGGAGTAATGCACAGGATGCATCATGCTTATGCTGATACAGAGCTGGATCCTCATTCGCCAAAATATGACCCAGATCCTTTTTCTATGTTGTGGCGCACAAAAAATATTTATGCTGATATAAATGCGAAGAAAGTTCCTGTGGAAGAACGATTTACTAAAAATGTTCCTCAGTGGGATAGGTTTGATAGGTTTTTCTCCTCATGGGGTTCTCGTTTAATTTGGGGAATATTATATACTGTATTCTTTTTTTATTTTGCTACAGCGTGGTGGCAATGGTTATTACTACCCATAGTTTACTTCATGGCACCTATTCATGGGATGATAATTAACTGGTTTGCACACATATATGGTTATAAAAATTTTAAAGTAAAAGATACATCTACTAATTTCCTTCCATTTGATTTTCTAATGATGGGGGAGGCTTACCATAATAACCATCATAAATATGGTGGCAGACCAAACTTTGGGAGTGTTCGCTGGCATGAAATAGATCCTACTTACATTATTATGAAATGCCTTCACGCCATTGGGTTTATTCAATTAAAGAAATTCCCTAAAGTAGTCCGAGAATAAAAAAACAAAATTATATATTTGATAGAATAATAGTACATGAAAATTTTTGGAGTTATCCGTAAAATGAAAGCCGTAATGGGAAATCCACTGCGGTATTATTTATTTTTAGATAAGGATGTTCTATTACTTAATACAGTCTTTGGCAGGGAGATTATAATTACACACGAAGGCTACTCTTGCTGTAACTGTGGGAAAGATGTACCCTTATTCAGGATGGGATTTTGTAAAAAGTGTTTTTTTGAAAGTCCCTATGCCTCCGAAACTATCATACGTCCAGAACTTTCCCGTGCCCATTTAGGAGAAGAGGAAAGAGATCTGGAGGTGGAAAAGCAAATACAGCTACAGCCACATGTAGTGTACCTAAGCTATACAGGTGATATAAAAGTAGGAGTAACTAGAAAGTCAAATATTCCTTCTCGCTGGGTAGATCAGGGAGCTACCTATGCGACTATTATTGCAGAAACGCCCAATAGATATGAGGCAGGACTAATAGAAGTCACTTTAAAAAACCATATATCAGATACTACGGCTTGGCGTAAAATGTTAGAAGATTCTGGGGATAGCATACCGGATTTTGAAACCGCGCTGCAAAGAATTGAAGAATATTGGCCGGAAGAAAGTAAAGCTTTTAAAAAAGATAACTTAGAAGTAATACGCCTCCAATATCCTTACTCTCCTCCTGAAAAAATAATAGGGCTAAAATTAGAAAAATCCCCAAAAATAAGTGGTGTTTTATCAGGTATTAAAGGGCAATATCTAAATCTAGATACAGGTTTATTAAATTTATATGCCCATGAAGGCTATAAAATATCACTCGAAATTAATTAATACGCTATGAAAAAACCGATAAAAATTGCCTTAATATCACTCGCTGTATTAGGCGCTCTTATATTTGGTGGGCAGATTTACTTTAATTATTGGTTACAAAATCATCTTCCAGAATATTTACGAGACAAGACGCCCTTTGTTATTCAATATAAAGATTTACAAGTGGGTCTTTGGAACGGTGATATTACCGCTACTCAGGTTTCAATTTATAATAAAGATCCTAAAGATTCAAAAATAAAAATTAAAGGAACCGTGGCTGAAGCTAAAGTTTCTCGTTTGGGTTTATTCGGTATTATTACAGGCGGTGATGTTTCAGCTAAAAGATTAAGTATTACCAATCCTAACCTTGAAATCATCCTACCAGATCCTAAAAGACCAAAAGACCCGAATAAAAAGGAATCTAAGATACCATCATTCCGAGATTTTGTAGTTACAGATGGAACTATTAAAATTTATAAATATTCTGGAGCACCTTTTATTTCTGCAGAACAACTGAATGTGGAAATAGATAAACTTCAGTTTAATAATGATGCAGAAGATAAACTCCCTCTTACATTTGATTCCTATAAAATAAACGCAAGAAACTTTTTACTCCAGCCAGATGAAGTATATAGATTTACTTCTCCTCATGTATATACGAATGATGCTAAAACGAAGTTTGAGCAATTTAAGATGGAGCCACTTATCAGTTTTCAAGAATTTCAATCTCGGTTTCCTACGAAAAGATCCCTATTTAATGTACGTACAGATTTATTAGAATTCTCGGAATTGGTCCTTAGTGATAAAAAATTAAATCTGGGAGACATTCATCTTAATAAGCCTTTAATTCAGATTTTTTCCAATGACAATGCCATCAAACCTAAAGAAAAATCTTTTAGTAATGAACTTTCTCTTACTAAATTAAGGATCACAGATGGAAGTGTGCAATATGAAACCAGTAAAAATCAAAAGTTCAGCTTAAATCAGCTAAATATTGATGCTGATGAACTGAAAATAGATAAAGAAACAGCACAAGGGGGGCTCCCTTTTTCTTACAAGGATTTTGATGTAAAATTTAAGAATTTTAGCATGCCTAGTGGGAGATTTTATGTTTTAGAGGCATCATCTGGTCATGCTAAACCATCAAGTCTAGAAGTACTTAATTATGCCTTTCGTCCTACTCTTAGCCGAGAAGCACATGCCAAGGCTATTTCTGTAGAAGAGGATTATTATGATATCACAGGTCAAAAACTAAATGCCACGGGTATAGACTGGAAGGTAACCAATAATCAGCCTGATATCACAATAGATAACTTAATTCTATCTGCAGTAACAGCTAAAATATATCGAGATAAAAACCCTACAGATGCTCCAGAAACAAGGAAAAAGCTATACAGCGAATCGCTCAGAGGTATAAAGTTTCCATTGTGGGTAAAAACCTTAAATTTAAATAATTCATTTGTTTCATATGCCGAGCAAGCTCCCGGCACGGATGCTCCTGGTGTTTTGGATTTACATCAAATTAATGCAACGATTAAAAATGTCAATTCTGCTAAGAAAAAAGATGCTCCCACAAAGGTGGAAATTTTAGGAAAATTCATGCTTTATAACTCAGCTCCGGCTCAATTATCGTGGAGCTTTGATGTGGCAAATACATCAGATGCATTTAATATTGGGGCTACAATCACAGGATTACCAGCAGAGAAGATTGAAAGATTTGTGAAAAACTATGCTAATATTGGCTTGTCTGGAGTAATTAATCTTATTAAGTTTAATTTTAATGGTACTAATTCTTACATCGGTGGAAGCTATCAAATGCAGCATCAAAATCTGAAGGTAGAAATTAATAACAAAAAAACGGGAGAGCAAAATGGGCTACTAAGTAAAGCAGCAAACATAATCCTTAAAAATGATACTAAAGGTGGGCCGGAAGTAGTACAGGTAAACGTAAAAAGGGAAAATAATGCTTTCTTTAATTTTTTATGGAAAGGTATAGAGCAAGGCTTAAAAAAAGTTCTAATTGGTGAGAATTATCAAGACTTAGAGCAGCATGCAGAAAATATACAGTCTGCGGTGAAAGACACCAAGGAGGCAGTTAAGAATATTAAAACAGATTTTAAATCTGCCGTAAAGGATGTGAAAAAGGAAGCCAAATCTGTAAAAGAAACTATCAAGGGAATTTTCAAAAAGAAAGATTAGAATAGTTTCAACGAAATCTCTAACATTTTTCTATCAAATTGCGTAATTTTACCCCTTATGGGTGATGTTATTCAGTTACTTCCAGATCATGTGGCCAATCAGATAGCCGCCGGAGAAGTCGTACAAAGACCTGCATCTGTAGTTAAGGAGCTTTTGGAAAATGCCCTAGATGCAGGTTCGGAAAATATAGAAATCCATATCCGGGATGCTGGGCGAAACCTCATTCAAATATTAGATGATGGAAATGGTATGTCTCCTACTGATGCTAGAATGGCATTTGAACGGCATGCAACATCCAAAATACGAAGTTCTGAGGATATTTTTACTATTAGTACTAAAGGATTCCGGGGTGAAGCATTAGCATCCATTGCTGCAGTAGCCCAAGTAGAACTAAGAACACGCCAAGCAGATGCTCCCGTAGGTACAGCGATCTATTTAGAAGGCAGTGATATTAAATTTCAAGAACCTTGTCAGTTTTCTCCAGGAACAAGTATCAGTGTCAAAAATCTCTTTTATAATGTTCCTGCTAGGCGAAAATTCCTAAAAAATAACAGTGTAGAGTTTCGTCATATTATTGATGAATTTCATCGGGTAGCACTTCCTCATCCCGATACCGCATTTGATCTTTTTCATAATGATGAGCCCGTTTTTAGGCTCAGGAAAGGGCAATTCCAGCATAGAATTTTAGACATTTTTGGTAGAAAATTGCAACCTGCACTTGTCCCTGTACAAGAGGATCTTGGATGGGTAAGTCTATCCGGTTATGTAGCCAAACCAGAGGCAGCCAAGAAAAATAGAGGAGAGCAATTTTTCTTCGTTAATAACAGATTTTTTAAAAGCCCATATCTTCATCGCGCCGTACAAGATGCCTTTGAGGGACTACTACTGCCAGGATACTCGCCATCTTACTTTTTACTAATAGAAATTCCGCCGGAAAAAATAGATGTAAATATTCATCCCCAAAAAACTGAAATAAAATTTGAGGATGAAAACCTAATTTTTGCTCTTATACGGAGTACCGTAAAACGGGCATTAGGCATATATAATGTGGCTCCTAGTCTTCGGTTTGATGCTCCATTAGGATTGGAATCTGTGCTATCTTCTGGTACCACATCTTCATCCTCTGGCCATATTTCTGGAGGGATCCAGGTGCCACGAGATTATAATCCTTTTAAAGATGAGGTTGCGGGTCCTTTAGGAAGTGTAAGTTTTCCCGCCCAAGATATGGAGCCTTCTAAAATTAATCTGTTTCCAGATGAGGATTTAGATGAAGATTTGATGCGCCTTCCTAATGGATATTGGCTTTATAATGATGGGGAAAGATGCCTAATGATAGATCCTGGTAGGATGCACCGCCTTTTAGTAAAAGAATCAAAAGATAGTTCGCCGCTAACTGCTGTAAGCACACCTCTTTTATTTTCTATGGAGTACCATATGAGCGAGCCGGAGCGGCTACGGCTGCGGCAAATGAAAAAATATTTAGCAAAAGTGGGCTTTCAGCTGGAAATAAAACATGAAAGTACATTACTCATCAATTCAGTGCCTTATGGGCTCAATGAAGCGCGTCTCCATTCATTTTTTGAACGTCTCTTCGAAATCACAGAATTAGATTCCGAAGAAGCATTTTTACAGGCATATCAAGAACGTTGGAAAGCTTCCCAAGCGCGCTCTCGCTTTGATTTTTTGTATAAAAAAGATGTAGAGGAAGTGATAAAACAATTCACAAAGCTGGGTTTTCCTAAGTATTTACCAGATGGGAAACGATGCTATATGGAACTTCCATTGGAGGAATTTAAAAATAAATTTTAATGTTAAAAAATATACCGCCCGTAACACGTAATCTACTTATTATTAACCTAATAGTATATCTTCTCAGTAATTTTGTTTTAAATGAAGCTTGGGCCTTCGAATATTTGGCTGGATATTTTCCGCTTTCTCCTTTATTTAAAATTTGGCAACCTATAACCCACATGTTCATGCACGCGGGAATCAGCACACCTGGAGGGATCACTCATATTTTATTCAATATGATTACGCTTTATAGTTTTGGGCCTGTTTTGGAACATACATTAGGTTTCAGAAAATATGCAGGTCTTTATTTTTTGGCAGGATTGGGAGGGTTTTTTCTATACAATTTGATTAATTATATAGAATTTCAAAATTATATGCAAAGTTTAAATATAGCAGGTTATAGTCCTGGTTTATTCTTTCAAAATGTAAGGTTAATGTTAGCAGGGAAGGGAGATCCTAATGCATTTCAATCTTGGCCTGAAATTACTGGAGAAGCCTTAAAAATCATTACCACCCCCATGGTAGGCGCTTCCGGAGCTATTTTTGGTGTTATGGCAGCCTTTACTACCTTTTACCCTAATGCCAAATTGATATTTTTATTTATACCGTTTCCTATTAAAGCAAAGTATATACTTCCAGGAATACTGCTTGTTTCTGTGGTATTAGGATATACAGGGGGAATGGCAGGAATAGCACATACTGCCCATATTGGCGGGGCTTTGGTAGGATTTATTCTAGCTCTGCTGTGGAAGAAAAAGATGCTAATCCATTCCTAATTACTCAATGGGTGTAACGGTACAAGCTGTAGTAAAGCGAAAAAAATCTTTGTATAGATTCCTATCCTTTATTCATGCCTTGATTGTTTGTGGGATGTTTGCAACATGGGCAAGCCGATGGAGTTCTGTACAATTTCTTGGATTCTCGGGAGTATATTTTAATTATCTGGCCTTTACTTTCCCCTTATTTTTTCTTTTACATATACTACTCTTACTAAATTGGCTACTAATATCGAGGAAGAAATTTCTAATATTTTTACTCATAGGCTTGCCTAGTTTTCTATTGTTAAAACCTTGGGTGTCATTTTCCTTTAATTCAGAAACTTCTCACCAAAGTCAACAGGATCTTAAGATTATAAGTTTTAATGTTTTAAAAATAGAAAGAGGTAATGATGCCCAATTGATGAAGTTTCTATCGCAGGAAAAGCCAGATATATTGCTGCTTCAGGAGGCAAATTCCTTTCCTTTTACCGGATTGCATTCTTATAATACATGGAACTATGTAGGTAAACAGTTAGTAAAAATATACACACACTTTCCTATTGTTCGTTCCGGAAGGATTTTTACTGATAAAAATGGAGAAGCTTATTTTGCAGATATTAATGTGGAAGGTAAAACGGTGCGAGTAATTTCAGCATATTTATATCCTTTCAGTCTAGATTCACAAGCTGCAGATGATTTGCCAGAGCCTACTAAAAGCAGTATCAAACAAAAGATAATCATTTTAAAAAAAATGGCACCTATTTTTAATATCCATCAAAATCTAATTCAAAAAATCAGGGAGTGTATTCGTGAAAGCCCAGATCCTACTCGTGTAATTTTAGGTGGAGACCTTAACTCTTTGCCCAATTCATATGAGTACTTTGCCTTAGCTGATGTGCTTAAAGACGGATTTGTGGAGGGTCCTGGGAAATCTAATCAAAAGGGAATATTAATAGGTGAAACCTTCCACTCTTTCTCTTTTCCTTTAAAAATTGACTATATATTTCATTCTAAAAAGATAAAGTTATTAGAATATAAAATTCATAATAACATTCTCTATTCAGATCATTATCCTACCACCGCCTCATTTTCTATTTTTAAATGAAATTTTTTTCTATATACCTGCCGATTTTCTTAGGTGTACTTATAAGTTCAAGCTCCTGCAGTAAAAAAGAAATAAAACAAGCCCCCTCAGGATACTCCGCAAAAGAGCTTAGACCTCCCTACGATACCTTGCCAAAAGATTCCTTCAGCCCGGGGGCAATTCCGGAGGAAATTTTTCAAAACTTGCGCGTAAATTCTAAATCTTATCAAGATTCTTTAGCAAAAAAGAAAATAGAAGATTTGGCTGCTCAAAAGGACAGTAAAAAAAAGGATTCAATTGAGAAATTAGGTCAAAAAGAAAAGGCCGCTAAAAAGGAAAAAGATAAAAATTCTAACGAGAAATCTCAAGCCCAAAAAGAGACTGAAGTATTGAAATCTGAACAAAGAGGGAACTAAGAGGTCTTAACTTTATTATTTTCCTCCAACAGCGGATCCAGATATTCGCGAGTATTGCTGAGACGAGGTACCTTGTTTTGTCCACCCAGTTTTCCGCGTTGCTGGAGCCAAGTATAAAACACATTTTCCCTTCCTATGTGAAGAATTGGAGGGGAAAGTGTCATATTCTGATAGCGTTTCGCGTCATAGTCTGAGTTGAGTCTGCGTAACTCTGCATCAAAGGCTTCCCAAAAAAGATCTGGTTTTTCCGGAGCGGTATAAAATTCCACCAGCCACTCATGCGCACCAGAATTTTCACCTGTCATAAAAACGGGTGCGGCGGTATAATCTTTTATGCTGCAAGAGAATTCTTGGCATACCTTGGCAAATGCCGCCTCCACATTATCTATCATCAGTTCCTCCCCGAAAGCATTGATGTGGTGTTTCGTTCTTCCCGTTACTATAATGCGGTGAGGTTTTAGGCTGGTAAATTTTATAGTGTCCCCTATGATATAACGCCAAAGCCCGCCATTTGTTGTAATTACGAGAGCATAATTTTTACCGATTTCCACCTCTTCTAAAGTGAGGGTTTTGGGTTGAGAGGAACCGAGGAAATCTTCCATCGGGATAAACTCATAGAAAACCCCATAATCCAGCATGAGCAGCATTTCCTTAATTCCCGGCTGGTCTTGGATGGCAAAAAAACCTTCGGAGGCATTGTATATCTCGTAGTATTGGATGTCTTTACCAATGATTTTTTTGTATTCCTGCTCATACGGCCGAAAACTGATGCCCCCATGAAAAAACACCTCTAAATCCGGCCATAATTGGCTGATATTTTCTTTACCGGTATGGTCTAAAATCTTTCTAAGTAGGACCAGCATCCAGCTGGGAACGCCACTCATACTACCTACATTTTCTTTGGTTACCTGGCTTACGATAGCTTCTAGCTTGCTTTCCCACTCGCTCATCAGCGATATTTTTTTGTTGGGCGTGGTGGTTATTTCTATCCAGGGAGGGAGATTATCAATTAAAATGGCGGAGAGATCTCCAAATTTTGTATTAAAATTTTGATAGAGCTCTGCGCTACCTCCTAATCGTAAATTTTTATTGCCAAAAAGCTTATTATTCGGATGATTGTTACAATAAATTGCGATTAAATCTTTCCCAGCTTTATAATGGCAGTCCTCCAAACTTTCATCAGATATAGGGATGAACTTACTGCGGGCATTGGTAGTTCCAGACGATTTTGCGAAATGCCGAATGTAGCCCGGCCAAATGATATCTGCCTCGCCTTGGCGTGCGCGCTCTATCCATGGCTCTATGTCCTCATAATGGACGAGGGGAACCTGTTGCTGGAAATCGCGTATACTGCTTATGTTTTTAAACCCGTATTGCTGACCATATTTGGTATCCTCCGCTTGAAATAATTGGGAAAAAAGTACCGATTTTTGGGTTTCGACTGGAAACTGAAAAAAATTTTTGATTTGATCTACCCGTTGGCGAATAAACCAATTGACCACAGAATTAAACAGAGTTTTTGTCGGCATTTCACAAATGTAGGAAATTCAAATAAATGAATATTTAAACGATAGAGTGTAGTGAAAAGTAAAAACCGCCATGATTGGTGGTTATTTTAGTTAAAAATTTAACCCTATCTATTATTCTAGGGATTTCTTAAGTACATCTATATATTCATAGGCCGTTAAATCAAATTTTACGGGAACCACGCTTACATAGCCATTGGAAAGTGCATTTTCATCTGCATCCGGGCTGGAGTCCATATTATTAAAATAGCCCGTGAGCCAGTAGTATTTTTTGCCGTGCGGGTTGATGCGTTCATCAAAGTTTTCCTCCCATTTTGCATCTGCTTGTTTGCATACGCGGATACCTTTTATTTCCTCCGCAGGGAGTTTTGGGATATTTACATTAAGAACAATTCCCTGAGGGAGTGGATTGGCCAAAATTTTACGAACAATATCTTGTATAAACTCTTTAGATTGGGAAAAATCAGCATCCCAATTATAATCCAATAATGAAAATCCAATGGCTTGTAAACCTTCTACACCGGCTTCTACAGCTGCAGACATCGTCCCGGAATAGATAACGTTGATGGAATTATTCGCACCGTGATTTATCCCGGAAACCACTAAGTCTGGTTTGTAATCCAGTATTTTATCCAAAGCAAATTTTACACAATCCACAGGGGTACCACTAAGGGAATAATCCCGCTGCGGACCCTCCAGCGTAATTTCCTCAAAAGTAAGGGTAGAATTGATGGTTATGGCATGGCCTTTTCCGCTTTGAGGCGAGTTGGGCGCCACCACCGTCACATCTCCAATTTCATTCATAAAACTTACCAAGGCGCGAATTCCAGGGGCCGTAATACCATCATCATTGGTGACTAATATTTTAGGTTTACTCATCTTTTTTCTTTGGGTAAAGATATTAAACCAATTTTGTCTTTAATCTTTAAATAATTGTAATAAATCTATTCATTTACCCGGTCTGGCATCAATTTCACTATACTTAATTCTTATCTTAGCCCCTTATACAGTCCAAACCATGCTGAAAAAAATTCCACTCATTGCCCTTTTGGTGTTTATACCACTTAGCACGATGATGTTTTGCCACAATGCTCCTACAAATGATGATGAAAAATTTTCCACTATCATGAAAACGATTGGGAGAACACTTCAATATATCCATTTTTCACCTAAAGCAATAGATGATTCTTATAGCAAAGAAGTATTCAAGACCTATATGCAATCACTAGATCCAATGAAACGGTATTTTCAGGAAAAGGACTATCAAGAATTTAAAAAATATGAACTTAAGCTGGATGATTATCTTAATAATGGAGATCTTACATTTTACAAACTTACTACCACCCGCCTATTTCAAAGGATGGATGAAGTAGATAAGCTTTCCCAAAAATTATTGGCAAGCCCTTTAAATTTTAAAGAAAACGAAAAACTTGTAGTAGAACCAGACGATGCGGTCTTTGCAAAAAGTTCTTCTGAATACCAAAACGAGTGGAAAAAATATATTAAATACAGTGTTCTTCAGGAGGTACAAAGTTTAAATATGAAGGAGGAGGCAAGGAAAGAGAAAAAGGACTCAATTAATAGGATTAAAGGTGTAGATTCTATTACCCTAAAACCTACCACAACGGATGCGAAAATAAGTAAGTCCATTGCAGAGGTAAAAAGCTTGATGGCAGAATCATTCCGAAGATCTAAAAAAAGAATGGAAATAGATTGGTTTACTATCTATATGAACGCTTATACTGAAGTATTCGATCCTCATACCAATTATCTATCCCCTAAATCCAAGGAAGATTTCGATATGATGTTTGGTGGAAGAATAACCGGTATAGGTGCCATAATTCAGGAGAAAAAAGGTTACCTTTATTTAGGTTCTCTTACTGTAGGTGCTCCAGCTTGGAAATCCAAACAACTGAATGAAGGCGATAAAATACTTAAAGTAAAATCAGCGCCCAATAAGGATGCTGTGAATGTGGTGGGTATGCTTAATGATGAAGCAGTTCGGCTAATCCGTGGTCCTAAAGGAACAAAAGTAACCCTTACAGTAGAAAAGAAAGACGGCAGTATTCGGGATGTCACCATGGTTCGGGAAGAAGTAGAAATAGAGGATACTTTCGCCAAAAGCATTGTGATAGAGGATGAAGCGGGTAAAAAATATGGGTATATTAATCTCCCGAGCTTTAATATAGAAGTAGGAAAGGAAAATGGCAGAAATGCCTCTGAAGATGTGCGTGCGGAACTTATCAAACTTAAAAAACAAGGAGTTTCTGGGATAATTTTAGATTTAAGAAACAATGGAGGAGGCAGTCTTACAGAAGTGGGAGATATCCTCGCACTGTTCATGCCGCCTAGCCCGTATGTACAAGTGAAAGAATCAGGTGGTAAAATTTCAACCTTAAAATCCAAAGTGCCAGATATCGTTTGGAACGGTCCATTGCTATTGATGCAAAACGAACTATCAGCTTCCGCATCAGAAATTTTGGCCGGCGCAGTTAGCGATTATGGCCGTGGCGTAGTACTAGGCTCACCACAATCCTATGGGAAAGGAACTGTGCAGGCCTTTGTAGATCTTAATAGATTTCTTGGTAGCAGTGATGATTTCGGTAGTCTTAAACTTACCATCCAAAAATTTTATAGGATTACTGGGGAAAGTACTCAACGAAAAGGTGTAATGGCGGACATTCCTTTAAAAGATATATTCAGCAGATCAGAAATCGGTGAAAGATATTCAGATTATGCTCTTCCATGGGATAAGATAGCGCCTACTCAATATACGCTGTACGGAAAACCTAATATTGCAGAACTAAAGGCTGCCACCGAGACAAGAATGAAAAATGATGTGCAGTATAAGCTTATACAAGAGGCTGCAGAATGGAGAGAGCAAATGGATAAAGAAAAGGAAGTTCCTCTGCAGTGGGATTCATTTTTTAGTTTAATGAAGTCCAGAAAACAAAAGTCCGAAAGTTTTAAATCCTTAGAGTCTTATAATAATGGGTTAAAGTTTGTTTCGGATGCGGCAGAATTAGAGCGTATAAAAAAGGATGAAGTTTTTGCTAAAAAGCAAGAAACATGGAAGAAAGCCATTCAGCGAGATGTGGCGTTAAAAGAAGCTGTGCTAACAGTACGGAATATGAAATAAGATTAGATTAATATTAGTTTAATTAAAATATAATAATGACTTTAATAAAATTTAATTAAAAACATGGTAAACTCAACCCCAAAAAGTGGGTACAGGAATTAAATTAATAATAACTGCCCTTGTTGTAAGCTAGTTAAATAATATATTGACAAATTTTCTGTTTAAAGATGCACTACCAGATCAAGGAGGAACTGGTCTTATGACTTCACTTTTATCATTTGTTTTAGGAGCATTTTTTATCTATTCAATTAGTAAGAGGAAAAACTGGGCACGGATTGTTATGGCAGTTTTAGCTGGTTTAACTACATTAGTGATGTTATTCGGCTTAGGAAAGATTTTCTCAATTAGTCCTATTTTAGGTGTATTAATTATTTTAGGATTTATCTTAAATATTGCCGGACTAGTAATGTTGTTTAGCCCGGAAGCAAATGCTTGGTTTAAATCTCAAACCACAAATCCACCAACTCAATTTTAAAAATTTATCTTCATTGAAACAAAAAAGCTTTAAGCAGCGATGCTTAAAGCTTTTTTAATTACTTTTAAAATACAATTACGTGTTAAAAAATAATTTAAGACTAATATAAGTGCCTCACAAACTCCCCCAATAGCGTTCCCTGAGTGCAATCTTTCACGAAGACCTCTACAAAATCTCCGGGACGGGTATCATCAAATTTATCAAAAACACAAACCGCGTTTTGGGTAGTGCGTCCTCGCCATTGATTTTTATTTTTTTTACTCTCACCATCTATCAGGACTTTATGCTTTTTCCCCACATAAGTCTGCATCCTTATTCTTGATAATTCCCCCTGCAGTGCTATGATTTCTGCCAGTCGGCGCTTTTTATCATCAAAAGGCACATCATCCTCCAATTTCTTATGCGCAGGCGTTCCTGGGCGGATGGAATAGGCAAACATATAGCCATAATCATACTCTATCTCTCGCATTAGAGAAAGCGTATCCTGATGGTCTGCCTCCGTTTCTGTACTAAAGCCGGCGATCATATCTTGAGAAAAAGCAATATCTGGGACTAAGGTTTTGGCGTATTTTAACAATTGAATGTATTCTTCCCGGGTATGCTGCCTGTTCATTAATGTTAGGATACGATTGCTCCCACTTTGCACAGGAAGATGCACATAATTACAGATATTTTCGTGCCTAGCCATCATTTCAAACACTTCAATACGCATATCCTGCGGATTGGATGTTGCAAAACGAATCCACACTTCTGGCACTGCTTCAGCCACCATACCCAATAGGCTATGAAAATGAATCGCCGTGGCTTGTTGCATTTCACTTGCTTTTGCAAAATCCTTCTTAGGACCACCCCCATACCAGAGATATGAATCCACATTTTGGCCTAAGAGCGTAATTTCGCGATAGCCTGCTGCGGCCAATTCTCTGCACTCCTCCAAAATGCTGTGAGGATCTCTGCTCCGCTCACGCCCACGTGTAAAAGGTACCACACAGAAGCTGCACATATTATCGCAACCTCTCGTAATGGTAACGAAGGCAGAGACCCCATTTCCACTTAGCCGCACAGGACTAATATCTGCATAAGTTTCCTCTTTACTTAGGATTACATTGATGGCATCTCGCCCTGCCTCGGTTTCTTCCAATAATTGAGGTAGGCTTCGGTATGCATCGGGCCCTACTACAAGGTCTACCAATTTCTCTTGTTCTAGGAACTTTTCTTTCAGGCGCTCGGCCATGCAACCCAAAACACCTACGGTAAGGGATGGTTTGTTTTTTTTAAGTTGTTTAAAACCGGAGAGCCGTTGGCGAACAGTCTGTTCTGCTTTTTCCCTTATGCTGCAGGTATTTAGTAAGATAAGATCGGCCTCTTCTGGAAATTGGGTGGTATTATACCCATTTTCTGAAAGGATAGAAGCTACAATTTCAGAGTCAGAAAAGTTCATTTGGCATCCATAGCTTTCTAAAAAAAGCTTTTTAATATTACCTGTTTTCTCTTTAAGGGCAGTGGCTGTACCCTGCATATGATCTTCTATATATTTCTGTTCCAACTTATTAGCCTAAAATGTAATTGCAAAAATACGATATTGATTATCAATCTACTTCTGTGAATACTTTGTTTTTGGTGTTTCCTTAGTATTAAATTTGTATTAATATGCCTTAACTTCTCGTATTAAAATAAAAAATTATAACAATTTTACCTGTATGAAGATTTTATATGCTTTGCAGGGAACTGGAAACGGGCATATTTCCCGCGCCAATGCTCTGCTTCCCCGGCTACAGGATAAGCTTTCCCAGCCGATAGATGTACTAATAAGTGGGACGCACTCCGAGCTGGATACTGTGCTCCCAGCACGCTATAAACTGAAGGGGGCTGGCTTTATATTCGGAAAAAATGGAGGTATTGATGTGTGGAATAGTTTTAAAAATCTTCGAGCTAAATCATTCTATGACGAAGTCCGTGCGCTTCCTATCGCCTCCTACGATCTTGTAATAAATGACTTTGAACCTGTCAGTGCTATGGCAGCCCGCTTAAAAGGTGTGCCCTGCATTGGAATGGGGCATCAGGCGGCATTTCATTTTCCAGAAACGCCGCGGAAAGAAGGATTTCCTTTTTCTTCATTGATATTAAAATACTATGCCCCTACACCTTCTCACATTGGGATACACTTTAAATCCTATAATCAGGAAATATATTTGCCTGTAATACGGGAAGAAATCCGAAGCCAGAAAAGCAGCAGAGGACAGCATTATACTGTTTATTTACCTGCCTTTGGCACCGATCAGCTCTATCAGATATTTACTAAATTTCCAC
Source organism: Flavobacteriaceae bacterium (assembly GCA_018260565.1). Taxonomy (GTDB): domain Bacteria; phylum Bacteroidota; class Bacteroidia; order Flavobacteriales; family Weeksellaceae; genus JAGLAZ01. Next base: position 67,546 of record JAGLAZ010000002.1, read on the forward strand.
ATGTTCATTTTGAAGTATTTTCTAAACATATCCAGGCGGAAGAGCGTTATGGAAATGTAAATTTACGTCCTATCCAAAATGATGCATATATAAACTCTCTAGTAAATTGCAAAGGCGCAATACTAGGTGGCGGGTTTGAAGGGCCAGCAGAGGCGCTCTATCTTGGTAAAAAACTCTTGGTAGTCCCTATGGTAAATCAATATGAGCAGCATTGTAATGCTTTAGCGCTTTCTCTGCTTGGGGTCTCCGTAGCATGGAAGCCTGCAAAACTGGAAAGTATGCTAGGCATGTGGCTCAGCTATGGAAAGGAAATACAGATGAAATTTCCAGATCAGGAAGATGCAATGCTAGACTACTGCCTCTGGAAAGGTCGCCAAGCGATGCTCTCAGTAGGAAATATGCTGCTGGTCTAGATATTAAATGAGATTTTAAGCCTAAATTTAATTTTTTGGGGGCATATCTGGCAAAAAAATCAATAACCTTACATCATAACATCCTTCTAAACCAAAAACACCGGATTTTCCTTAAAACTAGGCTGCCCAATTCACCGAGCAGCCTATTTTCATCAAAAAAGGAAATTTACTTCGGGCTTACTCCCATTTCATAGAGTGCAAAACTTAGGATGTCTGCATTTTCTTTAATAATTTGAGAGGTGGCACGGCCTGCTCCATGCCCGGCATTTTTTTCTATGCGGATGAGGACTGGCGCTGCGCAGCCTTGTTTTTTCTGTAACTCCGCCCCGAATTTGAAGGAATGTGCTGGCACCACACGGTCGTCATGGTCGCTGGTGATCACCATGGTGGCCGGATAGCATTGCCCTGCGACTACATTATGCACTGGGGAATAGGATTTCAAGTACTCAAACATTTCTTTACTATCGGCGGAAGTCCCATAATCAAATGCCCATCCGGCTCCCGCTGTAAAGGTGTGATAGCGTAGCATATCCAAAACGCCTACACCGGGAAAGGCTACTTTTGCCAAATCCGGGCGTATGGTCATGGTGGCACCTACTAAAAGGCCGCCGTTGGATCTTCCTGAAATTGCCATATGGTCTTTATCAGTATAGCCATTTTGCTGAAGGTATTCACCTGCCGCAATAAAATCTTCAAAGACATTTTTTTTCTGCATTTTGGTACCTGCTTCATGCCATTTTCTACCATATTCACCACCGCCGCGGATATTCGGAACCGCATAGATGCCACCCATCTCCATCCACAGAGCATTTATTACGGAAAATGCTGGAGTAAGGTTAATATTAAATCCGCCGTAAGAATATAAAATGGTAGGATTTTTTGCGTTTTTATTCGTTCCTTTTTTATAAGAAATCATCATTGGGATGCGTGTACCGTCTTTTGACGTATAGAAAACCTGCTCTGATACATAGTTATCAGGATCAAAGGATACTTTAGGCTTCTGATAAATCATACTTTTTCCAGAATTGACATCCAGAGAAAAAATGCTTGGCGGAGTTATATAATTGGTAAAAGAGTAATATAGGGTAGTATCCTCTTTTTTACCGCTAAATCCAGTAGCAGTACCCTTACCGGGAAGACTAATGCTACGAATTTTCTGTCCTTCATATGTGTATTGTACTATATCCGTAACCGCATCTTTTAAGTATTGTGCGAAAAGAAAGCCTCCGCCGGTATGGGCGCTCAGTACATTTTCTGTTTCGGGAAGAACATCTACCCATTGAGTTGGATTTTTAATGTCAAATTTCTGTACCTTCATATTTGGAGCATTCTTATCCGTGATAAGATAAAAAGTATCTCCTTTATTGTCTAAAATAGATGAGTTGTTTTCAAATCCAATTTGAATGGGAATAAAATCTGAATTATTTTTAACATCTTTTATATAGAGTTCATTTCCATTGGTTGCATTAGCAGCAGAGATGATAAGATAGTTTTCGTCTTCTGTAACATCTGCAGAAATATATCTTCTTTTTACCTTCTCACCACCAAAAATCAATATGTCTTCCTTCTGTGGAGTTTCTAATGTATGGAAATAGACTTTATGCATATCCGTTTTGGCGGATAGCTGGCTTCCTTCTGGTTTATCATAGCTTGAATAAAATATACCCCTATCACCCAACCAAGAAATGCCACTAAATTTTACATTTTCTAATGTTTCTCCTACTTTTTGTTTGGTAACGGCATTTATGAATATGATTTTATTCCAGTCGCTACCCGCTTCACTGATAGAATAAGCCGCCAAAGTTCCCTTTTTATTAAAAGCTAGACCAGCCAGAGAAGTAGTTCCATCTTTAGAAAAGGTATTCGGATCTAAAAATAGTTCCTCCTCGCCTTTGGAGTCTTTACGATAAAGAACAGCCTGAGGCTGAAGTCCATTATTTTTATAATAATAGGTATATATACCCTCTTTAAAAGGGGCTGATATTTTTTCATAATTCCAAAGTTCGGTTAGCCTTTTTTCAATGGTACTCCGAAAAGGTATTTTTTCTAAGTATGATTGGGTGAAAGATATTTGCTTTCCTACCCAATTTTCGGTTTCTTTCGAGCGGTCATCTTCCAACCAGCGGTAAGGATCATTCAGTTTTTCACCGAAATATTGGTCTTCATGCGCAATTTGTGGGGTTTCTGGATACTTCATTTTTTGGGTGGTGCAAGATAGGATGCTACAGGTAGCAGCGAATAACAGAAATTTCTTCATTTCAAATAAATTGATACAAGGTAAAAATGCACATTTTTTTTCATTAAAAATATTTTACCAGAGGCGGGCTTATAAATTCAGGATGTATCTTTGCTTAAATGAAAAATTTTTCAACAAAAACTACGGTCCAAATGCTCTCTTTCTATTTGCAAGAATTTGGGATTCAGGATATCATAATTTCACCCGGAAGTAGAAATGCACCATTGGCCATACAGTTTGCACAAGAGGAATTTTTTAAAACTTATAGTCTCGTAGATGAGCGTAGTGCTGGATATGCGGCTCTGGGAATGACGATGGCCACTGGCAATCCTACCGTAGTTTGCTGTACGAGTGGCTCCGCTGTGGCAAATTATTACCCAGCGGTTACAGAGGCTTTTTATCAGAATATCCCCATTCTGCTTATTACTGCGGATAGACCTGGCCGTCTTGTAGACCAGTTTGATGGGCAAACAATCCGTCAGCGAGATATTTTTCGGCAACATTCTTTTGGGAATTTCCATCTTCATGCCGATGAAATGGCAGGGGCTCAAAAATTTAATCAAAAAACAATTATCCAAGCTTTACAATTGTGTTTTCAAAAACAAGGACCAGTACACATTAATGTCCCATTGGAAGAGCCTCTATATGAATTTAGTTCTGATCAATTAATTTTTCCTAAACCCAATATTCGATTAAAGATTCCGCACGTTCCTGCTATGGATAATATAGCCACTGCCATCCATCAGCATAAAAAAGTAATGTTTCTGGTGGGAAGCCAAGCGCCAGGAAACGGCATGAATGGAATATTGAGCCAAATCATTAAAAATAACTCTGCTGTAGTATTCTGTGAGGCTAATTCTAACCTTGATTATTCCAAATTTTACCAGCACATAGATCGCTATATTTTTTACAAAGGAGATAACGATATGGCAGAATTTGCACCAGATTTACTTATCAGCATTGGACAAAATATTGTATCTAAAAAAATAAAAGAATTTATCCGGAAAAATCCTCCAGCAACACATTACCATATAGATCCTTATTGGTGCCCGGATACCTATGGGACAAAGCCTATCTGGGTAAAAGCGCAACCACACAAGGCATTGGAAAAATTACTTCCACTACTTACTTTTGAACCTAAATTATATGCTGCCTTGTGGGAATCACATCGTCATAAAATAGACGAACGGCATACTGCTTATATGGCAAAAACTTCTGGAGATTTCAGTGATTTTACGGTGTTTTCACAATTAGAGCAGTACATCCCTAAAGAATATGCTATACATATAGGAAATTCTTCACCTATCCGGTATGCTCAGCTATTTACGCTTTATCCTTATGCAATATACTGTAATAGAGGTACTTCCGGAATAGATGGTTGCACATCTACTGCTATGGGATTTGCTATGAAAAGTAAAAAACCAAGCCTTTTAATAGTGGGAGATATTGGCTTTTTTTATGATATTAACGGTCTTTGGAATAACTATATACCTCCTTATACAAGGATTATTCTCATTAATAACGGTGAAGGAAATATTTTTAAAATTATTCCTGGCCCAGATAAAGCCCCAGAGGGTATTTTGGATGAATTTATTACAACCAAACACCATAAAACAGCTGAACATATTGCTCAGCATTTTGGGTGGCAATATTCTGTAGCACAAAATCTGGATGAGTGCGGCCGAATTTTAGAACGTTTTTTTAATCCCTCCAAACAAGCTAGAATATTAGAGATAAATATTTCCGGGACTGACAATGCAACTGTGCTAAAAAATTACTTTATATCTCTGTTTCGGGAGGAAAGTTAATTTTTGATATAGGATAATAAGGTGCTTCTTCAAAGCCTAAAAGAGCATTGATGAGTTTAAAACCTTTATATATAGCCAAATTATTAATAGATATATTTTTTAATACAATCTTAGCTTCACAGATCAATTTCTCTCGCATGCACCCATGTAATAGTGGGATTTCTGGGCTGTGCCATTCTTCCCCAGTAAAGAAGGCAATATTTCCATAGGAACTATCTGTAATATAATCATTTGCATAATATATTACTTCTGTATGCTGCGTTAATTTTCCTTTAGTTTGGTCAAAAAAACATCGATTAGTTTTTTTATAAGGGTAGGTAAACTTTTTTTGATTGATGAGAACAAATTCAGAAATTATTTGAGGTATATATAGCTGAATATCAGAGAAGTAAGAATATTCATCATATAAAAATCTCCATTTATAAACTTCAAAATCTGGCACCGAAATTTGAGATGCAATATCATTTAAATCAATAGCAGGAAACCCAAAATCTTGTGCCGTACGGTTTAGGCGTTGCTGGTGATACATTAGATTATCCGGGATTTTATTCGCTATCCGAATACTTTCTAAAAATTTAGGTGGAGAGAGGGACATAGATTTTGCTGAGCATTTCTTGATATTCTTCCCAGGCATTACTATCTGCTGTAATGCCACCACCTGAACTAAAAGCAGTAATTAAACCATTTTCAATTTCAAGAAAACGGATTAAAACACAAGTTTCTAGGATATTTCCACAAAAATATCCTGCAATCCCACAGTAATAATTTCTCCGAAGATTTTCAGCAGCTTGTAAAATTTCTACTGTTTTTTTTTTCGGAGCACCTGTGACAGATCCAGCGGGAAGCATACGCGCCAAGGCACTCCCAGGACGGCCTTTGTAATCCGCTTTTAGAGTTCCGCTAATGTGGGAATGCATCCCTAATAGAGGAGTTCCCTGAGTGGGAATGCGGATAATTTCTTTGAATTTTACCACTTTTACATTTTCCGCAACTATATTTAGATCATTCCGCAAAAGGTCCACTACGGTATAATGTTCTGCGGTTTCTTTTTCATTTTGTAAAAGCCACATTTTAGCATCAGGATTATTATCTACTACAGTCCCTTTCATGGGGAAAGTATGTACCGTATCGCCTTGAATCAGGACAAAACTTTCTGGAGAGAATGATAAAAAACTTTGGGGAAAATACACTTTGTATTTGGCATTCCCTTGTAAAAAGAGGTGTGTAGGTGTAGTAGAAAGATGTACAGGAGTACGCGTGGTGAGGTTTCCCAAATAGGAATTTCCATAGAAGATTTCTTTCTGAAGGTGAATGAATTTTTTCTGATAATCTTCAAAACTTTCTGGAAATGAATGCATTATAATTTCAGCATTATCCTCAATATTTTCTACTTCAAATGGAAGATGTTTACCGTTAGGAAACTGAAAATAGACCTTATTAGCGGAAATATCCTTTAGAGTAAAAATCTCAAATTCATCTAATTCATAGTTGCATAGGAAGAAAAAAGCCTCTTTATTTTGGTATAATAAATCTAATTTCGAGAAAAATTCTTCCTTTTTCATGATATGTAGCAAAAGTAAGAATATGATAAGTATTTTTGCACATGGCACAATATTCAAAAATTTCTATAGAAGAGGTTATTTCCAAAAGCTTTAAAGTCTGGTGGCGTAATATAGACTATTTAATTCTTTATAGTTTATTGTATATCAGTATATTAGGTGGAATTTTATATGCTCTTTCCTTTACTTTTAATATATGGTATTGGGCAGAAGAAATACAAAAACGAATTCAAGGTATACCAGATATCCAGAAAAAAACCGTCATTCTCAGTGAGCAGTTGGAAAAACTTCAGTCGATGCCGGATTTCCAACAATTTATTTGGGGAACTTCCCTTGCATTAATTATTCTTTCGCCTCTTGCCTTAGGACTTTATGAGGTGTTCAGAAAAAGGGATTCCGGTATAAAACCAGAGTTTACTGATCTTTTTTCTGGCTACTCTGGAAATAGAACCTTCTCAATACTTGCGCTTTTTGGTGTTGTAAACATAATTAATGCGCTATTACCATATTTCTTTATCAATGTTTTTGTAATCTATGCTACTCTTACTTGCTCAGCTCTGATATTTTTTAAGAACATAAATGTTTTTCAGGCATTACAGTTAAGTGTTAGAATAGCTTTTTCCTATCCTGGCATTAGTCTTATAGGGATTTTACTCTGCGGAATACTCAAGTATGTGGGGCTTTTCTTATTTGTTGTACCCATATTGGTTACTTTACCATTTTGGTTATGTTATATTTATTCTTTTTATGTTCATTTAGAAAAGGAAGCAGCTGCTACTAAAACTCTGGTATAATAATATTTCAATATCTTTTCCCCTTTTAAAAGCTAATACTATTTAAACTACGATTATGCCCGATAACTATACTGATAAAATAAGTGGTAATGTAATCAAACAAATTTTTTTGATTATAATAATAGTGGCATTTATTGCCCTTATTTGTACCAATTTAAGTTTGTTTTTACCTTCACTATTAGGTGCACTTACATTGTATATTATTAGTAGAAGTTTTAATATTAAATTACAAGAATCCCGAGGATGGAAGGGCCCATGGGCGGCTTCACTAATTTTATTAATCTGTTTAGTGACTCTTATTTTGCCTCTTTATTTTATGGGTAATATTATTGTAGGAAAACTTTCTGATACCGCTGAATATACTCCAAAACTATATAACTTTTTAGGTAAAGGACAGGACTTTTTTAAGGATAAACTGAACATAGATATCTTAAGTAAAAATAATCTTGATAAAGCAAAAGCTTGGATAGGTAGTGTAACCACCTCTGCTGTGAGCGGAACTATTAATGTGGTTACTATAATAGCCTCCATGTTTTTCATTTTGTATTTTATGCTGGAAAACCCCAGAAAATTTGAAAAAGCCTTGGTAGATTCAATTCCATTAAAAAGGGCAAATATTAATCTTATTGGTGAAAAGTTTAGAAGATTGGTTATTGCAAACGCCGTCGGAATACCTGTAGTAGCCTTAGGACAAGCAATAGTGGGATTGGTAGGATACCTGATTTTTGGAGCTCCATCTCCAATTCTTTTATTCGTGGTTACCTTTATTGGAAGTATGCTTCCTGTGGTGGGAGCTGCAATAGTGTATGTTCCTGTAGGGCTTTATATATTAGGGGAAGGAGACAATTTTGGTGGTTGGGGAGTTCTTATTTACAGTATGATCGCTGTGGGGCTTACGGATAATGTCTTAAGATTTACTTTATTGAAAAAGCTGGAAGATATACACCCACTAAACACTGTGTTTGGTATCATAATGGGCCTAAATTTATTTGGTTTTATGGGACTAATTTTCGGACCTATATTAGTTAGTTTTACTGGGCTGCTCATCCGGGTGTATAATAATGAATACGCAAATACCAGTAAAGATTTAATTTTAGAGAGTAAAGTGGATGAAGAAGCAGAAATTAAACAAAGCACTACTTTAATTATTTAACTTTGATTTCGAACTAAGAAAACAATTATATGCAGGATACTTTATCGCCTAAATCACCAGATATTTTCATTACAGAATGTCCCCGTGATGCCATGCAAGGCTTTAAAAATGTTATTCCTACATCTCAAAAAATAGATTATCTCAATCAGCTTCTTAAGGTAGGCTATGATACATTAGATGCTGGAAGTTTTGTATCTCATACATCAGTTCCTCAGCTCGCGGATACGGAAGATGTTTTATCTAAGTTGGAAGATTCTAAGGGTACCAAGATTTCTGTAATTGTAGGTGGAATGCGCGGTGCAATGCAGGCTGCTAATCATGAAAGAGTTGATATTTTAGGCTTTCCGTTTTCTATTTCTGAGAATTTTCAAATTCGGAATACAAGGAAAGGCAGAATCGATGCATTGAAGGTAATTGATGATATTCAAAATTTATGTGTTGCAAAGGGCAAAATATGCACGGTTTATATCAGTATGGCCTTTGGTAATCCTTATACTGAAGCATATTCTGATGATTTGGTTTTAGACTATATCGATACAATATCCAAAAATGGTATAAGTCGATTTCTTATTTCCGATACCATAGGTGTGGGCACGCCAGAGCAAATACATTCCCTTTTTACCAAATGTTTTAGTGCTTTTCCAAATTTCCAGTTCTCTGCACATTTCCATAACCCGGTAGATAAAAGTTATGATAAACTTAAAGCTGCTTGGGAGGCTGGTTGTAGGCACTTTGATACGGCCATAAAAGGAATTGGAGGATGCCCCTTCGCGACGGATGAACTTATTGGTAATATGCCTACAGAGCAAATTATCAATTTTATGGCTATTGAAAAAATTAATAATCCACTGAATCTGCATCATTTCCAAGTAGCATATAATAAAGCAAAAGATATTTTCTTGTTTTAAATTTAATAATTTTTTATGCAAAATATAACCTCCAAAATAGAGTATCAAGGAAACTTTCAATGTGTAAGTACACACATAGCGAGCAATTCTACACTAAAAACAGTTCCTCCAATAGACAATAATGGGGATGGATCCAGCTTTAGCCCCACAGATCTTTGTGCTACTTCTTTAGGCCAATGTGCACTGACCACAATTGCTATTTTAGCAAAAAATAACTATCCTAATTTAGATTTTATAGGGACTGAAGTTTTTTGTACTAAAATAATGGCACCTAATCCGCGCCGAATTGCTGAAATTAAAATAGAATTTAAGTTTAATAGAAGCTTCACAGAAGCTGAAGAGCAATGGATTTATTCCAAAGCTACTACCTGCCCGGTAGCTCTAAGCCTTCACCCTGATATTAAACAAAGCTATACGTTTAATTTTATTTAAGTTAAAAGCCTTGCTCGAAATTCCGGAGAAGGAATTGGGCATTCTTTCTTGGGTTTAGGAAATAATAATCTTCTATTTCTGCTTATAAACATATACAAGCTATCTCGTAAGCCTTTAGGAATTAAACTTATACAGTATGCTAAAAATTTAAGTCTTTTTTTAGGCAAAAGGCTTAGAATGAGCAGTGCTGCATCGCTTTTCTTATAAAGTTTTGAATCGTTAAAAAGATATACTGTGGTAAAACCTTCACGCTTGTTTACCAATTTTGGTATATGATGCGCTGCAGTATCACCTTGTAAGGGTGCAAAAAGAAATTTTTTTTCATCATCTAATCGATAGGTAAAATCTACAAAAAAACTACACAATGCACATTCCCCATCATAATAAATGATAGGTTGGTGATTAGGTAATTCCTTTTTCATATCGCAAATGTGTCATTACCCTAAGAAGAGCTTCAGCATAAGGCTGATATAGGATTCTGGTTTTGTCCGGCGGATAGATATCCCATAATCCGGACTTGTGCCAATCATGTAGATGATCCCAATCTGGCCTATCAATTATAGGATATAAACATACTCCCCAGAAAGGAATATTATTATCCAAAATCTTACTAGCCTCTCTACCTATCATCTTTATCCACCGGGGCCTATCTTCCAAAGGGTGGCTGGTTTCACTGATAATGATAGGTTTATGATATCTTTGGTAAACATCTTCTACAAGACTGCTAAGATCTCTCCAGAGCGGGTGGGGAGGCCTTTCATTCCATCCAATGGTTTCATAGGGGTGATGAATCCATTGGTTATTAAAATAAAAATTAAGCCCTATAATATCTACATACTCTTCACGGCCTCTTAATTCAGGGCATATTCTTCCTGAGAGAATATCCAATACTTGAAACTGATTGTTATGCTGCCATCCAGCATGGTGTAATTCCGGATCGTGTATCCACCCTGTTATATTAATTAAAGGCTCCGTGGAAAGTATTCGAGTAGAAGGATTTACTTCTAGGATAGCCTCTATTCCCTCTATGTAAGCTTTCATCAGCTTATATTTGACTTCCCAGCCAAAGCCTGAACAATAGGGTGATGTTCCATTTGCCTCTCCGCCTAACCAAGATATAAAACTAACTTCATTTATTGGGGTAATAATAGGGGTATGGGTGGAGTCTTCTTGTCTTAAAAACTCCAAAAACGCTCTACAAACAGCAGCAAATCTGCGCGGAAACATCGGGTGGAGGGGTGTAAGATCATCAGGGTATCCAAAATGGCAAATATCCCAGACAACTTGTACTCCAGTGTGTGCGGAGGCATGTAAAATAGGGATTAGATGCTGAAAGTCATATTGGTATGGGTGTTTTTCTACCTTGCTCCAGCGAATACCTTCCCGAACTGTTTTAATACCAAAGATTTTTAAATCTTGATAATCCCGAAGTATGCGGACATCGTGCTCTGTTTCTTCCAAAAGATCTACGCGGTTCCCGAAAGCATTTAACTGATCGGAGCATTCATACCCTGCCATCCAAAAGCTTTGGAAAGGGTTATTATCCCTATTCTCCAATGATTTTCTTTGCTAAAGTTAAAGATTGTCCCACTACTTGATCCATGTTATAATATCTATAGGTGCCCAGGCGCCCTGTAAAGTAGACTTTACCTTCATCAAGCGCTGCTCTATCTTTGTACTTTTTGTATAAATCTTGATTTTCCGGGCGTGGAATAGGATAATATGGATCTCCTTCTGCGGTAGGAAATTCATATACGATAGTTGTCTGAGGATGAGTTTGTCCTGTAATTTTTTTAAACTCTGTAATTCTTGTAAAAGCATTAGAGTTAGGATAATTTACAGTACCAGTGCATTGAAATTCTTCTTTTTGTAAAGTTTCAAACTTAAAATTTACTGATCGATACGGAAGTTTCCCAAATTCATATTGATAAAATCGGTCTATAGGGCCTGTATAAATCAATTTAGAAAATCCTATACTGTCTTTAATATCCTCATACTTAGTTTGAAGCATGATGTGGATATTAGGATGGCTGAGCATTTTTTCAAACATTGCCGTATAGCCATGTTTAGGCATAGCTTGAAATGTATCAATGAAATAGCGAGGATCTCTATTGGTGCGGGTCGGTACACGGGCCGTTACACTTGCATCCAATTCGGATGGGTCTAATGCCCACTGTTTTCTAGTATATCCGCGGAAAAACTTTTCGTACAGTTCTTTACCTACAGCATTCATTACCACATCTTCTGAGGTAAGCACGGGATTTCTTTTTTCTGCTTTAGAGGCAAGGAAATCTGTTACTTCAGAGGATGATAAATTTAGACCAAAAAGGCTATTAATTGTATCAAGATTGATAGGTATTGGTACCAAGGATCCATCTATAGAAGCCAAAACTTCATGCTCATAATATCTCCATTCTGTGAATTTACTGAGGTAATCAAAGATATCCGAAGAATTGGTGTGGAAGATGTGGGGCCCATATTTATGAATAAGAATCCCATCTTCATTATAAAAATCAAAAGCATTTCCGGCTATATGAGGTCGCTCATCAATTATTAAGATTTTATTTCCGGCAGTAGCAAGCTGTTCCGCAAGGACGCTTCCCGAAAATCCGCATCCTACGATTAGGTAGTCGTACATGAAAGTGGTGGTATTAGTTTTGCTATATTATTTATGGTATTATCCCATGATTTATCGGCTAAAAACTCGTCTTTTTTTAGAGTCCAATTTTTCTTTTCTTCTTTGCTCATTAAAAGCAATATTTCTATTTTTTTTACCCATTCTTCAGCTGTATCACCGATAGAAACCAGTCCCAGCTGACCATATGGCGTAACTACATCCGTAATAGAGGTAGAAATAGTAGGAACTCCCGCAGCTAAATATTCAGGAGTTTTCGTAGGGCTAATATATCGTGTACTCTCATTTTTAGCAAAAGGAATAAGGGCTATATCCCAAGAAGCCAAGTACTCAGGGAGCTGATCATAGGATTTTGAGCCCAGATAATGAATATTGTGAGCCCGTGGTAAATCTTCATGAGGGATTTTTACTACTGGTCCTATAAGGATTATGTGCCATTGTGGACGCAAATGTGCCATTTCTGCAATAAGATGAATATCAAATCTCTCATCTAATACTCCATAAAAACCCAATCTTGGATGTGGTATATGGGATTGATCTGCTGGTTGGTCTTGTATATTTAAAGCTTTACTAAAATGAGACTTGTCTATACTACTGGGAAAACAGTGCACATTGGAATGTCTACTTTTCTTTGCTTCATATAGACTTTGTCCTCCAGTAAATACCACATCTGCCATCTGATACAGTTCTTCTTCTCTAGATAAAAGTTCTGGTGGAGAGAATAAAAACGCTGAAAGTTCATCCATTACATCATAAACAATATATTTTGGAGCTAGATGTTTACCCAGAGGAAGCGCCATAGGAGTATAATACCACAGAATATATTCTGAATCTGCGTTACCAAAGTCAAGATGTCTCTTTACTAATTCCTTTAATTCACCATTATCCCAAGAGGTATCTGGAGTATGAGGCATTACTATTTGAATAGAATCAGAATAATACTGTATCTCTAAAAATACATTCTCTGCATGATAGGGCTCTTCAATAAAAATTATTTCTGCAAATTTTGAAAGACGGGTTAAAAGGTGCTGAGGTCTTTGAAAAACAAAATTCCACCGGAGGTGAGAAAAACAAACAATTTTCATGGGGTGGAAGATAATTATTTCTCCTATTTATAAAAAATTTTTTACTCTATAATGGTAAAAAATCATCAAATAATTTAATTATAATAAAAATATCAAATCTGTCTATGAACCTTATAGATAAAGGCTTTTAAAAATAATTTTATTTATAATATTTTAACATAAAAACATATTAAAAGCAATAAATTAATCAATATTTTTGACAAACAAAATAAATTCATATGAGTGATCCACAAATCAAAGAAGCGGAATCCGCTAAAAAATTAGAAAACACCGCTGCACAATTACCTTCTACATTTTGGCTTACACTAGCTGTAGGAACTATGGTAGGATCTGCAGTATTAAAAGCTAGCGGAAGCCGTCATACAGCGCTTTTCGTAGGACAATGGGTAGCACCTTTTATGTTATTTGGTATCTATAACAAGTTAATAAAAACTGTAGGTAACGATTAATTTGCCACAATTGAAAGATTAAAAAGTTACCATTTAGGTAACTTTTTTGTTTTATACAACTTGCATCATAATTACAATATAATCCTTCTAGAATATTCATTTTAAAACGATTTAAATCTCTCATTAATCAGTAACTTTAAGGCAAAATCTACATAAGATTTAAACTTAAAGCTTAATTTTATAGAATGGCATTAATCAAAAGTATTAGCGGTATTCGCGGAACTATAGGAGGAAAAGCGGGAGAAAACCTGACGCCTTTAGATGTTGTAAAATTTACCTCTGCCTATGGAACATGGCTTCAGAAGCGTAATAATAAAAAGGATATTAAAATAGTTATTGGTAGGGATGCACGTATTTCTGGCGAAATGGTTTCTACTCTAGCGACAGCTACACTTCAGGGTCT
>JAGLAZ010000002.1:81430-99420 GCA_018260565.1 Flavobacteriaceae bacterium
GATACATGTGATAGATTTAGGCCTTTCTTCCACACCGACAGTAGAGGTTATGGTCCCATATCTTCAGGCTCAGGGTGGTATCATCTGTACAGCATCCCATAATCCCAAAGAGTGGAATGCTTTAAAATTGCTTAATGAAAAAGGAGAATTTATTTCTGATAAAGAAGGAAAGGATATCTTAGAAATTGCAGAAACAGAGGCTGTATCTTTTGCTGAAGTCGATTATTTAGGTAAATATGAAATGTTTCACGATGCTGTAAAAATCCATACGGCAAAAATATTGGCACTACCTGAAGTAAAGCCTGAAATTATTCAAGCCAAAAAATTTAAAATAGTACTAGATGCAGTAAATAGCACGGGTGGATTGGTCCTTGCTCCACTTTTTAAAGCCTTAGGCTGTAAAATTATAGAGTTATATTGCGAACCTTCCGGTGATTTTCCGCATAATCCAGAGCCATTAAAAGAGCATTTGGGAAATATTTGTGAAAAGGTGGTTTCAGAAAAAGCAGATTTAGGAATCGTAGTAGATCCCGATGTGGACCGTCTTGCATTTATAGATGAAAATGGAGAAATGTTTGGTGAAGAATACACTCTGGTAGCTGTGGCAGACTATCTTCTTAAAGAAAATGGAGGGGTAGCAGTATCCAATCTTTCCAGTAGCCGGGCCCTTCGTGATGTAGCAGAGCGTCTTGGAGGTAGCTATTATGCGAGTGCTGTAGGTGAAGTGAACGTGGTAGAAATGATGAAAGAGAAGAATGCTCTTATAGGAGGAGAAGGGAATGGGGGTATAATTTTTCCAAAATTGCATTACGGTAGGGATAGTCTAATAGGAGTTGCTTTATTTCTTACTCATTTAGCTCAAAAAAATGTGACAGTTTCTGATTTAAGAAAGACATATCCTGCATATTATATGGGTAAAAATAAAATTCAGCTGGATCCTAAAATGGATGTGGATGGACTATTGGAGAAAATGAAGGAGAAATATAAGAGTGAAGATATATCCACAATAGATGGTGTGAAAATTGATTTCCCTACATCCTGGGTCCACCTTCGAAAATCTAATACTGAGCCCATTATCAGAATTTATACAGAGGCAGGCACTCAAAAGGAGGCAGATGCATTGGGTGAAAAAATTATCCAGGATATTAAAACTATATTATAAAAACATACTTGTGGATCCATTTGAACTTTTAGATTTAATTCGTAGATACGAGGAGGCCCTTGCTATGTATGCTAAAGGTATGGGGTATTTTTCCGTAGAGGAATACAGTGAAATTATATTGTATTATTTAGAGAATGGATCAGTAGAATCCGCACTCAGGGCCTCAGAAATAGCAGAAAATACATACCCAGAGCAGGATGAAATTTTGCTAAAAAAATTAGAGGTGCTCCTCGAACTTGAAAGAAATGAAGAGTCTAAAATATTACTTGATAGGCTTCATTCCAAATATTTTGATGATATAGATTACTTGATATGTTGTGCAAAATATCACTCAAATTTGAATGAACATACCCTTGCTATATCATTTTGTAAAAAAGCACTTCAATATGAAGAAGAAGAAAGCTTCCTCTATACATTTATAGGAGACGAATACATCTTATGGAAGAAGCCAGAAAAAGCAATTGTCTATTACAAATTAGCACTACAAACCGAGCCTCGAGATGAATATTTACTAGACAGTATTATCAGGAGTTGGGAGATTCTAGGTTTCCCAGAAATGGCAATTCAAGATATAGAAAAACATTTAGAATCACAGCCTTTTTTTGAATATGCTTGGCTATGTTTAGGGGATTTATATATGGCCAATCATCAACTGAAAGAAGCACTGAAAGCATATGATTTTGCATTGGCTATCAGTCAGGATAATTACCATGCAGTGTATCAAAAGGCTATTTGCCACCGTATCATTAAAAATTATGCTACCAGCCTACAATTATTAAATGAACTACTGGAGATTGCTCCAGAGCCAGGGATAATTTACAGTGAAATGGCATCTACTCTTATAGAAATGGAAAATCTAGAAGCTGCTGTTTTCTGCTTAGAAAATGCTATTGAAAAAAATCCTCTTTGTATAGATTTTTATATACAGCTTGCGGAAGTTTTATTGACTCAAAAGAAATATTCCACAGCAGAAGAATGCTTGCAACAATGTATAGGACTTGCTGCAGATAATCCAGAGTTTTTTAGAATGATGGCAGATGCTCAACACCAATTAGGAAAAAATAAAGCTGCCCTCAGGAATATTAACCAAGCATTAAGCCTTGACCCAGATAATAAAGATCTTAAAATCAAACTTTTAGATATTAATATCAGCATGAATTCTTATACAGCGGCAAAGGATTTAGCCATAGGTTATATTACGGAAGCTAAGGAAGATGCTTCAATATTTTGGGATATTTTGGCTCGAATCTATACTTTGGAAGAGAGAGAAGAACTTGCCTTAGCTTGTTCAGAGAAGGCGAAGGAATTAAAAAATCCTATGGAAGATCTTAAAAATAAATTGAAACCGGAAGTGATAGAATTTTTGGAGGAACACCTTAATTAATAGTAAATTTTTTCTTATTAATTATCTTTTGTTAAATAAGAGCCATTCAATTAAGATAAATAAGTATATGGTGACTTGTTTTATTCAGAAAATATTTAAGTAATATACATTATCAAATTAAACATTGGGCGTACCTAATGTCTCCAAAAATAAATTTCGCGGAATATATTCTCCACCTAAAGATTCTAAATGTGAAGAATGAAGCTGACAATCAATAAGTTTAAGGTTTTCCCCATAATTTTGAATAAACCAGATAAAGCCTGCTTTACTGGCATTGCTCACGCGGGCAAACATACTTTCTCCACAGAAAACACGGCCTTGTAAAATCCCATACAATCCGCCCACCAATTCATTATTTTGCCAAACTTCTATGCTGATAGCTTTTTGCATTTCATGGAGTGTAGAAAGGCTTTCCTGTAATTCTGGAGTGAGCCATGTAGTCTCGGCATCGCGCCCTTTTACCGAGGAGCATGCAAAAACAACTTCACGAAAAGCTGTATTAATACTAAATTCAAAAATCCCCCGTTGGAGGATTTTATTCATTGATTTGGAAATATAAAGAGAATCCGGAAACAGTACAAATCTTTGGTAAGGACACCACCATACTATTTCTTCACCAGGCACAAACCATGGAAAAATACCCTTTCGGTATGCTTCCAAAATTGTACTTACAGAAAGGTCTCCACCTAATGCAATCACATCTTGAGATGGATGCATTAGATAAGGATTAGGAAAAAATTCTCTTTCCAGGTTACTTTTAATTTAAAAAGGAAGATCATCATCATCGTCATCATCAAAAGCATTTTGCTTAGAAGAAGAGGAAGGCTTATTTTGCTGAGATCTGTTATTTTGAGATGAAGGGCGGGTAGGCTCATTACCACTATCTGCACTTAATTTTTCAATTCTCCATCCAGTAACGCTGGTAAAATACTTTACCGTTCCATCGTTACCTGTCCATTCCCGGCCTCGGATATTGATGGAAATTTTTACATCATCTCCAGTAGAGAAATTATCAGGAAGATTTGTTTTATCTTGTACAAACTCTACAGCAATAGTTTGCGGATATTGTTCATCAGTAGTAAGGATTACTTCTCTCTTTTGGAATCCAGAAGAAAAAGTTTGGATATCTGTAATCTTTTTTATGGTACCCGTTAGCTCCATTTGAAATATTTTAAAAAGTAAATGTAATAAAAAAAGTAAAGATAAGGTAAGAATAAAATAAATAATTTGGCTAAGGCCTATTGTGCTATTGAAAAACATCTATTATCTTTGCCCTCACCAAAAAGGAATAGAGTTCTTTATCTGCGGATGTGGTGTAATTGGTAGCCACGCCAGACTTAGGATCTGGTGCTTCACGCAGGACTTAAAATCCTGTATCCGCAAGGATGTACGGGTTCAAGTCCCGTCTGGGGTACAAGTTGCTTGCAGCTGATAAGCTCTCTTTTTTAAGAGGGCTTTTTTTTGTCTATATTTTTTATCAAATAATAATCATGTAAGGGAAAATCTCTAATATAATTATAAACATCTATTTTCAAAATATTTTAGTAAAGGCAATGCCTTTTAACAGTGTCTATCGAGTAGCTGTTACCCTAGCACATTCCTCTTTAAGTTCTGGTGGCATATTACCAAAGGTTCCAGATGCGTACATTTCCCCCGTATCAGGAAAATAAACTTGATACGACTTTGAAATTGGGATAATAGGAATCCAAAACAGATGGATAAAGTTTTGTATCACTTCAATTTCTGCATTTCTATTACTACCATTAAAGTAAATATTAGCAGAAACAATACCTTTTGATTTTGGACGGGTCCCGAAGAATAAAAACATACTATTGTAATTTTAAAAGTAATTATATTATTAAATTAGTTGCTGGAATTTTCATCAATTTCTGTCTCGGCTTTTAGCATTATCTTCTGTTCTCGGCTCAGTTTTGCTTCCTTTTCTCCCAATAGAAGACCCCAAGCTTCTGTTTCAGGTATTTGATCTAAAATTACCTTAAGGATGGCTAAAGCGGGAATACAAAGTAACATACCACTAATACCCCAAAGTTTTTCCCCAATCAAGAGCCCTATAAAAGATACTAAGGCATTGATTTTTACTTTGCTACCTACTACAAATGGCAAGATAATATTCCCATCTATTACATGTACTATTGCATATCCTATAAGCGTGAAAAGAACCAATCTTGGATCTCCTAAACTGAAAGCTATTAGCGAAGCTAAAAGGCCGCTAATACAAATTCCTACGTATGGAATTATATTTAAAAGACCAGTAAGTACACCCAATAGAATGGCATATTCCACGCCTATGATGCTAAGCATTGTCGTTGTAAGTATACTTACGATAAGAATTTGGATTAAAAGGCCAGTGATGTATTGCTTAATAATTAGTTGGACTTTCCATAAGACAGCATTCACCTTTGGCAGGTGCATACTTTTGAATACTTTAACCAAAAATCCAAAGAATACACTGCGATAGTTCAGTAGAAATATGTAAAAAAGTAAAGTAAAAAAGAAAAAGGCAAAAGCGGAGGTAAAAAAGCCTAGCATGGCTGCAAAGATTAATCCTCCAGAACTTAACATTTTAGTCAAGAAATCATTAAGATATTTCAGCTGTTCGTGTATACGAATATGAAAGGTGGCATTTACCCAACTCTGCAAATCCGAAAAACTCTTCAGTATTTGTTTTTCTAATTTCGGAATATCATTTCCAAAATCTGAAAATTGGGAAGCGAAAAATTGAATGAGTCCAAAAATGATTCCTGCTACAATAACCAAACAAAATAAGGTAGAGAATATTCGCTTAAATCGTAATTTTTTTTCTAAAAAATGAGTTACTGGTAATGAAACAATAGCTAAGAGAACAGCCGTAAAAAGAGGCGCAAGGATTAGCTGACCTTCTTTTATTAGATAGCCTATCATGATAATGCTAGCCAAAACAAGAAATAGCTTAAGAAGAAAGGGAAGTTTCAAAGGATAAAAATTTTCCTCAAAAATACTCAATTAATAAGCTAATTTACAGTAGAATATAACTTCATTCTTATTTACAACACCAAATTTTGCGAGGATAATTTTTATTGCCGTGATTTTTTGCAATATAAAATAAAACAAAAAACTCCTCAATATTTTGAGAAGTTTTGTATTAAAAGTGGGTCCTGAGGGATTCGAACCCCCGACCCTCTGGGTGTAAACCAGATGCTCTGAACCAACTGAGCTAAGAACCCTTTCGTTTTTTGGTTCGGCAAATATACATCAAGAAAATTTTCCTGCCAAATTTTTTCCTAAAAATTCACCTACAACAAAATTACTACCTAATATGATAAGATTGTCCTCTTTGCCTATGTCTTTAGAAATCAAATCTATAGCATCTTCCATCGACGAGCATATTTCAAATTGTAAAGCTAGTTTCTGGGCAACTTCTGCATAATTTTTTGGCTCTGCACCTCTTGCTATATTAGGTCTAACGAAATAATACCGTGCGTCATGAGGTAAAATTTGTAAAATATCTTCTGGATTTTTCTCTTTTACGAAGCCCATTAAAATATATTTTTTCCCATCTAAATCACCTATTTGAGGAAGTACAGCGCGTATACCTGCCACATTATGCGCAGTATCACACACCACTGTAGGAGAAGTAGCAAGTATTTCCCATCTTCCCCTCAGCCCCGTACGCTCTGGTACGCTTTCTAGCCCATCACGGATAGCCTCTTCAGATATATACAATTCCTTTTCTTGTAATGCATGAATCATCGCAAGTACCAGCTGTATATTATGCTTTTGGTAAACTCCTTGTAATGCGGAGGGGTATATCTCAGCATCCTCAGACACTGAAATAAATGGTGCTTCTACTTCCATACATAGCTTACGGATAACCTCCATCGCTTTAAGTTTTCGTTCTGCACAGATCAAAGGAACCCCTTTTTTCGCAATTCCTGCCTTCTCCTTGGCAATCTCTTCGATACTGTTCCCTAAAAGATCAGTGTGATCCATATCTATGCTGGTAATTGCTGTAAGGATGGGCTGTTGGATAATATTCGTAGCATCCAGTCGGCCACCTAATCCCACTTCTACTATAGCATAATCAACATTTTCTTTAGCAAAATAGCTAAAAGCCATCGCAGTAGTGAACTCAAAAAAAGAGGGTTGAATTTCGTTAGGAAGTTCCTGTAAACGCCGAATAAAATCATAAACGAAGGCCTTTTCACAGAGCATTCCGTTTATTTTTACCCGTTCCCGAAAATCTACCAAATGCGGGGAAGTATAGAGTCCCGTTTTATATCCTGCCGACTGTAAAATACTGCTGAGCATATGGCAGGTAGAGCCTTTTCCATTAGTACCTGCTACGTGGATACACCTAAGTGAGTGGTGCGGATTTCCAAAAACCTCCAGTAATGCGCGTACATTTTCCAGTCCCGGTTTGTAAGCTGCGCTACCTATCTTTTGATAGTTAGGCGTTTGTTTATACAGCCATTGGAGCGCCTTTTCATAAGATTTCTCAGAGAATAGAGTAGGGAGAAATTCGGATTTTAATGTTTTCAATGCAAAAAATTCTTATGGCAAAATAGGAATAATTCAACCAAATTAGGACATACTCCTGCAGGTATTGTAAGATATAATGTTGGGCGGCTTATCCGTCCTCCGTTCCCGCTTTTTATCTGGGGGGCGGGATTCGGCTTCGCCTCAGCCGCCCCCCAGATAAAAGAGCTCCACTCAGGCCGGGCCGCAGAAGAGCGTAAGATTCGTAAGTTCAGAAAAGGATAAGGCATGTTAACCTTGGAAGACTCAAATCTCTAGGAGCATCCACAATTTTTATCACAATTAGAACCTTTGGAATTAGATTTATCAGTAGAAAATATCGATCGTATTTTCCGCCAAAGGATAATTAATGCTATAACAAATAATGCAACAATAATGATAATCTGAAGAATGTCCATCAGCGTAAAATTTGAAATGCTAAAAGTGATGAAATACATGCCAAAACTGTCATCCCAAATGCCTGAAAAAGAGCAAGTTTGGCGCTTTTTGTCTCTCTGTATACCACGGCTATTGTACTAATACATTGCATAGCGAAGGCATAAAAAAGAAGTAATGAAACTCCCGTAGCAAATGAAAATACTGGTCTGCCATCAGGGAAAGAATCTAATTTCATTTGATGCATTAGGCCTTGCGTATTGCCATCTTCTAAGCTGTATAGTGTACTTAAAGTGCCAACGAAGACTTCCCTCGCCGCAAAACTCGTCAAAATTCCAACCCCAATTTTCCAATTAAATCCCATAGGTGCTAATGCTGGCTCTATTGCATGGCCAGCTCGTCCCAGGTAAGAATCCTTTAATGCTACATTAGTTTGCATTCCTAGGAATTCCTTTCCGTATGCCAAATTCGTATTTTTTGGCCCGAAATAACTGAATACCCAGATAAGAATACTTACAGCAAAAATTATTTTTCCCGCTCCAAACAAAAAGTCTTTAACTTTTACAGCAAGTTCTAATAAAATTTTAGAAAGAATAGGGCGTTTATAAACAGGAAGCTCCATTACCAGATAAGAATTACCTCCTTTAGGAATAACTTTATGAAGAATAAAAGCCGCCAAAAAAGCAGTGAAAACACCCAACAGGTACATACATAATAAAGCAAGTGCTTGTAAACTAATCCCAAAGTATGTTGTAGAAGGTATTATAAGACCTATTAAAATGGTGTAAACGGGTAGCCTAGCAGAACATGTTATGAAAGGTGTTACTAAAATTGTTATTAGCCGCTCCTTTTTATTATCTATTGTCCTCGCAGATAATATGGCAGGAATGGCACATGCAGCTCCAGAAACAAGTGGAATTATACTTTTTCCATTAAGCCCAAATGGCCGGACAAGTCTATCTGTAAGAAAAATTATACGCGCCATATAGCCTGTATCTTCCAGAATTTTTAGAAAAAATAGGAGTAAGGCTATTTGAGGGACAAATACGGCTACACCTTCTATTCCAGGGATAATACCCTTGAGAAGAAGAGATTGTAGCGGACCGTCTGGTAAAAGGGAGGATAGATTTTCGGTAATCCACCCGAATGCATTCTCTATCCAGGACACAGGAAATTGTGCGAGGTAAAATACTGACTGAAACAACAGCAGTAATACAGTAAAAAATACGGCATATCCCCATATTGGATGCATGAATATTCGGTCTATATTGTCTCCATACTGAGAGTGTACAGGGACGGTATGAGTACTGATAGTCAATCCATTGCGTAATTCCTCTTCAATATCTGCTTGTCTTCTTAGGCTATCTTGAAGTTTTATTTTATTTAAAACTAACGGGCTTATGCGTACATTTGGAGTAAGAATAGTCTGTAGAAAATAGGTAAGATTTTCCGGGATTTTGTTATTTGGGAAGTTCTCAAGCTCTTGGGTGGAGAGGAAAAAATGAGTTTTTTTATTACTTTCTACATGTTTTTTGGTTATTCTAAATTCATCTTTAAGGATTGCATGTTTAAGGTTCTCAATTCCTTCTAAAGTTTTAGAACTAACAGCAAACACTGGTACACCACACCATTCTTCTAGATTGGAATAATTATTTGATATACCCCGGTTAGCAGCCTCATCTATTTGGTTTACTACCACAAGTGTAGGAACTCCCAATTCACGGATTTGAGAATATAATAGCATTCCCTTTTTAATATTCAGGGCATTCATAAGAAAGATAATCTTGCTATCATTATCTAATTGGCTGAGGAGGGAAACACTTATTTTTTCATCTTCAGAGCTGGGGAATACACTATAAATCCCAGGGATATCTGTAATTGTTATATTTTCAGAAAAATAAAACTGAAGAGCCTGCACTGTAACACCGGAATAATTCCCAGTTTTTTGGCGGGTATCGCATAACACGTTTAGTAAGCTGGTTTTACCAACATTAGGATTTCCAACTAAGTAAATTTTCATGTGGCTTTGATGTGCATTTCGCATAGGAAATACGGGGTAATTAGAGGATGTTTTCCTCCACGTAAAAGCATTGAGCTTCTTCTTCTCTTAGCATCATCCTTGAATTTTCATTGCCATATTCTATAACAATGGGTCCTCTGAATGGTGCCTGTGTAATTACACGAACTTTTGTGTTAGGGAGTAACCCCAGCTCCAATAATCGAGCTGGAATAACCGATAATTCTTTTGCAAAACCCGATATATGACCCCAATGATTTTTGGGAAAACAGCATAGAGCAGTTCGTTTAGATTTTGCCTTCAAGGATTAAAATTAAAACACAAAGATACTTATTTTGAATTAATCTAAATTAACTGCTAAATGATATTTTTCAGTCTTATTTTTCAATAGGATTATCTACTTTTTCAAAAAAATCTTTAAATTTATTTTCCATTTTGTGTATCATTTCACCTACAGTAGTATCCATCCCTGGAATTTGAAATTTCATCGTTTGTGGTGTTAATTGAGACCGGAAAGATGAAAATGGATCTGCACGGAATGACTCCATTGTTTTATCAAATTTTTCTTTGCTAAGAGGTGTAAAATCTTTATCAGCAGTACGATTAAGCTTATCCGCAAGAGAGTGTTCGTTATAATCTTTTATTTCCTTATTTCCATTGAGTGTCCAGTGATATTCATCGGCTTCGTCATAAATTTCTACAATAAGACCAGGTAAACCATAGAATTTATAAGGTCCATCTTGGATAGATATATCCATGGTGAAATAAGCTGTCCATTTTCTTCCACCAAAGCTAGTGGTGGCTTTTTGAGCTGGATAAATCCCGATTGTTTTTTTGTCAGATTCTATCTTCCATTTCAATGGTGTTTCCTCCTTATAGCCTATGGTAAGGGTTTTCATTCCTGATGGGATATTTTCTGTATGCCAAACCTCCATTGTAGGGTAGTTTTTAGTTATTTTATGAGAAAAAACCGGCATTTCCCAAAGTTTATCCATATCCTTCATGTTGCCACTTCGTTGCATTTTTTTGAATTCTTCGCGGTGTATACTGTCTTGTGAGATCAAGGTATAATCTTGATAAATGGACTTTTTTGGAGTAATATCTAATATGGTAATGAGATTTTCTTTAGCATCTACTTTTTGCTTGGGCTTAAAGCGAAGCATGTAAAAGAAACGATTGGCGGTCACTCCTGTCTTTTCAGGTTCAATGTTGGGTAATGATTGAGTAAAGCCCAATGAGTATATCCCGATTAGGAATAATGATAAGAATTTTTTCATAATGAGAAGGTTAAGGTACCTTTATTTAGTTGTGATGAAGTTTATAAATAGAATCCGATATGCTTGAATACATTTCTGCTAAAAGCAATTCTGGATATATGTTTTTTAGAAGGCTTGTATGTTTATTTTGAATAGAAATATCTCCTCGCAAAGCAGGTCCAGTTTGTGATGCTGTAGCACCCTGCGAAAGGAATTTTTCATATGTTTCATTAATTAGTGGTAAAAAGACTGTAAATTCTATGCCATTATCCTTTGCCAATTTTTCGCCTATAGTCCATAGATGATTCACAAAGTTACATGCGAATACTGCGACAATATGGAGTTTCATTCTGCCAGGGCTGTCCATAAGCTGAGTTTTGTAACTTAACATATGCGCTATGCCTTGTAGGAGTTCTTCGTCTTTTTTATCTAAGTCACTTTCTAAAAATAAAACTATGTCATCCCAATCTACCTCCTTATTTTTGCTAAACGTTTGCATAGGATAGAGAACACCCCGGCGAGTATTAGACAAAACAGAAATGCTGGTACTTCCAGAAGTGTGTATTATTAAAGAATCTTCTTGAAGTAATTGATTTGCTACATGTGGTATAGCATCATCTGAAACACAGAGAATGTAAGCATCCATCCCGCTTGGAATATTCTTACACAAATCTTTTTTAAGATAGGCGGAAAATTCTAAAGCTTTTGTTTTATCTCTCGCCCAATGAAAAATTTCTGTATTAGGTAGTTTGTTTTGTAAAAATCTTTTTAAAAGATGCCACGCCACATTACCGGACCCGATTATACAAATGTTCATATAACAAATCTACAAAAGCAAGCCGTAATTTTGAAAAAAAAGATGTTTAATACTTTCAATTCTCAAAACTTACTTCCACATCATGGAGAGATGTATATGTTGGGAAATATCAAAACCTATATGTCGGAAATCTCAGATACTTTATCTTATTTAAAACAGCTTCCTTGGCAGGATGATGTGGTAAAAATGTTTGGCAAAACCATCATCCCAAAAAGAAAAATTATATGGATGGCAGATCCATTTTCTGGAAAGCCCTATAGCTACAGTGGCACTTCTAAAATTCCTGTACCGTGGGATCCTGTAGTAATGGAAATTAAAATGTGCTCTGAAAAGATATACCATGATATTTTAGGAAAAAAAGTCCTTTTTAATAGCTGTCTTTTAAATCTCTATCCTACCGGGCAGGAAAGCATGGGATGGCATCGGGACAATGAGCAAGATTTAGTTATGAATGCCCCAATACTTTCCGTGAGTTTAGGTGCTTCACGAAGGATGATTTTTCGTTTTGGAAAAGAAGGCGAAAAGAGAGAAATCACTTTACAGCATGGGGATATACTCGTTATGCAGGGAGAAATTCAAAAATTTTGGTATCATTCAATACCTAAATCCGCCACTACATCAGAGGCTAGAATAAGCCTCACATTTAGATGTCTATCTATTTGATTTTACTTAATAAAAAACTATCTTAGTAAGTCTATTATTATTGTGAGTAAATTTAAATTACATTCTGAATTTCAGCCTGCGGGAGATCAGCCTATTGCTATATCTAAACTTGTGGAGGGGCTAAATGCTGGTGATAAGTATCAAACTTTATTGGGAGTTACTGGCTCCGGAAAGACCTTTACGGTAGCTAATATTGTGGAGCAAGTACAGAAGCCCACTCTAGTCTTAGCACATAATAAAACTCTCGCCGCTCAACTTTTTATGGAGTTTAAGGAGTTTTTTCCTGATAATGCAGTGGAGTATTTTGTTAGTTATTATGATTATTACCAGCCTGAAGCCTACATTCCCACAAGTGGAACTTATATAGAAAAAGACTTAAGCATTAATGAAGAAGTAGAAAAATTAAGACTTTCTGCTACTGCGAGCTTACTCTCTGGTAGGCGGGATGTTTTAATAGTAGCCTCCGTTTCCTGTATATATGGAATTGGAAATCCTGGGGAATTTCATAAATCACTCATCAGTATATCCGAAGGGGATAAAGTAAGCCGTACAGGCTTCCTTCACGCCTTGGTTTCTGCACTATATTCTAGGACTCAGGCAGAATTTAAAAGAGGAAATTTCCGGGTAAAAGGAGATGTGGTGGATGTTTTTCCTGCCTATGCAGATAATGGTTTGCGCGTACAATTTTTTGGAAATAGTATTGAAAAAATTCAAAGTTTTAATCCTGAAACGGGAAATGTTTTGGCGAGTTTTGATCAAATTCAAATTTATCCCGCGAATCTTTTTGTAACAACCAAAGAAACTATGACTAGTGCCGTGCAGCAAATTCAACATGATCTTACGGACCAAGTTAACTTCTTTAACGAAATAGAACGTCCCATAGAGGCCAAGCGGCTCCAAGAACGGACCGAGCTAGATTTGGAAATGATAAAGGAATTAGGCTACTGCTCCGGAATAGAGAATTATTCCAGGTATATGGATGGGCGTCAACCTGGTTCACGCGGTTTTTGCCTATTGGATTATTTTCCTAAAGATTATCTGATGGTAATTGATGAGAGCCATGTAACTATTCCACAGGTTCATGCTATGTATGGGGGAGACCGCAGTAGGAAAGAATCATTAGTAGAATATGGTTTTCGTTTACCTGCTGCACTGGATAACAGACCTCTCAAGTTTGAAGAATTTGAAGAATTGCAAAATCAAGTTATTTATGTTTCCGCGACTCCTGCAGACTATGAATTAGAAAAAAGCGGAGGGATGTATATAGAGCAGATTATCCGTCCCACTGGACTTTTAGACCCAATTATTGACATTCGGCCATCTTTAAACCAAGTAGATGATTTAATGGAAGAAATACGAATTCGGTCAGAAAAAGATGAACGCGTATTGGTAACTACCTTAACCAAAAAAATGGCAGAGGAGCTCACCAAATATTTTACGAAATTCGGAATTCGTACGCGTTATATCCACTCAGATGTAGAGACCATGGAGCGTATCCAGATTATGCAGGATCTCCGTAGCGGTATATTTGATGTTTTGGTAGGGGTTAATCTTTTACGAGAAGGTTTGGATTTGCCAGAAGTTTCATTGGTTGCCATCATAGATGCTGATAAAGAGGGTATGCTTCGTTCTAGACGCTCTATGGTGCAGACTATAGGAAGAGCAGCAAGGAATATTAATGGGAGAGCCATTATGTATGCTGATAAAATTACCGGAAGTATGCAGAAGGCCATAGATGAGACCAATTATAGAAGAGCCAAGCAGGAGGCTTATAATACGGAACATGGTTTGGTACCAAAACAGATTAGTAAAAAGATTTCGGAAGCTATGGTGACACGCGCCAAAGATTTTCCAGATCCTAAGTATACCCAAAAAGAAATATTAAAATTGGCTGCCGAGCAAAGCGAGGCATATGGCGGGAAAGATCTTGAAGATAAAATTGCCCAAAAGCAAAAACAAATGGAGGAAGCAGCCAGAAATCTGGATTTTATTAATGCTGCTAAACTAAGAGATGAAATGAATGCCTTAAAAAGCCTTCTACCTGTAGGAGAAAATTCCTAATATGCCCTTGCTTAATCTTAAAAAACTTCTTCATATCCGGCTGGAGGAGCATGAGAAAGAAACCTATACAGAAATAGAGGAGGGAGTCTTTTTTCGTGGGCACAACCTGTGGCTGTTGGTTTTATCCATGGGGATTGCTTGTGTGGGTCTTAATATTAATAGTCCTGCGGCTGTTATTGGCGCAATGTTAATTTCTCCATTAATGGGCCCAGTGGTGGGATTGGCTTTTGGCCTATCCATTCAGAGTAAAAGGTTAGTAAAACTGAGCCTTTGGAATTGGGGCATTATGATATTCACAGGCCTTATAGCATCCACCCTGTTTTTTTTAATCTCTCCATTTCATTCTGAGACTACACAGCTCGCTGCATTTAAGGAAGCCACAGTTTTTGATTGTTTTTTAGCTCTTTTCGGAGGATTTGCTTGGTTTATAGGCATTACAAAAAAAGAAGCGATAAAGGTCATAGCTGGTGTAGCTGTTGCGACCGCCTGTATACCACCCCTTTGTACTGCTGGCTATGGTCTTGCAAACTTAAATGCAGAATATTTCTTCGGTGGTTTGTATTTTTATATTGTGAATTGCATGTACATTGGTTTGGGAACATGGATTTTAAGTGTGTTAATGGGCTACCAAAACTTTTATGTCACAAAGCAGGTGCAGAATGGAGCATCAAATACTAAAAAAATGAGTTTTTATTTAGGTGTTTTATCCTTAATAATATTAGTACCAAGCTTATTTTTTACAATTGAAAAATGGAAAGAAGAATATTTGCAGCACGAGGCTAAAGTTTATATTGAAAAAATTCAAAAGAAAAACCCAGAAATTGCTATTATAGGGCATAAAGTTTTTGAAGAAAATGGTAAGAAATTCTTGGATATAAGCATATTAAATGATAGTAATTTTATTTCTAAGCAACAGCTATATGAGCACGATTTGCTAAATAAAGATATCCATTTGATTTGGCACTATTCTAAAAGTACCACCAATAATCAGAGTGAGATTAAACAACTTCAAATACAAGTAAATGAGCTGCGGGATCAGCTTAATAAATACAAAACGGTACGGAAATAAGCTAAGTTATTATTAAAACTAAAATAATCCAGCGATAACTTCCTTACACAAATATTCTAGATAGATTTTATCTGTTTCATCATAAAAGCTAAGCTGCTCACTATCCACATCCAAAACCGCTACTACCTTACCTTCCTTTAGGATAGGAACTACGATCTCGGATTGTGAAGCACTGCTACAAGCGATATGGCCTGGAAATTCCGCAACATTTTCTACAATAAGGGTCTGTTTTTGTGCCCATGCAGCACCACATACACCTCTATTTTTAGCAATGCGAGTACATGCCACCGGTCCCTGAAAAGGCCCAAGGATAAGTTCATCTTCTTTAACGATATAAAATCCTACCCACCACCATTTAAACTGCTGAAATAAGGCTGCAGAAATGTTGGAAAGATTAGCGATGAGGTCTTGCTCACCCTCTACCAAAGCCTTAATTTGAGGAATGATGGATTGATATTGTGCCTTTTTATCTGATGTTGGGACGATGTGTAAATCTTCAGCCATGAGGAATGTAATTATTTTAGTAAATAAAAATCGCCCGAAAGATTCAGGCGAAGTAAGATAAATTTTGGTTTAATTATACCACACCTTGAGCAAGCATCGCTTCAGCAACTTTCACAAAACCAGCTATATTAGCACCTTTTACATAGTTTACATAGCCATCATCTTCACGTCCGTATTTCATACAAGCATTGTGAATACCTATCATGATTTCTTTTAATCGGGCATCTACTTCTTCGGAAGTCCAATTAAGACGAATGGAGTTTTGCGTCATTTCCAAACCAGAAGTTGCTACACCTCCTGCATTGGATGCTTTTCCTGGTGATAATAGAACTTTCTTTTCTAAAAAATAATTTATAGCATCCAGTGTACATGGCATATTAGCAGCCTCTGTAACGCATATAACGCCATTTTGAACTAAAATTTTGGCATCTTCTAATTCCAATTCGTTTTGTGTAGCAGAAGGAATTGCAATATCACAATTCACTTCCCAAGGTCTTTTACCAGCTACGAATTTTGCTTTTGGATATGATTTAACATAATCTTCAGCGCAATTTCTTCCAGAAGCTCTTAATTCTAATAAAAAATCTACTTTTTCACCTGTAATTCCTTCTTCATCATATACATATCCATCTGGTCCTGAAATAGTTACAGCTTTACCTCCAAGCATTTCTACTTTCTTAATTACGCCCCAGGCTACATTTCCGAAACCAGAAACAGCCACTGTTTTTCCAGTAAAATCTTCCCCTTGAGTTTTCAGCATTTGCTCAGCAAAATATACCACACCATATCCTGTAGCCTCTGGCCGAATGAGAGATCCACCATATGCAAGTCCTTTACCAGTAAGTACACCGGTAAATTCGTTCCGTATTCTTTTATATTGACCGAATAGATACCCAATTTCTCTAGCACCTACCCCGATATCACCTGCTGGAACATCCGTTTCAGGTCCTATATGTTTGCACATTTCTGTCATAAACGCTTGACAAAAACGCATCACCTCCATATCAGATTTCCCACTTGGATCAAAATCAGAACCTCCTTTACCGCCACCCATAGGAAGTGTGGTAAGGGAATTTTTAAAGGTCTGCTCAAAGGCTAAAAACTTTAAAACAGAAAGGTTAACAGATGGATGGAAACGGATCCCACCTTTATAGGGGCCTATTGCTGAGTTCATCTGGATTCTATATCCTCTATTGGTGCATATTTTTCCAGCGTCATCTACCCAAGAAACACGAAAAATGATAATTCTTTCCGCTTCTGCCATCCGCTCTAACAGCTTTTTTCCGCTGTATTCTTTTTTGTTAACAATAAAAGGAATTACAGTATGGGCAACCTCTTTTACAGCCTGCAAGAATTCAGGTTCGTTTGGATTTTTTGCCTCAATTCGGGCAATGAATTTTTCTATTTTATGATCAATTTGCGCTTGTTCCATTATGAAAATTTGATAAGTGCACAAATATAAAGGTTTTAATTAAAAAAGGAATGATATGCATAAAATATAACCTGTGTCATATGAGTGCGTTTTTTGAGATTATGTAAGCATTAAAATTTTCTTATTTAAAAGTGCAGCTATACCTTCTAGACGATGTACTTTTTATAAATCCATCTAACTCCAATTCTAAAACTATTCCTAAAATTTCATGGGTTGGCATGTTCAGTTCATTGGAAATCTCGTCTAAACTTGCTTCGTTATTATTTTCAATGTAATCCAAAATGCTGCTGTGCGAATGAGGTAAACTCCCTCGCAGTTCTTCATTCTTAAATAGGCTTTCTGTTTGTTTTTTCGATATGGGTGATAGGCATGACGGGCTTAATTGAAGATCTTCTAATAGTTGGGATACTTTAGAAATTGCAAAAGCCTTGTTTTGATAAATAAGTTGGTTGCATCCTTGGCTTTGCAGGTCAGATATTTTTCCAGGCAATGCGTAGACTTCTCTATTATAAATATTAGCAAAATTTGCTGTGCTAATAGAGCCTCCTCCGAAACCAGATTCTACCACGATAGTAGAGGTAGAGAGTCCTGCAATCACTCTATTTCTCTGGATAAAATTTTCTTTGTCTGGTTTTCTCCAAGAAGGAAATTCTGTAATTAGCGCACCATCTCTTTCTACTATTCTGTGAGCCAAATTTCTGTTTTTAGCTGGAT
>JAGLAZ010000002.1:99430-135368 GCA_018260565.1 Flavobacteriaceae bacterium
AGCTGGATAGAAAAAATTAAAACCATGAGCCAATACTGCTATGGTAGGGACATTATGTTCTAAAGATTGTGTATGGACTTCCGTATCTACACCTAAAGCTAGCCCACTAACGCTGCACCACTTAGATAAAGAATTGTCAAAAAAGTCCTGAATAAATTGTTTGCCATAGGATGTCATTTTCCGCGTTCCCACGAGGCTTATTGTGGGTTCTTGAGGTATTTTTCCCTTTACAAAAAGATGAGAAGGAGCATCATCACACTGGTGCAAGAGGTGAGGGTAGGTAGGGGAAAATCTCGGAATGATGTCGTAATTTTCCTTTAAAGCAATTTCTATTTCCTTTTCTGCAGTTCTTAGGGCTTCAGTGGAACCTATACCTGATATCGTTTTAGTACCAATGTTTTCAATTTTTGCCAATACGGAAGCTTTTTCCTTCCAAACATCTTGTGCTGAACCAACAGTGGATACTAATTTTTTAAAATTGTAATCCCCTATATGAGGGGAGAAACGCAGTGCAAGTGAATAAAGAACTGCCTCAGCATTCATAAAAATTTTTTATAAAATAAAGAAATAAATTTTAATTTACGCCAAAGAGAATTAGTCTTACCTGATTAATTATTTCCAATCCATAGTTAGATAGAAGTAAGGATACACAGAGATGAAAAAAGAAATGTAAAGAGTATTTCAAAAATCT
Source organism: Flavobacteriaceae bacterium (assembly GCA_018260565.1). GTDB lineage: Bacteria > Bacteroidota > Bacteroidia > Flavobacteriales > Weeksellaceae > JAGLAZ01. Next base: position 100,122 of record JAGLAZ010000002.1, read on the forward strand.
AATTACATAATATATTCTAGGAATCAGTCCTCAAGATCGTTAAGCCGATTCCAAATAGTTCCGCTTTTGGGTTGCTCAATTTCATCTTCCAGATCTGCGTGTTCAGCTAGGTATTTTTGCCATAAGGCATCATCTTTTTCGCTGTAATAGTTAGGATATTCCCAAATAAACCTTTTTTTTTCTGTGTATGATTTCCTATACGCCCAGGCTAAAACACTTCCTAAAATTCCCCCTGCTAAGTGAGATTGCCAAGATACTCTACTTCCTCCCTGCACAGGGTGAAAGTATTCCTCAGGAAACATTCCCCAGATCATACTTCCGTAATATAATGCTACGAGCAGTGCTACTACCATGTGTTTTTGACTGCGCCGAAATATCCCGCTAAAAAACAGAAAGAATGCAAGAAAATAAATCATCCCACTTGCCCCAATGATGCACACCGATTCTTTTACACCTGTATAAATACTAAAACTTGGGAGAAACCATACCAAACAGCTCGTCCCAAGCCATGACCAAAGGAAAATTTTTCCGCTTATTTCTGGATAAAATTGATATAAAAGAAAAGTCATTACAGCGAGTGGAAGACTATTATTGATTAAATGATCTAGATTTCCATGTAAAAATACACTGCTGAATATGCCTGGTAATCCTGCAGGATTTAGAGGGATGAGGCTACCCTGACAGGGTAGTATTATCCCCAAAAACTGGAGCAAAAACCCAAGCCCTATAAAAAATAGAAAAAATAATGGGAATATGATGGCCACTGGCCGTATGGAAAACTTTTTAAGCACAAAAAATATGGGCAAAGGAGAAGCCAAAATTAATGGAGGTAATTATGGCTTATTTTTTATACCAAAGTAGAAAAAAGATCTAAGTATCATTCTATTTAAAATCAAAATAGTAATCTTATTTCCCATAATTTCCTTAAGATTTGAAATAAAGTGTAAATTCTGTAATGTGTTAAAAATTTAAAACATATTTCTATTTATAATTAGCAAAGTGTACTTAAGTTCTTTGTATTATGAATAGAATAAATAGAATTTCTAAAATTAGTTGGTTTTTGTTATTTATTACATAAGAGTTGTGAGTTTTAATTACTTTTAAAACATAAATATTACTATGATTTCTCACGATACACTCCACCCCGAATCCTTAATGATGAGTTTAGGTTATAAGCCTCATTTGTCTGAAGGATCTATTAAATGCCCCATATTTATGACATCCACCTTTGTCTTTAATACGGCAGAAGAAGGGAAAAGATTTTTTGAAGTAGCATATGGACTTTCAGCACCAAAACCAGATGAGGAACTAGGTCTTATATACAGCCGGATAAATAATCCCAACTTAGAAATTCTGGAAGAACGTCTCGCAGCATGGGATGGTACTGAGGGTGCAGCTACCTTTATCAGTGGTATGGCAGCGATCACCACTGTGTTTTTGGAATTTTTAAAACCTGGTGATTTATTGGTGTATTCAGAGCCTCTATATGGTGGCACAGAACATTATATCAATACTTATTTGCCTAGCATTGGTGTACATACTTTAGCGTTCCGTCCCGGCGAAGAAGGCGATGTTTTAAGACAAAAGATTCAAGAATCTGGTTATGCGGAACGACTGGCCATGATATACACAGAAACCCCTGCCAACCCCACCGGCGATTTGGTAGATATTGAAAAATGCAGCAGGGTAGCAAAAGCATTAAGCAAGCAGGATAAAAAGGTAATACTTGCTGTAGATAATACGTATATGGGACCACTTTGGCAAAAGCCTATTAAGCATGGTGCAGATATTAGTCTTTATAGTGCGACTAAATATTTAGGGGGACACAGTGATATTATTGCTGGTGCAGTGTGCGCGAGTGGGGAGATACTACAAAGAATTAAAGTGCAGAGAACTTTTCTTGGTAATATGCTCTCTCCCTTTTCGGCTTGGCTGATGATGCGAAGTTTAGAAACATTGGCATTAAGAATGGAAAAATCTGCCTCTAATGCAGAAAGGGTTAATGCCTTTTTACTCAACCAAGCTCAAGTGGAAAAAACCTATTTTTTAGGGAATTTAAAAGTGGGCGACAAGGACTATGAAGTGTTCAAAAAACAATACACCAGCACAGGCGGTATGATCTCTTTTGATATTAAAGGAGGCGAAAAGGAGGCTTTTTCTTTTTTAAACAAGCTTAAAATGATTAAGCTAGCTGTTTCTCTTGGCGGAACAGAATCCCTTATCCAGCATCCGCAAACAATGACACATTGTAGCATTCCTCAGGAGTTAGCTGAAGCTATAAATATTACTCCTAAACTTATCCGTCTTTCCGTAGGTGTGGAACATCCTGATGACATAATTGCAGATCTAGCCCAGGCATTAGCTGAATAAATATTAAATTTATAGTCCCTCGAAAAATTATTTCGAGGGATTTTTTTGTGCAGTAATCATATTTGTGTTTTAATTATTAAAATACAATTTTAATATTGTTAAAATAACTTTTAATAATATAAAAAATATTTTTATATTTGTAGTATTAATTACAAGATGAAAAATCTTCCTCTACAATGTCCTTCATGCGAATCTCCCTTGGCGGTTTCTAAAATGACATGCCCTTCCTGCAATACGGAAGTTAACGGAAAATATGATTTACCGATACTCCTTAGGCTTTCCAGAGAAAATCAAGAATTTATTATTAATTTTTTACTGTCCAGCGGAAGTATCAAAGAAATGGCCAAGCAGGCAGGTCTATCTTATCCCACAATGCGAAACAAAATGGACGATTTGATAGAAAGCATTAAAAAAGAACAGCTATGAGATTTCGAGAATTATTACATCCCATGGCACGATTCTCCGGTGGTTCCCTTTTCGTTATTGGGATTGTAGGATTCGTAGTGGATATTATTTTATGCTATTATTTAGGCCTTGAAAAAGATGGACTCCTACACATCAGTTTAGCTTCAAGAAAAGAAATCCTTCCTATAAGCCTTCAACATTTTGGAATTCTAGCTTCCGGAATTTTGATTGTATTCATTTATGCCAAGTTACTATACCGAAAAACCCGACTGATAGATATAACCAACACTATTTTGCTAAGCCAAATACCCTTGATTTTTTGCTACTGTATCATCAAATTACCCTTTTTTGAAAATTTAATGGAGAAAATGAAAATAGCACAGGTTACTCATCTGGCAATTGGGGATACTTTAATGCTTATAATATCGGTTCTTTTGGTTATCCCGTTTTTAATCTATAGCATTTATCTGCTTTTTACAGGATTTAAACTTGCTGCCAATGTAAAATTGGTTTGGCAAAGCCTAGTTTTTGGATTACTCCTTTTTATTATCAACGCGATTACGCAATTATTCTTTTAATATGAAAAATATTCTAGCAGCATTATTGCTGTTTTTAGCAGGATTACTCTCTGCTCAATCGGTGGAAGGAACTTGGTCAGGAGATTTGGATGTGCAAGGCATGAAACTTTTGATGGTTTTTAAAATCAAAAAAACAGATGCAGGATATAGTACTCAAGCATTCAGTCCCATGCAAACTGATAAGGAGATTCCGGGAGCGATAACCACATATCTACCTCCAAAAGTCAACATTAAAATTGCCTCTGTTAGCGCAGAATTTACCGGTACTGTCTTAGACGATACCATGGAAGGTAATTTTACTCAAAATGGAACTTCATATCCCATTGTATTAAGTAAAAAAACTGATGATGAGCCTATTAAGAATGCCGTAGGATACACATTATTGGGGGAACGAGAAATCCCTACGCAAAAACTGGATGATTTCCTGAATTATATCGAAAAAAACAAGCAAAGTATCGGCAGCATCAGTATTTTCCGTCACGGGAAAGAGGTGTATGCTAAAAATTTTGGAAATTCTCAATATCCTAAAGCCAATTCTACTCAACTCTTCCAAATAGGTTCAGTAACTAAAATGATGACAGCCATTATGCTAATGCAGCAGATAGAGCAGGGAAAACTGAGCCTTCAAGACAAACTCTCAAAATTTTATCCTCAAATTCCCAATGCTTCTAAAATTACCATTCAGCAAATGCTAAACCATACCAGTGGGCTTGGAGATTATGTAGGAGAAAAATACGAATGGCTGTTTAAAAAAAAGGTGGGCGAGAAGGTGATTTTAGATAAAATTAAATCCACACCTGTAGAATTTCAGCCCGGTGAAAATACAAGATATTCCAACTCTGCCTATTACCTGCTCAGCAGAATATTGGAAAAAATTACCAAGACGCCATACCATATCCTATTAAAAAAGAACATTGTACAGCCCCTCGGATTATCCCATACTTTCTCCGTTTTGGATAAACCTGTGGGAATAAAGCCTGCACTTACTCTTATAGATGGCCAGTGGGTACCCATGGAGGATTTTGAATTCAGAAATGTGATTGGTTTGGGAGATGTAGTTTCTACTCCGAAAGACCTTAATATATTCATTAATGGCCTTTTTCAAAACAAATTACTTAAAAAGGAAAGTTTAGAAAAAATGATACCATCTAAAGGTCCTTTTGGTCTGGGAATTATGAGCATTCCGTTCTATTCGCTTCGTGTTTACGGCCATGCTGGAGATACCGCCGGGAGCCATACAATTTTAAATTATGAACCAAAAGATGATCTTTCTATCGCTATGACTATCAATGGGGAAAACTTCCCGCATAATGGCTTAGCCATAGGCATTATGAGTATTTTATATGATGTTAAAAACTTTAAATATCCTGATTTTAGCATTGCGGAAGTTTCTCCTATCATCCTAGAGCGCTATGTAGGAAAGTATTCTTCTGCTCAACTTCCTATTCAAATTGAACTAAAAGTGAAAGATAGAAAACTCTATGCGCAGGCCACAGGCCAAGGCGAGTTTTTATTGGAGCCAAAAGATGAGACTCATTTTCACTTTCCAAAAGCAGGAATTAAAATAAACATGAATCCCGATTTAAAAGGATTTACTTTGAATCAGGGTGCGCAAGATTATTCTTTCGTACGAGATAAATAAGTCACACATCGTAAATTCTAAATAGTAAGAATATATGGAAGCCTATATTGAAATAGCTCTCCGTTCCACCTCGGTATATCTTTTTATGCTGCTGGGACTGAGGCTTTTTGGAAAAAATGAACTTTCTCAGCTTAATTCTGGCGATATTGTTTTGTTATTATTAATTTCCAACGCGGTACAAAACGCCATGGTAGGAAGTGATACCAGCTTGCTAGGCGGATTATTTTCAGCCTTAGTTTTATTGGTTCTCAATTTTGTTGTTAAGTATTTAATTTTTAAAGGGCCTACCTTCAGAAACTTAATTGAATCTCATCCTGTTACCTTAATTCAAAATGGAAATATATTGCCAGAAGCACTTATGAAGGTGAGAATTTCTGTGGACGAACTGGAAGAAAGTGCCAGAGAACATGGAGTAGAATCACTCTCTAAGGTTCGTCTGGCTGTTTTAGAAGTAGATGGAAACATCAGTATGGTGCTGGACGATGTTTCAGCGAATAATGAAAATACTTCCCATCCCCCTCTTAAAATGCTAAAAGTAAAACGAAGGAAGAAAAAAAGCATTTCAGTCCCTTAAAATAATGTTATTCAGTGGTTTAAGACTTCATAAGTTCTTCTGCTTGTTGTAAAGCGGCTTCAGTAAGAGTGTTCCCACTGATTAGTTGGGCAATTTCTGTGCGTCGTTCCTCTGTGCTTAGCGGTCGGATCCGGGATTGTGTAATGCCTTCTATTTCTTCTTTTTCCACGCGATATTGGTGGGAACCTTTGGCTGCTACCTGCGCTTGGTGGGTAATAACGATCAGTTGCCTACCGATGCTCATCTCCTGCATTACTATTCCTATTTCTTCTGCTACTCTACCGGAAACGCCACTATCTATCTCATCAAGAATTAAAGTAGGGAGTTCCGCATGATCTGCCATCATTTTTTTTATTGCAAGCATTACCCTAGAACGCTCGCCTCCGGAAATGGCTTGAGATAAAGGCAAGAGACCATATCCGGCATTGGCCTGAAATACATATTGAATTCTTTCTTTGCCATAGAGAGTAAACTTTTCATCCTCCTCTAATTTTATATCAAATCGAGCTTTTGCTAAACCAAGTCTGGCAAATGTCTTTTCTAGTTGTGAATTGAAACCTGGTATGGCTTCTTTACGTGCTTTTGATAATTCAGAAGCTTCAATTTTAAGTTTCTTTTCTTGTGTTTCACGCAGCAATTCCAATGTGGCAATTTCTTCTTCTATCGAATCAAAAGATTGAGTATTTTTCCGCAGTTCGTCCCTTTTCAGAATTAATTCCTCTACAGATTTTACCTGATGTTTTGTGAACAATTGCTGAAGCTGACCTTGTAAACTGAGTAATTCTTCTAAACGAGCTGGATCTCTTTCCAAAGTAGAGGCCCGTTCTTCTAGTTCTTGTAGAATATCTTTAAATTCTACAGCCACACTTTCCATGCGGCCGCTTAGTTCTGTGAAACTTCCACTAATCTCGGCTAACTTTTTTAATTTATGATTAGCATCGGTCATGTTTGCTACGGTTCCTACTTCCTCAGCCTCAGAGCGTGCAATAATTTGAGATAAAAGATCTGTAAGACTTTCTATATTTTCCTGATTTTCAAGTTCATAGAGAATTTCCTGCTCATTAATATCATCAAGATTTAAATTTTCCAATTCATGCAATAAAAAGAGATGGTATTCCCTTTCAGCCATCAGTTTAGCTTTATTTTCATGAAGATGTTTAAGCTGTGATTTTAGGTTATTCCAGACTTTTAATGTGTCTCGATATAGGCTCAAACGTTCGGCGTTACGCGCTACGGAATCTAATAAAGAAAATTGAAAATCTTCTGTAAACAGTTTAGAAGTTTCAAATTGTGAATGAATATCCAATAGGGAAGAGGATAAATCCTTTAATACATCTAAGGTAACAGGTGTATCATTAATAAATGCACGGCTTTTACCAGAGGGTGAAATCTCTCTACGGATAAGACATTCTGTATCAAAATCCAATTCGTTTTTTTTAAAAAAAGGCTTGTAAGATTGGTCTACTTCAAAAGTAGCCTCTACAATGGTTTTTTGCTGGGTGTCTGCTATATTTTTTTGTTCTGCACGTACACCGAGAATCATTCTAAGAGCACCCAATAGAATAGATTTTCCTGCACCCGTTTCCCCTGTTATTACTTGAAGACCACGGTATAACCTTAGGTCCAAAGACTTTATAAGAGCAAAATTTTCAATATGTAAGTGGGCAAGCATAAGATTTTTTTCGTAGAGTGAAGATGTGGGTTATTTCCACTTGCTCCACTTCCCATTGATATTTTTAGGAGAAAGAAGGCTCATAAGTTCTTTAAGATCATTTAGCCTAAGGGTAGTACTATTTCCTGTAGAAAATATTTGATAAATTTCGTCAGCTTTAGTGTCAATAAAAATATTTAGAGGATAGTTCAACTGATAATTATTCTCATAAACTTGCAGTTGCATCAGTGCATTTTTAATGTTAGTTTTTGCTGTAAGTTCATCTGCAGTTTTATATAAAATATCCAAACCATTTCTATGATATTGATAATTAGTTTGCCTAAAATTTACTGCATTAGCAGCCAAAATATTGTTGATAAGAGCAGCTCGGGTACGGTTGCCTTCAGTTAGAAGCCATCCCCCATACCCTTGATTTTGGGAATTATTTGCGATTTTTAAGGCTGTATCAAAGGCTTCTTTTCCGCCCATATTCTGGAAACTATCAGCATCTGTTCCAATGATTACGAAACAATAAAAACTGATGATATCTATTAGATTTTTGCCACTAAATTGCCTTTCATTAAAGATAAGATTCTCATTTTCAATATATTCGAAATCTATTCCCGTATCATTAATATTCAGCATAGGGCTCTCGTAAGTGGAGTTGTATACAGGGCGTACAGACTGTACTACCAAGGTTCCTTTATATCTGTTCCCGTTTCGCTCTGAAATAATAAAACTGAAGTTGGATTTTATTTTTTCAAAATTTTGGAGACGTCTACCAGTCCAGCTTGTGTTATTGATAAAATCCCTCAGATTTTTTTCTAATTGTCTAAATACCTGATTATTAGACCCTGCTATTTGTTGGCTGTTCACTGTTACATCAGCTAAAATCTCTTGCCCCTGCAGATTAGAAAAACTGCACCAGATAAGGATAGCCAAGGAGAATAAATAAGATTTCTTCATAATTAAGAACCTAAAAATACGCTATTTTAAAAAATTGTGGTGACAAAAGGTAAGTATTTCTTGCGCCACATGTACTTTGGGCATTAGCGGTAGAGCCAGCTGATCTTTTTCTGTGATGATATAGATTTTATTAGTGTCAGTTCCGAAGCCAGCCCCTTCATCTTCTAGCGTATTTAGAACTATTACATCAGCATTTTTTTTACTGAGTTTTTCTTTAGCATATTTCAATCCTTGTGTAGTTTCTAAAGCAAATCCCACCAAAATCTGATCTGTTTTTCTTTTTCCCATTTCTTGTAGAATGTCAGGGTTTTTTATTAATTCTATTTGCATAGAATCCCCGTTTTCTATATTTTTTTTTATTTTCTGGGAAGCAATATTTTTTGGACGATAATCTGCAACGGCTGCAGCAGCTATTACAAGGTCCTGAGATGAGAAATTTTTTAATGCAACATCATACATTTCTTGGGCAGTTTCTACATTAATGAGTTTAATATTAGGATGCTGAGGTACGAGGTTCGTAGGCCCTGATATTAAAGTCACCATTGCTCCCATTTGTGCGGCCTTATCTGCCAAAGCATAACCCATTTTTCCAGAGCTTCTATTACCTATGAAGCGTACTGGATCTAATGGCTCATGCGTGGGACCAGCTGTTATAAGTACATTTTTCCCTTTAAATTCATTTTTAGACGATAAGGATGTATTGACATACTCCATAATAACTTCCTCCTCAGCAAGTCTACCTTTACCGGAAAGACCACTCGCCAATGCTCCATCACCTACTGGAATTATTTGATTTCCAAAACTCTCCAGGTTTGAAAGGTTTCTCTGGGTACCAGGGTGAGCGTACATATCAAGATCCATAGCAGGAGCTATCATCACGGGGCACTTTGCACTTAAATAAACAGCTAAAAGAAGATTATCGCACATTCCATGTGCCATTTTAGCAAGCGTATTGGCTGTACATGGTGCTATTAATAGAAGATCCGCCCATAAGCCCAGTTCTACATGATTATTCCAACTTCCATCCTCCGAGGAATAAAATTCTGAATAAACCGGGCGTTCACTCATTGTTGAAAAACTTAATTTAGTTACAAATTCTTCGGCACAAGGCGAAAAAATTATCTGAATCTCTGCTCCTAATTTCTTAAGGTGCCTTACCACAGCATGCATTTTATATGCAGCTATACCTCCTGTGATCCCGAGGATAATTTTTTTCCCTTTAAGAGCTTGCGGAGTCTTTTCCATACTTTTTTATCGTGATAACAAATGTAAGTTGTTTCCTTTAATCCAAATAAATATAAAAAAAACCGGCAGATTTGCCGGTATATTTTTTAGTTGGTAGTTTCTTCTTCCTTTTTTCTGTAATAGATTTCGTCATTTAGCCATTCTGCAATAGCATATGATGTAGGTTTGGGAAGTTTCTCGTAATGGCGAGAAATTTCAATTTGTTCTCTATTTTCAAAAACTTCTTCGGTAGAACTTGTAGGAACGGTGAATTCTTCCAATTTTTCCTTCAATTCATTACGCATTGTGCTATTAATTTGTTCCGCACGCTGACCCATTATTACAATAGCTTCATAAATAGAGGATACTTTTCCTTCTATCTTATCTCTATCATAGGTAATGGTGCTTTCTTCAGGGTGATATTTATGTTTCGTCATAGGTGATGAAGATTCTTAATTAGAATTTAGTCTGCAAAGATACGGCATTTATAATTTGATTTTAATAGCATCTTCTGGTTGTACCGCACTTGCACTATCGCGAAGATTTTGCTGAGCTCCTTGAATTTCTTTGGAAAATTTTGAAAGTACTTTTTGATCCTTAAGTTTCAGATTCTTTTCGTTTTTTGCCTCTAATTTTTTAACTTCTTCTTCATATAAGGCTTTATCAATTTTGAACTTTTCCTTTTCTGTCTCTATTTTAGGCAATAATTTTTGAGCTAATACCACATTTTCTGGATATTTCCCTCGTGCTACTTCCTGTGCGTAACTTTCTGCTAATTTAAGACGCTCCTCTTTAAGGTCATAGCGAGAGTTGACAGCGAGTTCATATTTAGATCTTAAAAGATATTCAATGATTTTTGGCCGTAGTTTTGTGCTAGGATACTCATCCAACACGCCTTGTAAAGCAACGGTAGCGGCCTTATATTGTGCGATATCATAGTATTGCTTTGCGTTAGAATAGGCTTTTAACTCTAGTTTATCATATAATTCAGTGATAAGAGAGTTAATATTTTTAGACCTTTCAGAATTGGGATACGCGTCAATAAAGCTTTGTAACTCTTCTATAGCAGATAATGTATTTACCTGATCCAATTTATAGTCCATAGAACCTTCGTAGTAGCAGAGAGCCGACATATACGCAGCTTCCTCTACGCGAGGATCTAGAGGAAATGAAACAGTGAATTTTTTAAACTGATGACCTGCAAGACGATAGTTCTTTTCATAGTAATTCGCATATGCGGTACGAAATACTACATTTGCCGCGTCATCAGTAAATGCTACTAAGCTTGCAAGCCTATCATAAAGCTCTATGGCTTCCGCATATTTCTTTTTCTCAAAATTATCATTGGCCACTTTTAGGATAAAATCCTTATCTGCTGATTTTAAAGCCGCATCTTGCTGGCTATTACATGCTTGTAAAACGAATAAAATAGCGATGCCTACAGATGCAATTTTTTTTTTCATATTCAAAACCTTGAAAATAGTATTCCTTTATAAGAGGAAAATTTTAGCAAAAGTACAGCATTTCGATTACACGTTATAGTATATTATCTTAGCACCCCAAAATATAAGTAAAAAAGTAAACTGATGATATATATTGATCTCCTCCATCACTCCATAGATAAGCAGAAAGTAGCGCCACAAAATTTACAAGAATATGATGAATTAGTAACCTCTACAGATTCAGTTACTACAATCATGGGGATAAATGCTCTCAATGAAACTGCAGATAAACCCCCGGAATATTGGTTTTCTTATGGAATACATCCCTTAGAAATTCAAAATATTGATGTAGCAGAAAAGATAGAAGTATTAAATAAATATATCAATGAAACTGCATGCCTTGCTGTAGGAGAGTGCGGTATGGATACTCGAGCAGAGACTGCTACACGCCAGCAGAGACTCATTTTAGAGCAGCAGCTTAGCCTAGCTGTGGAGCATAATAAACCTGCATTACTACATTGTGTGGGACATCATTTGGAAATAATTGAAGTCTTGAAAAAATTCCCGAAACTGAAAGTAATTATGCTTGGATTTAATAAAAATAAAGAATGGGCAGATAAGTTTTTAAAGCTCAATGTATACTTAAGTTTCGGAAAAGATTTATTGCGTTATGATCATGTTCAACAATATTTTAAAGACTTACCGTCGGATTGTATTTTTATAGAAACAAATAATTCCGAAGTAGACATTAAAGAGTTATACGCCAAGGCTGCAAGCCTTAGAAACACCGATGTAGCAAGTCTTACAAAACAAGTTGCAACTAATTTTTATCGACTATTTACAGTAAAATAATAGGAAAATATTGGTCTGTATGGAATCCTCTGAACAACAATAAAATGTTGTAGGATTTGGCGGAAGAGGGGAGCCATATTCAGGCAGGAATTCAAAAAAATTAATTTTTGGTTTGTGTTAATAATTACGAATGCCTGTTCAGAAGCTAATTTCTTAGGAGGTTTACATTTTTATCTGCTAAAAATTTGAACATTATAATTAATTATTTCAGAAGTTAGCCTATATAATGTATGCGTGAAATTACTTTTTATTTAGGAATAGCGCCGTTCTTGAATCCAGTATTCGAAATTTATAGATGCTTGTTATAAGTTAAATTTGCCCATCGTTACTTATCACGCTTCAACAAATTAGTCTATCCCAGAGTCAATGGAAAAATTTTATCGATTAAAAGAAAAAAAGCGAATAGACAGGCTGTTTTTAGATGGGAAATGGAGCCATTATAAAGACTTAAAAATTATTGTACTACAAGATAATGAACCCGGAATTTATATTGGAGTCTCTGTAGGTAAAAGATTTATGAAACGTGCTGTGGATAGAAATCGCGTGAAACGCCTTTTAAGAGAGGCTTACCGTGAAAATTCCTCAATAGTAAGAGAGACCTTTGGAGAGAATTTTTGTCTTATGATTTTTTGGGCGAGTAGTACAATGCCAAACAAAATGCATGATGTATCAGGATTTTTACAAGCACAATTGCAAAAAATAAAACAAAACCTTAATCCTCCAAAGGTTTGATCATTCTTAGCGCCTTTATTTCCTCAATTTGCGTGGTATATTTTTCTTTAGACTTCGGATTTTTTTGTATTAAAATTTCGTAGCCTGCGATAGCCTTAGTGTATAATTTTTGCTCCCGGTAGATGCGTGCCAAGGTCTCTGTCATAAGATGAGAAATGTCTCTGGTACGGTCTCTGCCTACCTGTACGGGATTATCTTCCTTATACTTGCTTATCTTAGGGTTGTTTTCTAAAAATTGGTCTATGGCACTATCCTTCGTACTTACAAGATTTTCACCAGTGTTTATTTCAGGAATTACAATAGGTGTTGCCTGAAGAATTTCTTTTTGTATCTCTGCTTTTTCAGATGGGATACTATCCTTTTCTATAGGATTTTCATTGATTTCTTTAGTTTCAGATTTTACCGGGTGAATCTGTAGCCAGTTTTCCCAAGTGTTTACAAATGAATGTACATTACTATATTTAGGGGCAGAAATTGGTTTTTTTGTAGGTGTCTCATGGGCATCTTCTAAAACTTTTACTTGCTCTGGAATTTCAATTGATGTAGGAATATCGACTGTTATTTCCTGCTTCTGAACAGGTGCTCCAGTCTTTTTTCTCATCTTTTCTTCTACTTCACGGATGAGGCGTTCCATCTCCGATTCCCTTTTTTGATATAAATTGGTGGACTCTAAAGGTACAGCCAGCGCATCTGGTGAAGGTACTAATGTAATTTTGGTTTTATGTTCTGTATCTTCTTGAAAGTTCAGTTTAACGGGTTCATCCTCTTTTGATAGTGTGGATATTTCAACTGTTTCCTTATAATCTTTCTTACTACTATCCGTTAAGGACACTTCTTCATATACAGTTAAAGATTCTTCCACTATTTTATTTTCATCCGCAATTTTTTCAATAACTATAGGTTCAGTTTCAGGTGGTATAATTTTGTCTAATATGAAGGTTTCTACTAAATTTTCCTCACTGTTTTCTCGCTTCGAAATTGTAGTATCGATAGGGTTAACAGGTTGATTTTCAACAGACTCATTTCCTGATAAAGGAATAGTATTCAATGGATTAACGTTAATTTCTTCTATTGGCTCATTAGGTATTATTTCCTTATCCTTTTCATGGTGAATAAAAGAATATAGGGATTTTTTATCTGCACTATGGGCTGCAGCTAGACCAGCAAATACATCTATTTTCTCAGGTTCATAGGTATAAATAGCTCTCAGCCGAAGTGCTTGAAGTGACTGCATATAAGGAAACCTTGAAATTTCATTATGTAATATAGGAATATCCTGTGATAGTAATGTTTCAGGATTTTTTAAAATTTCTATAGTCCTTGGATGTAATTGAGAGTATATCATAGCGTGAGTTGTAGCCTACCAGGCGGCCACTATATCATTAAATATTCTATTAATAATCCGCTCAGTTACTAGATTTACCTGGCTTGCTTCTATTGTTGCGATATCTAAATCACTATTGAAGGTTGCTTGGTCGGTATAGGATTTATCAAAGTTTAATGCAGAATTTATCTTATTTTCATAATGTATTTTCACCGTAATGCTAAGTTTATTTTGAGCAGCCTGTGCCGTTCCACCGGGTGCCTCCACTGCACTTACTATGGTGGTAGGGGTTATGCTATAGTCGGTAATTTCTCCTTCTACCAAAAGATCCGGCTGAATGGTGTTGCCACGAAGTGTAGTGCGCTGGAGAAAGCGGTTTTTTATATCATTACTAAATTTCTGTGCCAACTCTGGATTTACCAATGTGGCATTATTCGGAAAAGGACGAATATCTATGGTTCTCATTTCAGGCGTTAGAGTGTTACCTGTGAATGAATAACAATGGATGAGTGAGATGCTGATGGAGAAAAGTGATAATAGTAGGAAAAAGCGTTTCATTAATCCTCAATATTGAATTGTTTTATTTTCCTATAAAGTGTCCTTTGGGAAATGCCTAGCTCATCAGCTGCTTTATTTCTTCTTCCTTTATATTTTTCTAAAGCCTTTATTATAAGTTCTTTTTCATTATTCACGAGTGAAAGGCTCGGGGATTTCTCCTCAATGAACTCCACATCATTATCATTAACATCTGTAACAAAATCATCTATTTTCGACATTGTATGTGTTGTGGAAGAAGCTTGGTTTTCTAAATATAATAGAGATTTAGGGGAAACATCATTATAAACATTATCAATTACATCAGATTTTTCTTCCAATACTTTTAATCTTTTAGAAAGTTCTTCCTCTGTTTTTATTTCTCTAGTGCCACCTTTTACCAATTCCCCTGTGATGGATTTTAATTCATTGATATCATTTCTCATATCAAATAAAATTTTATAGAGAATTTCCCTCTCTGAACTGAATTCTCCTCCTTTCTGACTTTGGAACTGTTGGGGAACTACGGCAGGCAGCGTAGTTTCTTTTGGGATATAGTTTTGTAGCATTGCAGCATCTGCTACTCTCTTTTGCTCTATTACGGTCATCTGTTCTACTAAGTTTCGTAGCTGACGCACGTTTCCAGGAAATGAATATTGTTCTAAAAGTTGAGCGCCATCGGTACTTAGTTCAAGTTCCGGCATTCTGTATTTTTCGGCAAAATCTACAGAAAATTTTCTAAATAAAAGGCGGATGTCACCCCTTCTGGCGCGTAAGGGTGGAATATCTATTTGGACGGTGTTTAGACGGTAATATAAATCTTCTCGAAATTTCCCTTTGGAAATTGCATCCATCATGTTCACATTGGTGGCTGCAACTATGCGCACATTGGTTTTTTGTACTTGGGAAGACCCTACTTTCATAAATTCTCCACTTTCTAAAACCCGTAATAGACGCACCTGCGTCTGTAAAGGAAGTTCACCTACTTCATCTAAAAAAATAGTACCTCCATCTGCTTCTTCAAAGTATCCTTTCCGTGTTGTAGTAGCACCTGTAAAAGAGCCTTTCTCATGACCAAATAGTTCAGAATCTATTGTACCTTCTGGGATTGCACCGCAATTTACTACTATGTAAGAATTATGTTTTCTGTGTGAATTAGTATGAATAATTTTAGGAATAAATTCCTTTCCTACGCCACTTTCGCCTATTACAAGAACAGAAATATCGGTAGGTGAAACCTGTAGGGCCTTTTCCAGGGCACGGATTAGTCCGGGATCATTCCCTATAATACCAAAACGTGTCTTTATGCTTTGTATAGCACTCATCCGTATTTACTTTTTAATCATAACAAAAGTACGGAAAAAGTGGACAAAGTGTCCATATTTAATAATGTTTCTGTTTATTTATCTGCTTTAGAAGAAGATATAATAAGAGCAGCAACGCCAGCAGCACCTATCACGGAAGCTGTAGTGATCAGTCTGTTTTTTTGAATGTTACGGGATGAAGCCAAGTCTTTTTTAGCAACAGATATACGCTTATTTTTATGGTTTCCTATGAGGCTGTCTTTGGTAAGATTTGTAAAATTCATCCGTACTGTATTCTTATTTTTTAAATTTAAAGTATACGGTTTGCCGGCTTGTAAATCTGTGTAGGTATTTAATTCAGGGTTATCATTATATGTTACCTGTTGACAAGATTGTGTCAATCCGATGCTAAGGAATCCTATTAAAATAAATGATTTAGAGTTTTTCATGGAAAATTTGTTGTTCAAAAATATACTTTTTAGTTAAATAAAAGGATTTTTGATTAATAAATCTGCGAATTCTCTGTTATTGGCTAGGCGAGGTAATTTATTCTGTCCTCCAAGTTTGCCCGAAGCTGCTGCAGCAGTATTGAAACTTCCTACCTCTAACGGATATATGAGTAAGGAGCGTATAATATTTCCTTTAATAAGATCTTCATAATAAACATTTCGTTTGCACATTTCAGCGTCTAGATCAGCAGAAAATTGGTCCATATTTCTTGGTTTTTGTCCAAATTCAATGAACCATTCATGGTATGGCAAACCTATCTCTGGATTTACTTGAGGACAAAGGTGAAATTCATTTACCTGTGTTTCCGGATGCAGGATAAGAGTAGCGCGCATGGCTTCTTCTACCTCATAAGCAATAACATGTTCTCCAAATGCCGATGTAAAATGTTTAGTTCTACCAGAAACTTGAATTCTGTATGGTGATAAGCTTGTAAATCGTATAACATCACCTATTGAATAGGCCCACAGACCAGAATTAGTGGTAAGAAGTAAAGCATAATCTTCACCAATTTCAACTTCGGAAAGGGCCAGCCGCACTTCGTCCTTTGTTCCCGGTTTTTTAAGGGGAATAAATTCATAGAAGATACCATGGTGAGTAAGTAGCAACAATTCTTCTGAATCTTTTTGATCCTGAAAAGCAAAAAAACCTTCACTAGCAGGAAATGTTTGAATCACATCCACATCATTCCCTATGTAAGACTTCATTTTTTCCTCGTAAGGTTGATAATTTACACCACCTGTAATGATTAATTGGAGTTTAGGAAAAAGTTGTCGAATAGTCTTGCCTGTTTTTGCTTCAAGTCGTTCAAAATACATGATCATCCAAGGCGGTATACCAGAAATCAAGCGCATATCTTCTCCCGCAGTTTCTTGAATAATAGCGTCAAGTTTCGCTTCCCAATCATCTATACAGTTAGTTTTCCAGCTGGGAAGCCTATTTTTTTGAAGGTAGGACGGTATATGATGCGCAACTATCCCGGAAAGTCTGCCAGTAGGTATTCCTCCTACATTATCTAGTGTGGGGTTTCCTTGAAGAAATATCATTTTACCCTCTGTAAAAGATGCATTACCGGAGTTATGAATGTAATGAAGAATAGCCGACTGAGCGGCGGATATCTGATAAGGCATCCCCTCTTTAGAGATTGGTATATACTTGCTTCCAGAAGTGGTGCCGGATGTTTTAGCTAAATATAATGGAGTATCGGGCCATAAAATATCCCTGTCGCCATGTTTTATTTTATCAATAAAGGGGCGCAGGGATTCATAGTCTTGAATAGGAACCCGTTCCTGAAAGTCTGATAGGTTACGGATATTTTTGAAATCATGGGCTATACCAAAAAGTGTTTTTTCTGCTTTAGCTACAAGTTCTAGGAGTATTCTCTCCTGAGAAGCAACTGCATTTTTTTTCCAGTAACTGGCTTTTCTAATATGATTTTTTGCCCAAATTTTAGCAATAATACTTTTTACTCCCATTCTTGGTGTTCCTTATGCAGCCTTGTATCTTTTATCGCGAGTTCCGTCCTTTTTAATGCCTTTGTTGGATTTGTACCTTTTGTCAGGTGTTCCGTCTTTTTTAAGTTGCAAAGGATTTGCGCCTGAAGCCGGCGTTACTAATTTTTTTGCATGTGTTGCATGCTTACCAGGTGCTTTCTGAGCTGGTGCAGCACTCGGGCTTACTTGTGCAAATGATGTTGCTGAAATTAAAAGAAAGGAGGCCGCAATTGTTTTTAAAAAATTATTCATAGTAAGTAAAATTTAGAAATCAAATGTACTTTAAATTTTACACGTATACATTTCCAAAAAATTAAAGTTATGTAAAAAGCCTTGAGATTTTTTATCCATATTTTTGCAACCGATTTTTACTTCTACTTTGTCGAATATTCCTACTATTAAAAGCAGCTTCTTTCCCACAATTTTTGCAGACGAGCATCCCGTTATGCAGGTCTTACGAAAGGGTGAATGCTGTGAAGTATCAGGTTATGCAGGATCTTTTCCTTCTTTATTGGCTGCTGCAGCGCACCTTTCTATAGGCGCAAATCTTCTTTATATATCTGAAAATACTGAAAATGCTCAGTATGTAGTAGATGAATTGCGCAATATTCTGCCTAGAGAGCAAGTATTATACTTCCCTGAGGAGGTAGGTGTAGCTTATAGCAGTGAGCTTATACAAAACGCCAATACGGTATTGCGAACGGAGGTAATCAATCAATTATATACCAAGTCAAACCCTGTGCTTATTGTTGCTCCTGCCGCAGCATTAGCCAATAAA
This sequence comes from Flavobacteriaceae bacterium, assembly GCA_018260565.1. Taxonomy (GTDB): domain Bacteria; phylum Bacteroidota; class Bacteroidia; order Flavobacteriales; family Weeksellaceae; genus JAGLAZ01. Next base: position 118,498 of record JAGLAZ010000002.1, read on the forward strand.
ATTATTGCTAAAGATCAGTTCTCTTCCGTGGGAGTTAAGATATCCAAAAATGAAAATCTCACCTATGATTTGGCGGAAAAACTCGCTGAAGAATTTCATTTTGAATTGGTAGATTATGTAAGTGCGCCAGGAGAGTATGCAGTACGTGGAGGTATTTTAGATGTTTTTTCTTTTGGATTAGAATATCCTGTACGGTTGCGATTTTTTGGGAATAATATTGAATCTATTCAAATATTTTCTAATGAAACCCAGCTTACCGAAGCTTCCCTAGATGAAGTAAAAATTATTGCTAATATTGAAAATAACGGTACAGGCCAAAGCCATCGGGTAAGTTTTCTATCAATCTTGCCAAAAAATAGCATACTATTTAATGAAAATTCTGGAGTTATTCTATCCCAAATAGAAAAAAAATATCAGGCAGCCGTTCAGCAATTTGAAAAACAAAAAAGCCTTACAACTGCACCACAGCCTTCAGCCATATTTGTAGATGCTGAAATGGTAAAAAAAGACATGGAGAATTTTACCATTGCAGATTTTTGCTTAAATAAATCTAAAATAAAATTAGATACCAGGATAGACTTACAACAGCAGCCTCAGCCAGTATTTCATAAAAATTTTGAGATGCTTGCAGAGGATTTACAGGAGAAAAAAAGGTCAGGAATTCAGGTGTATATTTCCTTTTCTACTGATAAACAAAAAGAGCGACTGGATGCTATTTTTGAGGAATTAGAACATGAAACTCCATATCTAGCCTGCGAATCAGATCTGCATGCAGGTTTTGTGGATAGTAATAGAAAAATAGCAATATACACTGATCATCAGATATTTGACCGCTATCATAAATTTAAATCCAAAAATTCTTTTGCAAAATCCGAGCAGCTCACTCTCAAGGAAATGATGCAAATGAAGGTGGGCGACTTGGTAACGCATGTAGATCATGGTATAGGGAAATTTTTAGGTCTGGTGAAAGTTAATAATGGAGGAAAAACGCAAGAAGCATTTAAGTTGCAGTATAAAAACAAAGATTTACTCTATGTTTCCATTCACAGTTTACATAAAATATCCAGGCATGGAGGTGTTGCAATAGATGAATCCCAGCTAAGCAAATTGGGAAGCCCCGCATGGAAAGCTTTAAAAAATAAAACGAAAAAGAAAGTAAAAGAGCTCTCCTTCGATTTAATCAAACTTTATGCAAAAAGAAAAACGCAGAAAGGCTTCGCTTTTTCACCTGATACCTATTTACAAACGGAGCTAGAGGCGAGTTTTATCTATGAAGACACTCCCGATCAGGAGCGTGCCACCCAAGCCGTAAAGCAAGATATGGAGGATGATGGGGTGATGGATAGGCTCATCTGCGGTGATGTAGGTTTTGGAAAAACAGAAATAGCCGTACGCGCTGCCTTTAAAGCTGCTACAGACGGAAAACAAGTTGCAGTTTTGGTGCCTACTACTGTACTCGCATTTCAGCATTTTAGGAGTTTTTCTGAAAGATTAAAGGATTTTCCAGTGACAGTAGGCTACCTCAATAGATTCCGAAGTGCAAAAGAAAAGAAAGCTACCATTGCAGGCCTGGCAGACGGATCAGTAGATATCGTAATAGGTACCCATCAGCTGGCAAGTCCTCAAGTTAAATTTATAGATTTAGGATTATTAATTATTGATGAAGAACATAAGTTTGGAGTATCCGTGAAGGATAAGCTAAAAACAATCAAAGCGAATATTGATACCTTAACTTTAACAGCTACACCCATCCCGCGCACACTTCAGTTTTCTCTTATGGCAGCTAGGGATCTTTCCGTTATACAAACGCCTCCCCCCAATAGGCAGCCCGTAGAAACTCATTTGGTGGGTTTTGATCAGGAACTCATTCGAGATGCTGTAATGCACGAGATGGAACGGGGTGGGCAGGTATTCTTCATTAATAATAGAATTGAAAACCTTAAAGACATTGCAGGTCTCATTCAGACACTGGTTCCTGATGCAAGAATAACCACTGGACATGGCCAGCTAGAAGGAAAAGAGTTAGAAAACAGAGTTTTAGATTTTATGGATGGTAAATATGATGTGCTAGTCTCCACCACCATTGTAGAAAGTGGTGTAGATGTACCTAATGCTAATACCATTTTTATCAATGATGCTCAGAGATTCGGTATGGCAGATCTACATCAGATGCGAGGGCGCGTGGGGCGAAGCAATAGGAAAGCCTTTTGTTATTTAATAGCGCCTTCTCTAGAAGCCTTACCCTCAGACAGCAGAAAAAGGCTGGAAGCTTTGCAACAATACAGCGACTTGGGAAGTGGCTTTCATATCGCAATGAAGGATTTGGAAATCCGCGGTGCAGGGGATTTACTGGGTGCAGAGCAGAGTGGATTTATTAATGAAATGGGCTTTGAAACCTACCAAAAAATAGTGCAGGAGGCCTTGGAAGAATTGCAGGATACGGAGGAATTCCGCAGCTTGTTTGAAGATAATGAAGACCGTAAAAAAATATTCTCCGCCAAAAAAGAAGTAATGGTGGATACAGACTGGGAAATAATGCTTCCGGATGAATATATCCGCAGTACCGAGGAAAGATTGGTTTTATATCAAAGATTAGCAGATATTCACACGCAGGAGGATCTTGCTAAGTTTCGTTACGAGTTGGAAGACCGGTATGGGAAATTACCAGAAGAGGCAGAGCGCTTATTAGCAAGTGTAGAGCTGAAATGGAGTGCAGAAGTCATTGGTTTTGAAAAGATTATTATTAAAAACAATGTCTTTTTAGGATATTTCCCCGAAGACGGCACGAGCCTCTTCTACACCGGAAAAAAATATGAATCCATGATACGATATATTTCCACTTCGCCGAAAAATGTCACACTTAAAGAGAAAGACAGTCAATACTATCTAAGAAAAGCCCCAGTAGAAAATATCGAAGAGATAAAAAAATGGTTTGAAGAAATAGTGTCACCTCAATTTTCGGAATCTATATAAGAGCTTAAAAAATAGTTTATATTTGTCTTTTAAAGCTAAAAAATATGAAATTTTCAGCATATATTCTGGGTATATTCTCATTTTTGGGATTATTTTCTTGTGATAATAGAAGCGGAATCACGCAGGATCTTCTACATCAGGATAATATTGATCCTACCTATGCTACTCGTCAATTAGTTCGAATCACTAAAGGAGATTCTATTATGTTGGGAATTACATATGAGGGAGTAAAACCAAGAGGAATAGTATATAATTCGTTAAATAAATCTACTATTTATGATAATGGAAATACTATATATAAGTTTGATTATGAAGATGTTAATACTGCAAATACAGAAAATAGCACCCAATATCTTACCTATAATTCCGCAGGTGTACTTAGTGAAATAGGAGAAACGATAAAAGTAACTACTACCACACCAGCCAATACACCGATAAAAAGATATAAAACCTTGTATACAATTACGTATGCGGGTGACTTGCCAATAAAAATTTTCGCCAAAACAGGTGAGGATAATTTTCAACAGGCATTTGTATATACTAAGTATAGAGAAATTAACTTAACCTATACTTTAAATAATGTTACTCAGATGGAAATAAAAGATGGAGGTCTTAATGCACAAGAACAGCCACTGCCTAATCAAGAAATTGTAAATATTAAGTACTCGGATTACGATGACAAGAAAAGTCCTTATAGCCTTTTGCCTTTAGCTATAAAACTTCATTATTTAACAAAAGTAAATCCATTAGCTGCACAAGTATTTTCTTACAACAATCCTAAAAAAATTACATCAATCAATCCATTTACTGGAAATGTAGTGTTAGGAGAGAGCATTTATACCTACGACAACCTATCCTACGCCGTTTTCGGTTTAGGAATGAATTATATATATAGAGAATTATAAGATGAAGCTATATGCTACTACACTTCTTTTAGGTACCTTTATCATAAGTAGCCTTACTATTTCTTGTAAAAACGATAGAGTAGGCATTCAGCTAGATTCTCCCAGCCAGGTGGCGGGTCCAGATCAAGTTTTACTTTCTAAAATCACCAGCGCTACTGCATCAGAAAGTTTTCAGTTTGTAAATAATAGCCTTAGCAAAGTCTTTATAGAAAAAGCGGGAGTTTTAGTGGGAGAATATAGTTTCTTATATAATCAAGGAGTACTTTCAAAAATTATTAAAACAGAACCGAATTCCAGCAATAGCATAACATGGATACCTGTTTATAATATTGGTAATAAGCTCTCGAGTCTTCAATATACCGAAAATACCAACTCTGTAAACTACACAGGGAAAGTTGAGTTAAGTTATGGTGCTGAAAATCAAATTAATACTATAAAGCATACTAAAAGTTGGGTAACCTCTGGTTCCACCATTCCAGTAAGCTATAGTAGCACAATACTACTTTCTTGGTTAGGACCTAATGTCAATAAAGTAACCTACAGCACATCCCCAAATAGTGTACCTTTCATCCCATCTTTATCCGTACAGGTTCCCACTGATGGCACCTGGGAAACTAGCGGATACGATTCCAAAAAAAACGCGATGCGTGGAGTTCCTAGGATTTGGATAATCTTAAAAGGTTTAGAAAATCCAACGGCGGCATTTGGAAATAGCCAAAACAATCCTACCGGCTGGGTTTTTACTCCTAATGCTACACTTGTAGGTAATCCTGTTTCCGCATCTTATACCTATGGAAATTTAGATTACCCTATAACAGCTACTATAGGAGGTATATTGTATACCTATTCTTATCAATAATGAAATTTCTTGTCGTAGGATTAGGCAATATTGGTGATGAGTACGCGGAAACCCGCCACAATGCAGGATTTTTGGTAGTTGATTACTTAGCTAAAAAATTGGGTGTGGAATTTCAAAAATCCAATTTTGGAGCAATTGCTTATGGGAAATATAAAGCCAGACAAATTATTCTCTTAAAGCCAGATACTTATATGAATTTAAGTGGGAAATCAGTTGCTTTTTGGCTAAAAAAAGAAAACATTAGCATAGAAAAGTTAGTGATTATTACAGATGATTTAGCCTTCCCATTTGGAACTATAAAAATGAAATCTAAAGGTTCTGACGCAGGACATAACGGGCTAAAAAGTATTCAGCACGAGCTGGGAACTACTGAATATACACGTATTCGTTTCGGGATTTCATCCAACTTTCCTGCTGGAAAACAGATAGATTATGTTTTGGGTAAATGGAACGACTTTGAGAAAAAGAATTTAGCACCCTTACTAGTCCATGCAGCAGAGGCCGTGCTTAATTTTTGTTTTTTAGGAATAAATGATGCTATGCTTAAGTGCAATTCTACTAAAAAATCACTTTTGATATCAGAACCGGAAACAGATGATGACCACAAAAAACCTATGGAATAAGGCTGAGATACTCCGCATATTTTTTCCAAATTCATCTTCTGAATGGCGAGTTTTCGCTGTTTTTTTTGTTTTATATGCTGGTTTAGGATATTTCATTGCCTATACGTGTTTGGCCATATATCATCCAGAGATTCCATGGGATGCCTATTGGAGTTTTGATAATAGAGCTATTGTTATAACAGGTGGAGGAGCGGATAGGCATCCACTTTCTTTATGGCTTTTCCGCCCTCAGTATTTGTTTTTAAATCTTATTGGGATTTCGGAGAAAGATTTTGCTTTTCGTCTTTGGTATGCTTGGGTAAGTGCAGGTCTTATGGCTCTTTCCTGCAGTAAAATTTGGAGAATTTTATTTGTTGTATTAGAACTTCCATCCCGTATTTCTGCTATATTGGTGTTAATGTTTGCGGGATTCTCTAGCTCAATTCTGCTAAGTTTTACACCAGAAACATACGTGTGGAGAATGTATTTTTTGCTTGTATTCGTCAATTATTATTTGGAATACCATCAGAATAATTATTCTTCTGTACTATATAGCATAGTTTTTACTTGTCTGGTAGGAGGATTAACCATTACCAATGCTCTTAAAATCTGGATAAGCCCCTTTTTTACTATTACAAGTGGTGAAGGTTTTTGGCCGAGCTTAAAAAAAATATTGGTTAATGGACTTCTTAGTATCTCAGTGTTTGCAGTCTTGCTTTATATAAGATTTGGAAATAAGATAATCAGTGTTTTCTCCGGCGCAGAAGGTACTTTGGAAAAATTTAGTAAAGTGAAGCTTTATACACCATTAGAATACTTTTTACATTGGTTTTGTGGTGCAAATGTGGTATTCCCCGATTTTATAACTAAGAAATACCATAGTGAAACAAACTTTTTTTATAACGCAATTTTTCCAGATTTATTTCGGGATAAATTTCAAATAGCTTTATTGGTTATTTTTTTTGTTTGTATTGTAGTTTCTATATTCCTTTCATATAAAAAATCTGCCATGTGGCTTTTATTATCTTGGTGGGCTGTAGATTTTCTGTTGCATGTTGTGGTTAAATTTGGGATCAGCAGCAGCTTTGTATATGGTGGGCACTTTGTGTTTTTATATCCAATAATACTAGGAATCGGCTATTCGCAAAGTAGGAAACAAGGAAAAACTTTTTCTAGGAGTTTTGAGGTTTTCTTAATTCTTATTTGCTTCGGGATATTAATTAACAATACTTATCAATTTTTACAACTTGCAGATTTACTTCATCAAATTCAATAAAAAAAGCCAACAAATAGCTTGTTGGCTTTTTTAACATGTAGTATAAATTATTTGGCTTCTACACAATAGATACTATATTCTACCAAAGATGCACCTTTAAAAACGGATTTAATAGCTGAGAAATCACCACGCGCACTTTCTCTGGAGAAATAACTTCCTGCAAGAATTTTGTAATTAGGGCGTAGAGAAGCATCAGTTTGTGTCTTTAAATAAGGAAACCTTCTTCGGAAATAGGCTTTTACTTCGTTTGCCTCCTCATTTGATTTTACTACAGTGAGTTGGATTTTAAATCCTCTCATTTTAGGAGTTCTTTGGCAAATTTCTGCTCGTGTAAGCGGCCGTGAGGCTACGGATTTCACCTTAGGACTAGAACTTGCGCCAGTACTTGCAGAATTTCTCCTTCCTGTCCCACTTGATTTTTCTCCCGATTTAGATAGCGTTGCACACTTGTTTTCTTCTGATTTCAAGAGTGTTTCCAGCCGGGAATCCATACTTATAGAGAGTTCATTACCATTAATGGTGTCTTTAACACTTATTTCTTGGGCTTTAGATAAGAAGCAAACAAGAAATACTGCTGAAAATAAAAGTCTTACTAATGACAACATAAATTATTTTTGCAAAAATAGTGTATTTAATGAATGAAGACGATTTCCTTATTTAGATTCAATACAAATTGGACTGTCTGGGCAAAATGCAGTTTTGTTTATCCGTTAAGGAAACCTTAAAAACACTATTTTTGCAAAACATAGACCTTATATTAGAGTTATTCATCAAACTTTTGTTACATGATCAGCTGGAAAAAGCAACGGCACATAGCATTTTTATCATTCCTTATTTTTCTATTCTCCTTTAATGGAGTTTTAGCTCAAGGGGATGCGAAAAATGGTCAAACGCTATTTAAATCAAAATGTTCATCTTGCCATGCGCTAGATAAACAAGTAGTCGGACCTGCTCTTGGTGGAGTAGTGGCAAGACTTAAAAAAGATCAAAATCTTGATGAAGCTTGGCTTTTGAAATGGATCAAAAATAACGAAGCTCTCAGAAAGTCTGGCGATAAGTATGCCAATCAGGTGTACGAAAAGTTTAACAAAACTCAGATGACTGTCTTTGCTGATCTTTCTGATCAGAATATCAAAGATATTTTAGAATATACCTCAAATCCTCCTAAAGAGGAACCTAAAGCAGATGCGGCAGGTGGTGCAGGAGCTGGAATGGATGCCACGGCAATATCTGCTCAAAAGGAGCAAGATAAAAAAACCACTGCAATGCTGTTAATTACTTTAGGAGCTATTACAGGATTACTTACTTGGGTATTATTAAAGCTTCGTCAGTTAGTTAAACTACAAGCAGACCCACTTCTAACACCAGAAGATGCTAAAAAGACCAAATCTTTTGGAGAGTATTATAAAAAATATAATAAAGTAGCGAAAGCACTCCTCGGTTTATTAGCGTTGTTAGCATTATATGGTCTTTGGAATGCACTAATGGGCATTGGAGTATATAAAGGATACCGCCCGGAGCAGCCGATCTACTTTTCTCACAAAATTCATGCTGGTGAAAATAAAATAGATTGTCAGTTATGCCATTCATCAGCAAAATATGGTAAAGTTTCAGAAATACCGAGTGTAAATGTTTGTATGAACTGTCACCGAAATATCTCAGAATATAAGGGCAAATACATTGAGCCTGGAAAAACAAGAGAATTCTATACGGGGCAGATTAAAGAGATCTATAAAGCAAGTGGATGGAGCGAAGAAAAACAAGCTTATGTGAATCCTCCAAAACCTATCCAGTGGACCCGTATCCATAATATGCCAGATTTTGTTTACTTTAACCATGCTCAGCATGTGGTTGCCGGAGAGCAGGCCATTATCAGTAGCTGGAATAAAAAGAATAAGGATAATCAGATAGATGTAGTGTGTAAAGCGTGCCATGGTAAAATAGATACTATGAATGTTGTGGAAATGGCAAACGACTTTACCATGGGATGGTGTATAGAATGTCATAGAAGCACTGAAGTGGATATGACTAATGGATATAATAAAGAATACTTTAAAAACCTTCACACGAAACTTAAAAAACAGTATCCTGCCTCCAATGGTAAAGTTACTGTGGAAAGTATCGGAGGTTTAGAGTGTGGAAAATGTCATTATTAATAGAATAAATAGAAGTAACCTAATGGCTTCAAAAAAGATATTATTCCGAGGAATAGAAGAAATAGAGCAAAAGAATCTGAATGCTGAACTTGCTGCGAAGGAGTTTCAAAACGAGATTCCAGTTGAGGATTTCTTGGAAAATACAGATCAATCTGAAAAATCCGGAGCATCCCGAAGAGATTTCCTAAAATTAATGGGTTTCTCCACTGCTGCTGTAACTTTAGCTGCGTGTGAAGCTCCCGTTATAAAGTCTATCCCTTATGTAATAAAACCACATAATATTATTCCGGGAATTCCCAATTATTATGCATCTACTTATTTCGATGGGGCAGATTGTGCATCTGTTTTAGTAAAAACTAGAGAAGGTAGACCAATTAAAACAGATCCTAATCCAGGAGCAGGAGACTTTGGAACTACTAATGCAAGAGCACAAGCTTCCGTATTGTCTTTATATGATGATGATAAGCTAAAACAGCCTAAGCTAAATAAAGCTGATGAAACTTATGATAAAGTAGATGATGCTTGTATATCAGCTCTTAATAAAGCTAAAACAAGTGGTAAAAAGATTGTTTTATTAAGCAAGTCTTATCCTTCTCCTACTTTTAAAACTCTATTTTCTGAGTTTAAAGCTGTATATCCTACCGCTGAACTTGTGACTTATGATGCGCTTCCTTTTACAGCACAGCTGGAGGCAGCCACTCAAGTATTCGGAGTTCGTGCTCTCCCTAAATATGACCTTAGAGGGATCCGATTGGTAGTTGCATTCCAAGCAGATTTCCTTAATTCCTATAACGGTGGTGGTCTTAATACCTCCTATGCTGAAGCCAGAAAGCCAGGTCCCGAGATGCTTCGTCATATTCAAGTAGAGGGAAATATGTCATTGGCTGGTGCAAATGCTGATACCAGGATATTAGCCAAACCAAGTGAAGCCTATGCAATACTTGCAGATGTGTATACGATTCTTTCAGGCGGTACTTCTAATAATAAAAATGCTATTCAAATAGCATCAGAATTAAAAGCAGCTGGCGCCAATGCTGTAGTATTTGCCGATGGTTCCACTGAAGCCCAAGTAGTAGCACACGGAATAAACTCTTTATTAGGTAGCAAAGCAGTAACAGGACAATTTAATTTTACTAAAGAATTCAATCCACAGGCTTATCAGACATTTTTAAATGATCTTACTGCAGGACGAGTAGGTGTTCTTATAACGAATGAGGCAAATCCTTTATATTCTGGTTATAAAGCCTCCTCTTTGGTTTCTACGTTTAAGAAAGCGGATTTCATTATTAATACTGGTTTTAAAAAAGACCAAATGTATGATATAGCACAAGTTGCTATTCCTGCTGCACATTGGTTAGAGAGTTGGGGAGATTTAGTACCAGCTACAGATACATACGCTCTTATTCAGCCTACCATTCAAAAGGTATTTAAACCAAGACAGATTGAAGAATCATTACTTGTCTGGACGAATGGAAAAAATAATCCTAAAAACGATTATTATCAATATTTAAAGGCTAAATCAGCACCATATTTATCCGGAACTACTTTTAATAAGGCCTTATTTGATGGATTCGTTAAGTTAAATGTTCCTTTGGCAGGAGTCGGATCAAATACCTCTGCTACAACTAATGCACTTGCCAAACTAAAATCATTTTCACCAGGAAAATTAGAAATAACCTTTTATACTAAGACAAGTATTGGGGATGGATCACAAGCAAATAATCCTTGGTTACAAGAACTTCCAGACCCTATTACGAGATTATCATGGGATAATTATATTACCATTTCTAGAGAAGACGCTAAAGAACTAGGATTAGAGAATGAACTTAACGGCAGAATGCAATTAGATGGTTCTCTAGTAAATCTTAAAGTAAACGGAGTCAGCTTAGATAATGTTCCTGTATTCATCCAGCCCGGCCAGGCACCAGGTTCTATTGGACTGGCATTAGGCTATGGTAAGAAAAATGCTGGAAAAGTTGCCGCGACAGGCGTTAATGCTTATCCTTTATTTGATGGTACGAATCTTTCTGCAAAGGTAGATTCTATTACCAAGGCTGAAGGAATGCACGAGTTTGCAGGTATGCAATTCCAAAATACCTTAATGGGTAGATATGAGATTGCGAAAGAAGTTCCTCTTCAGCAATTTATCAATACAAAATATGATGATGCAGAACATGGCTGGAATAAGCCATTGGAAATGCATACTATAGGAGGTGAAATGCCTATTGGTAAAATAGACCTTTGGGACTCATTTGATGATTCTGATGGGCCTCACTTTAATCTTTCAGTTGATCTTAATGCCTGTACCGGCTGTGCTGCTTGTATAGTAGCCTGTCAGTCGGAAAATAATACACCAGTAGTAGGTAAGGACGAAATAAGAATGTCGCGGGATATGTATTGGTTACGTATTGACCGATATTATTCCACAGAAGAAAAAATAGAAGTTGCTGAGGGTGTTAAAAAAGGTATGACAGTAACGGATCTTTACGGGAGTCATTTCGATAAAGAAAGTGGTAAACTAAATCACCCCGCTAAAAATCCTGAAGTTATATTTCAGCCTTTAATGTGTCAGCATTGTAATCATGCACCTTGTGAAACTGTGTGTCCAGTAGCTGCTACCTCTCATGGAAAACAAGGCCAAAACCAAATGGCTTATAACAGATGTATTGGTACTAGATATTGTGCTAACAACTGTCCTTATAAAGTAAGAAGGTTCAATTGGTTCACGTATAATCTTAATGACAAGTTTGATTATAACATGAACAATGATTTAGGCAGAATGGTATTAAATCCTGATGTTGTAGTACGCACAAGAGGGGTAATGGAAAAATGCAGCATGTGTATTCAAATTACACAAAATGTAATACTTGAAGCCAAAAAAGAAGGAAGAGTAGTTGCAGATGATGAGTTCCGTGATGCGGTGGCTTGTGCAAAAGCTTGTCCTTCCAATGCATTAAAATTCGGAGATATGAATGATAAAAAATCGGAAGTGCGGAAGTTATTCCAAAACGAAAGACGATATCTGTTATTAGAAGAAGTAGGCACAAAACCGAATGTCTTCTATCAAACAAAAGTTCGAAATAAAGTACAAAACAAAGTTTAAAAGAATAAATTAAAGAAACCATGTCAGGACATTACGAAGCTCCCATACGGGAACCTTTAATTATAGGGCATAAAACCTACCATGACATTACCGAAGATATCGCACGCCCTATTGAGGAGCGGGCAGGAAAACTTTGGTGGATATCATTCACACTCGCTCTCATTCTTTTTCTATACGGCTTTGGATGTATTGCTTATACCATAGGAAATGGAATAGGCTCCTGGGGTCTAAACCGTACTATTAATTGGGGTTGGGATATTACCAACTTTGTATGGTGGGTAGGTATTGGTCACGCAGGGACACTTATTTCCGCGGTACTATTACTATTCCGTCAGAGATGGAGAATGTCGGTAAATAGATCTGCTGAGGCCATGACCATCTTTGCCGTAGTACAAGCAGCCATTTTCCCTGTAATACACATGGGTAGAGTTTGGGTAGGATATTGGGTTTTCCCTTTACCCAATCAGTTCGGATCACTCTGGACGAACTTTAACTCTCCACTACTTTGGGACGTTTTCGCAATATCCACTTATTTTTCTGTATCTACTGTATTTTGGTTTATGGGACTAATACCAGATTTTGCAATGATTCGGGATAGAGCAAAAACACCTTGGACAAAAAAGATATACGGATTTCTTTCTTTTGGATGGGGAGGAAAAGCAAAACATTGGCAAAGATTTGAAGAATTGTCTCTTGTACTTGCAGGACTAGCTACACCATTGGTATTCTCTGTACATACAACTGTATCTTTTGACTTTGCAACTTCTGTAATTAAAGGTTGGCACTCCACTATATATCCTCCTTATTTCGTAGCGGGAGCCATATTCTCCGGATTTGCAATGGTGCAGACTTTATTGTTAATAGCTAGAAAAGTGTGTCACCTTGAAGATTACATCACGATGTACCATATCGAAATTATGAATATTGTAATCATTCTTACAGGTGGTATGGTAACCGTAGCATATGGATGTGAATATTTCATAGCATGGTACAGCGGATCACGATATGAAGACTTTGCATATCTTACACCGGGTGCCGCTACTGGTCCTTACTGGTGGGCATTTTGGGCATTGATTATATGTAACCTTGTAATCCCCGCATTTTTCTGGTTTAAAAAAGTTAGAACTAATATTATAGCGACATTTATAATTGCATTAATTATCAATATAGGAATGTGGTTTGAGCGATTTGATATCATTGTAATTAACCTTTCAAGAGATTATCTACCAAGTTCGTGGACAATGTTTAAGCCTACCATAATAGATGTTGGTGTTTATTTAGGTACTATTGGTTTCTTTGGTGTATTATTTCTGTTATATGCCAGAACATTCCCAGTAATAGCACAGGCAGAATTAAAAAGTATTTTGAAAATTTCGGGTGAAACCTATAAAGCAAAAGAAGGAGATGAGCACAGCCACCACTAAAACAATATATGGCGTTTACGGCGATGACGATGAACTCATGAAAGGCGTACATGCTTTTCGTGATAAAGGAATTGAAATAGCTGAAGTATATACACCATTCCCTGTACATGGACTTGATAAAGCCTTAGGTTTAAAGAAGACAAGAATTTCTGATGCTGCTTGGGGCTATGCAGTGTATGGTCTTACTATAGGAGCACTTGTTACTTGGTATACCATGAACAGAGATTGGCCACAAAATATTGGAGGAAAACCAGCCTTTGACTGGGCTCATAATATGCCGGCATTCGTGGTACCTATGTTTGAGCTTATGGTATTCAGTGCAGCACACATGATGTCTCTTACATTTCTCATACGAAACAAAATGTTTTTAGGAGCAAAGGCGCAAAATCCAGATCCAAGAACGACGGATGATAAATTTATGATTGAATTTCAAAGTAACGAAGTAGATGTTATTAAAGATATTTTAATCCAAACAGGAGCTGAGGAAGTTTCTGTGAAAGAATCCCAAGAAGAAACACTTCAAAAAATAGAAGATAAAAAACTTGAAATTCAAGAAAAATCTAAGCTTGAAGAAATAACAGTAGAAAATACTTCAGCTAATGACAGTTCTATAAAACTTGGAACTTCAGAAGAGGCAAATAAGCCTGTCCCAACTGACGATAATAAATCAACTGATTCTGCCCAAGCAAAAAACATCAATACCCAAAATAATGATCCAAAATCTATCTAAAAAATATATTTTTCCTGCTACGCTGGGCTTAGTTTTTAGTTTAGCTTTGGCTTCATGCGGAAGTAAGGAAGAACCACCTACCGTATACTTTCCTGATATGTATTATCCAGTAGCGTATGATCCTTTGTCCCAAGCAAAAGACCCTTACTCCGATCACGAAAATGAAATTCCATTATTCTCTGCGAATGAAGGTGCTACAGCCTTAAACAGCCCAAAAGGTACTGTCTTCCGTACCAAAGAGGGTTTTATTGAGGTGAACGAATCACCAGAAAGTCCAGATGAATATAATGCAGGATACAATGAATCCTTGCTTCAAGCACAAGCACCAACACCTTTTACTACTCCATCGGAAAAAGATTTGGCAAGAGGTAAAGCAATGTTTGAGCATACCTGTGCTGCATGTCATGGTGTTGCTGGTGATGGTCAAGGCCCGATAGTAGTGTCTGGCGCTTACTCTGGAGTACCAGCTTATGCGGACAGAAATATTAGCGTGGGCTCAGTTCACTATGTTATTATGAATGGTAGAAATGCGATGGGAAGCTACGCCGGGCAACTTATGCCTGCTGATAGATGGAGAGTTGCTAATTATGTAATGAACGAATTTAAAAAGAATGCGGCTCCCGCAGCCGGGGCTACAGCTACACCAGGTACAGCATCTGCACCTACGATGAACGCAACAGCATCAGCACCTGCTGCTACAACTACACCAACAAAATAATTACGGCCTAAAAGGATACGGATATGCACAATTTTTCTTCAAAATTTCGATTATACTCTATCATTGCAATTATTGCAGGTTTGGTACTTTTCGGAATTGGCTATTTTTTAAATAAATCTCTTGACGAGGCAGCTATAACCCATATGATGGAAGCTGCTAATCAAAAAGCTCCTCATGTAGCATCCCATTCCATGGAACATGTAGGACCTCAGGATCATAAGGCACATTTAGAACACGCTACTACATTTGTTAAAAACCAACCATTAGCTTCTTTACAAGCTATTGCAGTTTTCCTTTTTGGTATTAGCTGCTGTACTTTATTTTTTCATAGTATTCAGTATGCAGCACATGCAGGTTGGTCAGTAATTATTCTCCGAGTTATGGAGGCTATAGCTAGCTATATTCCATATGGGGGGGCTATCTTACTTTTAATAATGATATTAAATGTTACCCACGTAGGACATTTATTTCATTGGATGGATCCTGCTGTTACAGATGTTAATAGTCATCATTTTGATAATATTATATACGAAAAGTCCAAATTTCTCAATATTCCATTTTATGTGATAAGAAACCTACTCTATGTAGGAGGAGCAACATTCTTTATGTTAAAACTTAAAAGCTTATCTAAAAAATTAGATCAAACTAATGACAGAGCAGTATATAAGAAATTGTATAGCTGGAACATTGGTTATATTGCATTCTTCGGTTTTGCATCTGCTTCTTGGGCTTGGGATTGGTTAATGAGTTTAGATTCTCATTGGTATTCTACTATGTATATCTGGTATACTATGGTAAGCTGTTTATCAAGTGGTATCGCTACAATTATTCTTTTAAGTATAAATTTAAAGAAAAAAGGTGTATTGCCACAATTCAATGATAATCATTTGCATGATTTAGCCAAGTTTTTATTCGCTACAAGTATGTTATGGACGTATACCTGGTTTTGTCAATTTATGCTATACTGGTATGCAAATGTTCCTGAAGAAGTTAATTATTTCCAAGGTAGATTTAAATTTTATGGAATGACCTTTTTACCTATGTTGATATTAAACTTCCTAATTCCATTGGCTGTAATGGTAAGTTCTAGTATTAAAAGAAATTATAAAGTAGTGAATATAATGGCGGTAATCGTACTTATTGGCCATTGGTTTGATTTCTTTAATATGGTAATGCCACCTTCAGTAGGCCCATATTGGAATACGCTTTCTGGTTGGTTATTGAATTTCGGAAGTATATTATTCGGAGTAGGATTATTTGGATACGCAGTGCTTACAGCTTTGAAAAAGCTCAAATTGATACCTACTGGTAATCCATACTTAAAAGAAAGTGAGATCTATGAATATCCTTTCTAAACTTAAAAGATATCAAAAAGCCGTTTCAATTGTTAGAAACGGCTTTTTTAGTTATTAATCAGTATAATAATAGGTGAAATTAAACTTCAATCAACTTTATCATAGGTAAATGAGGTAACTGATCTTCTAAATATTCCTCACCACAAACTTTAAATCCGAATTCTTCATAAAACTTTTTGAGGTATGTCTGTGCAGATATTTTAATAGAAGAAGACGGATGCCATACTCCCAAATACGCTATTGCCATATTCATAACATCCGTTCCTAAAGATAATCTCCTAAAATCTGGATGTACACATACTCTGCCAATACTGGCTTCAGCATAAGATATACCAGGAGGAATTATTCTACAGGTAGCACATAGAAGATCGTTTACATAATGAAAAAGATGTGCACAATGTATATCCTTATTATCAGGATCTAAATACTTACAATTTTGCTCAATAATAAATACTTCTGCCCTAAGTTTTAGAATATCATATATTTCAAAGCCTGTTAGATCTTTAAAAAGCTTAATCTGCATAACCAATGCTCACTTTAATTTCTTGTATTCTATTTAAAATTTCTGCACAACCAGCATGAGTTTCGGCACTACTTAAATAAATATTGGGTAATTCTTCCCAAAATTCTAACAGTTTTTCTGAATATTGTTCTGCAGCAATTTGAGCTTTAGATAAATGTTTTAGTTTATCGATTTTAGTAAAAACAATTTCAAACGGCACACCTTCTTCGCCACAAAACTCTAAGAATTCTAAATCAATTTTTTGTGG
>JAGLAZ010000002.1:135378-187888 GCA_018260565.1 Flavobacteriaceae bacterium
GAGGAATCCGGATATCTATTAAAACAAATAAACATGCTAAATTTTCTCTTTTACTCAGGTAGGTCAGGATCATTTCTTGAAATCCACCACGCATACTCTTGCTTACCTTAGCATATCCGTAGCCTGGTAAATCTGTTAGAAACCAGGATTCATCAATTATAAAATGATTAATAAGCTGAGTCTTTCCAGGAGTCTGCGATGTTTTAGCAAGGCTTTTTCGGCCAGTGATCGCATTAATAAGCGAAGATTTTCCCACATTGCTGCGTCCTATAAAAGCGAACTCCGGAAATTCCGGAGCCGGGCATTGGGATAAAGCAGAGGAACTCTTAATGAATTCTGCAGATTTAATTGGATTGTTCATTCGTAGGACCAAAGGTGTCTAACAGCCATTTATGCAATATTGTATTAAATTCTTTTGGTTTTTCCATCATTGCTGCGTGCCCACATTCATCTAACCAAAATAAATTCGAGTTTTTTATAAGTTGGTGCATATCTACAGCAACATTCGGTGGCGTAACGCCATCTTGTTTTCCCCAAATGAGACAAGTAGGACAAGTAATATCTGGCAATTCTTTCATCATATTGTGTCGGATTGCACTTCTGGCAAGCATCACAGTTTTAATGCCTTTTTTGCGGTCATTAACAACGCCGAAAACTTCATCCACTAACTCATTGGTAGCAATTGCAGGGTCATAAAATACCTCTTGAGTTTTCTTGCGGATGTACTCTTTATCACTTTTTCTTGGAAAACTATCGCCAAAACTTCTTTCATATAATCCGGAACTACCTGTGAGACAGAGGCCAGCTACTACACTAGGTTTCATAGTAGTAATAATGAGAGCGATATGTCCGCCCATAGAATTGCCTACTAAAATGGCAGGTTCACCTACATATTGTTCTATAAATTCAATAACAAATTTTGCAATGTTTTTAAGAGTAGTATTTAGGATTGAAAGATCATATATAGGCATTTGTGGAACCAATACACGATACCCATTTTGGGAAAAATGAGAGATAGTTTCGGAAAAATTGCTAAGCCCGCCCATTAACCCATGCAGGAGAATCATTGGTTTCCCAGAACCCTCTTCTATAAAGGTAAATTTAGAAACTTTTTTAGTTGGAAATACCATAGATAAGGCCATTTTTACAAAGGTACAAATATTCAAAATACTTGCCGAATCCATCAGTTTAATTTATCTGTGAATAAAACATATTCCAAACACACTATTAGCGAGATTAAAATAATTTTAAATAATAGAGTATCAATTAGTTAAATCAATATAAAAGTTATTCACAAATGGGTAAAATGTGGGAAAAAGTGGAAAATATCAGAAAATTATAACTAATTTTGTGACAAATGAAACTCTTTTTCGAATCATACGAGTGTAAAATAGATGATAAAGGCCGTGTAAAGTTGCCTGCTCATCTTGTGCGCTCACTTCAGGAAGAAGGAATTTCAAAATTGGTAGTAAAGAGATCTGTATTTCAGCAGTGTATTGAAGCATATCCTCCGAATCCTTGGGAGGAAATAATGCAAAAAATTAATGGCCTAAACAGATTTATAAAAAACAACGCAGATTTTATCCGCACGTTTACTGCTGGTGTGAGAGAATCAGAAATAGATGCGTCAGAAAGAATTTTAATTACTAAGGATCTTAAATCATATGCACATCTGCAGAAAGATTTAGTAATAAATGGAGTGGGTAATTTCTTTGAAATTTGGGATAAGGAGACATATGAAAAGAATCTAGCAGCATCTGCGGAAGACTTTTCTGTATTGGCGGAAAGCGTTATGGGAACTTCCTCAAACGAAACATTAACATAATAAAATTGTTTCATGGAAGAATTTTCATACCACTGCCCAGTATTGTTAAAAGAAAGCATAGATGCCCTTATTACAGATAGAGATGGCGTTTATGTAGATCTCACTTTTGGTGGAGGGGGGCATTCCAGAGAAATACTTTCCCGACTCAGTGATACTGGGAAATTATTTTCATTTGATTTGGATCCAGATGCTAAAAATAATATTTGGGACGATCCACGATTGCACTTTTTTGGTGTAAATTTTAGTGATTTTCGGGCAATCTTACTCATGCATGGAGTGGATAAGGTGGATGGTATTTTAGGAGATTTTGGCGTCTCCTCGCACCAGTTTGATGTACCAGAAAAAGGTTTCAGTACACGCTTTTCTGGGCCATTGGATATGAGGATGAATAATAAATCAGGGAAAACAGCTGCTGATATCCTCAATACTTATGAGGAGGTGGAGCTTGCGGACCTTTTTTATCAATATGGAGAACTTCGGGATGCAAGAAAAATAGCGAGAATACTTGTAAAAAATCGTCCTGCTATCTTGGAAAATAGTGATGAATTAAAGGATTTATTCCACTTTATTCCCGTACATAAAAAAAATAAGTATTTCGCACAAATATTTCAAGCGTTACGAATAGCTGTTAATGATGAGCTCACTTCTATAGATAAAATGCTGGAATCTGCATTCCATATGTTAAAGCCTAATGGCAGATTGGTGTGTATATCATACCACAGCCTAGAAGACCGAAAAATAAAGCAGTTTTTAAGAAATGGGATGAGCAAAAGTGAGCCTCAGCCTGATATTTATGGCAATATTTCGCGTCCGTTTCGCTTATTAAAGTCTGGCGCTATTATTCCCACAGATGAAGAAATTGAAAGAAATCCCCGTGCTAGAAGCGCAAAAATGAGAGTAGGAATAAAATTGTAATGGCTAAAAAAGTACAATCAAAAGAAGTTCAAAAACTGACATTAAACGATGTTTTAAAAGGAAACTTTCTTAACAGGGAAGGTTTTCAAAAACATTTTAAGTTTATATGTCTTCTTTTTACATTAATGCTGATGATGATTTATAGCAGTCATTTAGTTTCTAAAAAAATTAAAGTAATAAACGCCCTTAAAGAACAAACAGAGGAATACAAATCCAGAAACGCATATGCCCAAAGCAAACTGATTAAAATACGCTTAGAATCCGAACTCGGTAAAGAGATGATGAGCGATTCTCTGCTCTCATTGGAATCCCATCCTCATAAAATATTAATCCAAACACCATAAATGCCGCTTGCACAGAACATAGAGAAGAATAGGAAGTACGTAAAATATTACGGGCTGTTTTTGATGGGCCTTGTGATCATTTGCTTTGCTATGTTTTTGTGTAAAATATTTTATATCCAAATCACAGATGTAGAAAGCATACGGAAAGATTATATCAGTAAAAACTACCGAAAAGCAAAGCTCTCAGCGGCGCGAGGTAATCTTTTTGCCTCAGATGGGTCTATTCTAGCTACTACCGTAATGCGGTATGATGTATACTTGGATTTTAAATCAATGCGAGACTCTTTATATAGTAAGAATATAGATGCTCTTTCAGATTCATTATCAAAAATGCTGGATAAGCCAAGCTCCTATTTTAAGGTAAAATTTGAACAAGAAAAAAAGAAAAAAAATCAATACTATTCTCTCATTAGAGGCTTAGATTATGATCAATATGCTCGTATAAAACAATTTCCAATTTTTAACAAAGGGAAAAATAAAGGGGGATTTATTGTAGAAAGAACTTTTAAACGAGAATTTGCAAGCAGCCAAATAGGTAGTGGTACTATAGGCGTGGATGATGGAGAGCATCACTCCGGTCTGGAGTATGCCTTCCGAGACTATCTGCGTGGAAAAGATGGCGAACGATTAGAGCAGCGCATCAGTAATTCTCAGTGGAAACCCATTGATTATTGGCAAGAGAAAAATCCTGAAGACGGGCAAGATGTTTTTACCACTTTGGATTTAAGGATTCAGGATATTGCACATTCGGCATTAGAAAAACAATTAAAAGCCTTTAAAGCTCATCACGGATCCGTCTTGGTAATTGAAACCAAAACGGGAAAAGTAAGAGCAATGGTAAATCTCGCGGCAGACCCTTCCGGCGAGTTTAAAGATTCCTATAACTATGCAATTAAAGACGCAACCGAGCCAGGATCCACATTTAAGAGTGTATCCCTTTTGGCAGCAATGGATGATGGTTTCATAGATGCCAACTCTACCGTGAATGTAGGCGGAGGGAATTGGGAATACTATGGGCAACCTATATTGGATGGGCACGGCGGTGGTACTTATGATATCAGTGATGTTTTGGCTAAATCCAGTAATGTAGGAACGGCAAAAATCATTACTAAACATTATGGAGATAATCCTGAAATATTCTATAACCACCTCAGGAGATGGAAAATGTTTGAAAAATTAGACATTGAACTTCCAGGAATATCTAAACCTTATATCCTTACTCCAAAAGACAAAAAATGGACTAAAGGAGCTCTGGCATCCCTTTCATTTGGATACGCCAGTAGATTTAATATGCTACAATTAGCTACATTTTATAACGGTATTGCTAATGGTGGAGAAATGCTAAAACCTATTTTCATTGAGAAAAGAATGAAGGATGGTCAAGTTTTATATGAGGCTAAAAAACAGGTTTTGGTGGATAAAATGGCTTCAAAAGAGGCAATTGAGCAAATTACTTCTGCCCTTACAAAAGCCGTGGAAAAAGGAACAGCCAAATCTATTTTCACTCCTAATTTAAAAATGGCTGGAAAAACCGGTACAGCTCGATTTGAGTATTGGAAAGCCGGTCCTATGAAATATCAGGCATCTTTTATTGGTTTTTATCCCAGCGATAATCCTCAGTACACTTGCTATGTGCTTATAAACCAGCCAGATACCTCATTAGGATTTTATGGTGCTTTGGTAGCAGCACCTGTTTTTAAAGAGATTGCAGGAAAAACATTTCTGAAACAGCCAATGAATATCGAAAAACAATTGGTAAGCGCCGGGCCCAAAAAGATTCAAGTAGTGACAAGGCAAACGCCAAAACTTAATTTTTCCTCTGGAGTAATGCCAAATCTGGTAGGGTTCATAGGGCGTGATGCCATTCCTCAAATAGAAAACAAGGGCTTCCGTGTAAGCTTTCAGGGTACTGGAAAAATAGTGAAACAATTTCCAGAGGCGGGAACACCTATCCTCAAAAAACAAAAAGTGTATTTAGAACTGAGCCAATGATAGTTTTACAACATTTATTATACAATATCACACCACAGGAAATTATATATTCTGCGGGTGCTCAGGCTGCCAAAGAAAAAGAGGTGGTTTCTATCTGTACAGACAGTAGAGCCTGCGTAGAAGGCTCGTTATTCGCTGCACTTCCGGGAACACAGATTCATGGTAAGAATTTTATACCTACAGCGGTAAAAAATGGAGCAGTATTTATTCTGGTAGAAGAAAAATATGAAGATCTTCAAGAAGAAGAACATGTAGTACAAATTATTGTTAAAGATGTACGTGCTGCATTGGGTGAGATGGCTGCATCTTTTTATGGAAGGCCTTCTGAAAAGTTAAAACTGATAGGTGTTACAGGGACTAATGGAAAAACTTCTACTATTACTTTATTACATGAGGCATTAATGCGTCTTGGGCATCCAGCCGCTATGCTCTCTACAGTAGTAAATCGGATAGGCATGCAGGAAATTCCTGCTACCCATACCACGCCAGATGTCATAAACCTTAATAAATTTCTTGCAGATGCAGTAAAGCAAGGATGTGAGTATGCCTGTATGGAAGTCAGTAGCCATGGTGTGGTGCAACAGCGTATTGCAGCCTTAGAGTTTCACATTGCCGGATTTACAAATCTTACACGGGACCATTTGGATTACCATGGAGATTTTGCCTCATACCGAGACGCAAAAAAGAAATTCTTTGATAAATTAAGTAATAAAGCGGTTGCTATTACCAATGCAGACGATAAAAATGCTGGAGTAATGCTCCAAAATACCAAGGCTAAAAAAAGGCAGTTTGCACTCCACACCCCCGCCGATTATATGGGGAAAGTGCGTGAGATCAGTTTTACAGGTATGGAATTGGAGTTTGATGGTAAATCCTTCCATACGCCTTTGGTAGGAGAATTTAACGCATCCAATCTGTTATTAGTTTATTCAATTTGCACTGAATTAGGCTTTGAAAAAGAAAATATTTTGCAGACCTTAAGTCTTTGCGGAAAGGTAAAAGGTAGATTTGAAACTCACATATCCCCCTCTGGTATATTCGTAGTAATAGATTATGCCCATACTACTGATGCACTGGAAAATGTACTCAGTACCATCATTTCCAGTAAACAAAACACACAAAGAATTATCACTATTGTAGGCTGTGGCGGGGATAGAGATGCCGGAAAAAGACCCCAAATGGCAAAAATAGCTATTCAATATTCTACCATAAGCATATTTACCTCGGATAATCCCAGAAACGAAGATCCCGAAAAAATTCTGTTTGATATGACATCTCAGCTAAGTGAAAAGGATAAACAAAAATACATCCGCATCACTGATAGAAAGGAAGCTATTCGTAAGGCAATAGCTTTTGCAGAACCACAAGATATTATCCTCATTGCAGGGAAAGGGCATGAAACCTACCAAGAAATTAAGGGCGAAAGATACCCCTTTGATGACACTGAAATCTTTAATCAACTCATTCAAACCGCTGGAAAATAAATTATGTTTTTTCATCTCTATCAATACCTCCACGCACACGGAATAGAAATTCCTGGAATGAATATGATGCGTTATATCAGTTTTCGGGCTGGAATGGCGGTACTCACTTCTTTAATTATAGCCGTTTTATTTGGAAAAAAAATTATAAAATTTTTACGCCAAAAACAGTTGGGGGAGCAGGTGCGTGATTTAGGATTGGATGGCCAAAAACAAAAGGAAGGCACTCCTACTATGGGAGGTCTCATCATCATATTAGCTACGCTGATTCCTGTGGTGCTTTTTACAAGGTTGAGTAACATTTATATAATTCTTCTGATCGTAACAGTCATTTGGATGGGCTGCATAGGCTTCATTGATGATTATTTGAAAAAAATTAAAAAAAATAAAGACGGACTTTCTGGAGTTTTAAAGGTCATTGGGCAGCTTGGTCTAGGGGCTATAGTAGCCACTACCATGTATTTCCACAGTGATGTTACCGTAAAAAGGAAATATTCAGATGCCAGCACAGGAAACAGGCAAAATGTAGAACAAAATTTTATGCCTCAGGAAAAGTTAGTAGTAAGTACAGTACCTTTTTTTAAGAACAATGAGTTTGATTATAGTAAAATACTATTCTGGATGGATGAAGATCAGGCTCGTGAAAACGCTTGGCTCGTATTCATTCCCATAGTTACTTTTATTATAATAGCCGTGAGTAATGGCGCAAATATTACAGATGGAATAGACGGACTGGCAGCAGGAACTAGCGTAGTAATCCTGCTCACTTTAGCGCTATTTGCCTATATCTCTGGGAATATAATTTTTTCCGATTATCTCAATATCATGTTCCTGCCAAATATGGGGGAAACTACCATTTTTGCCCTTGCTTTGGTGGGTGCTGTAATAGGTTTTTTCTGGTACAATACATTTCCCGCACAGGTATTCATGGGAGATACTGGAAGTCTTATGCTGGGCGGTGTTATAGCAGTTTTGGCTGTTATTTTAAGAAAAGAATTGATGATTCCTGTACTATGCGGAATATTTCTAGCAGAAAATCTATCTGTAATGCTTCAGGTGGTTGTTTTTAAATATAGAAAAAGAAGATTTGGGTTAGAATTTGCACAGAAAAATCGTCTTTTTTTAATGTCTCCGCTGCATCATCATTATCAGAAATTAGGCTATCATGAGTCTAAAATTGTGAATAGAATGATTATTATAGGAGTCTTGCTCGCTATTATTTGTCTTATAACTTTAAAGGTAAGATAGATGGAAAGTTTTAATTATAACTTAAAGCCTGAATTACTAAATAAAAAAGTAGTGATTTTAGGTGGCGGTGAAAGTGGTGTGGGTGCTGCTATTTTGGCCAAGAAACAAGGTGCTAATGTATTTCTTTCTGATAAAGGAAGTATTAAACCAGAATACCAAGTTATTTTACAGGACGAAGATATCCGCTTTGAGTCTGGTATACATACGGAAGAAGAAGTATTGAGTGCCGACTGGGTTATAAAATCCCCAGGAATTCCCAAAAAAGCCGAAATTATTCAAAAAATAAAGGATAACAATATTCTTATTTCTTCAGAAATAGAGTTTGCGTCTCGGTTTACACAGGCTAAAATTATTGCTATCACTGGAAGCAATGGAAAAACTACCACGACTTCTCTCATTTATCATATTTTGAAAAATGATGGACTTTCCGTGGGTCTGGGAGGGAACATAGGAAAAAGTTTTGCCGCCTTGGTAGCGGAATCAGAATATGATTTTTTTGTTTTGGAAGTCAGCTCTTTCCAGTTGGATGATATCCAAACATTTAGACCTTATATTTCAATTTTGTTAAATCTAAGTCCGGATCATTTAGATCAATACAATTATGATTATGAGCAGTATGCTTTAGCTAAATTTAATATTACACAAAATCAAAATCAGGATAACTATTTCATTTTCAATAAGGATGATGAAATGAGTATTCAGATTTTAGAAAAAGTGAAGACGGAAGCAACCAAAATTCCTTTTTCCACTAAACATATTTTACCGGAAGGTGCCTATTATAGAGATAGACGCTTGTTTATAAATTTCAGAAATAAATTTGAAATAAGTGATGATGATCTACAGATATCTGGAATTCATAATATATCAAACTCTTTAGCAGCTTCCTTAGCAGGAAAAATATTAGATATATCCAACGAGAGTATACGGGAAGCCCTTAACACCTTTCAAGCCGTAGAGCATAGAATGGAAAGTGTGGCACAAATAAATGATGTAGTTTATATCAATGATAGTAAGGCAACCAATGTAAATGCTGTTTACTACGCCTTAGATACGGTACAGACCCCCATAGTTTGGATTGTGGGAGGAGTAGATAAAGGGAATGATTATGCAGAGCTGGGTGAATTGGTAAAAAACAAGGTATGTGGAATTGTTTGTCTAGGATTAGACAATGATATTCTACTATCCTATTATCAAGGTTTTGGTATTCCTATGCAGGAAACATCTTCCATGCACGCTGCGGTATTCGCAGCGCGTGATATGGCAAGCCCAGGAAACACTGTACTGCTTTCACCAGCTTGTGCAAGTTTTGATTTATTTAAAAATTATGAGGACCGAGGAACGCAGTTCAAAAGTGAGGTGCTGAAATTGAAAGAAAATACATGAGCGCCAGTAATAAAATAGAATATCTTAAAGGGGATAAAGTACTATGGATAGTAATAATTTTACTTTCCCTTATTTCTGTTTTGCCTGTATATAGCGCGAGTTCAAATTTGGATCATGTAAACACAGGCTCTACTACCACGCATGTATTAAAACATATCCTATTCATATTTGTAGGACTTTGTCTGATGAGGGTTGTTATTATGGTGCGCTATCAATTGATAGGTAAACTGAGCCTAATGATCCTTATCTTCCTGATACTCCTACTCTTCCTTACAGTAATGATAGGCAGTACCATAGACGGTGCTTCAGCCTCGCGCTGGCTTTATATTCCTGGTACACAGGTGGGCTTTCAGCCTTCTGCAAGTGCCTATCTATTTCTCATTGTGTATTTATGTAGATATTTAGGTATCAAAAGAGAAAAGGAACCTAGCACTGTGGAAAATATTTTCCAGGTTCTAGTCCCTGTTTTCGTAGTAATGGTGCTTGTAGGAAAAGATAACGGTTCTACTGCTTTAATGATATTCACTACAAGTATGGTGGTATTATTTA
Source organism: Flavobacteriaceae bacterium (assembly GCA_018260565.1). Taxonomy (GTDB): domain Bacteria; phylum Bacteroidota; class Bacteroidia; order Flavobacteriales; family Weeksellaceae; genus JAGLAZ01. The sequence goes on from JAGLAZ010000002.1 coordinate 145,116, forward strand.
TAGGCAAATTTCCTACTAAATTGATTATAGGTTTTATCGTTTCTATGGTAATTTTGGTAAGTATATTTATTACAATAGCACTTACTACAAATCTTATTAAAGCTAATAGGGTTCATACCTGGAAAAGCAGAATAGAGAATTACATGGGCCCAAATAAAGCTGAGCAGGTAGATTCAGATGAAGATAAGGTTAAAAATTACCAAAGCATGCAAGCACGGGCTGCTATTGTTCATGGTGGGCTTACAGGAATGGGGCCCGGAAAGAGTGCCCTTAAGGTAATGCTTCCACAGTCCAGCTCAGATTTTATTTTTGCTATCATCGTGGAAGAGTATGGTTTGTTCGGCGCTTCTGTACTCCTAATACTATATACCATAATATTCGTTCGTATTATTATTACGGTTCATAATACGCCCTTATTATTCGGTGCATTGATGATAATTAGCTTAGGATTCATGCTATTCTTACAGATTTTTATCAATATCGCAGTAGCTGTAAACATAATTCCGGTAACAGGTCAGCCATTACCCTTAATGAGTTATGGAGGTACCGCTATTTTAATCACTTATATACAATTGGGTTTAATTTTAAATGTAAGTTCCAGAGTGCAAACTTTGAATGAAGAAGGAATAGGGAATAGAAAAACAGGATTACAAGATATTCAAGATATTGCATAGTATGAAAGCAGGAAATCAAAAATTGAAGAGTTCAAAGGGGCGTTTTCTCCTATCAGGAGGAGGCACCGGTGGGCATATTTTTCCAGCCATTGCTATTGCAGAGGAACTTCGGATACAATTTCCTGACTGCGAAATCCTTTTTATAGGTGCTGAAGGAAAAATGGAAATGCAAAAAGTTCCACAAGCGGGTTTTGATATTCAGGCATTGCCCATTTCTGGATTTAATAGATCCAACTTATTATCTAACATTAAGCTACCCATTAAAATAGTGGCAAGTGCATGGAAATCATCTAAAATAATATCAGATTTTAAGCCAGATTTCGCCGTAGGCACGGGTGGATATGCCAGTGGACCAGCACTTTGGATGGCTTCCCAAAAAAAAGTTCCATATGCCATACAAGAGCAAAACGCATTTCCTGGTAAGACCAATGTGGCTCTTGCCAAGCACGCAGATATTATTTTTTCTGCCTTTCCAGATATGGAAGCCTATTTTGCTAAAGAAAAAACTATCTTCAGCGGAAACCCCATTCGTAAAGCATTTTTAGGGGACAAACCAAGCCAAAAAGAAGCAAAAGTGGCTCTTGGTTTTGATCCGGAAAAACCTTTAATATTTAGTTTTGGAGGATCCCAAGGCTCCCGAGCAATTAATGATGGGTGGAATGCAGGTGCGGATCAATTAGTACAAGAGGATATCCAACTTTATTGGCAAGTGGGAGTTCAAGATTGGGAAAAATACCGACAATCCCTTTGGAAAAAAACTCGCGGCATCCATATGACGGAATTTATTGAGGATATGGTACTTGCCTATGCTGCTGCAGATTTGGTAGTTTCTCGCGCTGGAGCCATTGCAATTTCAGAAATGGCAGTTATGGAAAAATCTTCTATTTTAATACCACTGCCTACCGCTGCGGAGGATCATCAAACAAAAAATGCAGAAGCTTTGGTTCAAAAAAATGCTGCTGTAATGGTGAAAAATGAAAATATAGCATCCGAATTGGTACTGAAATCAATTGAACTATTACATTCATCAGAAGCTATAAAGTCCATGGAACAGGCTATTAAAAATTTTGCTAAACCAGATGCCGCAAAGCAAATAGTATCCGAAATAGCAGCCAGATTATGAAAAATATAGAAGAGTATAAAACGGTATTTTTCCTTGGTATTGGTGGCATTGGTATGTCTGCCTTAGCAAGATATTGTCTTTTTTTAGGCAAATCTGTTATAGGGTATGATCGCACAGAGAGCAAATTGTGCCAAACTATGGTTGCCGAAGGTGCCACAATCTTTTACGAAGATTCTGCAGAAATTTTTCAAGCTAAATTGAAAGAACAAAACGCTGCCTATGAAACTACTCTTGTAGTGCGTACACCAGCCATCCGAGAAAGTGCTATTCTAGAATTCTGTAGTAATAATCATTTGGTAATAAAGAAAAGAGCAGAGGTTTTAGGCCTATTATCTCAAGAACCTTGTACCATAGCAGTTGCAGGAACTCATGGAAAGACCACCACATCTTCCTTGGTAACTCATCTTATGAAAAACTGTGGTTTTTCCATAGCTGCTTTTTTGGGAGGCATTTCAGAAAATTTACAATCAAATTTTTATTTTTCCGGAAATGAATACGTAGTAGCAGAAGCGGATGAGTATGACCGTTCATTTCTTCACTTGCATCCAGATTGGGCGATCATTACCAGTACAGATGCGGATCATCTGGATATCTATAAAAATAAAGAAGAATTTGCCAAAGGATTTGCCCTATTCGCTGATCTTGTCCCAAAAGGAAAATTACTTTATCGGTATGGATTAGAATTTACAGAAAAGGGATTTTCTTATGCTGTAAATGATTCTAAAGCAGAGTATTACAGCCATTCCTTGGTAATGAAAGGGGAGGAAATAGAATTTATTTTCCAGGATACTATTCAAAACCAATCCTATACTTTCTCTTGGAATATTCCAGGAGTCCATAATGTGGAAAATGCCACCGCGGCAATTGCATTATTGCTTCAGCTAGGAGCAGATCCTGAGAATATTAAAGATGCATTAAAAAGCTTCACTGGGATAAAAAGAAGGTATACCAAGCAAGTGTTTTCAGATGGTACAGTCTACATCGATGATTATGCACATCATCCTACCGAATTACAGGCTGTAATGTGTAGCATACGGAGTTTTAATCCCAATAAAAAACTACTCACCATCTTTCAGCCGCATTTATATAGTAGGACTAGAGATTTTATGCAGGATTTCGCTCAAGTCTTATCTACTTCGGATCATTTAATTCTTATAGATATTTATCCTGCAAGAGAAAATGAGGAAGATTTCCCGGGTGTAAGTTCTAGAGTTTTGTCAGATTTAATTACCTTACCCTCTGTGCATGTATGTCCTTTAGGGGAGGCTCTAGATAGTATTAAAGAAGAAATAAAAAAAGAAAAACCAGATATTATTCTTACAGCCGGTGCCGGAGATATAGATAGTCTATATGAGCCATTATGTGAATTTTTAAACTCCTTTAAAAATGAAGAATAAATATCGGCTTTTAAAGGTTTTTGTTACGGTAATTTTACTGGCTTTTATGTTGAATTTTTCATTGTCAAAATTCAATAATAAACCTATGCAAAAAGTTTCTGTGAACTACATTCCGGGAAAGGAGCGGGTATTTTTCGTTGATAGAAACAACATGGAAAGGGAAATTAAAGCAATGAATACTCGTGGTATAATCGCTACTGCAGATATCCCTGCTATGGAAAAAAAGGTTCTTCAAAATCCATATATAGACAGTGCAAATGTGTATATCAATCTTGCTGGAGAAATACATGTAGATATCGCACAGAAGGTTCCGTTTGTTAGAATCATTCAAGGTGAAAAAAGCTTTTATGTGGATCAGAGACTAACTCCCTTTCCGTTAAGTTCTGTATACAGTCATCCTGTTATGTTAGCTAAAGGAGATATTCCCCCTCAGGATTACCCTGCCCTTAAGACCCTTATAGAGCAAATAGAAGCCGACACTTTTTTAAAAAATTTTATTATTGGAATTGAATACCAGAAAAAGAACTATAATCTGATAAGCCAGATAGAAAATGTACCGATAGAATTAGGAAATCTGGAAAATACTACAGTAAAACTTCAAGGCTTAAAAGCATTTTTTAACTCGTATCTGTCCTATCAAGATCCAGCAAAATACAAGAGAATATCTGTTAAATTTGATAATCAAATTGTTACTACTTTAAAGGGAGCAGCAATAGACAGTATGATTCAAAATGAAAAAATTACAAAACAAAAACTTGCCACTACAGGTGCTAAAACTATAGACGCTGTCCCTGTACCTATTTCACCAAAACAGAATATTTCTCCACCAGTGAAGAATACAGTGCACGCCCAGCCGAAAAAGGCAGAAGTACCTAAGCCTAAAGTTACTTCACCCAAGCCTAAATCGCCCGCTAAAAAAGTTAAAACTACAGCAAGTACTAAAGTAAAAAATACTACCCAACCTAAAAAGAAATAAAGAGAACCGCCATGAGCCAATATAGTCAAGATTTTTCCGTCGGATTAGATATAGGAACCACTAAAATAGTTGCCATCGTAGGGCGAAGAAATGCAGTGGGAAAAATAGAAATTATGGGTGTAGGCCGCGCACGCAGCCTTGGTGTCCATAAAGGAATTGTAAATAATATCTCACAGACCATCGCCAGTATTACCACTGCCATACGTCAGGCTGAGGCTAGTGCTGGGGTCCAAATCAAGCGTGTAACGGTAGGTATTGCGGGAAAACATATCCGCTCTCTGCAACATTCGGATTATATTATGCGGGATAATCCTGAACAGTTTATTACAGATGAGGATATTGATTTGTTAAAGGATCAAGTCCAAAAGCTGGTAATGCTTCCCGGTGAGCAAATTATTCATGTACTCTCACAAGAGTATAAAGTAGATTCTCAAGGTGAAATTCAGCAACCTAAAGGGATGCATGGTAAAAGGTTAGAAGCTAATTTTCATGTTGTGGTAGGGCAAATGAGCAGTATACGTAATATCATGCGATGTGTGGAAGAAGCAGGATTGGAGCTGGAGAGCCTTACTCTAGAACCTTTAGCATCCTCTGAAGCTGTTCTTACCAAAGAAGAAAAAGAGGCAGGTGTTGCCTTGGTAGACATTGGGGGAGGTACTACGGATATAGCTATTTTTAAAGATAATATTATTCGGCATACTTGTGTAATACCCTACGGCGGTGGTATCATCACAGAAGATATTAAAGATGGATGCAGTATTATAGAAAAACACGCAGAACAGCTCAAGGTAAAATATGCTTCTGCAGTTCCTGAAATGGAAAATGATAATTATTTTATTACGATTCCAGGTCTTAGTGGGAGAAGAGATAAAGAAATTAGCTTTAAAAATCTTTCTCAAATTGTAAATGCCCGTATAGAAGAAATTTTAGAAATGGTAAATAGCGAATTGCGAGCATATGGTGCATATGAGCAACGCAAAAAGCTGATTGCAGGAATTGTATTGGCTGGTGGTGGCTCAAATCTAAAAAATCTTAATCAGCTTACCAATTATATCACCGGTATGGATAGCCGAGTGGGGGTAGCAAATGAATATATCGCAAACGACAAAAGCCAAATCTTAAAAAGCCCAGAATATGCTACGGCAATAGGGCTTTTAATGGAAAGTTTAAAAATTAGAGAGCGAAAAAAAGAGGTACAGCTTACCCAAACCCAAGTAGAATCTTTGAATACAAAAAACCAAAATAATTCTGAAAATATCGATAAGGAAAATGTAACTTTGGAAGTTGATTCGGCAACGATATTACGTGAAGAGGAGCAAAAAAAATCGAAAACACCTGGTTTGGCTATCTTGAAAAAAATTCAAGAATTTTTCGAAACTCCTGAATAAGTTTACCTCATTATTATTATCAATTAAATTACTCATTGTATTAAAATCGCCTAAGACACTATGGACCAAACATCATCCCCTGGTATTGTATTCAGCCTCCCAAAAGGTAATTCTAGCATTATTAAAGTTATCGGCGTAGGTGGCGGAGGAAATAATGCCCTTAAATACATGTATGAAAAAGGAATTAATGGCGTAGATTTTATTATCTGTAATACTGATTCTCAAACTTTGGATAATAATCCGATTCCACATAAAGTCCAGCTAGGCCTTAGCATTACAGAGGGTCTGGGTGCAGGTGCAGATCCAGAAGTAGGAGAAAAAGCAGCTATTGAAAGTATTGATGATATTAAAGCAGCCTTTGGAACTAATACCAAGATGGCCTTCATTACTGCAGGATTGGGAGGCGGTACTGGCACAGGGGCAGCACCCGTTATTGCCAAGGTGGCAAAAGAACTGGGTATTCTTACGGTAGCCATCGTAACTATTCCTTTTACTTTTGAAGGGAAAAGAAGAATGGAACAAGCCGAAAATGGTTTGGAAAAATTACGAGCCAATGTAGATTCATTAATCGTAATTAATAATGATAAACTTCGGGAACAGTTCGGTAATCTTGGTTACCTAGCAAGTCTTAGTAAAGCAGATGAAGTACTTGCAAATGCTGCAAAAGGTATGGCAGAAGTTATAACAGGCTACTTTACAATTAATATTGACTTTAGAGACGCCAGAACAGTTCTTCAAAATTCTGGAACCGCTCTCATGTCTTCTGGTATCGCTTCAGGAGAAAATAAAGCGGAAGAAGCTGTTAAAAAAGCCTTAGATTCTCCTTTACTGAACGATAATAAAATCACAGGCGCGAAAAATGTTTTACTTCTTATCCGCAGTGGAAAAGAAGAAATTACAATGGATGAAATGGGAACTATTATGGATTTCATTCAAAAAGAAGCCGGAGATACAGCAGAAATAATTTTTGGTGTAGGAACAGATCAAGACTTAGGAGAGGCAGTAAGTGTTTTGGTAATAGCGACAGGTTTCACTAAAGAAAATAGAATTGTTTCAGGCTCTCCTGAAATAAAAAGAAAAAGATTATATGAAGATGAGGATAGAATTCAGCACTTTGAATCCAGTTCCTCACAAGAAATAGTAGAGGATAAAACATCACCTAAATATTTCGTTTTAGAAGATGATGGAATTCCGAATTTTACACCTAATATTCCAACTCAAAAGGCAGTACCTCCACGAGATGCTCGGGATGATTCAGAAATAAATGTACAGGATAAAGATTTTACATTTACTTCATCGGAGACCAGCAAATCCGAAACATTAGAAAATAAGTCATCTGGACAAAATCCAAATGAAGATAATATTCTTTCCTTAGATGAGGATTTGGATCCACAATCTTTCAGTTTTACATTTAGTAAAGATGATGCACCGGTAAGCCCGTCATCTCCAGATGCTCATATTCCCTCTTCTGATGCGGAGTTTAAAATAAGAAATGCAGAAAATCCAGCTACAGATTCGTCAAGTTCCCAGTTTTTTCCGCCTAATAAGCCTTCAAACACTTTTCAACATAAGCCAACTGGAGTAAATTCGACTCAGCCTGAATTTAAAAATCCTACTCGGCATGTAGGAGAAGTCGCACCACACACTGAAGTACCAAGTAGTGGATTTCATTCCACAAATAATGCCCAGGAAATTCCTCCAGCGGTACGGGAAAGAGAATCCCAAACCATTCACACATTCCCGGCTCATTCTGCGCAAGACCTTCCTCAAAATACAGCATTAGGTGTGGAAGAAATTGATTTTGAAGAATTTACCTTTATTCCAAAGCCGACAGATAATCCTGTAGTTTCACAAAGGAGAAATAAATTACAAGAATTTAATGCGAGATTTAATGTAACAGATGAAGTAAAAATCTTTGAGACTATTCCTGCATACCGTCGAAAAAACATTCAGTTAGAGGAAAATTTAGGCCAGCCAGCAGAGCCTCGCCGTCAGTACCTTCGTGAAGAAGAAGGGGAGATGAGATTAAAAGAAAATAAATTTTTAAACAAAGACGTAGATTAGAATTAAATCTATAATAAATACAATTTATATGTACCCAATAGAAATAGTAGCTCCCATGAAAGCAGAGCTTACACAAAACGGATTTAAAGATCTATCAAGTGCCCAAGATGTGCAAGATGCATTAAAGGCGCCTGGTACCACTTTGCTGATGGTAAATTCAGTTTGCGGTTGTGCCGCAGCGGCAGCCAGACCTGGTGTTGTTCGGTCCTTATCTGGACCTAAAAAACCATCCACTCTTACCACGGTATTTGCTGGATATGATATAGAAGCAGTAGAGGAGGCACGCAAAATAATGGCACCTTTCCCCCCAAGTTCTCCTTGTGTGGCACTGTTTAAAGATGGAGAATTGGTTCATATGCTAGAGCGACACCACATTGAAGGTCGTTCTGCTGAAATGATAGCCCAAAACTTACAAGCTGCTTACGAAGAATATTGTTAAATTTCTTTTACCATGATAAAACTCCCAAAGATCAAAGACTTTGGGAGTTTTTTTATTCAGAGGATTGAGCATGGTCTAGCATACGCATGATGGCATTATCAAAAATACTCCAGGTTTCATTTTCCCTTAAATTTAAGGCAATAAATTTTTTATTAAACTTAGATAATAGCATAAAGTAGATATATCCGCCGATCATTAACTGAAATTCTGGCATTCTTACGAGTTGTTTATCTCCAGAAGCAAATACCTCTGTAATTTTACTATTCGTATATCTAAAAAGATCCTTCGTGTCTTCAGTAGATTCAAAAAGTTGCCACCGTAATATCTCCTGCATTAGGGTATTTTCTCTTACCTCAGTAAGAGCAGTTTGCAGAAATTTCCTTAGATCTTCTGCGTCCATTTCCTTGTCTTTAGAAGTAAGAAGTAAGGTGTTGAAAAAATCTCCTTGTTTGGCATATTCTAGCAAGAGGCCGCGCATACCCCCAAAATACCTGTAAATTAATTGTTTAGATACTCCCGCTCTTTTTGCGATAGCATTTACTCCTACACTATGATGCCCTGTTTCCTGTAATATTTCCAAGAAGGCTTCATAGATTTTTTTCTCAGTATTTTTTCTGTCCTTTTTTTCAACTGCCATTTAACTAAAATATGCTGTAAAAGTACAGAGGATATATTTATTTCATTTAAAAATAGAAAAAGATAAAACTTGAAATTAATTTTTGGTATGCAAAAGTTAAATTTAACTTAAAAAATTTCAAATTTTTTTAAGTTTGAATAATATGATTAGATTTGTAACCAGGTAGTAACATTAATATAAATATAGTTTAAAAATATATGGAAGCATACATTTATGATGTAGTTCGCACACCACGAGGTACAGGCAAAAAGTCTGGTGGTTTAGCTCAGGCTAGCCCTGTACAGCTCACCACCACATTACTTCAAGCATTAAAAGAAAGAAATTCACTTGACACTACATTAGTGGAGGATTTAATTCTTGGCTGCGTTACCCAAGCGGGTGAGCAAGGAGGAAATATAGCAAAGGTAGCAGCACAAGTTGCAGGATATGGAGATCATTTTGCAGGAACCACGCTCAATAGATATTGTGCTTCAGGTTTAGAAGCTGTTAATCAAGCAGCAGCTAGAATACGCTCTGGCTGGTCTAGTTTATTAGTTGCTGGAGGAGTAGAATCTATGTCCCGTGTGCCTATGGCTTCGGATGGTACAGCATGGATTATGGAACCAGATTCTGCCTTTGGACATTTCGTTCCACAAGGTATTTCTGCCGACTTAATTGCGACCAAATACGGCTATTCACGAGAAGACTTAGATGCCTTTTCTGTAATGTCACAGCAAAGAGCCGCAGAGGCTAGAAAGAATGGTCGTTTTAATAAAACTATCGTTCCAGTAAAAGATATTAATGGTATGCCATATCTTGAGGAAGACGAATACATAAGACCTAATACAACAATGGAGACCTTAGCAAGTCTAAGTCCTGCATTTGAGACAATGGGAGAAATGTTATTTGATCAAATTGCAATAGATAGATATCCAGAAGTGGAAAAAATTAACCACGTACACACCGCAGGTAATTCATCAGGTATTGTAGATGGAGCAGGGTTGATGTTAATAGGCTCTAAAGAAACTGGAGAAAAATTGGGATTAAAACCTAGAGCAAAAATTAAAATGGGTGCCGTAGTAGGTACTGAACCTTTAATTATGTTAGAAGGACCAACTTATGCAACTCAAAAGGCACTATCTCTTGCAAAAATGGATGCGTCAGATATTGATTTGTGGGAAGTAAATGAAGCTTTTGCTATTGTACCTTTAAGATTGATGGAAAATATGAAGATTGATAATAGCATTGTTAATATCAATGGTGGAGCTATCGCTATGGGGCATCCACTTGGAGCAACAGGATGTATGATATTAGGTATTTCGCTGGACGAACTGGAACGACAAAATAAATCCACGGCACTCGCTACTTTATGTGTTGGCGGTGGTATGGGTATCGCAACTATCATTGAAAGAATTTAATATCAAGCAAGAGTAAATATGAGCAATATAAAACATACAATAGACGAAGATAAAATTGCATTCATCACATGGGATGTAGAAAATTCTTCTGTGAATATTATGAATCCGGATACCATGACAGAATTCTTCGGTATCATGTCGGATATGATTGATAATAAGGAGGTTAAAGGTATCGTAGTAAATTCTGCCAAAAAGGATTTTATCGCAGGAGGAGATCTTAAGTGGTTTTTGCAATATGATAAAAGCAAGGAAGAATGTTTTGAAATGCTGCACGAGACCCACGCTGCTATGCGGAAAATGGAAAAGGGAGGGAAGCCTATCGTAGCTGCAATTAACGGTCTTGCCTTAGGTGGTGGGTGCGAAATCGCCTTGGCATGTCATCATAGGATAATGAACAGTGATGAAAAAAACAGAATAGGCTTGGTGGAATGTTCCATAGGTTTATTTCCTGGTGCAGGAGGTACCCAGAGATTCTTACGGATGCTAGGGCCACAAAAAGCCATCATGTATATCACTCAGTCCAAAAAACTTACTCCTAAAGAGGCAGAAAAAGATGGTTTGGTAGAATTGTGTGATCCAACAGATGACATAAATGCTAAAGCCAAAGAATGGATACTTTCAAAAGGAAATAGCACTCAGCCTTGGGATGTAAAAGGATATGTAGTACCTGGAACTCCTGTTGGTCTTGGCCAAGTGGTGGGTGTAACAGAATTTTTCAGTGTGTCCAATGCCATGGCTTATAAGACTACACATGGTAATATGCCTCATATAAAAAATGTGTTGAGTGCTATCTATCATGGTGCTTCTTGTGATATGGATAATGCTTTGGAAGTAGAGTCTCGCTATTTTGTGGCTACCCTATTCTCCAAAGAAACTAGAAATATGATTCGTTCTGGTTTCACGTATATTCAAGATGCAGCCAAAGGAAAATCTAAACCTAAAGGTTTCGAACCAAAAACTTTCAAAAAGGTCAGCGTTTTAGGTGCCGGGATGATGGGGGCAGGTATTGCTTACATGACAGCCAAAGCTGGTATAGATGTAGTTCTGAAGGATGTTTCTTTAGAAAACGCAGAAAAAGGAAAAGCCTATGGTGAAGGTTTGGAAAAGAAAAAACTTTCCAAAGGTTATACTACAAAGGAAAAAGTAGAAGCATTACTAAGTAAAGTAAAACCGAGTGATTCTGTAGAAGATCTGCGCGATTGTGATCTTATCATTGAAGCTGTTTTTGAAAATGAAAAATTAAAAAACACCATCACCAAAGAAACTGAAGCGGTAATTAGCGATACTGCTATCTTCGCTTCTAATACCAGTACAATTCCTATTACCAGTTTGGCAACAGCATCTGCTCGGCCAGATAAATTCATTGGTTTGCACTTCTTTTCTCCAGTTGATAAAATGCCATTGGTGGAAATCATCGTGGGTGAGAAAACTTCAGATGAGACATTGGCAGCAGCAGTTGATTTTGTAACTAAAATTAAAAAAACTCCTATCATTGTAAATGATGGACGAGGATTCTTTACATCACGCGTATTTGGTAAATATGTTAATGAAGGTATTTTAATGCTTTCAGAAGGGATTCCACCAGCAGTTATAGATAATGTAGCTAAAAAAATCGGAATGCCTGTGGGACCTTTAGCAGTTTCCGATGAGGTAACGCTGAACTTAATGCTGGATGTAATGTCTCAGTCACCAGAACTTACAGAAAAAGAAAAAGAGCTTCAATCAATAGCTACAGAAATCGTAGAAAAACACGGAAGAAGTTCTAAAAAGAGCGGTAAAGGATTCTACGAATATCCTGAAGGCGGTAAGAAATACCTATGGCCGGAATGGAAAAATATCTACCCTCAGAAAGAAGACTATGATACAGATGAGGTAGGGAAAAGATTGTTTCACGCAATGGTAATTGATGCATATAAATGTTTAGATTCTGGAGTTATCCGCGAGCCTAAAGATGCAGATGTAGGATCCATATTAGGATTAGGATTCCCTATCTATACTGGAGGAATTATGTCTTATATTGATTATGTAGGTGCCAAAGAGTTCCAAGAATATAGTGAAAAATTAGCGGCTAAATATGGAGAGCGTTTTGAACTTCCTGCTTCGCTTAAAGAAAGAATAAAAAATGCTAAAAACAACAGCATTTTTAATTAACCATAATTTTTAATTTTAATAATAAACTCATGTTAGATAACGTTTTAATAAAAAGAGAGATATACAATACCGAGGATCATGATATGATGCGCGGTATGATTAAAGATTTCATTAAAAATGAACTCACTCCTCAGATGGATCAATGGGAGGAAGACCAAATGGTAAGCCGCGAAATATGGAAAAGAGCGGGTGATCTAGGTTTGCTTTGTATTGATATGCCACAAGAGTACGGTGGAAGCGGGCTAGATTTTTCTTTTAGTGCACTTTTTATGGAGGAATTGGCAAAAGAAAATATTTCTGGACCTGGTTTCAGCCTTCATAGCGATATCGTAGCTCCTTACATCCTAAAATATGGTACAGAGGAGCAAAAGAAGAGATATCTTCCCCTTATGGCGAGTGGCGATATCATTACTGCAATAGGTATGACGGAACCGGATACTGGCTCAGATTTACAAGCAATAAGAACATATGCAGTAGATAAAGGAGACCATTATGAAGTAAGCGGTCAAAAAACTTTCATTACCAATGGTTACTTGTGTGATATGGTAATTGTAGCTGTAAAGACTAATAAAAATACGCCAGAAGAAGGTTTATCCTTATTATTGGTAGATACTGCATCAGAAGGTTTTCAAAAAGGAAAACCATTCAAAAAAGTAGGAATGAAAGCACAAGATACGAGTGAATTATTCTTCCAAAATGTAAAAGTCCCTAAAGAAAACCTATTAGGTGAAGAGGGAAAAGGTTTCAAAATGCTGGTTACAGAACTTGCAAGAGAAAGACTTACAGTAGCTATATGCGGTATAGGAAATGCAGAAGGTGCCATCCGCAAGACTATAGACTACACCATGACTAGAAATGCATTTAAAACTCCTATTGCTGGTTTCCAAAATACACAGTTTAAATTAGCAGAATGTGCTACACAATTGCAGTTACATCAGGCATTTATAGATCGTTGTATCAGTTTACAAAGTAAGCATGAGCTTTCTGCAGAAAGTGCATCAATGGCAAAATATTCTGCTACAGACATGAACTGTAAGGTGGTAGATGAAAGTTTACAGCTATTCGGAGGTTACGGCTATATGTGGGAATACCCTATTGCAAGAATGTATGCAGACAGCCGTGTTGCAAGAATTTACGCTGGAACAAACGAAATTATGAAGCTAATGATTGCCCGTGGAATCTACAAAGAGCTATATGATTTTATGAAATCAATGAAGAAGCAAAAAGTAGGTTAATATAATGAAGAGCATTAAGCCTTTAGAGGGGATAAAGATTCTGGACTTCTCACGCTTACTACCAGGCCCAGCAGGTACCCACCTGCTGAGCACCTTGGGAGCAGAAGTTATAAAAATAGAGAGCCCTAAAAGAATGGACTATCTCCGCGATTTTCAGCCTAAAGCAGACAAGGTATCGGCTACTTTTAGAACAATAAATCACACAAAGGATATTAGAATAGTAGATTACGAAACGGAGGAGGGTAAAGAAGAAATAAAAGAACTTATCCGGAATACAGATATTCTAATCGAGCAGTTTCGTCCTGGCGCAATGGATGGTTTCGGATTTTCATTCGAAGAAACAGAGAAAATTAATCCCAAAATTGTTTATATTTCCATCACTGGATATGGGCAACAGGGTGAAATGAGTCAAAAAGCAGGGCACGACATTAATTATTTAGCCCTCTCCGGTTTATTAGATTTAAATCGGGATGCTACTGGCAAACCCGTAGTACCAGGCTTTCAGTTGGCAGATGTTGCCGGCGGCTCTTTTATGCTTATGTCTGCTTGTACTGCAGGATTATTATCTCAACAAAAAACCAATAAGGCTCAATACATCGATATCTCTTTAGCTGACAGTGCAGCATCAGTAGGTGCCATTCCTTTCGGAATATCAGAAGGTGGTATGAGTTACCACGATATGCCTATTCTTAGCGGTTTAATGGTAAATTATGATGTCTATGAATGCCAGGATGGTAAGTATATCGCCTTTGGGGCTTTAGAAGTAAAATTTTGGAATACCTTCTGTGAAGCGGTAGGCAAATCCGAGTGGAAGGTAGATAACCAGATGAATCTAATGAAAGGAATCTTTGATGAAAATTTACTCAAAGATTTATTTAAACAAGAGACTAGAGATCAATGGGTGGAGGATCTTAAAGAATATGATGTGTGCATCAGTCCAGTATTACAAGCTAAGGAAACTGTAGAAAATACTCATATGAAAGATCGTGAAGTATTTTCACAATTTCAAGTAGGAGGTACAGTATTACACTCTTATCAATCACCATTTAAAACGTATATTACAGAATAATTTAGTTCAAATCAATCATAATTCTATGGAAAATACCTACAAGCGTCTATTTGAAATACCCGAATATATCCTCGAAAATAAGCCAATGGAGAAAGTGTTTAACACTAAAAAAGACGGTAAATATGTGGGTGTATCATCCAAGCAATATGTTGATGATATTGATAAAGCAAGCAAAGCCCTGCTAGCATTAGGTGTTCAAAAAGACGATAAAGTAGCTATCATTTCCACAGGTAATCGTTATGAATGGCATGTTCTAGATATGGCACTTATGCAAATAGGTGCTATAAGTGTGCCCTTATATGACACTTTAAGTTCCATTGATTTAGAAAAAATAATGAATCATTCAGATTCTAGATTTTTATTCGCTTCGGATACTGCGCTGAGTAAACGCTTAGAACCAATATTGAAAAAAACTAAAATAGAAGAATTATTCTATTTAATTGATGGAGATATTCCCAATAGTTGGTCATCATTTTTGGCTAAGGGAGAACAAAATAATTGGGATGAGGAACTGAAAGCAAGAATAAACGATGTAACGGAAGATGATGTATGTTCCCTACTCTATACTTCCGGAACTACAGGAGATCCAAAAGGTGTAATGATTACCCATAAAGGTTTTCTCGCCTGTGTTCATTGGGCTGTAAGAATTATTCCAATCAAGGCTAATAATGTACGAGTTCTTAGCTTCTTGCCCATTTCTCATTGTTATGAACGGTTTATGGTATATTATTATCAAGCCGCGGCATACGAGATATATTTCGCTGAATCATTAGAAAAATTAGTAGATAATCTTTCCGAAGTAAAACCACATATTACTCCTATAGTCCCACGCTTATTGGGGAAAATATATGATAAGGTTATGGCTAAAGGTGAAGATTTAAAGGGCGCAAAACAGAAGATTTTCCTCTGGGCAATGCATCTGGCAGAATCTTATGACTATTATAATTCCGGATCATGGCTTAAGCGTCAACAATTCAAATCGGCAGATAAATTAGTTTACAAAAATATTAGGCAAATCTTTGGAGGCGAAATTGAATTTTTGTTAAGTGGAAGCGCACCACTTCAAGGTAGGCTTATTCGGGTTTTCGGTGCTGCAGGATTACCAATTTTGGAAGGATATGGTATGACAGAATTATCTCCGATGATTTCCTGTAATCTTGTTGATAATAGAGGTTTAAAAATTGGTAGCGTCGGAAAGGCAGTGGATTTTATAGATATAAAAATTGCAGAAGACGGTGAAATCTTAGTAAAAGGAGATAATCTTTTTAAAGGCTATTATAAAGATCCAGAAGCTACGGCAAAAGATTTCGAAGGTGAATTTTTTAAGACCGGAGATGTAGGAAACATTGATGAAAACGGATTTATTACGATTACAGACCGGAAAAAGCAGCTCTTTAAAACCTCTGGTGGTAAGTATATAGCGCCATCACCCATAGAAAATTTGCTAAAACAATCCCATTTTATTGAGCAAATCATGGTGGTAGGTGATAATAGAAAAATGCTGGTAGCCTTGGTGGATATCAATCAGGAATTTGCCGAAAAATGGGCTGAGGAGCATCACCAACCCATTGAAAACCTTCGTGAAAATCAACTTCTCCTAAAAGCCATCCAAAAGGATATTGATCGCATGAATAGTAATTTCGGACGATGGGAACAAGTGAAAAAAATTGCAGTTACATCTGATGTTTGGTCTATTGAAAGTGGTCATATGACACCTACACTTAAAATAAGAAGAAAGCCGATAGAAGAAAAATACAGTCAAATCATTGAAAACCTTTACGCCTAGTAAATATTAAATACCAGGCTAAAGACGAGACATTTCAATAAAACTATCGCCATATAGCTTAATAAGGGCCTTAGTATAATCCTCCTTCTTTGCTTTATTTACATTTGGAATATATTTTTGAGGGTTCACTACAAATAGCGGAAACCAGGTAGATTGTACTTGAATCTGGATACGATGTCCCTGCTTAAAGGTGTGTACAATGTCTTGTAAAGGAAATCTAACTTGAGTTTTTTGATTAGGAGTCAAAGGTTCTGGCTGGCTGATAGAATTTCTAAAACGCGCTGGCATTATCTCACTGCGCACCATTTGATGGTAGTTGCCGTACACCACATTATCTTTCTTTTCCTGTGCTACATAAATTTCTGGGTAAACATCAATCACTTTAACAACAAAGTCTGCATCTGTACCAGTGGTAGATATTTGTAAATCGGCTAAAATTTCCCCTGTAATAACCATATCTTCTGATAAAATATCACTCGTAAAACTTAGAACATCAGGTCTGCTTAGAGCAAATCTCTGGTCTTCAGACATGTAGTTTCTTGGAGTAAATTCATTAAAGTCTTTAAGATTCATAGAACTTGGCACCGGTTTATTAGGGTCGCTATAATATTCAGAGAATTCAGGAGTTAAAGTATTGCTAAGGCTACCATTTCTTAAAAAGAACTTTATTTTCTGAGTGCTTTTAGGTGGATATTCTGTAAAGCTGAGCCAAGTTTTAGCACCGGTATCATACATCACAGCCTCTGGTAAACCTGCATCAGTCTTAGGATTTTCCTTTAAATAATGATGAAAAAATGGTGTCTCGATATTCTTTTGATAATAGGTCGCTATACTATCGCCGAAATAAATATCGTTATGAAAATGTTTTCCGTTTTCTCTTCCCCATCCTCCATGAGAAAAAGGGCCCATAACAATCATAGTTTTGGCCTTAGGACTCGTTTTTTCTATAGTTTTGTAAATGTTTAACGGTCCCGAAAGGTCTTCCGCATCATAAAAACCTCCTACTGTGAGCACTGCATGCTGAATATTCTTTAAATGAGGCAGGAGGTTTCTCTTTTGCCAAAAATCATCATAGTTAGGATGTTCCATAATCTCTGTCATAAAGAAATTGTTTTGATAATATTGAGAATATCCATTCTGTAAGGTTCCCATATCTTGGTAAAATTTCATCCCATCCTCACTAAAGATGGGGATTGATTGCCTCTCATACCATGCCTTGGATTCCAATTTAGTTTTTTGCACTCCAAAGACAGGAAAAGTCCGGAAGTAAGCCAACATAAATCTCCCATTATGCAAGAAATCATCATTCCAAAAATTAGATATGGGAGCTTGTGGAGAAGAGGCCACCAGCGCGGGATGCCCGGATAATGCTCCCACGGCGGTGTAAAAACCGGGATAAGATGTTCCAAATTGTCCCACCTTGCCATTATTTCCTGCTATGTTTTTTATCAACCAATCTATTGTATCATATGTATCGGTAGATTCATCCGTACTTTTTTTAGAATTATGTGCCACTTGTGGAGTCATATTAGTAAAAATACCCTCACTCATATAACGACCGCGAACATCTTGAAGCACAAAAATGTATTTATCTTGAAGAAGAAATTTATTAGGCCCCAAAGATTTTCTATATTCTGTTTCACCATACGGAGCCACGCTGTAGCAGGTGCGTTGCATTAAAAAAGGGTATTTATTTTTGATAGAAATATCCTTCGGAATATAGATCGCAGTGAACAATTTTGCACCATCGCGCATAGGGATATAGACTTCCTTTTTCGTATAGTTTTCTTTAACAAAATCCGTCGGCTGGGAGTTTATTAAAATTACTACTGCGAGAAAAAAGAATTGTAAAAAATATTTCATAATAAAAAAATATAATTATAAAAATGCTATGATTGATGTGGTGTATTTGGGCGTGCCCCTTCGTCCTTGTGCGGCTCCTCTTCGCTCCGCCGCCCCAGCGTCCTTGGGTCGGTCTTCGGCTAATACTCCTCAGCCGGGCTTCCGCTTCGCTCCAGCCCGCCCTGCGGGGTAACCGCCTGCGCCCTCACGCATCCTTGCAGAAAAAATACACTAAATAATTCAAGCCTAAAAATGCAAATAACGAAAAAAGATAGTATACACTCGAAATGCCTATTAGATTGGACACATTACTAGTTAAATCTAATTTTTTAATGAAAGCAAGTTATTTGCTCTGCTGAATTATTCTACCGCCACGCTATCATCGCCTCTTATGTCGGCCACTGCAGTAGTTTGGCCACCTTGAGAAACCACGATCATCTCAGTTCTACCGATAGGGGATCTCTCCTTCAATATATAGCCCATTTTCTGGAGTTGTTTTAGGCTATTCTCCGGGAAATTAGATTCGTGGTAAATCACATCCGGCAACCATTGGTGATGGAATTTTGGCAAGTTAACCGCATCAGATGCAGTAGTATGGAAAATATCTTTATTAACAATCGCTTGTAATACTGAAGTTGGGATAGTAGTGCCGCCAGGCGTACCTACCACCATATAAACCGCCTTATTTTTAAGAATTAAGGTAGGCGTCATAGAGGATAGCATTCTTTTTCCAGGTTCCACTTTATTCGCTTCACCACCTACTGCCCCGAACATGTTTGCCACGCCTGGTTTTATGCTAAAATCATCCATCTCGTTATTTAGCAAAAACCCTGCACCTTGTACTACTACCCTTGCTCCGTAATAGCCATTAAGCGTGGTAGTTACCGATGCTGCATTGCCCCATTTATCAAGCACGGAGATATGGGTAGTTTGGGTTGATTCCTTAGCAGCATTTTTATCATTTTTAAACTGGGAGCTGGGCGTAGGAGACCCAAAAGAGAAACTTTTCCAGCGGCTGTTTATATATTCTGGACTTAGGAGATATTTAGTATAATCATGAGTAAAGGCAGGGTCGCCCATATATTCTGCCCTGTCTGCGTATGCTCTACGCTCGGCTTCTACCATAATATGCACCGCTTCTGCAGAATTTTGGCCATATTGAGAAAGATTTTCTTTATCTAACATATAAAGTATTTGGCCCAATATAATACCACCACTAGAAGGAAGACCCATGGTGTAGATGTCCTTATCCTGATAAGTAAAATGGAGGGGTTCCCTAAAAATAGCCTTATAATTATTGAGATCTTCTATCTGAATGAGGCCTTTTACGCGGCTCATTTCCTTAACAATTTTTTTAGCAATAGCACCCTGATAAAATTCTTGCGCGCCCTTTTTAGCGATTCTCTTTAATGTTTTGGCTAAGTCTTTTTGAATTAATAAATCTCCTTTTTTCCAAGGTCTATCTTTCACAAATGCTACTTTACCAGCATTATATTGAATGAAATCTTTACGGTGTGTGTTTAGCAAATTTGCTTCTTCCTCAGAAATCAAAAATCCATGTTTTGCTAATTTAATAGCTGGGGCTATTAAAATTTTCCAGGGAAGTTTAGCATATTTCATACTTTGCTCCATCCCGCGTATACTTCCAGGCACACCTACGGCGAGATGCCCTCCTTGTGACCAATCGGTTCTGGCTTTTCCGTCACCATCTATAAATATATTAGAATGGGCTTTTGCTGGCGCTGTTTCTCGGTAATCAAGGCTAAAATTTTCACCTTGGGAAGTGTGTCCAACTAAAAATCCGCCACCTCCTATATTACCGGCTTGAGGATACACTACTGCGAGAGCTAATTGAGTTGCAATTGCAGCATCGAAGGCATTGCCGCCTTGCCTTAACATTAGCGCACCAGCCTCGCTAGCCAATGAATGTGCGCTCACTACCATGCCTTTATTTGTTTTAGTTAATTCTTTTACACTAAAAAGCTGGTTGGGATTCTGGCTAAAAGTGATTGAAAATATTCCTATAAAAAGGATGACAAGGAATTTATTATTGATCATAAAAGTTATTTTGTTGAAATTATATTTCTAATTTTATTTAAAATATTCCATCCTAACGTATCTGTTTTTCGAAAGAGTTTGGCTAGTTGTATCGCCATTAAAATATTAATGCAAAAAAGGATAGGCAAGGAAACATACCACGGTACATAGTCTTTTACAGGCACTACAATGAAATATAGCAAGGAAGAACTTACCCCTTGTGCAAAATAATAAAAAATAGCTTGCTGTCCTACTAATACGAGAAAGCCTTCTTTAGTAATTTTAATTCTTCGGAACATTGTAAATAGAAGCCCCAAAGATAAACTCGCCCAGATAATGTATTCCGTTTGTGGTGGAAATTTTTTCTTATTTAGACTGTATATTATCTCAAAACCATAGGTGGAGAAAAGCCAAACAAATGCAATTAAAATTACACCCCACATCACCAAAATAAGCTTTATAGATATAGGTCCAGAAAGATGTTTAATTTTGGTAGCTATGAGAAATATACATAAATATACTACTACATATCCTACTTGGCCACCTGGGTAAAGAGATGGGTTGGCATTAAATATTAAAGTTAAGGCGATACAAAGAAATATGATCATGTTTATTTGGTTAAAAAAAAATCGAATAGCCACTACCCCTAAAAAACTTACAATAAAATAAACCTTTAGATACCAAAAACTACCCATTACTACGGGAAATATATCCGCATTGGAATAGCTGTGCAAATACCAATTTCCCAATTTATCCCAAGCTGGATAGGAGGAAATGTTAGCTGGAGTAAATTTACTTCCAAATGTGAGATATACAGTACGGAGCCATTCTTCAGAGAAAAAAGATAGACCAAATACCTTAAAGAAATAATCAACAAAAAACAGTCCTGTCACGAAGATCATGTAAGTGATTTGCAGTTTTATGAGCCGGTACACTGTTTTTTCAATATTATTTCCAGAGGTAAGACCGGAAAGAGCAAAAAATAGAGGTACATCAAATAAAAGGCTTAGAGCACGCATCTCTGTAGGTACATAAAACTGTCCGCTCCAAAAAACGGTATGTATAAATATGATACAGATGGTAGCAAATCCCTTAGCATAATCTACAAAAAGTTCTCTCTTCATATTAAAATTTGAGTGTAAAATACAGCATTTCTTAAAACTAAAACTTATAATTGCCCCATTAAACAAGGAAAATTTGCTATTTCTATTTATCGTATAGAATTCAGTAAATTAGCGCCCAATTTCATACAGAATGGCCAAGCAACATACTCATAAGAATCAAGAACTTGAAGGTAAAGAAACCGTAGAAGTTTTTCAAGATTTAGATCAAAAAGCACTTCAAACAGAGAAATGGATCGAACGCAATGCAAAAAAAATAGCCATAGCATTTGGTTTGATTTTGGCAGGTATCTTGGGATATTTCCTATATCAGAATTTTGTGGAGGCTCCTAAAAATGCCGAAGCAGCAAAAAGTTATTTGATTGCCATGAAAAATCTTGAGCAACAAAAAGATAAAGAAGCGCTTAGTGGTTCTGCAGGCAAGCCAGGATTTTTAGGAATTTATAACGAATATTCTCACACACAGGTAGGAAAACTGTCGGCTTACAACGCTGCCAGCATAAAAATAAAGCAGGGTAAATATGCTGAAGCATTGGGTCTCCTGGAAAAATTTGATTCCAAAAATGATGTGTTAAATGCCATGAAATTTGGGCTAATGGCTGACTGCCAAGCAAATCTTAATAAAGGAACTGAGGCTATGTCTCTATTAGACCAAGCTATTGGAACTACGAAAGATCCTTACACGCAGTATTATTTTACTAGAAAAGCTGGTCTTTTGGCATTAGCCTTAAATAAAAAAGGAGAAGCTAAAAAATATTTCGGTACGATTGCAGAAAAATATGCTGATTATGATAACGGAATGTCCGATGCTATGATAGAAATGGTAAAATATTATTAATGGCGACTACGAATTTATCAGTTTACGAACCTGTACAACTTCATAATGCCGATGCCCTGCGCATCGGCATCATAGTGTCACGTTGGAATTCCTTTTCTACTTATGGGATGCGTGATGGAGCACGGGAAGTTTTAGAATCACATGGTCTATCTGCAAAGCAGGTTGAAATAATTGAAGTGCCAGGAGCTTTTGAGCTCAGTTATGCATGTGCTAGAGCCTGTGAGAGTAAGAAATACGACGCAATTATTGCCATAGGATGCGTAATTCGTGGTGAGACAGCACATTTTGATTATGTGTGTTCTGGTGTTACGCAAGGTATAACACTTTGTAATATTCAATATCCTACACCAGTTATTTTTTGTGTACTTACAGATGATACCAAAGAACAATCTATTGCAAGAAGCGGTGGTGCACTAGGTAATAAAGGTGTAGAAGCAGCAGTAACAGCACTTGAAATGACACAATTACAATTGTAATTTTAAAAACTTTGGTATTAATTATTTACATGCTTGTTGGTTACAAGCTCTTACCATATTTTAAAATTAATTTAAAGAGGTATTAATGTAATATTTACTTTTTACGGCATATACCTCAAAAAGAAGATATATATTTAACCTGTAAAACTTTACAGCATGAGATGGACTGGTGACCGGAGTGGTAACTTAGATGATAGACGCGGAATGGGTGGCGGTGGCGGTCTCATAGGAGGTGGCTTAGGATCGCTTATTATTGCCGCTATTGTGTTTTTTTTAGGAGGAGATCCCTCTGCAGTATTACAATCATCCGGACAGGGGATGGGGGCACCTACCTCCCAGCGAGAACTAAGTCAAGAGGATCTAAAAGTTCGGGAATTTGTAAGTATGCTCACAGCAGAAAATGAACAGAGCTGGAATGAGATTTTTAAAGAAAAAGGGCTGCAATATCGTCCGGTCAAAGTGGTCCTTTTTGAGCAAGCTACCCAATCTGGCTGCGGTACTGCCCAGTCTGCTATGGGTCCTTTTTATTGCCCTACAGACGAAACTATCTACATGGATATGAGCTTTTTTAATGAACTAAGAAACCGTTTTGGAGCAGATGTAGGGGAATTTTCTGTAGCCTATGTTATGGCGCATGAAATGGGACATCACGTTCAGAATCTTCTAGGTATTTTAGATAAAGTTCATTCCAGAAGGCAGAGTGGCCAACTGTCTGAAAGCCAAATAAACGCAGAATCTGTTGCTACAGAATTACAGGCAGATTTTTTGGCAGGCGTCTGGGCCAAAAAAACAGAATCAAGGGAGAAGTTTCTTGAGCCAGGCGATCTGGAGCAGGCTATTAGTGCTGCGGAAGCTGTGGGTGATGATAATATCCAGCGACAAACTTCAGGCTATGTAAATCAAGAGAGTTTTACCCATGGTAGCTCTGCACAAAGAAAAGAATGGTTTATGCGTGGATATACTACAGGAGACATTAATGCCGGGGATACTTTTTCAGAATTAATAGGTAACCAAAGGAGAGGTAGATTTTAAGAATATATTTACTTCAAATTATCACTCATGTTAATTTTTAGTGTGATTTAGGTAGGGTGCTATTTTTAAAATAATTCAGCCTCAATTCTTTGCGATCGTAATTTTTATTAATTATATTTTTGTTTTAAACGATCCATCGCGTTCCACTAACAATTCAGTACACAAATTAATTGTGTATGTGAGGATGTTACTACCAAGCAATCCCTTTTATTCTAACTAATTTTCTTAGATTATACTAGTATTATAAACAAGATATAGTATGCGAAAATAAGAGTCACAATACTTTCATATTACCTATTATAAAACATATATAGGAGTTTTATATTTGGCGCATGAAAAAATCTGAGCGGATAAAAATTATTATGGAGGAGTTGGAAGCATTGTATCCCGAACCAGGAATTCCGCTACATTATACAGATGCTTTTACCCTGCTCTGCGCTGTTGCATTATCTGCACAGACTACAGATAAAAAAGTAAATGAAGTAACGCCCGCACTTTTTGCGGCGGCTCCTACAGCTATGGAAATGGCTTTGATGGATATTGATAATGTGCGGGAACACATAAGGTTTTTAGGCCTTTCTACGCAAAAGGCAAAAAATCTTGTGCTGATGTCCCAGCAATTAATTGAGCGTCACGGCGGCGAAGTTCCACAGAGTTTTGAAGCCTTGGAAGCTCTGGCAGGTGTGGGACATAAAACAGCATCTGTTGTAATGGCTCAGGCTTTTGATGAGCCCGCTTTTCCTGTGGACACCCATATCCATAGACTAATGACGAAGTGGAAACTGACTTCCGGAAAGAATGTACAAGAAACGGAAAAAGATGCCAAGCGGCTATTTCCAAAAGATAAATGGAATAAAATTCATTTACAAATTATTCTTTACGGTAGGCAATACAGCCCAGCACGCGGAGGGAAGGAGAGGGATGTGATATTAGAAAGGCTGGAAGGCAATACGAATTAAAAACATTATTAGTACCCTTATATTATTTCCTATTGAAGATTCTCTTTGTACTATTTTCTTAATTTAACTTAATTAAGTCTATATCAAAATTAAGGTGGGTTGAGACAAACATCGCTGAGCCGGAGGTTTTATTTAATGATGACTTTTTGCGCTACCAATAAAGAAAAGAAACTATAGGGGTAAAGTTCTTTTTACCTGTGAAAATTAAAATTAATGTAAAAAGATGAACTTAACAATTTACACTACTTAATGTAATTACTTTGAGGTAGGTTATAAAGATTAATCCACTTCCTATAGGATTTTTTATTTGATTTAATAAGAATCCTCATGAACACTTTTTACTGCCCTACCGCTAGGATCATTCATAAGCCTAAAAGTTTCGTCCCATTCTAAAGCAACTGGGCTGGAACAAGCCACCGATGGAACCGAAGGTACTGTAAGAGCGGCGGTTTCGCTCGGGAAATGCTCTTCAAAGATACTTCTGTAACGGTATTCCTCCTTATTTTGAGGGACATTTTGTGGGAATCGATGTTGAGCACTTGCCATCATTTCATCACTAATTTCTTTCTCTGCTACATCCTTTAAGGTATCAATCCAAGAATATCCAACGCCGTCTGAAAATTGTTCCTTTTGTCGCCACGCAATTTCATGTGGTAGCATATCTTCAAAGGCTTTTCTTACTACCCACTTTTCTATTTTGGGTTCGTGAGAGCCTACCAATTTATCGGCAGGATTGATACGCATGGCCACATCCATAAATTCTTTGTCCAGAAATGGAACCCTCCCTTCTATTCCCCAGCTCATTAGAGCCTTATTAGCACGAAGACAGTCGTATAAATGGAGTTTACTCAGTTTCCTTACCGTTTCATCATGTAAATCTTTGGCGGTTGGGGCCTTGTGAAAATAAAGATAACCACCGAAAAGTTCATCCGATCCTTCTCCAGAAAGTACCATTTTTATTCCCATGGATTTTATAACTCTTGCCAAAAGATACATAGGGGTGGCTGCCCGAATGGTGGTAACATCATATGTTTCTAAGTGATAAATTACATCACGGATAGCATCCAAACCTTCCTGAATAGTAAAATGGACCTCATGGTGTACAGACCCTATATAGTCCGCAGCTTTTTTGGCAGCCAGTAAATCTGGAGAACCTTCCAGCCCTACAGCAAAACTATGGAGGCGAGGGTACCAAGCTTCCTGAGTATCGTTGCTTTCTACTCTGTTTCTGGCATATTTTGCGGCAATGGCAGAAATTATGGAAGAATCCAGCCCGCCAGAAAGAAGTACGCCGTAGGGTACATCGCTCATAAGTTGCCTGTGAACTGCATCTTCCAAAGCTTTTCTAAGTTCGGGTATGCTAGTGCTATTATTTTTTACATTATCGAAATGTTCCCAATCTCTGCTGTACCATTTTTGGAGTGTATGCCCTTCATTGTTATAAAGAAAGTGGCCAGGAAGAAAGTTTTCTATCTTATTGCATACCCCTTCTAAAGATTTCAGTTCTGAAGCAATGTAATAATTCCCGGACTTGTCCCAGCCATGATAAAGAGGACAAATGCCCATATGATCTCTTGCGATAAGGTATTCCCCGGTCTTGGAATTATAGATGGAAAAGGCGAAAATACCATTCAATTTATCAATAAAATTCTTACCGTATTTTTGAAAAAGTGGAAGTATTACCTCACAGTCGGATTCTGTTAGAAAATTATAATCAGGAAATTCATCACGCAGTGCGCGATGGTTGTAAATTTCTCCATTCACAGCCAAAACAAGGCTTTTGTCTTCAGAAAAAAGGGGTTGTTTACCAGAAGTGGGATCTACAATGGCAAGCCTCTCGTGAGAAAAAATCACATGCTCATCTTGGAACACACCACTCCAGTCGGGCCCACGATGCCGGATTTTTTTGGACATTTCCAAAACGGTTGGCCGCATAGAAGAAGTATCTTGCTTAGCATCAAAAAGACAAACGATTCCGCACATAAAAGTAGTTTAGCGGGAGAGCTATAAAGACCTCCAAATAGTAAGGTTAAAAATAAGGAAATTAAAAAATATTGGATAATGAAATAATGTTAAAGAATTATATTAAATCGAAAGAATTATGTAGTACAATAATCTTTAATAAGATGAGGAATAGGCCAATAATCAATATTGGTGATTAAGCTAAAATAAGTAAGATATATACCGGTTTTAAACTATTAAATTAAAGAAAATACTTCCTTTGGGTAGTAAGCAATTAAAGTTTGCCGTTATTAAGTAGATAAAAAGCCACCCAAATGGATGGCAATATTTATTTATTCTTTTTTCTAATAATAACCTCTTGTATAAAAATGCTGTCTGTTTCTAGACGCATTTTGAGCCAATTTCTGATATTTTTAGTATTAATACTATCAAATTTAGGGGAACTATACTGTATATTGTAATTCCTATTTTCTCCTATTTCCTTCCAGATTTTTACTTTAGATTTCTCCGGGAAGAGTGTTTTAAATTCTTCTACAATTTTACTATCCATATTAGAAACGGAAGCAATAATGCTTGGATCGGGAATGGGAGCGGGGACAGCATTTTTATTTTTTTGATCAAATGTTTCCTCTGTCAATGCCACTTCTTTGGGACTGATGATATTTAAAGCTACCTTCTTTAAGCCAAAACTTTGCATAGCTTTTTGCTTTTCCCGAACGACAGCTGTAGGTAATTTTCCTCTAAGAAGTGCAATATTTACTTGAGCGCTATCAGATTGCATTTCTATATATTTATACAAAATGGTATATCCGTCTTTTGTAAATTCCTTGTCCAGGAATTCATTTATTTTACTTTCTGTTCGTTCTTTTTTAATAAAATCTACTGCAAAATATGCACTTGGAATAGCTACGGCAAGAATTAAAGCAATCATTAAAGATTGAACTTTTTTCTTTTGACCTTTATTAACAAAACTAAAAATAGGATATTTTAAGAGCCTAACAATTATATAGGTGCTCACGCAGATAAATACACAATTTATTGTATATAGAAACATTGCACCAGCACTAAACTCCCACTGGCCGGTTGCAATTCCGTATCCTACGGTACATAATGGTGGCATAAGGGCAGTCGCGATGGCTACACCAGGAATAGGATTACCGCGTTGTTTCCGCGTAATAGCTATAACGCCTACTAAACCACCAAAAAATGCAATAAGTACATCATATAAATTGGGTGAGGTGCGGGATAAAATTTCACTTTGTGCCTCTTTATAAGGTGATAACCAAAAATATAAGGCAGATACACATATACCAATAAGAGTACACAATAGCAGATTAAGCAAAGATTTACGAAGAAGTGCAAAATCAAAAGTTCCTAAAGCAAAACCTGCCCCTACAATAGGCCCCATTAAAGGAGAAATAAGCATTGCACCAATCACCACCGCGGTGGAATTTACATTTAGACCAACGGATGCAATAACGATTGCCCCTATCAGCATCCAAAGACTAGGACCTATAAATTTGACATCCTGCCGAACATTTTCAAGTACTTCCTCTTTGTGAGCTTCACCTTGTTCTAGGGAAAATAATTCTTGTATCATGAAGTAAAATTTTCGGAATACATTTTAAATTCTTGGATATTTGCCGGCATAGCAATTTTATTTTTCAAGAAAGCTTCTTTTAATTCTGCCATAATATTGCTTTTAATGATCAAAGCATCCTTTCGGTAATCCTCCACATCTACCCAAAAGAAGATTTTAAGATCCACTGTATTTACATTTAGGCTATCAACTAGGAAAAAAGGCTCATGTGATTCACTTTTTATAACTGATTTTTGATTTGATAGCACTTCTTTTATTATTGGGGCAGCATCAGAAATCTTATTTTCATAGGCTATTCCAACGGTAAAATCCAGTCGTATTCTTCCATCTTCAGTATAGTTGGTCACTGGTTTTTTTACTACATCGCTATTAGGTATATACACATCTTTACCATCAAAGGTTTTAATTTTAGTATACCGAAATTCCATTGACTTTACCCTACCAAAAACATCTCCTATAGATACTACATCATCTATATTAAAGGGTCTGTTAAATGATAAAATAATACCAGAAATAAAGTTTTCGCCGATATCCCGAAATGCAAAACCAAGTATAACGGCAGAAGCACCTGCTGCAGTAAGTATGGTATTGGCAATCCCATCCAGACCGGCGATTTTCAGGGTAAACATTCCTATAAAAATAAGTACAATAAGGCGGATAGTTTTAAGTAAAAAATTCGCCATGAGTGGGTCTTTCGTTTTACTCAGTAGTTTATCACGAAATAAATCCCGGATTTTACCTGTAAGATAAAGACCAATTGAAAATACAAGAATTGCCGCTAAAAAGCGCGGAACATTTGCAATAAATTCTTGATAACTATTTTCTAATGAGTTTATAATTATATCAAATGTCATGTTGGGTCATTAGGGATAAATTATTTCATTGCTTTATTGAAGGTGTAAAGTAAGAATTATTCCTTCACATATGAAAATTATAAACTATTGAGTATGGATTTATATCAATACAGTCTTGTTTTTACTCCCTTAAGTTAACTTAAATAGTATATCTACCATAAGGCTTTTACATTTGGTTTAAATTATTATAATGAGAACTTATTATTTATTTACTTTTTTATTCTGTACCAGTTTAAGCCTATTATCTCAGACGAAGATAACGGGTAGTATTACATATCATAATAAAAGTGTTTCACAGGTAGACATCACTATAAAAGATAGCTACAATGGGGGAACATCCTCACCTAATGGAGTTTTCGAGTTTTACACCTCGGAAAAAGGAGATAAAACCTTTATTTTCTCCCATCCTGATTTTGAGACTCTTGAAAAAGTTTATCGTATAGAAGGCGATAGTATGAAACTAACGGCTTCTTTTTTAACTCCCCTTAAAAAAATGAAGGAGCTGGTATTGCAAGCAGGCTCCCTAGAAGCAAGTGATAAGAAGCGAGCTGCTGCAGCACTAACGCCAATGGATATCTACAATACGGCCGGCGCAAATGGGCAAATAACAGAAGGTTACAAATTTTTACCAGGTGTTCAAAAAACGGGGGAAGTAGAAGGTCTTTTTGTAAGGGGAGGTACAGGCGCGGAAACACAATTCTTTATGGACGGCAACCTGATCAATAACTACTTTACAGCCTCCGTGCCGGGATTGCCAGGCCAGGGTCGATTTAATACCAACCTATTTACAAAAACTCATTTCTCTACTGGTGGATATTCCGCTCTTTATGGCCAAGCACTATCAGCTGTTTTAGTAATGGAGAGTGTGGATATGCCAGAAAAATCCTCGGCGGGAGTTTTTGCCCTGCCTTTTTCGGTATCAGGAGATTTTCAAAAAGTAAATACTGCCAAAACCTTTTCTTATGGTATTCAGGCAAACTACTTTAACCTTACTCCCTTAACACAAGTTATAAAGTTTAATACCAACTTTATAACGCCGCCGCAGGGCTATGGCATTAATGCTAACTTCCGTTGGAAAAATAAAAAAGGCGGCCTTCTAAAATATTATGGCAACTATGATACAAACCGTATTAGCATAATTCAGCCAAGCTTAGAGATAATGTATGACGAGCAGCAGCCTGAGATAAATGGAACCAACACTTTCCACAGCCTTTCTTTTAAACAAAAAATCGGAAAATTTGGAGTACAAACAGGGGCGTCTTTTAGCCTTCGGGACAATGATTTTGGTATGGAGATCTTGTCACAGGGAAATAAGATTGCCGATGTTCAAAGCATTACAAAAGGTCTCTACTTTAATCACAAAACCGTTTTGGAATATAGACTCAAAGGTGGTAGTAACCTTAAAGGCGGGTATGAATTCCAATATGCTAAAGATAAATTCCAATCCAGCCTACCAGGAAATGTTACATCAAATAGAGAAATTAAAAACGCGATTACGGCATTTTTTGCTGAATCCAATATAGCAGTAACTCCAGATTTTTCAGTTTCAGCGGGCCTTCGTACAGAATATTCTGATTTGTTAAAGAAATGGAACCTTGCACCACGCATTACATTGGCTTATCGATTACCACAAAATATTATAGCCTCCATACTATATGGTAAATTTTATCAAATGCCTTCTGCACAAAATATTAACCTTAATATTAAATCTGAACAAGTTTTTCAAAAAGCTACACATTATATATTTCAAGTTTCAAAAACCGTAGACAAACGAATGCTAAGGCTAGAGGCCTTTTACAAAAAATATGAAGATTTGGATAAAAACTTACCTGAAAACTTTCAAAACCTGCTTCAATCTCCTACGGGTGCCGGCTATGCCAAAGGAGCCGAGCTTTTTTGGAGGGATAGAAGTACTTTTAAGGATTGGGACTATCGGATCAGTTACTCCTATCTTGATAGCGAGAGAGAATTTCAAAATTATCCTAAACCCTTATATCCAGCTTTTGCATCCAGACATACGGCCTCGCTTTCGGTATCCAAATTTATTACTTCAATGAAAACGGGTATTGGCATGTCCTATGCCTATGCCTCCCCAAGACCGGTTTACAATATTATCAAACAAAATGGACAAAACGTGCTGCTAAGTTCAGCACAAAGCAAAGATTTTAACAGTCTTAATTTCAGTATGTACTTTCTACCGAACATTGGAAAAAAGGACGCTAAATCCTTCACAATTTTGATAGCGGGCATCAATAATATTCTGAATTCTAAAAATGTTTTTGGTGGCCGTTTCTCCCAAGACGGTATGCGCAGTACGCCCATTTTGCCTTCTTCTAATAGGATGGTATATGTGGGAGTCAATTTTAATTTTGGAATAGACAAAACGCAAGACACGATAGATAATTTGTAAGATGTATGAATCTATAGCTGTGGAATCAAAAGAATGAATTAGAATTTCTATTTTGATTGAATCTTTGTAATACATCGCTTCAATATGTGCAGAACAAAATTGATCGCAGCAATCATGGTATTATAAACTTTGATTGCTTCTTCGTTCTCCTCGCAAAGACAGCATAAAAACTTCTTCACGATGTTCTTAGGCAAAATCCCACCCTTCAGATACAAAATTCTGCTACTCAGTGAGTCTTTTTTGGGATGGTGATGTAGAGCCTATACTTTTGAACCATCATTTAAATAGTAAATTTTAACAACATGAAAAAACTTGTTTTTGCCACTGTAATGTTGGCTTCCGTGACTCTCGTTTCAGCTCAGACAGCGTATGAAAAAATTATGAAGGCAAAAGTCGCAATGGCAGATAAGGCACAGACGGCAGAAGATTGGACTGCGCTACACAATGATTTTGCTCGTATCGCCAATAAGGAAAGCCAGGAGTGGCTTCCACATTACTATGCGGCACTCTCTGATTTACAAAAAGGCAGAACTATGATGCAGAAGGGCATCACTACGGAATTAGATGCCTTAGCTGATGAAGCAGATAAACATATCGCACTTGCTGAGACACTTTCCCCAAAAAATTCAGAAATCTATGTGTTGAAAAAAATATCCCATAGTCTTAGAATGATGGTAAACCCGATGGAGCGTTTCCGCACGGAAGGAGCTTTGGCAGAAAAAGCCTTGCAAACGGCAAAAGCCTTAGATGCCAATAACCCAAGGATTTATCTTCTGATGGCAGAAGATGCGTACTTCACACCGGAGCAATTTGGCGGCAGCAAATCCAAAGGTATGGAGCTCTTCCAAAAAGCCAAAGATTTATACGAAAAGTACCCTGCCAAATCTCCGTTACTTCCTCATTGGGGCAAAGAAGAAGCTGAATACTTCATCAATAAAAAACCATAAATTACCCCTATGAATACCACCACTCAACATACCATTACCGAAAGTGTTCATAGAAGTGTTCCTATTAAAGTGCTTCTTTGGATAGGTCTCATTACAAGTTTAGTTTTCTTTGTATTTGCCACACCAAATAAAAATCTGGAGAGTTTTGGCATGACGCTTTTAATTTCTACGATGTACACCTTTGGCTACGGGCTGTCAAACGGAATTTTGAATGACAGGCTAAGCAAAAGATATTCTTGGACTACGCAGACCAATAGACGTTTGTGGTGGGGCATTTGTGGGACTATTTTGGTCAATGTAGTGATGACCTATGGACTGAATTATCTGAATTTTGTGGTCATTCAAGGGAATAGTAATGCAGAGTTTTTCTCTCTGAGGATGAACTTTACGCATTGGTTCTTTATCAATTTTGCCCTGATGATGTCGGCAATATTGCACGCCCGAGGTTTTATGCTTGCCATGAAGCGAAACGCGAAAGAACAAGTGGTGGAACAGAAAATCATTGCTACTTCTGCCAATGCCCAGTTGGAAAGTCTCAAAAACCAGTTAGACCCACATTTTCTCTTTAATTCCCTGAATGTCCTGAGTGCTTTAATTGATGAAAACCCTGCCCAGGCTCAGACATTCACGGCTTCCATGTCCAAAATCTATCGATATGTATTAGATCAAAAGGACAAGGAAGCCGTTACGGTAGCCGAGGAGTTAGATTTTGCCCATACTTACGCCGAGCTGCTCAAAACCCGCTTTGATGACAGCGTGCAGTTTAGTTTTGCCGTTCGGCAGGAGGATATGCAAAAATGGGTGGTGCCACTTTCTTTGCAACTGCTTTTGGAAAACGCCATTAAACACAATTTTGCCACTTCCCATAAGCCTTTAAAAATCATTATTGGCACAGAAAACGGAACCTTAACCATTGAAAATAACCTGCAATCCCGTCCGATGGTGAAAGACCGAGAAGGTATTGGGTTGAGTAATATTGTGCAGCGCTATGCCCTCATCACGCCCTTGCATGTGAAGATTGAGCAAACAGAAAATTATTTTAAAGTAAAAATCCCAATGTTAGACCAGGCCCCACAATTCCAAAATCATGACATTATGAAAACCGAAGAAGATATTCACCAAGAAAAAGCCATATATCGTGTATAAGAACTTAAGGCATTTTATAGTAATTTAATGGCTTACTGCATAGTCATCCCCATTTTGGTGATTTTTAATTTCGCAACCAAGCCCCAAGTACACTGGTTTTGGTGGCCTATGTTCGGCTGGGGTATCGGTGTGGCCTTACATGCCTTACAAACATTCAGCATAGGCAAGAATTGGGAAGTAAAGAAAATACAAGCCATCTTAAAGAATCAAATGGAACTAAAGGAAAAACTGGCGTATGAAAAGGCCAAAGAACGTGTAACACAACTTAAGGGATTCTACATCCACCTGCTGGTGTATATTTTGGTAAATACTTTTATTATTTTTTATACCAGTGAAGATTTAAATTCTCTAAAAGGTATAGGCCCATATTATACGGCTATTTTCTGGGGAATTGGTCTTGCGGTCCATGCCATCCGTGTATTTGTTCCCAAGATGATATTCACTAAAGAATGGGAAGAAAAGAAAATTAAAGAAATCCTTAATCCAAAGCCCTGAACACTTTGAATCGCATTACAACCATCATCATAGAAGACGAAAAACCCGCTGCTAGAAAGCTACAAAGAATGCTCAGCCATTTTGCAGATTTGGAATTAATGGCTACGCTTCACTCTGTGGAGGAGGGGATAGAATATTTCCAAAATCATCTGCATCCGGATCTGATTTTCTCGGATATTATGTTAGGAGATGGAGTGTCTTTTGATATTTTTGAAGCAGTTCATACGCAAAGTTTTATTATCTATACTACCGCCTTTGACCAGTATACACTGAAAGCATTTAAGCTTTATAGCATAGATTATCCCTTAAAGCCTATTTTACAAGAAGACTTGGAGCGTGCTATTGAAAAGTACCATTTCTTTAATCCTC
This sequence comes from Flavobacteriaceae bacterium, assembly GCA_018260565.1. GTDB lineage: Bacteria > Bacteroidota > Bacteroidia > Flavobacteriales > Weeksellaceae > JAGLAZ01. The sequence continues at coordinate 179,540 of JAGLAZ010000002.1, forward strand.
ATCAGAGGGAATCTAAACCTTTAAACTTGAAAGAACTTATCCAAGAAAAGGTGCCAAAACTCTCTAGATTATTGGTAAAAACAGGGTATAAACTTCAAATAGTGCCGATAGAAGATGTGGCATGCTTCTATTCCGAAAACAAACTAGTATATGCACTAACGCATGATCGAGCCTATCCTACAGAGTTTACCCTGGAAGAATTAGAAAAAGTATTGGATTCTAAAGTTTTCTTTCGGATTAGCAGGCAGTGTAATATTGCAATTACCTACATTAAACATATTCATACATCTCCCACTTACAAGGTAGAACTTACTATTCCATCTTCAGTAGAACTTGGAGTGAGCAGAGATAGGGTGAAAGATTTTAAGGATTGGCTTGTATAAGCATTGATTACCAAGGGTATTTTAAAAAAAAATGTCGACTTATTAGTCGACATTTTTTAGTTTGATCTATTATTTAGTGAAACTGTTCTTCTTCTGTACTACCTTGCATCGCTGTAGTAGATGCCTCTCCGGCGGTAACAATTGTCTGAATAGCATCAAAGTAACCTGTACCTACGAAACTCTGATGTTTTACAGCGCGGAAACCGCTTTCTTGTAGTTTAAATTCTCTTTCTTGAAGCTCACTATAGCCAGCCATTCCGCGTTTTTTGTAAGCCATTGCCAGTTCAAACATGGAAGTATTCAGTGCATGGAATCCTGCTAGCGTAATAAATTGGAATTTATATCCCATTGAAGCTAAATCTTCACGGAAAGTTTCCATCTGAGAAACAGAAAGTTTTGCAGCCCAGTTAAATGATGGAGAACAGTTATAGGCAAGCATTTTTCCCGGGAATTCTTCATGAATTCCTTGTACAAACTCACGTGCATAGCCTAAATCTGGATTAGATGTTTCCATCCATATTAAATCTGCATAAGGTGCGTAGGAAAGGCCACGGTCAATGCCTTGTTCTACACCATTTTGTACACGATAAAATCCTTCAGGAGTGCGTTCTCCCATAATGAATTTGTGGTCTCTAGGGTCTATATCAGATGTAATAAGATCAGCAGCATCTGCATCCGTTCGGGCAACTAAAAGTGTAGGTACACCACAAACATCGGCTGCCAAACGGGCCGCAACTAATTTATTAATAGCCTCTTGGGTAGGTACCAAAACTTTTCCGCCTAAGTGCCCACATTTTTTAGCAGATGAAAGTTGATCTTCAAAATGAACTCCCGCCGCTCCGGCCTCTATCATCTGCTTCATCAGTTCGTAAGCATTAAGATTACCCCCAAAACCGGCTTCTGCATCAGCTACTATGGGAACTAAATATTCTTTGCGATCTGCACCAGATACTAAATTTACAGATTGGATCTGATCTGCACGCAGAAGTGCATTATTAATTCTTTTTACTACACTAGGAACAGAATTGGCTGGATATAAACTTTGGTCTGGGTACATTTCACCAGAAAGATTGGCATCTGCTGCCACCTGCCATCCAGAAAGATAAATAGCTTCCAGCCCTGCGTCTACCTCCTGTACAGCTTGGTTTCCTGTAAGTGCGCCCAGCCCAGCTACGAAATCTTGGGAAGTAAGTTTGTCCCAAAGTTTTTCTGACATCATTTTCGCAATGCTATAGTCTATTGTATAGCTACCTCGTAGTTGTAAAACTTCCTCTGGGGAATAGGGGCGTATGATGCCTTCCCAGCGTGGGTTATTTTTCCAATCTTCTGCGATTTTGTTTACTAGTTCTTGGTTCGTAGTATTCATACGTGTTGTTTAAGTGAGATTTATTTTTAGTTGTATTATAATTTAAATTGGAATAGCATTAATCTAAAAAAGGATAAGCTTTTAAGGTTAAAAATTCATCAAATTCTACTGAGAAAATCATTTCTTCAAAGAGTTTGGCGGCTTCAGGATAATTTCCAGAATGAAAGCGTTCTTCGCCTACATAGCTTTTTATGCTTTCCATTTCTTCTTTTTGAATTTGGTTTAAAAGATCCTTGTCTATGATTCTTCCATCAGATAACGTGGCTTTATGGTGATACCATTGCCAAATTTGAGTGCGTGATATTTCCGCTGTAGCTGCATCTTCCATCAGGTTATAGAGTGCTGCAGCGCCACTGCCGGAAAGCCAAGATTCTAGGTATAAAATTCCTACATTGATATTGTCTCTAAGACCTGTCTCTGTAATTTCACCTGTAGGAATTTGTAATAGGTCTTCTTCTGATATTGTATATTCCGGGAATTGTTTTGAGATTTGATTTGCTTCTGGCATTAAGTTATTAAACACATTCATAGCGACAGGTACCAAACCTGGATGCGCTACCCAAGTACCGTCATGCCCGTTTCTAGCCTCTCTTTCTTTATCTAATTGTACTTTTTTTATCGCAATTGTATTCTTTTCCTCATCATTTTTTATGGGGATTTGAGCTGCCATACCGCCCATAGCGTGCACACCTCTTCTATGGCAGATCTGAATCAATTTTTTTGAATAAGCCTCCATAAAAGGGGACGCCATTGTCACTTCTGCACGATCCGGAAGAACGAAACCCTCCAGATTTCGGAATTTTTTAATAAAAGAAAAGATATAATCCCAGCGTCCACAATTAAGGCCTGCGCTATGCTCTTTTAGTTCAAATAATATTTCATCCATTTGGAATGCTGCGGTAATAGTTTCTATCAACACAGTTGCTTTTATTTTACCAGTAGGTATACCACAATATCGTTGAGAAAAAAGGAATACATCATTCCACCAGCGGGCTTCTAGGTGATGTTCTAGTTTCGGAAGATAAAAATAAGGACCACTACCATTTTTTAATAATGTCTTAGCATTAAGATAAAAATAAATCCCAAAATCTATCAGTGAACCTGATGCTTCCTCATCCTGAATGTGAATATGTTTCTCTGGCAGGTGGAGACCTCTAGGTCGCACCATCAGAACGGCAGTTTTTTCTTTTAATTCATATTTCTTTCCTGAGGAATTAGTATATTCTATCTGACGGCGTACAGCATCGAAAAGGTTTTTCTGGCCGTCTATAAGATTTTCCCAAGTAGGAGATGTACTATCTTCAAAATCTGCCATAAAAACTTTTGCGCCGCTATTCAAAGCGTTAATAATCATTTTTCTGTCTACAGGTCCGGTGATCTCTACGCGGCGGTCTAGGATATCATCTGGTATTGGCTGGCACTGCCAGTCGGATTCCCGTGCAGATTTAGTTTTGGCTAAAAATGTAGGAAGATTACCATTGTTTATATCCTCCTGGACATAGATTCTATTTTCTAATAGTTCAAGCCTTTTAGGATTAAATTTTTTATGAAGAGCAATAAGAAAATTTACCAACTCTGGCTGAAATATCTCTGGGTATTTTTCCTTAGTTATAAATTTAAAGTTTTCCATGAGGAATTAAATATTTCTTCAAATATATAAAAATTTCTCTAATAGCGAATTTTCGCTAATTAATTTTATTTCGCTAAAAACTGGCATAATTAATATCTTTGGACGATGAAAGGGGAAACGGATCTTATTAAAACTATTTTTGGGTTAAAACTTAAAACGCTTCGCCAAAAGAACAATTGGTCCTTACAGGAGTTTTCTGATAAAACAGGTCTTTCCAAATCGTATTTAAATGAAATAGAGCACGGAAAAAAATATCCTAAGCATGATAAAATTCTTGTTATAGCAGAGGCATTGGGATGTGAATTTAATGATCTGGTATCTACGAAAATGGATAAAAGCCTAAACGCTTTATCAGAAATTATCAACTCTGAATTTTATAAAGAACTCCCGCTGGAACTATTTGGTATCAGCCGTATTGCTTTAGTGGGATTAGTAAGTGAAGCACCCAAAAAGGTGACTGCCTTTCTAAATACATTGGTGGAAATTTCACAAAATTATAATGTTAGTAAGGAAAAGTTCTACTATACAGTTTTGCGGAGTTTTCAAGAAATGCACGACAATTTTTTCCCGGAAATAGAGAAAGCAGCGTTTGAATTTACTGATATTTTAGGAACCAACGTAGAATCAGAATATCATATAGAGACCTTAGAAAAAATTTTATGTATTAAATTTGGATATCGCATAGAATACACAGATTTTAATCAACAGCCGAAACTTACATCTTTAAGATCTTTGTATGTACCAGAGAAAAATTTATTATTTATCAATCAAAGATTACACATTAGTCAAAAAATATTTATTTTATGTAAGGAATTGGGTTATAATGTTTTACATCTGGAGCCCAGGCCCTATTCCTACTCATGGTTTGTCTTTAGAAGTTTTGAGGAATTATTAAATAATTTCTACGCCTCGTATTTTGCGGGATGCATTTTAATTCCGAAACTAAATTTCGAAGAGAAATTAAGGGATTTTTTTTCGTTACCGAATTGGGACTCAAATAAGTTCGAATCTTTCTTATTTTCATGTACAGATTCACCTGAAACATTTTATTATCGGCTCACTAATATTTTGCCACAGGAATTTGGAATAAAAGATCTCTTTTATCTTTGTTTTGTTAAAAGGAATGACACCGAAGACATTTTACTTTTAAAAGAATTACACTTAAATAGCCAGCAGGCACCCCATGCCAATGCTACTCACGAACACTATTGCAGGCGCTGGATTGCAGTAAAAAATTTAGAAAATCTTAATAATTTTCCTACAATAACCTCTGTGCAAATTTCCGATTATAAGGATACGGGGAAAAAGTATTTGGTAATTTCTACAGCGCATACAAATCCCTTTTCTGATGGGAAAAACCGCAGCTATTGCATAGGGATTTTGCTGAACCCGAGCCTTTCAAAAAAGATTGGTTTTGTAAATGATACTTCCATTCCGAGTATTCCTGTAGGAGTAACCTGTGAAACTTGCAACATTTTGGATTGTGAAGTACGGCAAGCACCTCCCATCATTCTCAATAAGAAAAAATATATGAAAGAAATGGCCGTGGAAATCGCCAAACTGCGGAATTCAGTTCTTTAATTTATGTATTAATACGATTAAATTTAAATACTTTCTTAAAAACAAGAGGGTAGTGTAAATAATGTAAACATTCCTAATTTTAAACCTAATAAAAATGATTCTACTAAAATTATTTATAATTAAATCAGCTTATTACACCGCTTCCTAAACATTCTTCACCCTGATACCATGCCGCGAATTGGCCTTCTGCAACTGCGGATTGGGCAGTTTCAAATTCTAAGTATAAAGCATCTTCATATTGATGAAGGATAGCATTTTCTAAAGATTGCCGGTAGCGTATCCGTGCTTGTACAGGCAAAGTCTCGCCATTATTTAACTTTATATCTTCCCGAATCCAATGAACTTCTATAGTGTTCATCTTAATCACTTTTTGAAAAAGTCCTGGAAAAGAATGGCTTTCACCTACAAATAATATGTTGTTTTCCATATCCCGAGAAATTACAAAACAACTTTCTTTATGTCCACCAATTCCCAAACCTTTGCTTTGTCCTATGGTATAATATTGTGCACCTTGATGTAAGCCAATAACTTTGCCGTCCTTTTTTTGATATTTTATCTTTTTTGATAGGAATTCTAACTCTTCTTTCTTGGATGAAAATTCTGGCAGTGTATTGTGATACTCAGGAAAAACTTTAAAAATTTCTACAATTTCTCCTTGCTTAGGCTGAATTTGTTGTTTTAAAAATTCTGGGAGGCTTACTTTTCCTATAAAGCAAAGCCCTTGAGAATCTTTTTTTTCTGCTGTAACAAGTCCTGCTGATTTTGCAATTTCTCGCACTTCCGGTTTTGTAAGTTCTCCAATGGGAAATAGTGCTTTAGATAGCTGGTTTTGGTTTAACTGGCATAAAAAATAGCTTTGATCTTTATTGATATCCTTTCCTGCTAAGAGATGGAATATTTCTGCACCATTCTCTTCTTGGGTGGAGCTAAGCCTTGCATAATGGCCTGTGGCAACTTTCTCTGCCCCTAATGAAAGAGCTGTTTCTAAAAATACATCAAATTTTACTTCCCTATTACAAAGTATATCAGGATTGGGTGTACGGCCTATTTCGTATTCAGCAAACATATAATCTACGATACGCTCTTTGTAGAGTTCGCTCATATCAATCACTTGGAAAGGGATTCCGAGCTTCTGGGCAACCAAAAGGGCATCGTTACTATCTTCTATCCAAGGGCATTCGTCCTCCAAAGTCACAGAAGCATCATTCCAATTGCGCATAAATAACCCTATCACCTCATGGCCTTCTTGCTGTAATAAATATGCTGCTACACTGGAATCTACCCCTCCGGAAAGTCCAACTACAATTTTCATGAATTTAATATTACTTTTGTCAAAAATACACTTATGCGGCGTACCATCCTATCTTTCCTTACACTCGCATGTTCTGCTGTATGTTTTGGGCAAATTTCAATTGGAAATACCTTTGGAGAAGGGAAGTGGCGTGTAGGTGGCTCCGCTGGATTAGGAGGAAGTTTTGGGGATAATTCTGGATGGTCTTTAAACCTTGCCCCACGCTTGGGCTATGCACTTAGCCCTGCAGCAGAAGTAGGACTGATAGGAAATTTTTCCTATTCTAAATCCGATTGGTATACGAGTACCAACATAGGAATTGGTCCGTATATGCAATATTATATCGGATCCAGATTTTTTGCACAAGCCTTATATCAACATTATTTTATCTCGGTAAAAGATAAATACAGCTCCAGAAATTTTTCTGCTAATGAAGATGCACTGTATTTGGGGGGCGGATATTTACAGCCGATAGGAAGAAATGCTTCCCTACAATTTGGGCTGATGTACAATGTACTTTATAATGAAAAAACGTCTTACCAAAACGGTGCTCTCATTCCTTCCATTGGAGTAGTTATGGGATTATAAGTTTTGGTATAATTTTAAAGTAAAACTAAAATTAATTTGTGTTATAATGATTTTAACATTACACTAAAATGCCGAAGTAAATCCGCTTCATAGACGATTTCGTAGCCTTTTGTAATTTCTTGTCTTCTTTCAAATACCTTACATACGGCTGCAGCTATATATCGAATATGATTATCAGTATAGGTGCGTCTTGGAATGGTAAGGCGTAATAATTCTAATTTAGGATATCGATTTTCTCTGGATACTGGATCGCGATCTGCTAGTAAAGTTCCAATTTCTACTGCCCGTATTCCTGCTTCCTTATAAAGTTCTATTGCTAAAGTCTGTGCAATATATTCTTCTTTGGGTACATGTGGTAAAAATCGAGTTGCGTCTATAAAAACAGCATGTCCGCCAATCGGTTTTTGAATGGGGATTCCTTGCTGAATCAACAGATTCCCAAGGAGTTCTACTTGTTTAATCCTGCTCTCCAAATAGGGAAATTCGGTTGCTTCATCCAGCCCTACCGCGAGTGCTGCCATATCCCGCCCAGCCAATCCGCCATAGGTAAGAAATCCTTCAAATAATATGAGAAAATTCCCTGCCTTGCGGTAAAGTTCCTCGTCTTGTAGGGCGATGAATCCACCAATATTTACCAATCCGTCTTTCTTGGAGCTCATCGTCATTCCCACTCCATAAGAAAACATCTTTGTGCATATTTCCTTGATATTGAAATTTTTGCAGTCTTCCTCTCTTGTTTTGATGAAGTAGGCATTCTCTGCAAATCTTGCTGCATCAAAAAGTAAGGGGATGTCATATTTGTCGGATAGTTCCTTTACATCTTTTATATTTTGTAATGAAACGGGCTGACCTCCGGCGGTATTGCAGGTTATAGTTATTAGACAGAAAGGAATTTGCTCCTTTGAATAGCTTTGATATACCTTTTCTAACTTTTTTAAGTCGATATTACCTTTGAAAGGGTGCGGATTTTCAATATCAAATGCCTCGTCTATCGTACAGTCCAAAGCATGCGCATGGCGGAATTCAATATGCCCTTTTGTAGTGTCAAAATGTGAATTTCCCGGAATGATGTCACCTTCCTTGACTAAAGCTGAGAATAATACATTCTCTGCCGCCCTTCCTTGATGTGTAGGAAGCAGATAGGAGAAACCGGTGATGTGCTCTACCGTATTTTTTAGTTGATGAAAAGAGCGGGAGCCTGCATAGCTCTCATCGCCCGTCATGATGGCCGCCCACTGTGCATCCGACATGGCACCCGTGCCGGAATCCGTCAGTAAATCTATAAAAACATGCTCCGAACGAAGATTAAACAAATTGTACCCGGCCTCCCGTATATAGACTTCGCGCTCCTCCCGGGTTGTGGTTTTTAGGGGTTCCACAGTTTTTATTCGGAAGGGTTCGGCGTAGGGGAGTTGCATGAATTTTATTAAGATTATAAAGATTAAAATTAAATAAAAATGTCTTAAACGCAAAAATCTGGACAGATTTTTCTAAATAATTTTTTACTATT
>JAGLAZ010000007.1 GCA_018260565.1 Flavobacteriaceae bacterium
TTTTCATACTCGGGTTTTATCAAAAATTAAGCCTATTTTAATATTTTACTATTATTATTTAATTGAAAAAATCTTTTACTTTATCAAAAAAAGATTTTTCTTTCCCAGTAGGCTGCGGTGTCATTTGTCCACCTTCCAACTGCCCTTCGAAAAATTGTCTCTGCTCTGGAGTTAATTCTTGAGGAGTCCATACATTGATATGAACATACATATCTCCTCTTCCACTACCTTCCAACCGTGGTATCCCCTTACCTGCTAAACGAAGAATTTTTCCTGACTGTGTTCCAGCATCCACTTTAATTTTCACTTTACCCACAACAGCCTCTACTTCTTTGGATGTACCCAATACTGCCTCTGCAAAGGATATATAAAGTGCTCTGTGAATATTATCCCCCTCACGCTCGAAATCTGGATGTTTTTCTTCCTCTATAACCACTAACAAATCACCGGGAACACCTCCGAAAGGGGCATCATTCCCTTTGCCTCGCATACTAAGCTGGATACCTTCTCTGGCTCCGGCAGGAATGTTTATAGTAATTTCTTCGTCTACTTTTTTAAGACCAAACTTATCAGCTCCAGCTGGGATGTTATCGGCGATTTTACCAGTACCTTCGCATTGTGAACAGGTTGTTTGGCTTTGCATTTGGCCAAACATCGTATTTACCACACGAACTTCAACACCAGAACCCTTACAATTAGGACAAGTTTTAGTAGTTAAACCTTCTACAAGTTTTTGTCTTTTTACTTTGATGGTTCGCAAACCACCCTCGTACATTTCCTTTAATGTGACTTTTATTCTTACTCTAAGATTAGAGCCAACTGTCGTTCTAGTCCTACTACCTCCGCCAAAATTGGCACCACTGCTAAATCCGCCCCCGAAAATATCTCCAAAATGAGAGAATATATCTTCCATACTCATCCCACCTCCTGAGAAGCCGCCAAAACCTCCCATTCCTTCAGCAGAATGACCGTATTGATCATATCGAACTTTTTTCTCTGGATTGGATAAGGTTTCGTAGGCCTCTGCAGCCTCTTTAAATTTAGCTTCTGCTTCGTCATCACCTGGATTTTTATCCGGATGATACTTTACAGCTAGTTTCCTATAAGCCTTTTTTATTTCGTCCGCTGAAGCATTTTTGGAAATCTCCAATACTTCATAGTAGTCTCTTTTACTCGCCATTTTTTCTTAATTATGCTCCGGTTACTACTTTTGCAAAGCGAATAACTTTGTCATGAAGTCTGTATCCTGTCCCTATAACATCTACTATTTTACCTTTCATATCCTCGGATGGAGCCGGTATTTGAGTGATAGCTTCATGGAGATCTACATTAAAATCATCTCCTGGCTTCACCTCGATTAATGTTAAACCTTTATCTTTTAAAGTAGAAAAGAATTTATTATAAATTAGCTGCAAACCCTCTTTACTAGAATCATTTCCCGTGGCTTCACTTTGCTGAATCCCTCTATCAAAATCATCCAAAATTCCTACAAGAGATAAAAGAATTTCTTGATTTGCATATTGAAAATAATCCGATTTTTCTTTAAGTGTTCGTTTTTTATAATTTTCAAATTCAGCAAATAGACGAATATATCGATCCTTTTCTTGTTGAAGCTCTTCTTTTAGTTTTATGGATACATCTTCACTATCCTTTTCAGTAGTGATATTTGAAAAATTTTCCTCTAGAGTATTATCAGAATTATTTTCTGTTATTTCTTCATTATTTTTAGGTTGTAGGTTTTCATCTTCTTTATAAGTATGATTTTCCATTTTTATATTTTTTGAGATTATAGCAAAGTTTTAGCCAAGGACTACTCCATGACAATTTGTCCCAAATTATACCCATCCAAATTCTGAAAATATTAGATAAATATTTAAAGAAAGAATAATAATAGCTATTAAAATGCTAATAATTTTAGTAAAATTAGAGTTCACGAACTTCCCCATTTTGGACTTTGATGATGTAAACATTACCAATGGTATTACAGCAAAACTTAATTGTAAGCTTAAAATTACCTGACTAAAAATCAATAATTTTCCAGCAGATCTTTCGCCGAAATAGAAAATTACAAGTACTGCAGGGATAATAGCAATGAGCCTAGTTACCAATCTTCGCATCCAAGGTTTTAGACGAATATTCACGAATCCTTCCATTACTATTTGTCCAGCTAAGGTGCCCGTAATAGTAGAATTTTGACCACTAGCCAGTAGTGCAACCCCAAAAAATATACTAGCCAAGGTGGTTCCCAATAATGGTGTAAGGAGTTTATATGCATCTTGGATCTCTTTCACTTCATGAAGTCCGGCTTGATAAAATGTGGACGCTGCTGTAATAAGAATGGCAGAATTAATTACAAAAGCAAGCATTAGTGAAGTTGTGCTGTCCCAAGTAGCATACTTTATCGCCATTTTTTTCCCTTCATGAGTTCTTGGGTAATCTCTTGTTTGGATGATGCTGCTGTGGAGATAAAGATTATGTGGCATTACGGTAGCACCCAAAATTCCTATAGCTAAATACAACATTTCTGGATTTAAAAGTGCTTGCTTATGAGGGATATAACCTTTCAACATTGCAGCTACTTCTGGCTGAGAACGAATTATTTCAAATCCAAAACATACGATAATTGTAAATATTAAAGCACCAATAATTGCCTCTATATACCTAAATCCTTTGGCTTGCAAGGCTAAAATAACCATTACATCTAATACAGTAATCCCAATTCCCCACATAAGAGGAATATTAAATAACAGTTGAAGCGCGATAGCTGAACCAAGAACTTCTGCCAAATCCGTAGCTGCAATGGCTATTTCTGTAATTATCCAAAGAAAAATATTCATTGGTTTAGAGAATGAATCCCTACAAGCTTGTGCCAAATCTCTTTCGGCAACTATTCCCAGTTTAATTGATAAATACTGCAATACTATTGCAAAAAGATTGGAAAGTAATACTACAAACAAAAGTGAATAACCAAACTTACTACCTGCTGCAATATCTGTAGCCCAATTCCCAGGATCCATATATCCTACAGCTACCAACAATCCTGGCCCCATAAAAACCATCATCCTTCGCCATCTTCCCCCACTGCTTGGTAATTTTATACTTCTAAATACTTCCGGTAAACTGGGTAATAATGTACTTCCTTTTTTTTCTCGAAACATATTAATAGGCCTTTGCGAAAATTACCCTTCGAGAAGATTCTTTTCCAGATAGTAAAGAAATTCCCCTTTCTTCTTTAGCATCTAGAGGAATACACCGGATAGTAGCTTTGGTTTCTTCCTTAATTTGGAGTTCTTCCTCTTCCGAACCATCCCAATGAGCCGCTATAAAGCCTCCCTTAGTTTCTAATATTTCTTTAAATTCTTGGTATGTATCAGCAGTGTGAATGTTGCTTTCTCTAAAATTTTTAGCTCTGTTATATAATGTTTCCTGAATATCCGTAAGTAGATTTTCTATTTGTTCCACCGCGTTTTCTAAATAAAAATACATTTTTTCTCCAGTATCTCTTCGGGCAACTTCTATTTGATTTTTTTCTAAATCTTTAGGTCCAAACGCGATACGGATAGGTACACCTTTTAATTCATGCTCGGCAAATTTCCATCCTGGCGAATTTTCCAAGTCTAGATCTGATTTTACTCTTATTTTATTTTCCTTGCAAAGTTTCTCCAATTTTTCAAGGCTCGGCAACAGGTTTATTAAATGCTCTTCTTTTCTTGCAATAGGGACAATAATTACCTGGATAGGTGCTAATGTAGGAGGTAAAACAAGTCCCTTGTCATCGGAATGAGTCATTATTAAAGCGCCCATAAGTCTAGTGGAAGTTCCCCAGCTGGTAGCCCAAGCGTATTCTTGTGTTCCTTCTTTTGTTGTGAATTTAACATCAAAAGCTTGAGCAAAATTTTGACCTAAGAAATGGGAAGTTCCTGCTTGGAGTGCCTTTCCATCCTGCATCATGGCTTCTATACAATATGTTTCATCTGCTCCAGCAAATCTTTCTGAAGGAGATTTTAAACCCTTGATTACAGGCATTGCCATAAATCTTTCTGCAAAATCTGCATAGACATCAAGCATTTTTTCTGCTTCTTCTATGGCTTCATTTTTTGTAGCATGAGCAGTATGCCCTTCTTGCCATAAAAATTCTGCAGTACGGAGAAAAAATCTAGTCCTCATTTCCCAGCGGACTACATTGGCCCATTGATTTATTAAAATAGGTAAATCCCTATAAGATTGTATCCAATTTTTATATGTATTCCAAATAATAGCTTCACTAGTAGGACGCACCACAAGCTCTTCTTCTAATTTAGCCTCTGGATCGACAATAAGTTTACCGATATTATCAGGGTCATTTGTGAGCCTATAATGTGTTACAACGGCACATTCTTTTGCAAAACCTTCCGCATTCTTTTCTTCTGCCTCGAATAAACTTTTAGGAACGAGTAGAGGAAAGTAGGCATTTACATGACCAGTTTCTTTAAATAAGCGATCTAACTCATCTCGCATTAATTCCCAAATAGCATATCCATATGGCTTTATTACCATACAACCGCGGACTCCAGAATTTTCTGCCAGGCCTGCCTTTACTACTAATTCGTTGTACCATTTACTATAATCTTTATCTCTAGATGTGAGAGTAGCCATACTTATTATTAAATTTGATTTTAATTATGACCAATACTCCTTTTAAATGGTATAATATTGGCATATTTTTTACAAATATAATTCGATTAATTTAGTTAAAATGAAAACCAAATCTTTACCTTCTAGCAATACCATATTAAAATCCCTTGCAATAGGGTCCTTATTTTTTATAGGATTAAATTCTTGCACTATACAGACTGGCTCTTATACGGAAAGGGATGGTGTATATTATGATCCTAATAAAGATACCATTCCTGAAGGAACCGTTTTTAATGAAGATGATTGGCAGGATGAATCTTATTCTGATAATACGGATAATCAGAATAGGCGAAATGATGAGTATGATGGTTATCGTCCTAGACCAGGTGTTAAAGGCAAGTTAGGCAGACGTGTACATCCATCTCCAAGCTCTGATTGGGGTGTTTATACAGGTGAAGAAACTATTTATTCCAATACAGGTAGTTATTGGGGATGGAATTACCCTTATTACTCGCCATATTGGACTTCAAGTTTAATGTGGAATTCAGGATGGGGATGGAATATGGGATTAGGATGGAATTCTTTACACTACTGGGGAATGTATGACCCTTTTTATTCGCCATGGTATAGCCCATATTATTTTTATAGTTCACCTTATTATTATAATTCAGGATTATATGGATGGGGTGGCTACCCATACGGTGTCAGCCCATATAGAAGAGTTCAAAGTGGTTCGGTAGGAAGATTAGGAAATTCTTATGATCAGCCAGGTTTTTCTCAGAATCAAGGTAAAATGAGTACTCAAGAGTATCAGAATCACGGAAATAATGGACGATTTAGAAATAATTCTACAGGAAATTTGGATAGAAATTCTAGAAACAATGGTTTTAGAAATCAATCTGAACCTATAAGAATAGAACGTCCAGTATATCAAATAGAAAAGAGAAGAAATATGGATACATATTCTAGCCCATCATACAATGGTGGAGGTTTTAGAAATGCGCCATCGAGCAATAGCAGTAGCTCTGGTATGAGAAATTCAGGAGGATTTAGATAAGTAATTAAGATGAAAAAATTATATATAGCCGCCATCGGCATCGTGTTTTCGGGTTTTTCTTTTGGTCAAGATATCTCTACTCTTACCAATATCTCTCAAGTTTATACTAATAATGGGTTCGGATCTGCAAAATACCAAAGTATGGCTGGTTCTATGGGTGCTCTTGGCGGAGACCTTTCCTCTGCAATAAATAACCCTGCTGCACTCGGCGTAAGTTTACAAGGTGAGATAACAGGAACAGTGGGTTTTGGAGATTATAAAAATGAAACCACTTTAGGAAAGAATATTCAAAATTATAAAAACAACGATTCTAATCTAGATCATTTTGGAGCGAGCATCGTTTTCCATAATCACTCTTCCAATAAGTGGAGAAATTTTGGTATAGGAATTAATACAAGTACGGTAGATTTAGATAGTTATGTAGAATCTAATGGATTATCCAGTGGGATTTCAATTAAGAAAAATCTTTTAAATTCTAATAATCAACCTGTGGTGGGCAACTTGACTCTTAATAAGCATGCTTATGAAAGGGTGGGTTCTAAAAATAATACTCAGCTTGCATTTGGTGCTAACTATGATCATAAAATCTATGTAGGTGCAGGGTTAAATTTTATTAGTTCTCAACTCACAAATTCTGATGTAGCAAGTTTTAATCTTAACTTAGATAATAACAATTATACATTTCAAAAACAATTTACGCCATTTTCTGAGGATGCTTCCGGGTTTAATGGTTCTGTAGGAATTATAGCTAAGACGGGAACCGATTTTAGATTAGGTTTATCCCTCAGCTCTCCTACAGTGTATTCCATTGAAAGGGTTTATACTGAATATTATGATGATGCAAATGGTTATATTGAATCCGAAAATTTAAGTGAATCAAGAAAGATTAGAACACCAGGGAATTTAAATCTAAGTGCCGCCTATGTACCTAATAAATCATTTAGTGTAAATGTAGATTACCAAATGGAATATTCAAACCCTAAGATTACATCAGATGGTGATGCAGCACAAGAATTTAATTCTTTTATGGAGCAATATTACTCAGGCAAAAAAACCATACGGGTAGGTGGTGAATATAGAATTGATAATTTTCGTTTGCGTGGAGGCTATAGTAAGACTTTTGGTAGCTTTAAAGACATTAGTATAGAAAGTCCAACCACACAGAATTTTTCCAACCTTCTTACTGGAGATACTCAATTATTCGCAGGAGGCTTAGGATATGACTTTGGAAGAATGAGTTTAGATGTGGCATATCAAAATTCGCAAACTGAATACAATAATCCTTTCTTATATGGAAAAGATTTTGGAAATTATCGCTCAGGCTACTTTTCCGGAGATTTTGATGTAACCAACAATTCTTTCGCAGTTTCTGCAGTAAAAAATACTACAAATAGGTTTTTTATTACTTTAGGATATCGATTCTAAATAGTAATAAATGTTTTTATAACCGCCAAATTGGCGGTTTTTTTATTCACCGATATGAGTATGAAACCCTTGAATTATTGCAGCACTCGCTATTCCAAGTACTACATAAGCCATCTTTTTATTATCAAATTTATGATGAGTATCACTTTCGAATATAATGACAGAAGATATATGTAAAAAAATTCCTGCAACTATAGCCAGTGCGTAGCGAGAATATTCGGAAGGAAAATACCCTCCTAAAAGAATTCCAAGTGGCGTGGCTGCTGCAAATACTAAGAATATTATTTTTTTTGGGACTGACGCATTTGAATTTAAAAAAAAACTACCCATCAATAATGATACAGGGATATTATGTATAGCAATTCCCCAGATGAGTTGATTTTTGCCCTCCATGATTTGGCTTAATGGAATTCCTTCTAAAAAAGCATGGATAAACAATCCACTCGCTAAACCGATTGTTATAATTCCGGATTCTTTTTGGTGATGGTGATGCCCATGTTCAAAACCTTTTGTAAGACTTTCTAACAAAATTTGGAGAAGTACACCTCCTAATACCCAATACCCTATATGATGCTTATTATCATGACCTGAAAATATAGTTGGAAATATTTCGCTCACCGTAATGGTCAAAAGAAAGCCTGCACTAAAAATCAATAAAAACTTAAATATGGGGTTTTCCTTTTTTAATTTTCTTCCTAAATATCCACCTAAACAAACTGCTGAAAATAAAAATATGGCTGTTAATAATAAATATTGGGGCATAAAGGAAAGCGAAATATTAAATAATATTATAGAAACGCACAAAATTAGGTAAATTTGTATCAAACAGATACATGACAAAAATTTTTCAGGGAGATTTTGAAATACAGGCAAAAACATTTTATGGTTTAGAAGAAGTTCTTGCACAAGAACTTTTACAATTAGGAGGTAAAAAACCGGAAGTGAGAAAAAGGGCAGTTTCCTGCCAAGGAGATTTAGGTTTTTTATATAAAGTAAATTATAGTTCTCGCCTAGCAATTAGTTTTATTGTCCCTATTCACAATTATAACGCAACAGATGATCAAATGTTGTATGAAAAGGCAAAGAATTTTGAATGGGAAAGCTATTTATCTAATAATCAAACCTTTAAATTCGATATAACTTGCCATTCAGAGATATTTACGCACAGTCAATATGCTGCCATGAGGATTAAAGATGGTATTAATGACCGAGCGCGCCAACAAGGCTTAGATAGACCACAAGTTGATGTAGAAAATCCCGATATTATTTTTGATATAAGAATAGATGAGGATAAAGTTTATATTAGTTTAAACAGCAGTGGATCTCCCTTGTTTAAAAGAAATTATAGAGAAAGGGCGCATGAAGCTCCCTTAAATGAAGTAATGGCTGCTGGTCTTCTTACTCTTGCAGGATGGGATGGAAAAGGAAATTTTTTAGATCCTATGTGTGGTGGAGGAACTCTTTTGATAGAGGCTGCTATGAGTGCAATGCAAATACCATCACAGATTTTTAGAAAAGATTTTGCTTTTACAAGCTGGTCCAACTTTGATCCAGAGCTTTTCGGCAAAATTAAAGAAATGCGATTGGCAAAAATTAAAGAATTTGAAAGTAATATTGTAGGCTACGATATAGATCCTAGAAGCATTGAGTTAGCAAGAGAAAATGCTGTTAGTGCTAAATTAGATGATGTAATTATTTTAAAAGAACAAGACTTTTTTACCTCAAAAAAAGAATATTTTCCAGTGTTAATTGTTACAAATCCTCCATACAATGAACGCTTGGTAATAGATGATGAGGATTTTTATGAAAAATTCGGTGATACATTAAAACAAAATTATCCCAATACTCTTGCTTGGCTTATTACAGCCGATTTAGAGGCTCATAAAAAAATAGGATTAAGACCTAATAGAAAAATAAAACTCTATAACGGAAATTTAGAAGCCAAATTTTTAGCCTTTGAAACGTATGAAGGCAGTAAAAAAGCAAAATTTCAAGCCTAATTTAATACCAAAATATAACGTCTTTTGTAACCATTATGACTTCATCACAAATAAGACAGCTCTACCTTGATTTTTTCCAAGAAAAAGGCCACAAAATAGTTCAGTCCGCTCCAATCGTTCTTAAAGATGACCCTACTTTGCTTTTTTCTAATAGCGGAATGACGCAATTTAAAGATATTTTCTTAGGCTATGCAACACCTCAAAATGTGCGTGTAGCAGATACCCAAAAATGTTTACGGGTTTCAGGAAAACATAATGACCTAGATGATGTAGGCAGAGACACCTACCACCATACCATGTTTGAAATGCTTGGCAACTGGTCGTTTGGAGATTATTTTAAGGAAGAAGCTATAGCGTGGGCTTGGGAATTACTCACTCAGCGATACCTTTTGCCTAAAGAAGACTTATTTGTTACCGTTTTTGAAGGAGATTCTAAAGAAAATTTAGAGGAAGATTTTGAAGCTAAAAGACTTTGGCAAAAGTGGGTCCCAGATACCCAGATTTTGTTTGGAAATAAAAAGGATAATTTTTGGGAAATGGGAGAATCTGGTCCTTGTGGGCCATGCTCCGAGATTCATATAGATCTAAGAACACCCGAAGAAAAATTGCAAATTCCAGGGAAAGATTTGGTAAATCAGGACCATCCCCAAGTAGTGGAGGTTTGGAACCTCGTTTTTATGGAATATCTCAGAAAGGCAGACGGTAGCCTAGAAAAGCTACCACAAAAGCATGTAGATACAGGGATGGGCTTTGAGAGACTCTGTATGGCATTGCAGGGAAAAAAATCTAATTACGATACAGATGTTTTTACTCCTTTAATCTCAGAAATTGAAAAACTTCTGAATGTATCCTACACCGCAGAGATGAAAAATGAAAAAGATATTGCCATTCGCGTATTAGCGGATCATATACGTGCAGTATCTTTTGCAATTGCTGATGGCCAGCTCCCATCTAGCAATGGTGCTGGTTATGTAATTCGAAGAATTCTTAGAAGAGCCATTAGTTTTGGATTTAGATTTTTAGAAATGAAATCAGCTACTTTATATAAGTTGGTTTCCGTACTGGCATCTCAGATGGGCCATGTATTTCCAGAAATTATATCGCAGCAGAAACTCATTGAAAATGTTATTCAGGAAGAAGAAAATTCTTTCCTTAGAACTATCGAAAAGGGTTTAGAAAGACTGTCTAAAATTATGGATGATTGCCTAGCTAGTAATAAAAAGGTAATTCCAGGTGAAGATGTCTTTATATTGTATGATACTTTTGGTTTCCCATCGGATTTATCCAGAATCATTGCTGAAGAAAAAGGATTGATGATAGATGAAGACAGTTTTGAAACAGAAATGGAAAAACAAAAAAGTAACAGCCGACGCTCCCAAGTTTCCCAAACAGAAGATTGGACAATATATCAAGAAGCACCTCAAGAATTTGTAGGATATGATATTCTGGAAGTAGAAAGCATAATTCTAAGGCAAAGAAAAGTAACCAATGCTAAAGGTGAAAAATATCAAATCGTACTAAAAAACAACCCTTTTTATTGTGAAGGTGGTGGCCAGATAGGCGACTCTGGATATCTTTTTAATGAACAAACCGGAGAAAATATTAGGGTTGAAAATTCTTTCCGTGAAAATGCGCTTCAAATACTAGAACTATCTGAAATGCCAGAGAATCCTACAGCTGTATTTACCGCGAGAGTGGATAAAAGTCGTAGAGAAGACATATCAAGAAATCACACTGCCACGCACCTTTTACATGAGATACTAAGAGAAGAATTAGGCACTCATGTGGAGCAAAAAGGAAGTTATGTAGGAGATGATTACCTCCGATTTGATTTCTCGCACTTCAGTAAAATTACTGATGAAGAACTTAAACAAATTGAGATAAATGTTTTAAAGAAGATCAACCAAAATATTCCATTAGAAGATTTCAGAAATATCAGCATAGATGAAGCTAAAAAAGCCGGAGCAATGGCACTTTTTGGAGAAAAATATGGTGATAAAGTAAGGATGGTAGTTTTTGGGAATTCTAAAGAATTATGCGGTGGCACACATGTTCCCAACACGTTAGAAATTGGAAATTTTATCATCTCATCAGAAAGCTCTTCTGCAGCTGGTATAAGACGCATAGAAGCAATTACAGGCAAGAAAGCAAACCAATTTATCCAACAGCAGATGGAGGAATTGGCGTCTATTAAAAGTTTATTAAAATCTAAAGCACCCCTGCAAAGCATCCATAAATTATTGGAAGAAAAGCAGGAATTGGAAAAGGAAATACTTTCTTTAAAACAAAAAGAAAACAATCATATCGCTGATAGTTTAGAATTAGAAAAAAAAGTATTTGGAGACGGAAATATTGTAATAAAACAAATGGATATATCTCCCAATGATGCCAAGAAAATCATCATTCAGGCTAAAAGCCAAAACCCCTCCTCTATCTATATCATTCTCACCTTATTTCAGGAAAAACCAGGTATATCTATTGGGGTAAGCGCAGATATGGAATCTAAATATCCGGCAAATATATTAGTAAAAGAATTCTCCACCTATATCCAAGGTGGTGGAGGCGGAAATTCTGGCTTTGCCTCCGCTGGTGGTAAAAATCCAGAAGGTTTACAGTTAGCAAAATTAGCACTTCAACAAAAATTTTTATCTTAATATGATATCTCAATATAAAAAATACCTTCTTTTTCTCAGCATCTTTGGGTTCCAAATACTTGGTTTTGCTCAGCAAAAAATCATCATTAAAAATGAAAATGGAAAGGGGATTTACAATGCTAAAGTACGCTGTTCAGGAAAAATTATAGCCACTACAGATTCTGATGGAATAGCCGAGTTTAATACTACTTGCCTTCAACTTTCTGTATTTGCAAAAGGGTATAAAGAGGAAGATATTGTGGCAGACAGACTTATAGAGGTGCAGCTCTCCAAAATAACTAGTGAAGAGTTCAATATGGAGACTGTAGTTATCGAGACTAAAAGCAATCGAGAGGCACTTCGCATATTAGATGAAGTAAACTCAAAATTTAAGGAAAATCATCCTGAATCGCTCCCTTCTTATGCGTATAAAAGTTATGAAAAGATTTCTGTTGATATAGATCAAGATAGCCTTTCAGTATACAATGCCTATGTAGATAGAAAAATAGATTCTTTAAAAATCGCTGATCCTGCAAAATTAGCACGTAATGAAAAATTGGATAAAGATTCTGTTAATGTATATAATGTGGCGATGCTAGTGCAAAATAGCAAACTATTTCTTTGGGAAAAGGCACAGCAATATCTGTACTCTAAACAATATGGAGATAAAGTTCAAGTATTAGATAATCGTATCTCTGGTCTTAACTCTCCTATTTATGAACTTATGGGTTTCCGAAGTAATAGAAATAAAATTCCTAAGGAAATATTACCTGAAAACCGAAATCTTTATCTCTATTTTTTTGATGAGCCTTTGGAAATTGACGGAAGGGAAAATTATGTTATACGGTTTAGAGAAGTAAGCAAAAAAAATCAAAAAAAAAAAAGAAAATTCACGGGTTATATTTATGTAGATAAAGAAAATTACGCCATTAAGAAAATAGAAAGCGATACCCAAAAATCCAGTGATGGAAAGGTTATTAGTGTCTGGAAACCTTACTTCGGAAAGTGGTTCTTAGAAACTGAATTTTTAAAATTCAAAATTGGAGACATGAATTTTAACGAAAAAAAACCTGAGGAAAATAAGGATAAAAAAGAGACCAAAAAGGTTAACAAAAAGTTTGGAAATTACGTATTTAAGACAAGCAAATACTTTGATTTTAAGAGTCCTATTGAGGAAAATCCTGAAGATTTTAAAAATTATACCGTAACAGTTTTACGCTCCGATGGTGCTACTATGGATCAATATCGTCCTGAAAATCTTTCTGATAGGGATACTCAAACCTATGAAAAAATAGACAGCATTGGCAAAAAGTATAAATTTGATCAAAAACTTGGGCTACTTTCCGCAGGAATTAGAGGAAAATTGAGATATAAGAATATTGATTTTGGACTTGATCAATTTGGCCGTTATAATTTATATGAAGGTTTACGATTGGGTGTAGGTGCCAAACTCAATGAAAAATTCAATCCTTATATAAGCCCAGATGCATATATTGCCTATGGATTTAAGGATAAAGCTTGGAAATATGGCGCAGGTATAGATATCAAAACATCATTGGAACGAACTTCAATATTCCGTGCAGAATACTACAATGATGTGATAAGTGCAGGACGATATAACGAAAATTTCTGGAACTTTAGGATGAAATTACTCAATGGAGGCGTGGATCTTAATAACGATAGATTTATATCCTATAGTGGCGGTGGTATATCGTATACTACGGACCTAGTAAATTCAATAAGTACCAAATTAGGTATCTATAAGGAGAAAGAACAGGCGGAATTCCCCTATGATTTTAATAATTTAGGTAATCAATTTGAAAGTACTAAAGTTGCCTTAAGTTTTAAATACAGCCCGAAAGCAAAGAATATTATGACGCCACAAGGGAAATATACTTATTCTTCGGATTTTCCTGAATTTTTTCTAAACTTTGAAAAAGGATTGAAATTTCTAAATGGAGAATTGGATTATTACAAGATAGATGCAATGATGATTCAGCAAATTAAATACGGTAAAAATGTTTCATCCATCCGTCTTTATGGAGGTATTAGCAGTAGCGATGCACCCATCTGGAAGAATTTTTCCATGAATGGTTTACGAAATCCTAATAAAGGTATCAATGTAAATTTTACTACATTTTTAGGTTTCGCCACCATGAATGCGCGAGAATATTATAATGATAAATTTATTGGAGTTTATCTTGGGCAGCGTCTTCCTTTTTACTTTAGGACGTTTGGTAAAATAAATAATTCGATAGAATTGGTTTACAAAGGAATTATTGGAGATATGGCAAAACCAGATCTTCACCATTTTTCTTATTCCGAACTTAACAAGTTATATTCTGAAGCTGGAGCAGAATGGAATAATTTCCTTGGAACACCATTTAATTTAGGAGTATTTTATAGAATTGGGCCATACCGTACATCAATAATGAAGGAAAATTTAGCGATTCAATTAAAATTGGCGCTTCTTAAGTTTTAGGCAGTTCTAAATAAGCCTTTACAGCTTGAATACCGGCATCCACATCATGCACTCGCAAGATTTGGATGCCTTTTTTTAATAGTGAAATGTGTATCTCAAGCATTATTTCTTCCTGAGTCTTCGGATTAATTGGTTTTTTATTTTTTAAATATTGAATAAAAGACTTTTTAGAAACACCCGCTAAAAGGGGAAACTGGCCAAAATAAAGTTGATCTGCGTTAGTAACTAAATACTCTTGCTCTTCCATCGTTTTTCCGAAACCAAAGCCAGAATCTAATATTATATCGTGTAATCCTAAAGTTGCCAACTCTTTAATTTTTAGACTAAAGAAATAATTAATCGTTAGGATAGGATTTCCTTTCATTTTTTTCACATGCATTTCTTCTATAGATTCGTTCCCATGCATAAGAATATATGGTAATTTAGCCAGTTCTACGGCCGCTCGCATATCTTGGCAATAACTCATGGCTGAAATGTCATTGCAGATATCCACACCTTCTACCGAAGCAAAATCTAATACTTTTCCGTAAAACGTATCAATAGAAAGGATAGCATCTGGAAAAGCCTTTCTAATTTCTGGTAAACAGATCTTTACTCTTTCCAATTCTTCTTCTGCAGAAATAATTTTTGCTCCTGGCCTTGTACTTTGTGCTCCAATATCAATGATCTTTGCGCCAGACCGTATCATTTTTTCTGTGTGGAGAAGTGCAGTATCAATAGTCTTGTACTTACCACCATCTGAAAAAGAATCTGGGGTAATATTTAAAATACCCATTATCCAAGGTGTATCAATAATAGCTAATTGATTTTTAATACGAAGGGAAAATGGAGATGTAAGTTTACGCGGAAACATAGGGAAGAAAAGGTAGAGCTAGATTATTTATCTTTACAAGGCCTAAATTTAAGAAATATGCAGCAGGATGCACATCAACAAACTTCCTTAGGAGAATTTCAACAAGCTTTTCAAAAATGCGCAGATGTTTTTGAAAAAAAACTTGTTGATTATGGCGCTGCTTGGCGGGTGTTGAGGAAATCCTCTGTAACGGACCAAATTTTTATTAAAATTAAAAGGTTGCGAACGCTGGAAGATCATAGCGCAGCCAAAATACAGGAAAGCCCAGAAGAAACTTGTATTGCAGTGGTAAATTATGGAATAATGGGCATTTTTCAACATAGATACGGACATCAGGATGAATATAAAACGGAAGATATTTCAGAATTAATTTCTTCCTATTATGCTATTTTTTCCGAAGCAAAAGAACTCATGATTAAAAAAAATCATGATTACGGAGATGCCTGGCGAGATATGAGATTTTCTGGCATTATAGATTTAATCTTTCAAAAAATTCTCCGTACTAAACAAATTGAAAATAATCAAGAGATTGTATTAGTGAGTGAAGGATGGGAATCTAATTATTTTGATATGATAATTTACGCTCTATTTTGTTTAATAAAACTTGGAGACTATGAAACGAGTTAGTAATTTCCTAAGGTGCTTATTAGGCCTTGTTTTTATAGTATCTGGAGCGGTAAAAACCATAGATGCAAGAGGCTTTTCTTATAAATTAGAAGAATACTTTTCACCAGCAGTTTTTAATTTACCTGCGCTGGAAAGGCTATCTCTCCCAATTGCCGTTATTATTTCTCTAGCCGAAATTATTTTGGGATTATTCATATTAACCAAATTCAAATTAAAACAAAGCCTAGTAATGGTTATGTTGCTTTGCACATTCTTTGCTTTTTTAACCTTTTATTCGGCGTATTATGATGTGGTAAAGGATTGTGGATGTTTTGGAGACGCATTAAAATTAAAACCTTGGGAAAGCTTCTGGAAAGATATAATATTGCTAATCATTTCTGTATTCTTATTCACGGTTTATCAAAAAAAACACAGCTCTTCAATAGGAAACATTAATACCAAACTATTTCTAGGATTATCCTTTTTACTCACATGCGGTATTTGTGCTTATGGAGTAATTTCAGAGCCTATTATAGATTTCAGAGCTTATAAAATAGGCACTAATTTGCTTGCTGAAAAGGAAAAGATTAATCTGAATCCACCAGTTGTTCAAACTTTTTATTCATTAAAAAATAAAAAAACACAGCAAAGAATACAGATATCTACAACAGAATATACGGATAAGGAAGAGTATTGGGCTGAAGATAGTCCTTGGGAATTAGAAAGTGATAAAACCATATCTAAAACAATTTCCGAAGGTTATGTATCAGAGGTAGCAAAATTCCACCCTACTGATGCTTCAGGGACTGATCAAACGGATGCTATTCTTCGTGAGCCAGAGATTTATATATTAGCCACTCATGATCCTAAAAGCGTTCAATCCAAAATTCCTAAACAAATAAGCATCCTAAAATCTCAGCATCCTGGGAAACTAATTGTTGGTATCAGCCCTACTTTTGGCGTGTTTCCTGGAATCCCAGAGTACCAAATGGATGGTACTGCTATAAAGACGATTGCAAGATCAAATCCATTTATTTTAGTGCTTCAGCATGGAAAAATCATTGCCAAAAAGCCCTTTTAATACTATTTTAGCCACATGAAAAAATCAAATATGTCCATCGCAGGATACCACCTGTTGATGATTCTCTCCGCTGTTGATGGAGATTTTTCCCCAGAAGAAGGGCTTAGCATTGTAGGATATTTAGAAGAAGAATTTCCCTTTAGTGTAGATTTAGATGATGAACTGGCAATAATAGCAGCACTTAAACCAGAAGAATGGGAAAAACATTTTACATTTCACGCGGAATGCTTCCTTGAAGATTCTACAGAAAAAGAGCGTGTAAAATTTTTGGCTTTTGCTAAAACTTTAATCAAGATAGATGGTGGAGGTTCCCAGGAAGAATACCACTATTATAAATTACTAAAGAAAATTTGGAAAACCTCATGAGAAAAAAGATAATCGCTGGGAATTGGAAAATGAATCTTAACCCAGAAGAGGCCATGTGTATTTTAGAACGAAGCAAAATGTTTCCTGCCGAAAGTCTGCCTAATACGGAAATTATGTTTGCGGTACCTGCTTTGTATGCAATGATGGCTGAAAATAGCCTTCGTGAAACTCCTCACTCTGTATTAGTTCAGGATGTTTCCTTCCAAGATGATGGAGCATTTACAGGAGAAATCTCTGTAAATATGGTAAAAGCAAGCGGTCTTCAAGGCGCTCTAGTGGCTCATAGTGAAAGAAGAGAATATCACAACGAGAATAATATTTCTGCCGGAAAAAAAATTAAGAAATTATTAGATGTCGATTTAGTGGCAGTGTATTGTATTGGCGAAAAGTTGGAATCTAGAAAAAACAAAGAAGAAAAACAGATAGTAAAAACTCAATTGACGGAAGCATTATCTGGATTTGAAGTAAGAAATTTTGATAGATTAGTGATTGCATACGAACCAGTCTGGGCTATTGGGACAGGAGAAGTAGCCACTGTAGAGCAAATTTCAGAGATGCATCATTTCATTCGGGAAGAGCTTAGTAAATTGTTCGGAGCAGAAAACGCAGAAAAAATCAGAATTTTATATGGGGGAAGTATGAAACCTGAAAATGCTTTAGAGATTATACAAATTCAAGATGTAGATGGTGGACTTATAGGAGGTGCCTCTCTAAAATTTGATGATTTTAAATCTATTATTCTCTCGTCAATATAAATTTGTAGGATAATACAAAACTTTGTATCTTCGCGTCACTTTTGCCCTTAGAAATAAGGTTGCGTATTTGGAGAGATGGCAGAGTGGTCGATTGCGGTAGTCTTGAAAACTATTGACTGTCACAGGTCCGGGGGTTCGAATCCCTCTCTCTCCGCAAAAATCCCTGTAAGTTATTGGCTTACAGGGATTTATATTTACGGTGCTAATATAGGAGCTAATTTGCTGATTTACAATTTAAATAGATTTAATCAATATATATATATATTAAGAAGTGAAATCTGGCTGAATGAATTCATCTGAATAAGCAATTTTTGCTGTGTTTGTTTTACTTTTAAAAATTATTTCATTACTTTTCCCAGCTGTGACATCCTTATAATTTTGAATGTAAGTATCTAAAATCCAAGTTTATTCGTAGCCGAGAGAGAATGAGTGACCATGAACACTACATTTGTGGAAAAAATTATCACAGAAATATTAATGTGGGATTGTTCATTAATTTTTAAAATTTCCTTATCTAGATTATCAATAAGACAAGCAGTGTATGATGTTATTGCTTTATCGTAAAATTCATGGTAAGGTTTAGTATGTAATTTTTTTATGAATTCCGCGGTAGAACTTGAATTATCTTTAGACGACATGTTACTGAAGCGGAAATTATATGCTTTTTATCATGCACGAAGGTTTTCCAAATACTGACAAAAAAACTCGAAATCATTAATTTTATGATTTGTAGGCAAAATTGTATTGAAAACCATATATCCCTCGAGTAAAATTTTTATTTAAAAACCATTTTCAAAAAAACAATTTTTAAAAACTATGTAGTTATTTTTAAATTTTTCATCGCTTATAAATTAAATTTTATAACCATAGAATTTTGTATTTAAGTTTTTTACATCACCTAGAAAAGTAATTGGAATACTAGTTTCTATATCTTCATCAACAAGATAACAAGCGAGAAAATCTAAGTCCTAACTCAAAAATAATCTTTTTTACTCTGCGATGTTTAGTCTAGTTTTTTCCACTCGAAAATAATTATCTGAATATTTTTAATGTATTTATAATTTAACTAATAAACTAAATATAATTACAAAAATCTAATCTGGAAATTTAACTTAATGAAACTACCCGCTGTTTCTTCAACGGTATCAGAATTAAGTATAACACCATAATCGCAACGGTGTGGATTACTATCTGGGAAGTCAATTTTAGTATGGTTTAATAAATATTCCTGAAAATCGTTCCAGTTATAAATGTGGTAACATTCTAGATCACCATCTTTTTTAACAATGATGTAACCTCCATTTGCATTAAATGTACCCGACCAAACTTTACCAGCCTTCATACCTAAGGCTGCATCAATCAGTAGTCTTTTTATTTTATAGGAATAAAAATCAGAGTTTAGCGATAAATCAAAATCACAAGGATTTTTTTCAGATAAATATTTTACAAGGTCTGAAAGTTTGGGCGTGTATTTTGTGTAAGCACCCAGAACAAGTTCTGCCAATATCTCCGGTAATCTGCTATCCACCAATTCTAAATTTGTTTTGAAAATTTCAGAATTCATTTTGTGGTATTTCAGTGTATAGCCGTTTTCTTTTAAATACTTAACACGATGGCTGTAGGAAGGCAAACCATTTATCATTTTTATTGTAACCGCAGATGGTTCAGGCTCAATTTTGTAGATGATATTTGAATTTTTTGAAGCGTTGAATAATGTAGGCTTACTTCCAATGTATGACTTAATACTAAAACCAAGTAAAGGTTCATGCTGAGTAATAGGGTCGTGAATTACAACCCTGATATCCGCAGTTTGCACACGCTCGTCAGACAAGGAATTGGTATAGAATTTTGTAAGAGCAGGTTGAGCAAAGTCAAAGTTAAAAGATCTGTCGCTCATTATTCCTCTGGAGATACCGTCGTATAATTGATCTGCTATTTTTGAAACTTCTTCTACAGAAAGTTCAGACAAAACTTTGCCTTGTGAATTTTGAATGATTATTTTTTCATTTCTGAGATAATCTAAATCTTCATTACTACCACGGATGATTTTCAGAACTTTATAAAAAATATCCTCATTCTTATTCAAATTCTTGTCAGCAGCAAAAATATGTCCTTCTGCCAGCAATTTTACAAAAGCATAAAACTCACTCCATTCGCCTTTATTACCTTTAATCACAGCTTCTTAATTTTAAGTTTTCCAATTATCATTTCCGCAGTGGCTTGAATAGCGGGGATAGCGACTGAATTTCCAAATTGTTTGTAAGCTGAAGCATCAGCTACTACTATTTCAAAATTTTCAGGAAAACCCTGTAATCTTGCCCATTCACGAGGTGTCATTTTTCTGATGCCTTCACGATTAACTTCTCCGGTTATTTTGGTTGTAGGAGTAAAATCAGTAATGCGATCGTCAAACACTAAATTTCTTTCTCTACCCATACCACCACAAACAACAGAATTAGCAATTTCATCATCGCCAATAATTGCATACCCAAAACCATTGCCTTTACTTTCGTGTCTTGCCTTATGGTTTTCAAGAGTTTGTAAATACTGTGTTGAAAGATAATACTTTGTAGGAACTACAGATTTTTCTTTTACATCAGCAAAAGTTAATTTTTTTTCAAACGGTTCAGGATAGGTAAATTCATTAATTCCTGTACTTTTATGGAATCCGACGATAAAAATGCGCTCTCTATTTTGAGGAACACCGAAGTTTTTTGCATTCATAATTTGAGGCGCAGGCACAAAGTACCCTAAGTCTTCTCTAAGGACATTTAGAATTGTGCTTAATGTTTTCCCTTTATCGTGATTTCTGAGGCCTTTTACATTTTCAAGAAATATTGCTTTAGGCTGTTTTCTTTTAATTATTTCCGCTACATCAAAAAACAAAGTCCCTCTGGTATCTTCAAAACCACCTCTTTTGCCAGCAATAGAATAGGCCTGGCATGGAAAGCCTGCGCAAAGAATATCAAAATTCTCAGGGATATATGACTTTGTTTCCTCTTTGGTAATATCACCAAAAGGCATATCCCCGAAATTATGTTTGTAAGTTCTTTTTGCTTCTTTATCCCATTCGCTAGTGTACACACATTTGCCTCCCAGATTCTGTAATGCGATTCTAAAACCGCCAATCCCTGCAAACAAATCTATAAAAGTGAATTTCGGACTCTCCACCGGTGGAAACGGAACATTGAAGTAATCAAACATACCATATTGAATAGCTTCTTCCGCAACTTTATTCGAAAATTTTTCTTCAGGGTATTTTAATTCCAACAGTTCTTTGGCAAAGGCTACCGCATCTTTTTTATAGGTGTTTTTTGTTTTTATATCACGGTTATGAATGTAGTGCGTTAAAACTGCCTCGTCGTTATTTTCAGGTTCTATTAGGCGAATTTTAAACTGTTTGCCTCCTACGCTGTCTATTGAAATTTTTTCTTTAAAATCCATTCTTCTATTCTCTATTTTTTGCTCAATCTGTTTTACAATCTGATCAGTATTTTTTAAAATATTCTTACCCCAAAATCTTAAAACTTCCCAACCTTCGGAAAGTAAGGTTTGATTTACCAGTTTGTCTCGTGCAATATTTTTTTCAATTTTAGAATGCCAAAACTCAATATTGGATCTATGTTCCATTTTTTTTGTCTGCCAGTCTTTACCATGCCAAAATTCACCGTCTATAAAGATTGCAATTTTCAATTTTTTAAAAGTAAGGTCGGGTTTTCCGAAAACTGAGTTATCATTCTTCCGGTATCTGTAGCCTTTGGAGAATAAAGCCTTCGCCAAAACAGTTTCAATCTTTGTTCCCGAAGATTTCACTGCTTGCATGTTCTTTCTGCGTTGTTCTTCCGTAAGCCTGTCAGTTCTCATTTTTTATGAAATCACTTTTCATTTACCTCCGAAAGTAAAATTTCAAATCCCAATACAAAAGCAAATTTTGAGAGGTAATCCAGACTACAGTTAAATTTACCGCTCTCAATTTTTGAAATAGTTGTTCTGCTGACATTCATTGACTCAGCAACCTGTTCCTGACTTAATCCTTTTTTTTCCCGAAGCTGTTTTAGCGATGAAGCGATTTTATGACGATTCTCCACCAAATCCTTTTCCGTAAATACTATAGCTGAATTTAACACAACCTATAATAGTTATCTTACAACAAGAGTTCCTACATGTTTTACGCCCAGCTTATCTTGAACTGTCAACCAGACATTTGTTTCCACTCCAGTAATACCCTTGGAAAGATCTAAATTAATTTTCTGCTCACTAACATTAATAACTTTACCTAAAACCTCTGAGTAATCGGCTTTTTGAATGGTTACGAATTCACCAATTAAGTCATTTGTGGAAACTGCAACAACCTCCAAATCTGAAAGTTTTACAGTATTTATCCCAGGAAAAGGGAGATTAGTCCCGAGCGGACGTATATCTGCACGATCTCTTTGACCATCAATTTTTAGTTCTAGTACTACATAATGTTGGTTCGGGTTTTCATCGGGAAGTGGCGTATGAAATTTCACAATCTGGCCTTCTTTAGTTGGTTCCATAACTATATATTATTTAATAATGTAAATATAAACACTTTTTATAGTTCAATATATTGAACGGGTGTTGAATAATTAAATATATATTTGTATTGACAAATCAACGATAAGCGTAAGCTATCGTTGGGTTTCTTAAAACTGCTAAATTTCAAAAAATTCCTAAAATGATAGACATTCGCCTGTGCCATATCGGCGTGGGCTGTAAGTCATCAATCCCCCTAAGGTATTACCGCATATAATATGAAAATAATTCACTATTGAACTATACTGAATTTTAACTTTTCTTTAAAAACATTATTTATGTATTAGTTATTTGCTTATTGTAAGTTTCATTTTATATCCCCTGCTCCACAAAGTGTCCTAACTTTGAGGAAAAAAAAACGGAGATAATTGAATGGTTTTGTATTGTAAACTGCAACTAAAGTTTAAATAAGAAAATAGTTGTTTTTTTTATATCAAACCTTTCCTCTAAATGAATAAAAAATTTATATTTACCTCTTAATCTCATTAATTTTAAATTAAGTCATTAAACATACCACAGTTGCTTTGAAAGATTTAAAAGTTTATTTAACAGACTACCATACTGACTATACGAGAAAATACACCTAAGTAATCAGAATAAAGTATATTTCATTGAGCAAATTCCAGTGGGACTGATCGGACGAGAATTTAATGGTGGATAGTTTTAAAGGTTATTAGCGGAAGGAGAAATACTAATGCAGTTATGGAAACGTGGAAAATATATGGGAAAAAGATAAAGAATTGAACCGAAGCTACACAGCAGATTTTGAGGTATATGGAAAAGAATTTAGAAAGAATGTTAAATCTGAAGTTGAATCTTATATTGATCAGATAGTGAAGAAAATAAACATTATTAAAGCACTTTCAAACCTATAAAATAATGATGGAGTCAAGAAAACCATTTCAAAAACAGGGAGAAACTGAAAATCCATAAGAGTAAGGAATTCAAAAGATATAATTTTATGAAAAACCTTTTAATATTAGCAATTGTATCGCTAATGTTTGGTATTGCAAATGCCCAAAGAATACAAAACAGTTCTGGAAGTACTATTGGAATGATAGAAAGTGGAAAAGTAAAAAACAGTTCTGGAAGTACAATAGGCTATATTGAAAATGGCCGTATTAAGAACAGTTCTGGGAGTACCATTGGTATATATAATAATGGGCGTGTACAGAATGCTTCCGGTAGCACAATTGGCTATATAGATAAAGGCCGAGTGAAAAACAGCTCTGGAAATACCATTGGTATGATTGAAAATGGACGCATTAAAGATGGTTCAGGAAAAACACTTGGTTCTTATAGTGGGGTTAAACCTATTGATGCAGCACTTTTTCTCCTGTTCTTTTTTAAATAAAAAAAGGCATTTAATATCATAATAATTAACGAATATTAGAATTTAGATAATCATAAAAAAGATTCATACTATCTGGTATGAATCTTTTTTATATTCATTTTTGATAATTACAAAAATGTAAAAACCTTAAATTATCCGCGTAAACTATTGATATAATTTTGCATACTATTTTCAAAATTTAAACCGTTATTCAGTTTTTGAATACCTATTTTTTTATGGGAAGAAAGTGCCCAGAGAACAATCTCTTGATACACATATAAATCTGACTCCTGTAAATCCGGGACATATTTTTCTACCAGTTCCCTTAATGCGGGGACTTTATTTAGTTCTGCTTGGTATATAGCATCAGAAGCTTCATTTTGTAATAGGACTTCATATCCTCCGGAAAACCACTGAATAACCTCATCATAAACAGATGGTTTTGTCTTTTTTTCTAACTTTTCTACTTTCGGAAATAATTCATTAAATATAGTCTTTACCGCGTTTTGGATAAGATTTTCAGCTACTATACCTGCACCGGCAAGTTCTCCCTCATACACTAATTCTACCTTACCCGTGATTGCTGGGACTATTCCCATAAAATCTGACAACCGAACTGAAGTTTTAGTATCACCACTTCTCAGCATTCTGCGTTCTGCAGTACTCATTAAATTTTGAAAGGCTGTAATGCTCATACGCGCACTCACGCCACTTTTAGCATCTATATATTCATTTTCCCGAGCCTCAAAACTTATTTGTTCCAGCACATCATGTGCTATTTCTGGAATATAAATGTTGGGAATATCTTTTGCGTCTTTATGAGCCTCCTGAGCCGTAATTTTTTTTGCTATTTCCCTTGATTTAGGGTAATGGGTAAGAATCTGTGAACCTATTCGGTCTTTAAGTGGCGTCACTATGCTACCGCGGTTGGTATAATCTTCAGGATTTGCCGTAAAAACGAACTGTACATCCAGGGGTAATCTCAATTTGAATCCCCGAATCTGAATATCGCCTTCTTGCAAAATATTAAAAAGAGCGACCTGTATTTTAGCTTGTAAATCTGGTAATTCATTGATAACGAATATACAGCGGTTCGCTCTAGGAATCATTCCAAAATGAAGGACCCTATCATCAGCATAGCTAAGTTTTAAATTGGCCGCTTTAATAGGATCCACATCCCCAATGAGATCTGCAACGGTAACATCCGGCGTAGCTAATTTTTCTGAAAACCTACCTTCACGATGAAGCCAAGTTATAGGAGTATTTTCTCCTTTTTCCTCAATACGCTCTTTGGCAAAGCGAGAGATAGGAGCAAAAGGGTCGTCATTAATCTCGGATCCTTCCACTACGGGAATATATTCATCTAACAAGCTTATCATTAGCCTTGCTAATCGTGTTTTTGCTTGTCCCCGAAGACCCAGCAAATTGATATTATGTTTAGAGAGAATGGCACGCTCCAACTCTGGAATTACAGTCTCCTCATATCCATGAACGCCTGGAAAAACGGTTTCTCCACTGTTTATTTTCTGAATCAAATTCTCCCGAAGCTCTTCTTTGATTGATTTTTGTTTATATCCTGCAGCTTTTAAATCGCCGAATGTTTTAATAGTATTCATATATAATTTCGTCTAAATGTTAATTGGATTATTTCCAATGTTTTTTATAATTTGCTACTTTTAAAGCTTGTGGCAAAGTAAGAACCATATATTTCTCTCTATATAAATTCTTGGCATTCTCTTCAAATGTTTCCGAAAAGCCTGCTTTAATTCGCCATTGATTTACTTTTTTTTGATTTTTAAGTGGCCAAATGAATTCTATCCATTCCTCCTTCTCTGTATTTTCATTAAACCAATAACCTCCATACCCTTGGGTTCCGTATATCTGAGGTTTCTTTTCATTCATTAGGTGCCTGTCTAGCATCGTGGCATAATAAGTAAATGCTAATTCTGAATTATCTACAGCTTTTTTTATTAAAGAGATATATCGTGAAATCATGTCCTTTCCCGCATGCTGAATTACATACCAAGCCGCCTTATTCGTGGGTTCTCCAACTAATGATTTTCCTGGATATCCGTACTGATTTATAATTCGGTTGATTGCAGCAAGATTTTTATTATCCAGATCATCTACAAATTTCCAATCTTTACTTTGCTCTTCCGTAATCTTTAATTCCTTTAAAAGTTGTTTTTTCCTTTCAGGTTTAATTTGTGATTGAAATAATTCTCGAGAAGATTGATCAAGCCACATTATTTGATCTAATTCTTTTTTAAGCTCCTCGTTTATGTTAGTTTTTTGAGCAAAGGTGGTGAAACCTAATAGGGTTACAGCTACTAAAGGCAATTTGTGTAGGAAACTCTTTTGATTAAAGAATTTGGTTTTCATTTTTGGAATTATTTCGATAAAATAGGTGCGCAGAGATAATGACAATCTACCAAAATAGATATTTTTGGAAATTTGATATAGCATGTAGCGCCCCGACTTGAGCGGAAATCCTTTTTGAAAAAATGCAAAGGCTTAGGCTTGGCTTTTTCAAAAAGATTGGGAGCGGAAGGCGGAAAAGGCGCCCAAATATTAGCCATCTTGAGTTTATTAGAGTTTCTTTTTCTTATTATTTTCATAATCCTGAAATATCATCTCACCAAGACCACCCAGACCCGTATAGTAGGCTTTCCCTTGATTACTCTGAGTAAATTTATCCACGAATTCTTGCAAATAAGGGTCTTCTGTAACCATAAATGTGGTAATAGATATTCCTGATTTTCTGGCTTGGGCAGCGATATTATAGCATTTTGTGGTAATAAAATCATCTAGGCCGACGGAGTTTTTATAGTAAAAACCATCCGGCATGCGGACGCAACTTGGTTTGCCGTCTGTAATCATAAAAATCTGTTTATTGGCATTCTTTTTTTTGCGCAAAATATCCATGGCGAGTTGTACGCCTGCGACGGTATTGGTATGAAAGGGGCCAACTTGTAAATAGGGCAAATCCTTGATTTCTATAGGCCAAGCGTCATTTCCAAAGACTATTATATCCAGGCTATCTTTAGGATATCTCGTTAAAATAAGTTCAGAAAGTGCCATGGCTACTTTCTTCGCAGGTGTTATCCTATCCTCCCCATAAAGTATCATGCTGTGGCTGATGTCTATCATAAGGACTGTACTCATCTGCGTTTTAAACTGATTATCCTCTACAATAAGATCGTTTTCTTCTAGTTTAAATTCTCCTATTCCATGATTGATCTGTGCATTTTTTAAACTTTCCGTCATTACAATGTTTTCAGGAATATCTCCGTATTGATAATTACGAATGTCACCAGTTTTTTCATCGCTATTACCGGATTTTCTTGTTTTATGATTGCCATTGCTTGCTTTTCTCATCTTCCCAAAAATCTGATTTAAAGCTCGCTGGCGGATAGCCTGCTCCATTTTCGAGGTGAGTTCTACTTTGCCATCACCTTTGCCCGGTCCTGTGCGCTCCTGAATGTAACCTTTGTTTTTAAGGTCTTCAATAAAATCATCCATGGTATACTCTGGTGTAGTAAGCTCATATTCCGCATCCAGCTCGCGAAGCCACTCGATGGCTTCATCAAAATCACCAGAAGTGTAGGTTATAAGTTCCTGAAAAATCTCAAAGAGTTTTTCGAAGGTCGTTTGGAAAGGTGGTTCGTAATTTTTGAAGCGCAAACCGCCGGAATAATTTAGAGACTTCATAGTCTAAAATTACGGAAACTATGCTTAGGATTAACGACTTTTAACTATACTTTAACTATTAAAACCTATCAATTTTATTTGTTTTTACGAAAGTCACTTTTCATCTTATATTAATGAAAATTTTTAATTCTATATAATATTTGTTCATAGGATGATAAGATTTAGTGCACAATAAGCATATACTTAATGAAGTACTAAATTGGTAGTAGAAAATACAACGTACAATACCTTCCTTATTCTCGTATTACTTTTATTCTTCCATCATTCCAAATTCTGATGATGGATGATGCTTTTCCACTCAGGTATTCTTCAGAAAATGACGCAAAATCTGTTGGATTCACTATAGTCTCTACTTTTTCTTTAATTTTTTCAGATATAGTATGAAAAGCTAAAGGAGTTTTTTCTCCACTCATATTGGCAGAAGTACTCACCAATGGTCTATTACTCAATTTAATTATATGATGAACTAAACCTGATTTTACCAAACGAATGCCGATGCTTCCAACTTTTCCCACTACATTTTTTGCTAGTCCCTTAGGAGCATCATATATTAATGTTAATGGATTTTCTGCTACATCCAGTAATTGCCACGCCATTTCTGGTACATCTACTAAGTCTTGCAGCATTTTTTCCGAATGAACCAATACTATCATTGGCTTGTCCGCATCTCGTTTTTTAATTTGATAAATTTTTTCAACAGATGCCTCGTTGGTAGCATCACATCCTATTCCCCAGATGCTATCGGCGGGATAAAGAATTGTTTTTCCGGCTTTAATATCTTGAACAATAAGGCTAAGAAGATTTTTTTCATCTTCTTGTAATTGCTTAAATCCTGGTTCCAACCTTTCCTTTTTCATTACGATAAGGCTTGATCTAAATCTTGAATTAAATCTTCAACATCTTCTATACCGATGCTTAAGCGAACCAAATCTGCATGGATGCCTGCTGCTTCCCGAACATCCTTTGGAATACTTGCATGGGTCATGCTTGTTGGATGATTTGCTAAAGACTCTACTCCACCCAATGATTCTGCTAAGCAAAAAACTTGTAGTTTTTTAAGAAAAGAAATTGCATGATCTGCATTTTTGGAAGCAAAATCAAAGGCTATCATGCCTCCAGCTCTTTTCATCTGTGATTTTGTTACATTATAACTTTGATTCGATGGATTTCCTGGAAAATAAATAGTACCAATTTTAGGATGATTTTTTAAATACTGGAAAATTTCATCTGCATTATCGCAATGTCTATCCATACGGACACCCAAAGTTTTTATTCCCCGTAGAACTAAATAAGAATCATGTGGCCCGAGTATACCACCACTTGCAAATTGTTGGAAATGAAGTTCCTCTCCTATTTTGTCATCTTTAGCTATGAGTGCACCAGCAATAAGATCAGAGTGACCACCCAAATATTTAGTTGCAGAGTGCATCACAATGTCTGCTCCCAACGAAAGTGGCTGCTGTAAATAAGGGCTTGCGAAAGTGTTGTCTACTACACAAAGTAAGGAATGCGCGTTAGAAATTTCTGCAACCTTTTGAATATCAATAATTTTCATTAAAGGATTTCCTGGCGTTTCTACCCAAATCATCTTAGTTTTACTATTAATTAATGGAAGAATATCATCAGGATTGCCCATATCCACAAAATGAAATTGTATTTGATACCTAGAATATATTCGTGTAAACATCCTATAGCTACCACCATATAAATCATCCGTAACTATTACTTCATCACCTGGAGAAAGCAGTTTCATTACGGCATCTATTGCTGCTAAACCGCTGGAAAATGCCAATCCGCGTGCGCCACCTTCTATACTGGCAAGTGAATTTTCTAAGGCTGTTCGGGTAGGATTTGCTGCCCGAGAATATTCATAACCTTGATGTTCTCCAGGAGCAGATTGTGCGTAAGTGGAAGTAAGATATACAGGTACATTTACCGCACCAGTGGAGGGATCATATTGCTGACCGCCGTGAATAAGTTTAGTATTAATTTTCATTGATGCGTGCTATTTAATTTTAGATTTAAAGGCAAAATCTTCTGCAAAATCCTCCATCCAGTTTGCAATATCATCCTCCCCCGTTGCTCTGCGGTAAGTTTGGGAGAGGCTTACTAATGTCTGATGCAAAAATATCTTCATATCCTGTACTGGCATTTCTTTACCCCAAAGATCTATACGGAGTGCTTCCTGATTTGCTTTGTCCCATACGGAAAGCATAAGGGCTTCTGTTTCGGCATTTTCTATTCCGCCATCTGGAGCATTCCAAATTATTTTATCTGGAATATTGTTTTCATCGAGACTAACTTGTATGTTTATTTCTGTGTCTTTCATTATCTTTATTTAGGGTCGTTGGGATTGTATTTAGCTTGTTGAAAAATTATTTCCGGGTCTGTATTAAAGAGTGTCTTCAGGCTGATATCTGGATTAATTTTTAGATATTCTTCGCATATTTTAGCACCAATATAAGAACCTACCTGTGGTGGAGTTTCTGTATCATTTGCTGAGAAAAATTTCGAAAAAGGAGCATCAGCAAGAAATCGTTCTCCTAAGCGGGTATCATTACTGTATATGTAATTTTGTTCTACAAAGTAAGTATAAGTACCAGCCTCATTTTCTTTCATCCATTGGGATTGTTCTGGTGTGTATCCTAATAACTGCGTAAAATCTTTTTGCGGAAGTAGAAATTTCATTCCGATTATTATTTTTCCCTCTTGAATTACATTATGGATGAATTTAGCATTAGGTTTTTCCTCCATTTCTCCTTGCACTAAAGCTCTGGCGAATTTGATTGGAAAATAAGCTAAATCCAGTTTTCTTTTTTGAAATTGAGGAACGCTGCGGTATTCCTGCGCAGTACCACCTAAAAACTGACTAGCATCAATAAATATTTGCGTGCCTGACTGATTTTTTTTGAGAATTATTGCTTTTCCAAACAAATCTAATCCTGAACTATAAAGATAAATTTTTGGGATCTCTTTGGCTTCAAAAAAATGAACATATCTTGGAATAATTTCATCAATA
Source organism: Flavobacteriaceae bacterium (assembly GCA_018260565.1). GTDB lineage: Bacteria > Bacteroidota > Bacteroidia > Flavobacteriales > Weeksellaceae > JAGLAZ01. Next base: position 30,493 of record JAGLAZ010000007.1, read on the forward strand.
TATTTTTTAATATCTGGGCGTGCTGTTACTGTTCTAGTTTTATTATAAATAGCAAGCTGTAAACTATCAGTTCTATTACTTACGAATGTAGAATCATCTAAACTTCCTTGAAAAAAGGGGAATTTTTCTTTAAAATTTGTTGTAGAAATGGTGGGATTAAAATAAAATTCACTTATATTTTCAAGTTCTATTTTTTTAGTTATAGGTTTTACCTGTTCATTATAACGGGATGACAACTCTTTCTTACAAGATATAGGTGCAATATTTAAAATACAAACACCTATCATTCCCACGATATATTTTTTACATACCTTCATTTTACAAATATAGTAATACTCGTATCTTGCAAACGAGCAAATAATTACAAATGCAACATCAAAAAATCATAGATTATATTGTTTCTTGGCTTCAAGACTACGCTGAAAAAGCAGGAATAAAAGGATATGTGATAGGAATTTCCGGAGGTGTAGATTCTGGAGTAGTATCTACCCTTTGTGCAAAAACCGGCTTAGATATACTTCTTTTGGAACTTCCTATTCGCCAAAAAGAAGATCAAAGCAGCCGAGCAAAAAAACACATGCAATTTTTAGAAGAGCGCTATTCTAATGTTCGCAGTACAAGCATAGATTTAACAAAGACCTTCAACACATTAGAAGAAACTTTTCAGGATGGAATAGAGCAAGGAAATGAAAATCTAGCCTATGCCAATATGCGCAGTAGACTAAGAATGCTGACACTGTATTATTATGCGCAAATAAATCATCTTTTAGTTTGTGGAACAGGGAATAAGGTGGAAGATTTTGGAATAGGTTTTTACACAAAATACGGAGATGGTGGTGTAGATATTTCCCCTATTGCGGACTTATATAAAACTGAAATTTTCTCTTTAGCTAAATATTTGGATCTTCTCCCAGAAATTGCAGGTGCAATACCTACTGACGGACTCTGGGATGCGGAACGAACTGATGAAATGCAAATAGGAGCTACTTATCCTGAATTAGAAAAAATTCAAAAAGAATGGGGAATTATTCCTGAAGAAGCCTACACAGGGCGAGATGCTGAGGTTTATGCAATTTTTAAAAGAATGAATAAAGCAGCACAACATAAGATAAATCCTATACCCGTGTGTGATATTCCAGAAAATTGGAGACAGTGAGAACCATAAATAAATACTGGTTGTGGTTTTTTGGTATTTTTTCAGCTATTTTCCTCTTTATCCAATGCAATCCTAACAAACCTGAATATCTTCCCACAAAGTATACCTATCAAAAACAGGAAGTAGTACGTAACAAAAAATTAGGAGATACTAGGGAGGTAGCAGCTTTTATTCATATCAATAAAAAATTGCCTTCCTATTATATTACAAAAAGTAAGGCTAAAAGTATGGGATGGATACCTTCCAAACAAAATCTTTGCGAGGTAGCCCCGGGAAAACTCATTGGTGGCGATAGGTTTTTAAATAAGGAAAAAAAACTAAAACCTGGAACATATTATGAATGTGATGTGGAATTTCAATGTCCTAAAAGAGGCTCTTCAAGATTAATTTTTAACAAATTTGGAGAAGTCTGGAGTACAGAAAACCATTACAAAACTTTCAACAAATTATATTGAGCATGGAACCAAGAAGAATTACGATAGATTTTTACGACATCATAGATATTGATGATTTTTATATGAAACTCGGGGAACAGCTGGAACTCCCGGAATATTTTGGAAAAAATTTAGATGCCTTATATGACTATTTGACTGGCGAGGCAGAACTCCCTTTGCATTTGGAACTTACGAATCTATCACTTCCTCAACTAGAGGAATTTGAAGATTTAGAATCTACACTTGAGGATGTAGAAGATGCCACCAGTATAGAAAATGAATCTAAAACTAACCAAAGATTTACTTACAGTATTCAAATGGAAAATCCGGAATAATCCGGATTTTTATTAATAAGGCAACTCATCATGTGGGGAACTCCATTTTCTGTCCGGTAGCCATTCAGCGTGCTTACTCGGACGGATTCTAAGACCTTTTCTGTAGGTATATACTTTAGTAAAAACCACTCCGAAAAAGATGAGAACACAGGTATAATTGATCCACATCATGATCAATATAACAGAACCGGCCGCCCCAAAAGTAGAGGTAGGTTTAAAGTTACTAAAATATGAACTTAGAGCAAACTTACCTATTGTAAATAAAATAGTGGTAAGAAACGAACCTGCCCAAACTGATCTCCAAGAAATCTCTACATCCGGTAGAACTTTAAACATTAAAGCAAAAAGTATCATTACCACTACAAAGCCTACTACAAGATTTAAAGCCCGAACGAGGTAAAGAGTCTCCACGCCGAAATGATTGCTTATCCAATCATTGGCAAGTCCTATGAAGGTGGATAGAAGCATAGTTATCAATAATAAAAATCCAATAATAAGAATCATACCTAAGGAATTGGCACGATCTAAAATCAATTTACTAAATGCTTGTTTTGGTTTTGCTTTTACATCCCAGAGTTGATTTAAGGAGATTTGTAACTGAAAAAATAAAGTAGTTGCACCAAAAATAAGACCCCCTACCCCGATGGCTTTCATCCAAAAATTATCCTTATCTACATAAGATTTTTGCAACATATCCTCAATACTTTTGGCTGAATCTTTTCCCACAGCACTACCTATTTCGGTAGAAATAAGCTCTTGAAGGTTAAAATCTTTAAATAACAAGCCTGCTACCCAAATTATAATAATTAAAAGCCCTGGAATAGAAAATATCGCGTAATAGGCTAATGATGCGGAATCTCGCATAGCGTTACTGTCATTCCATTCCTTATATGTTTCTTTTAGAATGGAGAAATAATCTTTAATTTTATTTTTCATACGTTTTAAAATGGATATCCTATTGCAATATTGAGTACGAGATTATCTCTTCTCCAAGTTTTATTTCCAAAATCAAAATCCCCAAAAACCCAGCGTTCATTTTTAGGCAAATACGGCACGCGTAAGGGCATGGCAAGGTCTAAACGGAGCAAGAAAATGTTAAAATCTAAACGAACACCCACTCCTGCACCCATTGCAATTTCTGATGCCCAATCTTTGCTCATTTTTCCTCCTGGGCGGGTAGCATCATCATTTACAAGCCAGATATTTCCAGCATCTAAGAAGGCTGCGAGATTAAGGAATTTATAAATATTTCTTCTGTATTCTAGATTGGTCTCCAGGCGAATATCACCTGACTGATCATAAAAATAGGTACCGGTTTGTGCCCTCGGATCATAGGAACCAGGACCGAGATTTCTTGCTCGGAATGCTCGTACGCTATTACTACCTCCAGAAAAAAACTGTCTGCTAAAAGGTACATAGGTGGAGTTTCCGTAAGGATAAGCCATCCCCGCCATTAGACGCGCTGCGATGGTATTTTTAGAATTAATATTCCAATAATATCGCACATCTGTATCTACTTTAGCGTATTGGCTAAAAGGGACACCGAAAATCTTCTTCTCTTTTCCTTTTTTTACATCAGCGCCCGTAAGTAGCCCAGTAAGATTTGCGGAAAAATCTCCTTCGGCTTTTACGTAAATTTGGTGTTCTGCAGGGATAATGGTATTGGTATATGTGTAGGAATACATAGGACCAAATATCAATTGTCTTTCAATAGCTCTTTGCAGATTCGGGTTATTTGCAATTTGATTATTATATTCCTCCGATACACTGAAGGGCTTTACGAAAGTAACGCTGAGCAGCTTTAAATCATGCTCCTTTTTAGCATCTTCTTTCCATAAATAACCAAATGAGGTATTGAAATTATTAAGGCCAAATAATCCCGTTCTTTGCTGATATTCATAGCCTAAGTTCACTTGAGTTCTCGGCACAAATTCACTACTGGTATCAAATCGGAAGGGTGCAATAATTCTTGGAAAGCTTAGTTGAGCATTAGCACCTAATCGAAAAATATTACTCGCTTTTTTATCTTTATTACCACCAATTTGATAATCTAAACCACCATAAGCTGAAACTTTTAACTGCTCTGCACCTCTAAAAAGATTCCGGTGCATCCAGTTGAGATTCACTTCTCCGCCAGTAAAATTAGCGGAATTGGTTTTACCTAAAGTTTCAAGACGAAGGGATTGAAAAGTTTGCGGAGTAAGAAGATAATAAGCATCAAATTGATTCTTTATACTATCAGAAATGACAAATTGATTCTTTACGAACTTAAAAACGCCAAGATTTATCAATCTTTTTAGCGTAAGATTGTGGTCTCTTCTGTTATAAACATCTCCAGAATGAAAATACATGGCACGGTCAAAAATCTGAGGTTTAAATCGTTTTTCAGGATCTATAACGTACATGTCATTATAAATCTCCACACTATCCGTTGTGGTAGGAATAATGATATTGCCATTTTCCACATTTTGAATGGAATAATCTGGATAGATAATTACTTTATCGATAGTAAATTTTTGTTTAGAAAGAGTAGGCGTATTATCTTTTAGTTTAACATTAAGAGCCACCTTGCTATTTCTTTTTGTACTATCGGCTTGAATAATGATATTATCTGGGGAAAAGTAATAATATCCCGAGTTTTTTAGATGGTCATCTATACGAAGGCGTTCATTTCGGATAATACTCAGCTTATAAGGATCATTTTTCTGTAAAAGTGATTTATCCTGTACATTTTTAATTTCGGAAAAAATTTGGCTGGAGTCTTGAATAAAACTTACCTGATCAATTATGTATCTATTTCTTGGCCATATACTGTATTCTACTTTGGCAAGTTTTCCTTTTGTAAGTGTATCATTTTTTGCATTGGCATTAAAATATCCAATATTTTCAGCATAATTAATAGCAATTTTAGTATTAAAATCCCTGTCTACATCGCCTAATAGAACTGGTCTTTCTCCCAGTTTATTTTTTACCCAGGCCTTTAATCCTTTTTCTTTGGTAGTATTTTCTGCCCATTTATAGAAATATAAGCGTGGCCTAAGTCCTAAAATGGAGGAATTGGGTTTTGGAGCCAATTTAGCCTGAATCCCATCCTTTAATTCTTCTTTCTCCGCTTTATTAAGCGTATCAGATATGATATTGACTTTAGCCCCCGTGTATAGGTATTCACCCTGTTTCATTAAGCTAGCACCAGAACACGCAGAAAGCAGTAAGGCAGAAGCTGATGCAGCAATGAAAAGGGCTGTAAATTTATTTTCTTGTTTTTCCATCATTTGGCAATACGGTACCTTCGGTAAGTTCTTTTTTCTTTATGGCGCTTTTATTCTTTTTTAGCAAATCACGGAAATCGTTATAGTCTAATGTAATCACAAATCCAAGACCTGTTTCTATAATCTGTCCTTGTAAAGCCACCTGATATTGGTTTTTTCTATACGCTCTCATCATGTATTTGCCATCTTTAGAAAGCTGATAATCTATCATAATATCACCTGCTATATTGGATGTTTGTTCACCCGTTCTGGCTTTACCTTCTAATCCAAAATTGCTACCAACAGAAACCTTTAGTCTGTCGTTTAGCAATCTTTTGCTAAGACCAACATTTAGATCGGTACGGGTGTTTTTTTCTCCCATACTATAATCATCCTCTGATTCTATCCCGAAATTTATATCCAAACCTGCAATAAGGCCTCCCGCAAGATCATTTAAACTCTGGCTCAGGATTCTACTAACACTTGCCCGAGCCATAGATTCTGCGGACATCCCCGTGCTACTTTCAAAAGGATTTTCCCCTATAAATCTTCCTAAGAGAAGCAATGCAAACACCTGCTTGTTCATCTCAGAGGGTTCTTGACGCAGTTGTTCCAATTTGGTTCTTGTAAGGCTTAAAACCTCTGCACTTACTGCAGCATTTTTATCTTCTGTTGTAATATCAAAAAGGATTTCTGGCTTCAGAAGTTCGCCCCGCATTTGGAGTAAGGTTTGAAAAGGAATTCTCTGTTTAAATGGCGCCAACTGGCCAGGAGTAGAACTCGCTATTTGTTGCTGCACAAGATCTAATGGTGCTGTCTCTACCTCATAAATGGCTGTAACATCCAAATCTGCATTGGTAGGCTCACCATTCCAAGTGATAGTACTGCCCTTTTTAATATCAAATTTTCTCTTTAATACATTTACGGAGAGTTCATAGCTACCTTGTTCTATTTCATAAACACCTACAAGAGTGGTTTTTCCGCTAGGATCAATACCTCCAGTTAGTTTGGCTTCACCTTGTAGTTTGACAAAATCACCATTTGCTTTATCAATTATTAATGAAATTTTGGCTTCACGATTAAGGTCGATATTTACAGAAACATCCATTCCTTTAACCTTATTATTAACCTGTAAAGTATCTGTGACTGCGGTGGTGTTTTTACCAAATAGTTCCTCCTCTGTGAATTCTACTATACCTTCTCTTTCCTGTAATGTAGGAGATCGTTGAGGTAAAACGAAGGTGAAATCCGTTTTATCTGTAATACTTAGCGAACCATCCACTTTAGGTAAATCAAAATCTCCTCTAATTTTTAAATCTGCATTCATGGCTAAAACGCCATACATAAGCTTATCATTATCCTTTTTACTGTCTACTAATTTGAAATCTTGAGCAGTAAGATTAAGATCAAATGCAAAGCTTGAGAAATTCTGACTTTTTATTCTTCCATCCAAAACAAGCGCATTACCATCAGCATCTTTTAGTTTGAATTTATCAAATACTACATCTTGATTTTGGAAAATAATCTCATCATTAATATTCTTAAATACACTACCCGTTTTTGTAATTTCTAATCCTGCATTTCTGAATCCAAGATTTCCATTCACTTTGGGAGACGCCGTAGTGCCATTGATGGTTAATTTACCTCCAAGACTGCCTTCAGCCGAAAAAATGGCTCCTAAGGCAAATCCTTGAACTGTTGTCATTTGTAATGCTTTAATATCTGCAATCATATCGAGAGATCCACCGGAAATGCCGTAAGTACCCCTTATTTCAGCATCATTACCGTTTCCGGAAAGACTTACTTTGGCATTCATTAAATCTTTAGAAACCGTATTGGCAGTGATATCAATGTTCCCAACTGGGTTATTATACATTTTTAAATCTGAAACCTTAATGACTGCTTCTGCTGCGATATTTGGAGAAAAACTTTTTACTAGTGCTGTCCCGTTAACAGTTCCGCTGGCTAATAGCGTGTCTTTTTTCAGCATTTCTGTAATATCCTCAATTTTGAAGTTATTAATTTTAACTTCTAAAGGACTTCCTGGACGCTTAGTTTGAGATTGAAGACCTATGCTACTAGTATTCTTGCTCAACACAAAATTATCTGCATAGATTCCTGGTTTTCCAAAACCTAATGTATTATTTTCATTAACTACCCAATCTTCATAATTGATTTTAACTCCACCTGGCCGAAGGCTTAAAAAGTTCATGTTTTTTTCAGACCTTACATCACCTGCCAGCATAAATTGATCAACGCCATCTTTATCCTTTGACGAAGCTATAATCCCTATTTTATTATTGGCGATATCTCCTCCAAGTTTTAATTCTTTGATGGCGAGTTTTTCGGAATTAACATTCTGTGCGAAGAGGCTGTACTCTAAAACATTTCCTGGATTTGCAATAGTTAAATTTAGGTTTGACACTTTATAATCGCCATATTCTAACTCTGGAACATTAGCTTTTACATTTAGTTTTCTGTTATCTGCATTGAAATTTCCTATTATACTTGCGTTTTGGAAAAATTTAAGCTCTGGTAAAAATGCTTTTAACAGAGGATCATCTTTTACAACGGCATTAAAAGCAAAATGTTGACCTGAAGACAAGTTTTTAGAAGAAGTAACAGAGGGTATATGGTAATAGTAATCCAATGTAGATAAAAGTGCAGGTGCTATTTGGGTAAGCTTATATTTACCATCAATATCAGCATCTATAATCTGAGACCTTATTTTAATAGAATTTTCACTGGAAGTACTGGATGCAATAAGGGAAAACTCCTGTAATGGAATTTTTTGTTTACCATCTGAGTAGGTAAAGGTTTTCAGAAACAATGACCCATTAAGCGCATCTGGATTAATAGAAGTAAAATTGGCTGCTATATCTCCCGATAAACGTACAATTTCCTTTGTATAGCCTAATTTATTAAGATCAATATATCCAATATTTCCATTTGCTTTAAGACTTTGTGACTGATTAAGGTTTCCCGCTAAAGCCATATTAAGCCGCGCATTAGTATCTTGCGAATTAATATTAGCTACATAACTTCCTCTATTAAGTTTCGCTTTTAATACAACATTATTATAAGAATACGATTGATAATCAAATCGTTGCAAATTTCCATTTGCTATCACATTAGCTGTTTTTGGATCAAATCCTACACCTTTAGCATTAATTATCCCTGTAATTAAACCAAGATCCTTATTTTTTAGAATATATCCAATATTAAACTGTCTGAAATCTGATTTTATATCGTAGGTTTCACTTCCTTTTCTTGCCAAATTCGCAGTAGCGTTAATTTTTGCATTTCCGGCACTTGTTTGAATAGCAAGATTAGCATTAAAGACCTGTGTAGAGCCTTTTGCCGTACCTCGAACATCCATCCAATCAGGAAGATTTATATTTTTAGGTAAAGATTTAGGAGGTATAAATGCTAGAACATCAGATTTTTTAGCTTTTAATTCTCTTATAACTAGATCATATTGAAGAGTATTAGGATCACTCGCATTTATAATTCTACCATTGGCATTGATTCTTAAATTACCCAAACCATAGGCATACAGTCTATTGATTATGATGTCATTTAATTTGCCTCTTAACTGTGTATCCAGAAATAATGAGGAATTTCTATATTGAGCCAATGAGGGGTTTGATTTCAATTGCGGGGCAAAAAGAAATATATCCTTTATCGCAATTTTACTTTGACGAAGATTCACGAAAAGCGCAACATTTTCAGGATTCTTTGAAAGTTCAATTTGGCTGTTGTAGCCTAAACTAATTTCATCCTGTAACAAAGTGTTAGGCGTTTTTAAATAAAGCTTTTTTAAATATGCTTGTTTTTCCTGATAGGCAAAATCAAATTTGGCTTCATCTATTGCAAGACCAGATGCTTCACGAATATATCCAGAATTAATTTCACCTGTATATTCCGAGTCTTTAATAGAAATGTTTTCACCTGAAAGATTCAGTGTACTGAAGTTTAAATGATTGGTGTCAAAACCATCCTTTTTTCCATATCCTGTATTTTCATAAGAAACTTTTACGTTTTCCAGATTGAATTTCTGTAGGGCTGCTACAAGTGGACCTTTACTATGAGTTGGATTATCGGGAAGTTCTTTCGCAAGTTCATTAGTTTTAGCAGGGTTAAAAACTGAAGCTCGAATATCAGAATTTTTAATACTAAAACTTTTTACATCAAAGGTATTTTTGGGTAAATCCAATTTTCCTATATCGGTAGAAAGCTCTCCAACTATAATATTGGCAAATGTTTTTGAATTTAGATCATCATATTGAATCCTATAATCTTTTAAAACTATTTTTTGCAGTCCTAGTTGGAATGGTTTTTTTTGTGACAAAGAATCTACCTTACCAGTCACGTTTTTAGCAACTTCTTTAAAAATATCCTGTTTCATTGTTAGCCTTAAACCATCTGAGAGAATATCTCCGAAGGCGTAAGTATTTAGTTCAGGATTAAATGTTTTTACGTTTGTTTTGAAGGAGTTAAAGTAAACTTGAAGATCATTTTTTGCTTGTAAATCATTAAATCTAACCGTTAACTTATGTAAATCAATATCGTTTAAGGATAATTCAAAAGGTTTTGCATCTGTTTTTTCCTCTTTTTTATTTCCAGCGAAGGCATTAATGATATAATCAAAATTGAATGTTCCATTTGATTCTCTGCGGACATTAGCAGTAGCAGTATGTAAGTAAATACTTGTAATATCTGCCTTATTTTTAAGAAGTTCCGGTATGGAAAGACCTACTTTTAGCTCTTGAATGTAGAGCATAGTATCCTTTCTTTGATCCTTTATTAAAAGTTTTTCTAGTGTAAGTTTATTTGGAAAATCTACAAATACACGTTCCAACGAAACTGGCGTTTTAATTTTATTTTGAATATAATTTACAACTTGATTTTTTACCAAGTTTTGAACCCCTGGCAAATTCAAACTGTACACAAAAATTACCAATAACAGAAAAAGGCTTAGTAGGCTTATACCCGCCCATTTTAATATTTTACCTACTCTTTTCTTCAATTTTTTATGCCTTGTTTTACAAAGATAACTATTAAGATCAAATGCGTAAAATTAAAACATAAAAAAAAACCGCTCCTTATTAAGAGCGGTTTAGTTGTTTGTTTGTTTTAAAATTTATAAGAAATCCCAAATTTTCCACCTGAGGTTATATTGCCTCCGCCATATTCAAGATTTACACCAAATTTATCAGTAAAATAGTAGCGAGCACCCACTTGCCCAGCAAACCCTACACCAGAATCCTCTTTATCATTAAAAACATTTTTACCCCAATTAGCTGGATAATCATAAGAAAATGAATTATAGGCTAAAGTAGCACCTGCATATACATCCCATTTATTCGGAATACTTAGTATAGTATTAAAGTGGTAGTTTGCATTAGCACCAATGCCAAACCAAGTCCCTTTTATTTCAGAATATCCTACTTGAGAATAATTCTTAGAAGCAAATGAAGCTTGAGCACCCACAGTTATGTCTGGATGAACACCATAATCTACACCTACATAAAAGGGTATACCGTAATCTGAAGCGAAGCCTACGCCAACATTTACTTGAGACTCTCCTTTTTGTACTCTTTGAGAAAAAGAAAGAGCGCTGCATAATAATGCACCTGCAAGAATGGTTTTTTTCATAATAAAATTTTAATTTAAAAGTAAATCTAGTAAAAAAAAATTCCGTAATTAATTTACGGAATTTAAAAACTTTTGGTATTTATTATTTAACAACTGTTTTAGACGGAAGGTAAATTTGGAATCCAAGGTTTAAAGTAACATCAGTTTGAGAATTTGTGTTACCACCACCTACTTTACCACCAACTCTTAAAAGACCTTCAAGACCTACTGTTGGAGTAATAAAGTAAGAATAACCAGCACCGATACCTAAGTCAACACCATTTGTACTATCACCAGTACTTGGGTTATTTCCTCCAAATCCTAAATCACCTTGTGCGAAGAATCTTCCATTGCTTAATAGGTTATCTATTTCATTTTCTCCGAAATAATATCTAGAAAATAAACCTAGAGTCCAGTTTGTTTGAGTGTCACTCGTACCTTTAGGACGAATGTTCAATCCTAATTGTGCACCAGCAGCTACTCTATCTCTAAAGAAATATCCTACTTGAGGAGTGATAGAAGCATTAAACCCATTAGTAAAGTCCATGTTTGCAACATTTCCTCCTACCATATAAGTTCCTTGGCTTAATTGAGCGTTTGCAGATGCTCCACCGAAAAGAGACATCACTGCGATACATAATATTTTCTTCATGATTAAATAATTAAAGATTTCTGCAAATATATAAACAAAATTTTAAATGTTAAAATCCACATTATTTATGTTAAACTTTTATAATTTAATCTCTTTTTGCGTATCAGGATGAATTTTCTTTTCGGAATTATTAATATCTGCAGCATTGTATGCAAGAATTATCTTTTTAACGACTGGATGACGCACTACATCATCTTCCGTAAGTGGAACGAATCCAATTTCCTTAATATTTTTTAACAATTGTATAGCCTCACGCAAACCAGATTGTTGATTTTTAGGCAAATCTATCTGGCTGGGATCTCCCGTAATAATAAATTTTGCATTTGCCCCCATCCGAGTGAGAAACATTTTCATTTGGCTTCGGGTAGTATTCTGAGCCTCATCTAAAATAACAAATGCTTCATCTAGCGTTCTACCTCTCATAAAGGCCAATGGTGCAACCTCTATAACCTTTTTTTCTATAAATGATTCTAATTTTTCTGGCGGTATCATGTCCCTAAGGGCATCATAAAGTGGTTGTAAATAAGGATCTAATTTTTCCTTTAAATCTCCTGGTAAAAATCCTAAACTTTCACCTGCTTCCACTGCGGGCCTGGTAAGAATAATTCTTTTTACCTCTTTATTTTTCAATGCACGCACTGCCAATGCTACGCTGGTATATGTCTTTCCTGTTCCTGCTGGTCCCACAGCAAATACCATATCATTTTTTTCACTTTCTTTTACTAATAACCTTAGATTCTTGGTTTTAGCTTTAATAATTTTTCCATTGACACCCTTGATAATCATGTCCTGATCAAATACCAAGGCCTTTTCTTCTGGATTTTTTAAATTAAGGATGTTTTCTACATCTTTTAAGGTAAGTTCATCGTTTTTTTTAATAAACTCAGTAATGTCTTTAATTTTTTCGCTAAAAATGGAAAGTACATCCGGATGTCCTTGGGCAAAGATAAAACTGTCTCTTCCGGATACTTTAAGGCCTGGAAATTTACTTTTTAACAGATTAAAATATTGATTATTTACTCCATAGAATCGCTTGGTTTCTATTCCTTCCAGCTCATACGTGGTTTCAAACATGCATTTTTTTAAGTAATGATTAGCCACGAATTTAGGAAAATAATAGAAAGTGTAATCTTATTTTTTTTGTTGATTTTTGCGTTTAGAAATGAGTCTTATCACACTTACATCAGATTACGGCATCACAGATTATAGAATTCCTGTTATAAAAGGTTTATTATCTGGACTTCCCTCTGACTATAGAATTGTAGATATTTCACATTCCATACCCGCTTTTGATTTAGCACATACAGGCTTTTTACTACGGCATTGCATTCATTTATTTCCCAAAAAAAGTGTGCATTTGGTATTTGTGGATAGCTTTTATTCAAAAAATTCAATGTATTTAGCGGCCAACTATAATGACAGATGGATAATTTGTAAAGATAATGGCTTACTCAGCCTAATTTTTCCAGAGATTTTGCCAGATTCTGTATATGAAATTACTATTAATAATAGATTTGATGATGTAGAATATGCTTTGAATGCGGATATAATGATACCTGCTGCGGAACATTTAGTGAAGGGAGGCTTACCTGACATTATCGGACGGAAAATTACTGACTTTCATGTTCTAAAAGTTCCAAATCCTGTAGTCAAGGAAAATAGTATAACTGGACAGATTATCTATATAGATCATTTTGGAAATTTGGTAAGTAATATATCTAAGGAATTATTGCTTAAATTAATAGCAAAACATGAATCTTTCACCATTCATATAAGAAATATCAAAATTTCAACCCTATTTAAAAGATATTCCGGATTAATAGAAAATGAACCCGATGAAAATCTTTTTCATGGTCGTCCTATGGCTTATTTTAATATTACCGGTTATCTAGAAATTGCCTTATATAAAGGTATTCCAGGTAATGGAGCTAAAGAACTCCTCGGGATGAACAAAGGAGATTTTATCCGAATAGATTTCAAATAAAATTAAGGCGTATACTTTAAATTTAAATCTTTTATTTTACTTCTTACATTCATTAAAAATTCGGTACCAGGATCTTGTTTAAAGGTGAAATAAGAAGAATTGGTTTCCTTCCACCATGCCGTATTTCGGAAGTCTTTATATTCAGAATGTCCAATTACGTGTGTTATAGGATATTTTTTTACCAATGTTCTAATTAAAAAAGCATTTGCTTCCTCTTGAGCTTTGGTTAATGGTTGAGATTTATTCCCAATATTCTCTACCCCAATAGCACAATAATTTAGACCAATAACATGTCGGGCAAATAGCGTATCATCTACCAAATGATATATGGTGCCATCCCTATCTACAAGGTAATGGGCAGAAACATTCAGTCGACTTTGTTTTTTATTTAAAGTTCTGCTTTTTTCTATTGTTGTGTTATTAAAATAATTAAACAAGGATTCTACATTACCTCCATCAGTATAATGCAACACAATCATTTTTGGGACAATATGAGCATCATTTTGGATTATTCCATGTCTTTCCTTTAGGTATTGAATACTTAGTTTTTCTCTTTCAAGCGTGTAGGAAATTCTCTTTTCTATAATGTTAAATTGCCCAGAAAAAATTTGTGCAATAAGTATTGTAGATAGAATTGATATTTTAAAAACTTTATGCATTGTAAAATTTAAATTTTAATGGCTATTAAATTAGAGGAACAGCATCTTTTAATAGAATTCTATTGATACCATATAAATGCCAAAAATAAGTAAGAAAATAACTTTGAAAAGTTGTAAATTAATCTATTATAATTAGTTTTTATTGAACGATAGCTTTAAATAATATCTAACCTAATTTAATAAGTTAAAATTTGAAGCCTATCTCGTATATTTGCGAAAAAGCGTTTCATGGCAGAACACAAACTCATTCTCCCAGCTATGGGTGAAGGTGTAATGGAGGCAACAATTATTAACTGGCTCTACTCTGAAGGAGATTTCGTAAAAGAGGACGATTCCGTAGTAGAAATTGCTACAGATAAAGTAGATAGTGATGTTCCCACACCTGTAAGCGGGAAAATTATTAAAATCTTAAAACAAAAAGACGAAATAGCTAAAATCGGCGAAGCCATAGCTATATTGGAAATTGAAGGTAATGGTTCTGCAGATGACACTCAATCTGAACAGCCTTTAAAAGAAGTAAGTACCAATAATGATTCTGTCAAAGAAAAGAATATAGAAACTATTGAGGAAAGCATTCCACACGTTCAGGGTGTTTTATCCAGCGGTACCTCACATGAGGGTTTTCTTAGCCCATTAGTTAAAAATATTATCTCGAAGGAAAATATTACTAATGAGGAGTTAAATTCTATTAAAGGAACTGGCCAAAATAATCGAATTACCAAAGAAGATATTCTTTTATATTTAAAAAGTAGAGGAGAAAAAATTCCACAAACAATTGAAAATGCGAAACATCAATTAGCTACCGAAACTATAATGCCGAATAATTTGGCTGCTCCTGCTCAGCCTCGCGCCCCACAATCTGGCGAGGAAATAATTCCAATGGACAGGATGCGGAGAATTATCGCTGAAAATATGGTGAAAAGTAAGCACACCGCACCACATGTAACATCTTTTATAGAAAGTGATGTTACACCCGTAGTTCGGTGGAGACTGAAAAATAAGGATATTTTTGAGAAAAGGTATGGAGAAAAACTCACCTTTATGCCCATATTTGTAAGGGCTGTAGTGAAAGCTATTCAGGATTATCCTATGATAAATATTTCCGTAGAAGGCGAAAATATTATAAAGAAATCTAATATAAATATAGGGATGGCTACTGCACTGCCAGACGGAAACTTGATAGTCCCAGTAATTAAAAATGCCGATCAACTCTCTATTTCTGGTCTAGCCAAAGCAATTAATGATTTGGCATTTAGAGCAAGAAACAGAAAACTTAAACCAGAAGATACGCAAGGAGCTACTTATACTATTAGCAATGTGGGAAGCTTTGGGAACTTAATGGGTACACCTATTATACCACTGCCACAAGTAGCTATTTTAGCCATTGGTGCTATTGTTAAAAAGCCTGCCGTAATATCTACACCAGAAGGGGATGCCATAGCCATTCGTCATCTTATGTTTATGAGTCACAGCTATGACCATCGCGTAGTAGATGGATCTTTAGGTGGAATGTTTTTAAAACACGTCCATGATTATCTTGAAAATTGGGACCCAGAAACAGAAATTTAATACTAATTTATTCTACATAATATAATGGATTTTAACCTAACGGAAGAACACGAAATGATACGGCAGGCTGCAAGAGATTTTGCAGTTAATGAGCTTTTGCCAGGCGTTATTGAGAGAGACAGAGAACAAAAATTTCCTTATGACCAAGTCAAAAAAATGGCAGGCTTAGGATTTTTAGGTATGATGGTTTCCCCACAATATGGTGGCGCAGGCCTGGATAGTATTTCCTATGTATTAGCAATGGAGGAAATTTCTAAAATTGACGCATCCGCCGCAGTAGTAATTTCTGTAAATAACTCTTTGGTTTGTGCAGGTTTAGAAAAATTTGCAAGTGAAGAACAAAAAATCAAATATTTAACTCCTCTTGCCAAAGGTGAAGTTTTAGGTGCATTTGCCCTTTCGGAACCGGAAGCAGGATCTGATGCAACTTCCCAAAAGACCACTGCTATAGATAAAGGAGATTATTACGAACTCAACGGGGTAAAAAATTGGATAACCAATGGTGGTAATGCCAAATATTACATCGTGATCGCACAGACTAATCCCGAGAAAGGCCATAAAGGTATTAATGCTTTTATAGTTGAAAGAGAATGGGAAGGTTTTGAAATTGGACCTAAAGAAGATAAATTAGGTATTCGAGGCTCTGATACGCACTCTCTTTTGTTTACTAATGTTAAAGTACCAAAAGAAAACAGGATAGGAGAAGATGGTTTCGGGTTCAATTTTGCAATGGCTGTACTGAATGGTGGGAGGATAGGTATAGCATCTCAGGCCTTGGGTATTGCCGCAGGTGCATACGAACTTGCTTTAAAATATGCTCAGGAAAGAAAAGCTTTTGGTAAAGAAATAATTAAGCATCAAGCAATTGCATTTAAACTTGCTGATATGCATGTAAAAATTATGGCCGCCAGAATGCTATGCTATAAAGCCGCAGCTGAAAAGGATGAAGGTGAAGATATATCAGTTTCCGGAGCAATGGCAAAATTATACGCCTCCGATACTGCAATGGAGGTTACAGTAGATGCGGTGCAAATTCATGGTGGAAATGGCTATGTGAAGGAATATCACGTAGAAAGGATGATGCGTGATGCAAAAATAACTCAGATTTACGAAGGCACATCAGAGATTCAACGTATCGTAATTTCCAGAGGAATATCCAATTAATTCTCTGAAATCTTAATAATTATACAATATGAAAAACGACGAACTCACTGGGAAAAGCTATTCCTCCCCTACTTTCTCTAGCCCTAAAAACAACCTTAGAAAAAGAGTTCTCCCACTTTTTCTTCTTGGTATATTGCTTATTGCAGGTGGTATTTTTTGGTATAAATATCTTTTTGTTTTTGCAGAAGGGGTAAAAAGCGGAACGCTAAATTATATAACTAAAAAAGGTTATGTATTTAAAACCTATGAAGGAAAATTAATACAAGATGGCTTTGGTAGAGGAAGAACAGGAGATCTTACCTCCTATGAATTTGAATTTTCCGTTTCTGAGGATGCGGTTTTTAAAACCCTTTCTGAAAATGCAGGAAAAAAAATGGACGTACATTATAAAGAATATAAAGGTGTATTGCCTTGGAGAGGAAACACCCGCTATGTGGTAGATCAAGTGAGTAATATTTCTCAATAAAAGAAAGGCCCTATATCAAGGGCCTTTTCTAATGATGAGAAATTGAATTAATTAGGTATCTCTTCTTTTTAGAATAAGGAAAGAACCTATTAAAAATATCCCTATCCAAAAGATACTGGCCAATACTGAATAGGTAGGGAAAGGGAAATCTGTAGTAATACCGAACATTTTAGCAGTTTTTAGTCGTAGTAGTGGGTTTTTTAAAAGGTTTCCAAAAGATTCTAAAGGTAAAAAACTTGTTATCCCAGTATAATGCTGAAGTTTTTCAATTGCTTGATCTGGGTTAACACCAGCCATGTAGCTAGCTTTTTCAACTGAAATTAAAATTGTTTCTACTATTGACCATACAAATAATCCAATCAATACAAATATGGATTTTCTAAATAGTACACTTAAGAATAATAAAAAGGTAAAAAAACCTACTAATTTCACAAAATAACACCCAATAAAATACATTTCCTGTGTTACGAGAGAAAAATCTGTTTTAGTAGAATAAGTATATCCTAAAAATAGCGTAATAAGGAAGACAAGTATTGTAGAAAGCAAAGAAAACATGAGAATAGTAAGAAATTTAGAGGTAATAAATTCCTTCCTGCTCAATCCATCAATAGTATTTTGTTTAAACATTCTGTTGGTGAATTCCTGACAAACTGAAAATACGATTATTAGGCCCAAAAAAATCTTTAATAAGCCTACGATATAGGTTGTGAAGCTCCAAATATATGGGAATTCATAAATTCCTTCTGTTTTTAAATTAATATTGAATTTATCAAATAACTTAAAATCAACTAAGCCAATAAAGAGTAAACCACCTAAAATTATAAAGTAGATTATGCTAAGAATCCGGAAAGGTTTGTAATTTATATTTTTTAAATACTCCAGTGTTAGTAATCTTTTCATTAGGCTGGATTTTGAATTAATTGTAAAAAGTTTGTCTCCAAAGAATGCTTTTTATGCACCAACTGAGAAAGGTGAATCCCTTCCTGGACAAGTATTTTATTTAGTTGAGCGGGCATAAGATTTCCTGTCGCAGTAGCGATAACGAGATTATCTTTAATGCTAATTTCTAAAATTCCGTCTATGTTTTTCACTGCATCAGCAAGCTTTTCTACTGATATATCTTCACATCGTAATTCGTAGAAGGCTTCCTGCTTCCCTACACCAGAAACTTCTCCACTGTATATAGCAGTTCCTTGTTTTAATATTAAAACATGGGTACATATCTTTTCAATTTCATCCAATAAATGGCTTGCAATAAAAATAGTTATACCCTTGGATGCAATATGCTGAATAAGATTTCGAATTTGAATAATTCCCTCTGGATCTAGCCCATTGGTAGGTTCATCTAATATTAAAATTTCAGGATCATTGAGTAAAGCAGAAGCGATAGATAGACGCTGCTTCATCCCTAAAGAAAAGTTTTTAAACTTCTCTTTTTTTCTATCTAAAAGATTTACTAGTTGTAATTTTTCCTCAATTTTGTTGTAAGGCACGCCTTTTATTTGTGCTACAATTTTTAAATTATCGAGTGCGGAGAGGTAGGGATAAAAATTAGGCTGTTCGATAATGGCACCCATTCGTTTTAAAGTCGCAGTATCGGTACCCTCCTTCCCAAACCATTCCCAGCTTCCTCCCGTAGGTTGCACAGTAGTAAGTAGCATTCCGAAGGTAGTAGATTTCCCACTACCATTAGGTCCTAAAATACCATATACATTCCCTTTATCTATAGAAAAATTAAGATTGTTTACTGCGAGAACTTTGTATTTTTTTGTCAGGTTATTTACCTGGAGTACACTATTCATACATAAATTTTAATAATAAGTAACCTTATCCTAAAATTTGTTACATAAAATAGCTCAAAAATTAAATCTTAACAAAAATGAAGTTAATTTGTCGGGATGACTGGATTCGAACCAGCGACCCCTTGCACCCCATGCAAGTACGCTACCAAGCTGCGCTACATCCCGAAAAAGAGCGCAAATATAATATTTACTTTAATTTTGGCAAAAAGGAATAATTTAAAACCATTATTTTTACCTCAAAATTAATATGAAACCCGGCATCCCTAAAGGCACTCGAGATTTTTCTTCCCAGGAAATCTATAAAAGACAGTATGTACAGCAAATCATAAGAAAAAGATTTGAAAATTTCGGCTTTGAACCATTAGAAACACCATCTTTTGAGTTATTAGAAACTCTTACAGGAAAATACGGAGAAGAAGGCGATCGGCTAATTTTTAAAATTCTAAATTCTGGCGATTATTTAACTAAAGCCAATGATGAATACCTTCAGAATAAAAACAGCCTGAAATTAACCAAAGAAATTTCAGAAAAAGCGCTGCGTTATGATCTTACGGTACCATTTGCACGATATGTTGCAATGAATCATACACAGCTTCCAATGCCGTTTAGGAGATATCAAATTCAGCCGGTTTGGCGCGCTGATAGACCTCAAAAAGGCCGCTACAGAGAATTTTATCAATGCGATGCAGATATTGTAGGGAGTACATCTATACTTTTGGATATTGAACTTTGTGCACTATATGGACAAGTGTTTTCAGACTTGAACTTGCCTATTCATATCCATCTTAATAATAGAAAAGTATTACAAGAAATTGCCTCTATCTTAGGCGTTTCAGATGATAAGTTTCTTGTGTTCAGTGTTATTCTTGATAAAATTGATAAGATTGGAATTCAAGAAGTCCTGTTACAATGGAAGGACATGGGTATCGAGGAGGAAAAGTTACATTTAGCTCAGAATTTATTTGGTACTGAAAAAAATTCAGATGAAATGATTTTATTTTTAAATCAAATATTTGAATTAAATACTTCAGCACTTCATTCCTTAGAGGAATTGAAGAAAGTTTACGAAGGTGCAAAAAACCTTCTCCCTTCATCTTCTGAAATACGCATAGACCTTAGCCTTGCAAGGGGATTAGATTATTATACAGGTTCTATCTTTGAAGTTAAATCTCCATCGGTTGCCATGGGAAGTTTAGGCGGCGGCGGCAGGTATGACGATCTTACAGGAATGTTTGGGTTAAAGAATATGCCGGGAATTGGGATATCATTTGGCTTAGATAGGATAATATTGGTGATGGAGGAGTTAAGTATTTTTCAAAAACTGGGGATAGGTCAAAATTCTGGCGGTATTCTATTTGCCAATTTGGGCCAGGAAGAATCTATCCAAGCTATGATGCAAATGATGAATTTTAGAAATAAAAATCCTAAAAGCCGTTCAGAACTTTATCCTGAATCTGCCAAAATTAAGAAACAGTTCAGTTTTGCAGAGAAAAAAGGCTATGAAATGGTAGCGATAATTGGTTCTGAAGAAATCGAAAAACAGGAGATTCAACTTAAAAATATTGTCTCAGGAGAGCAGACCCGTATCCCATTTGATTCATTATAAAAAGAGCCGGAAGATTTTCCGGCATTTTTTACATATCTTTAAAAGAATAGCCTTCCTTGGCTACCAGCTCATCAGCTTGACGTTTGTATTCTCCAGAATCAAGTTTTTCCCGTACTGCACGGAAAGCCTCCAGAGTTGTATTTATTTCCGCATCTGTATGGGATGCCGTAGGAATTAAGCGCAATAATATCATTCCTTTTGGTATTACAGGATACACCACAATAGAGGTAAATACTCCGAAGTTTTCCCTTAAATCTTTCACCATAATGGTAGCCTCCACCGTAGTTCCCTTCATCATGACAGGCGTAACGCACGTATTGGTATTTCCAATATCGAAACCGCTGTCTAATAAACCTTTTTGAAGTTTATTGACATTTTCCCAAAGTTTATTTTTGATTTCTGGACGAGTTCTGAGTAATTCAAGTCTTTTTAATCCGCCAATAACCATAGGTAATGTTAAGGATTTAGCGAATATTTGAGACCTAAGATTAAATTTCAGATACCGTATAATTTCTTTATTTCCAGCGACAAATGCACCGAAACCAGCCATAGATTTTGCAAAAGTGGAAAAATAAACATCTATTTGATCCTGGCAACCTTGTTCCTCGCCCGCACCTGCACCAGTTTTTCCAAGTGTACCGAAGCCATGAGCATCATCCACCAATAATCTAAAATTATATTTGGATTTTAAAGCACATATTTCTTTCAGTTTCCCTTGTTGGCCTCGCATCCCAAATACTCCTTCCGTAATTACCAAAATCCCTCCTCCATTAGCTTCTGCTACCTTAGTGGCGCGTTCCAGATTCTTTTCCAGACTTTGAACATCATTATGCCTATATGTAAAACTTTTCCCGATGTGTAAACGAACACCATCTATAATACAAGCGTGAGAATCTGCATCATACACGATAACATCATGGCGGGAGACCAAAGAATCTACGATGGAAACCATCCCTTGATATCCAAAATTTAATAAATAACAAGCATCTTTTATAACAAATTCAGCCAGTTCTTTTTCCAATTGCAAATGAAAATCTGTCTCACCGGACATGGCACGAGCACCCATAGGATAAAATAAACCATACTCAGCAGCAGCTTTAGCATCAGCCTCTTTTACCTCTGGATGGTTACACAAACCTAAATAATCGTTCGCACTCCAAAAAATAACTTCTCTTCCCTGAAAAATCATCCTGGGACCTATAGGACCTTCCAAACGCGGAAAAATAAAATAACCCTCTGCATAATCTGCAAACTGGCCAAGAGGGCCTGGATTATTTTTCATCCTATCGAATATATCTACCATAAAATCTGAATTCGTAAAGTGTGCAAAGGTAAGATATTGTGATTAGTTTACCTAAAAGCTTGTTCTAAGCTTAGAAACCAAAATGCAGCCTTAATGATGGCTGCATTATAAATTTTATATTTCCATTTTATTCAGAAATTTCCTTCGGGTAATTCGCTAATGGACTATGAGTAAATCCCATCTCTTGCATCCATTCATCATTATAAACTTTAGAAATATACCTAGAACCATGATCTGGGAAGATTACTACTACAACATCTTTTTCAGAAAAATGTTTTTCTTTATGGTATTGATGTAATGCCTGAGTAACTGCTCCGGATGTGTAACCTCCCATGATACCTTCTTTAAGTGCTATCTCACGAGTACGGTATGCGGAATCTTCGTCATTTACTTTTACAAATTCATCAACTATAGTAAAATCTAATGCTCCCGGGATAAGGTTTTTGCCAAGACCCTCTATTTGGTAAGAATGTATTTCTTCAAGATTAACTTTTCCGGTATCAAAATAGGTTTTTAAAATCGAGCCATCAGCATCCACACCGATGACTTTTACATGTGGATTTTTTTCCTTTAAATATCTTGCAGTCCCGCTTAAAGTACCTCCCGTACCTGTACAGGCTATTAAATGCGTAATTTTTCCTTCTGTTTGTTCCCAGATTTCAGGGCCAGTAGTGTTATAATGTGCGTCTACATTTAGTTCATTAAAGTATTGATTAATATAAATACTTCCTGGGGTTTCTGCGGCTATTCTTTTAGCAACTTCGTAATAACTTCTGGGATCATCGGCCGGCACTGCTGCTGGGCATACATGAACCTGAGCACCTAAAGCCTTAAGATAGGCTATTTTTTCCGCCTTTGTTTTATCGCTAACTGCTAGAATGCAGGAATAACCTTTTAATACACTTACCATGGCTATAGAGAATCCGGTGTTTCCGCTTGTAGTTTCTACGATGGTAGCTCCAGGTTTTAATAAACCTCTTTTTTCAGCATTTTCTACTATATGGAGAGCGATGCGATCCTTTGTGCTATGGCCAGGATTAAATGATTCCAATTTCGCTAAAACTTTTGCAGGAATTTGTTCGGTAATTTTATGTAAACGTATCATAGGAGTATTTCCTATGGTATCTAGTATAGTATTAAAGACATTCCTCATGCAATCCTCGTGTTTAAATAAGCGAAGCGGCAAAAATACAAAAATTTCAAAATGAGTATTGCATTGTGTGAAATTCTATGATGGATATTAAGTTGAAGGCAAATTGACCTTGATTTATTGCTGGAAATATTACTTTTTATTCGTAAAGATAATGGTATTTTAGCACGGAAAAATATACATTCATGAAAAATTGGGAATTTAGGCACTGGAACCGTGGTATAGCATTTCTGGTGGCACTCCTTAGTTTCGTATTATATCTTCTAACCATGGAGCCATATTTCGGATTTTGGGATATAGGAGAGTATATACCTTCGGCCGCAAAATTAGAAGTTACTCATGCCCCTGGCGCAGCATTTTTCCAACTGTTTGGTGCTGCATTATCTATATTTAACTTCGGTAATAATGAATGGAGTGCTATTATTATTAATGGTATGTCTTGTTTATTCTCAGGTATTACAATTTATTTCACGTTTCAGATCATTGTTCATTTAGGTTTAAAAGCAATGAAATGGGATAGCCTCAATCCAACAAAAGAACAGCGAATCGCTGGGTTTATAGCAGCAGCAGCAGGGAGTTTAATATTCGCAGTATCAGATACCTTTTGGTATAACGCTGTAGAAGGAGAGGTTTATTCTATGGCAAGCTTATTTGTTTCATTAATTATATGGTTAATGGTACAATGGGATCGTTCCATGGATATAGAAGATAAAAATAAAGCTAAAAATCCTGCCATTACCACCAAAAATTCATCCTTACGCTGGGTAATTTTGTTATTTTTTGTTGCCGGTTTAAGTGTCGGTATCCATATGATGTGTCTTTTAGCTGTACCTGCTGCATGCCTACTTTATTATTCTAGGAGAGAAAAATTTGAATGGAAATCCTTCATCATAGCAAATGCAGTTACTCTGGTAGTATTGATTATACTTTATAAATTCATCTTCCCTTTCGTGATGATGTTATTTGGCGAACTGGAAATTTTTGCGGTCAATTATCTTTCCCTACCCTTTCATAGCGGAACGCTAATAGCCTCTATATTATTAATAGCAATATTGTATTTCTTAAATAAAATAAGTTTTACAACGAGGAATCATCTTGCAAAAACAGCCACTTTATCCTTTACTTTTTTATTAATTGGTTTTTTATGCTGGATGGTAATCCCTATTAGAGCCAATGCAAATCCACCAATGAACCTTAATAATCCTGATAATGCTCTCAGTATGAGGGATTATTATAATAGGGAACAGTATGGTGATTGGCCTACTTTTTATGGACAAAATTATACTGCTTATCTAGATAATGCAGGAATGAAAAAAGATGAAAATGGAAATACCAAAACTATTTCACGAGGAAATATTTACGAAAAAAATGAAAAAACTAAGCGCTATGAGCGTGTGGGTGAGCACTTCAGCTATGAATATGATGACCGGCATGTAGGATTTTTTCCGCGTATGTACCAAGGAATGGGCAACGAGGGGAAATCCATAATGGCCAATTATATTAGTATGTATGGAGCTCCAGATTTTGAGCTAAACACGGATAATGAAAATATTAACGGAAATCCTGATGCGGAAAAAATGTTTCTTCATCTCAAACAAAAAGCAGCTGATGGAACTATTACCGTACAAGATTTTTTAGATGCCAAGGAATATGATCTTCTTCGGGTACATAAGCCTACATTAGGACAAAATATATCATATTTCTTTGGATTTCAGCTAAATCATTATTTTTTACGTTATCTGGCTTGGAACTTTGTTGGTCGGCAAAACGACATGGAAGGACAAATGCAAATTACACGCGGAAATTGGCAGAGTGGAATACCTTTTATTGATAATTTGCACCTAGGAGATAGTGAGAATATGCCTGCAAAATATAAAAATGAAAGCAGTGCCAGTTATTATTTTCTTCCATTTATATTGGGATTAATAGGTCTCTTTTTTCAAGCTTTTCAAGATTTCAAGCGATTTTATGCTATGCTGGCTTTATTTATCCTATCCAGTGTCGGGATTATTTTTTATACCAGTGTAAAACCTTTTGAACCGCGAGAAAGAGACTATGCAATGGTAGGAAGTTTCTTCGTATTTGCTTTATGGACAGGTCTTGGAGTACTTTCGATATATAATTTCCTAATTTCCAAAATAAAACAAAAAAACTTACGTAGCGCATGGCTACTTCCATTTATGGGAATTCCTATTCTCATGCTGTTCCAAAATTTCACTAGCCACGATAGAAGTAATAGAAGTGCTGCTTATGATTTTGCTGTTTCTAATGTAAAAAACTTGCCTAAAAACAGTATTTTATTTGTAGTAGCTGATAATGATACCTACCCTCTATGGTCCCTTCAGGAAACAAATGAGTATAGAACTGATATTAAAATAATTAACACCACATTAGCTGGAACTGCCTGGAATGCGGTACAGCTGAAGCGCAAAACGAATGCTTCACCCCCTATTCCATCCTCGCTTAGTAAAGAATTTTATGGTGAAGGAAAAAATGAGCAGGTATATGTGATGAGTAAGGAGGATTGGGCAAATATTTTCAAGAATATGGAATCCCAAGGCGTAAACTTCTCTGAGCTATCCGAGTTTACTAAATTCCTTACACAAGATAGCCTTACGGCAAAAGAGGCAGTAGATTTTTTGAAATATACTTCCCCACAAAAGGATACCATCCTGAAAATGATCTTTGGTGAAAAGGATTTATCATCATTTAATATTTTACCTGTTCAAAAAATAATTGTTCCTGTAAATATCCCTAATGCCGTAGCATCTGGGTCTATAACAGCCGAAGAAGCAAGAAATGCTTTACCCAATTTAGTCATTGATTACAAATCTAATGTAATGACAAAGAGTGGTATTATCATGTTGGATATTTTGGCTAATAATGATTGGAGACAAGCGATATCTGTAAGTGCTGGTGCAGTGTATGATCCATCTGGAATGCTTTTTCTACAAGATTATTTACAATTCGATGGCTTCACCTACTCATTGGTTCCATTTAAAACACCAAGAGCAGAAACGGGAGAGTTTGGAAGAGTAAATGCGCAAAAACTGTATCAATCAGTAAAAGGTTTCCAGTGGGGAGGTCTTGAAAATAAAAAAACACACTTCGATGAGACTGGAATTTCCAATATTTACGGGTATCGGTTATCAGCTTCGCGCGCTGCAGAGGCTTTAGTAAAGGCAGGTGATCCTGCCAAAGCATTGGAAGTGTTAAACTTAGTTCAAAAAATGATACCTTCAGATAAATATGCTGATGCTAAAAGCTTAGGCGGCATAATCAATGCGTATATTTTAGTTGGTCAGGAACAAAAAGCGCTTTCATTGGCTAAAAAACTTCAAAATGATATTTGGAAAGAGTATCAATATTTTAAAAACTTACCAGATGACACAAGACAATATGTAGGAAAAGATATGGAAATGAAACCTTTAGAGTATTCTATTGTGGTTTCTGCTGTAGTGGATGCTTATAGACTTAAAGGAAAAAATAATGAGGCCTATTCATATGCAATCAAAGCATTGGAACCAGTAGATAAAGAATTTAAAAAATTCATCACTGACCTTAAAAATAGCCCTCAAGAAAAGAGATATGAAAAGAGCATTAATGCAGGCGAAATAACTTCATTTTATCAATATTTATTCGGTGTGATGGACGGATTTGATAGCACCTATAGCAAAGAAAAAAGGGCACAGCTAGAAAGAGATATCATTCAGGCTGCCAAATAATCATCTATGCCAGAGCTTACGAAAAATCTGCGCGAAAGGCGTACAATTCATTGGGTATTTTGGGGAGCTGCAGCTGCAATCCTGATTAAGATAGTCTTTCTTTTCACCCACCATATTCAGGAAGATGCTTTTATTACTTGGAGAGTAGCGCAAAATCTTTTGGATTATAGTGTTATAGGTTTCAATGGAGATATTAAAATAAGTGCCAGTACCACACATTTATATGTATTCCTTTCCTATATATATAACGTACTATTTGGCAAATACAATTTCATATATCCGCTTCTTTTGACTAATACACTACTCTTTACAATTGGGAGTTATTGGTTAGGAAAATTACTACGTTTAGAAGTTCGGAGATTAGGTGTTTTTATTTTCATCTTTGGTATTTTACCAGCTTCTATTAAGATTGGGATATTAGGAATGGAATATGGTCTTTTATTTTTTCTTGAAATGGCATTCCTTTATTTTGGGTTAGCTAAAAATAGAAATTGGGCCAAACTCGTACTACCATTTTTAATTCTATTTACGCGAATAGACACCCTTATTTTTTTAGGAATTGCATTTATCGTTCAAGTAATTTTTACTAAAAAATGGGACTGGAAATTTATGCTGGGAATTTTAATTGGAGTTCTTTCCTGCATTGCATTTAATTATCTATATTTTAATGAAATAGTAAATAATACCATTGTAGCGAAACAAAACGCATACAAAATCTTACAAAATATAAGTTTTTCACAAAGGATAAATGAATTTTTATACTATTTTCCACATTTTGGAGGTATGCTTAAACTTCCTGGAGCGAATCCTATTTTTTGGATAATTTTAGTATTTGAAATAGCAGCTTTTATTATCTGTATCAAACACGAAAAAGAAAATACTAAGAAATTTCTTGTTATCCTATTTGGTTTTGGAATTGTAAA
The DNA here is from genome assembly GCA_018260565.1 of Flavobacteriaceae bacterium. Taxonomy (GTDB): domain Bacteria; phylum Bacteroidota; class Bacteroidia; order Flavobacteriales; family Weeksellaceae; genus JAGLAZ01. Next base: position 58,306 of record JAGLAZ010000007.1, read on the forward strand.
AACCTTCGTATTTCTATCTCAAAGAAGTTATTTTGATTGGTATTATTGGGTACCACAGTTGTGTCTATTTTTACCTATTATATTATTATTGTTAAGACAAAAAATAACTAAAGTTAGTAGGTGGTATTGGGTGTCATTTTCACTGTTTTACCTCCTTCCTTTAATTATTTTTCAAGCTATACACAGCATTGCTACTGGTAATGGTGAATGGAATTACCGTCGTTCTATAGGTTTATATTTAAATTCTATTGAACCTGATAAGTCCCAATGGATTTTTCTAGAACCTGCTGGATATATACCCTATTTTTCAGGTTTAAAAACTATTGATGAGGTAGGTCTTGTAGATAAGCCAATTCAAAAAGTTATTCATGATCATCCTGAAAATTTTAGATATATAATTGCTAAAACGAGACAGCCGAAATATATTTTGGCCTATATGCCACTAACACAAGATAATTCGGAAGAAGGTAATTTTTACAAGAATCATTATATTCTAATTAAAACTTTTAGAATTAATGAACATCTTTCTCACCCTAATCCTTTAATTCAAAAAATTTATAAGCTAAAACCATCAGGAACTGACTATAATCTCTACCAAAAAATTCAGTAAAATGAAACTTCCCTTTCCTAAAATAAAAATCTTTTCAACCCCTAATTTTTTTCTTGTTGCAGGGCCATGTGCCATAGAGAGTGAAGAAATCAGTTTTGAGATTGCAGAAACTCTTATTTCTATTACAGAAAAGCTTAATATACCATTCATTTATAAAGGGAGTTTTAAAAAAGCCAATCGTTCTCGTCTGGACTCTTTTACAGGTATTGGAGATTTGAAAGCCTTGAATATATTAAAAAAAATCTCTGACAATTTTCATATTCCAGTCATTACCGATATTCATGAACCTACTGATGCCGCCATGGCTGCAGAATATGTCGATGTTTTACAAATTCCTGCCTTTTTAGCCAGACAAACAGATCTGCTGGTAGCTGCAGCCAAAACAAAACTTCCTGTTTGTATTAAAAAAGGGCAATTTATGTCTCCAGAAAGTATGAAATTTGCTATTGAAAAATGTCAGGAGAGTGGAAATGATTCTCTTTTTTTAGTGGAGCGAGGGACTTTTTTTGGATACCAGGATTTGGTAGTAGATTTTAGATCCATACCCACGATGCAAAAATTTGCACCCGTAATTCTTGATATTACACATTCTTTACAGCAACCCAATCAAGTTTCTGGAGTTACAGGGGGTCTGCCGGAAATGATTTCATGCATAGCAAAAGCCGGAATAGCTGCAGGTGTAGATGGAATATTCTTGGAGACACATCCTAATCCAAGTGAAGCAAAATCTGATAGCGCGAATATGCTTCCGCTGGCCCAGGTAGAAGAATTATTAATAAAATTGACTGAAATACGCAAAGCTTTAACTTAATTATGGTATTTTCAACAAAAAATCTGCCTGTGAACGGTCTGTCTTTTATCAAAATCCTACTTTTTAGTGTATTATTTATTTCTTTACCAGTTTCGGCTCAAAGAAAAAAGGACACTGTAAGATCCACTCAGGAAGAAAAAAACCTGAAAGAAATTGTTTTTCAGCGAAGCAGTAGAGGAATAGGTAAAAATACAGATATTTCATCTGTAAATATTAATAGAAAGGATGCTCAGCAGGTAACAAGTGTATCTGGTGGGATAGAAGCCATTCTAAAAACGCTACCCTCTGTAAACTCCAATACAGAACTTTCTTCTCAATACATGGTTCGTGGAGGAAATTATGATGAAAATTTGGTGTATATCAATGATGTAGAAGTATATAGACCTTTTCTTATTCGGAATTCGGTACAGGAAGGTCTAAGTATCATAAATCCAGACTTAGTTTCTATCGTAAATTTTTCTGCGGGGGGATTTGAGGCCCGTTATGGAGATAAGATGTCCAGTGCGCTAAATATATATTATAGAGAACCGCAAAAATTAGAAGTTTCCGGAGAAGCCAGTCTTATTGGTGGCCGCCTTACGGGAGGATATGCAACTGAAAATAATAAGCTTTCTGCAATACTTTCTGCTCGATATAGAAATACCAATCTTTTGCTAAAAACATTTAATGAGGATTCCGACTTTAATCCTATTTATTTGGATGCTCAGACCTATATCAATTATCATCCATCAGAGAAATTAAGCTTATCCTTTTTAGGTATAGCTTCGGAAAACCAGTTTAACATGGTACCTAAAAGTAAACAGATTGATTTTGGATCCCTACAAAATCCGTATCGTCTTACTGTAGCTTACAATGGTACCGAAAAAGACCGATATAGAAATTATATGGGAACCCTATCTGCAGTTTATCGGCCAAAGGATAATATTCGCATAATTTGGGATAATTTTTATTATCAAAACAGAGAAAGAGAATATTACAGCATCGCTTCGGCATACCAACTTCAAGCACAGGATCCTATTACCGGGCAACCCAATACCACTTATGAAATTGGGGGACAAATAGAGCATGCTAGGAATGACGTATTGGTAAAAACATATGGAGCACAAGTGAGATCTAGATATGATCTTAACCCCAATACAAGCTTGGAAGCTGGTGTCAAGTATGAAAAGGAAAATTTACAAGATCTTACCAATGAGTGGAGACTTATAGATTCCGCCGGTTACTCCGTACCTAGAGCAAATACTATACCTGGAAGTCTAGATGTATCAAATTTAGACCTTAACTATTTAATTTCGGGAAAAAATTCCCTTGATGCTACACGGATTTCTGGCTACATACAAGCTTCACATAATTTGCTATGGAATACCAATAAAGTTCATATAAATGCAGGTGTAAGAATATCAAACTGGTCCTTTAACAATGAAACTTTAGTATCTCCTAGAGTACAATTTGCACTTAAACCAGACTGGAAAAGTGATATCCTTTTCCGTCTTTCTGGAGGCGTATATTATCAGGCACCCTTTTATAAGGAAATTAAAACCCTACAAGGCGACTTGAGCAATCAAATAAAAGCGCAGCGATCTTACCAAGCGATTTTAGGTAGCGATTATGAATTTGAATTTGACGATCGCCCTTTTAAATTGACTGCTGAATTGTATTACAAGAAAATGGATCGCCTTATCCCCTATTTTATGGATAATGTAAGGCTGCGTTATTCTGGTAAAAATAATGCCACAGGATATGCATATGGTATAGATACAAGGCTTTTTGGGGAATTTGTTCCAGGCATAGATTCTTGGATATCTGCTAGTTACGCAAGAGCCTATGAAAATATTGATGGTAAAGGAGATATTCCTCGACCTACCGACCAAGGTTATCGTTTTGGCTTATTTTATCAGGATTACATGCCTAGATTTCCCAGAATGAGAGTAAACTTATCTGCAGTTTGGGCTCAGGGATTGCCTAATGGAGCGCCTTTATTTAATAATCCGTACCAATTCACGAAGAAATTGCCCGATTATAAAAGGGTGGATATCGGTCTTAGCTATGTATTTAAAGATGCTAAAAATAGTGATTCTCCTATAGGATTTTTAGATTTTTTTGATGAGATGATTCTAAGTATCCAGGTATTTAATGCATTTAATATAAATAACACAATTGCAAACCAATGGATTACGGATGTTAGTACAAACTATATTTTCCCTGTACCTGTACGCCTAACGGGTAGATTTTTTAATGCAGAAATTGATTTCAAATTATAAATGTTTTTATTCAAGACATTAACATTATATTTAACAAAAATTATACTTAATGCTAGTAACCCGACTGTTTGATATAGCTGCACGTGCAAATGAAAAGTTTCCAAAAGATGATTTCATGTGTACAAAATATAATGGTGAGTGGGAGAAAACCTCTACAAGTAGGTTTATTTCACTTTCCAATACTTTCGCCAGAGGTCTTCTTAAGCTTGGCCTAAAACCATTTGATAGAGTTGCTGTAATTACCTCTGCCACTCGTACAGAATGGGCAGTTATTGATAGAGGATCTCAGCTCGTAGGTATTACCACAGTACCCATTTATCCCAGTAGTCCAGAAAAAGATTATCAGTATATTTTTGATGATGCAGAGGTAAAATATTGTTTTGTATCAGATCTGGCGTTATTAGACAAAGTAAAAACTATTGATGACAAGTGCCATACCCTGGAAGGGATTTTCTCTTTTGACGAAATTCCAGGATGTGCCAATTGGAAAGAAATTTTAGATCTCGGGAAAGATGATATTACCCAAAGTGAAGTAGATGAATTAAGCAATGGTATTAAACCAGATGATTTAGCCACTATTATATATACTTCTGGAACAACAGGAAAACCAAAAGGTGTTTTGCTCACCCATCAGAATATCTTATCTAATGCTTTGGCAAGTACGAGTAGAATTCCTTTAACTGGTGATCCTGTAACTCACAATTTTAAAGTTTTAAGTTTTCTTCCTATCTGCCACATATTTGAAAGGATGCTGTTTTATATGTTCCAATATGCTGGTTTTTCCGTGTATTTTGCAGAAAGCATTGATAAAATGGGTGAAAATATGAAGGAAGTAAAGCCACATTATATGAGTGTTGTTCCTAGACTTTTAGAAAAAGTTTATGATAAAATTTATGATACGGGCTCATCTGCTGGCGGTTTAAAGAGTAAAATATTTCACTGGGCACTGGAAAATATTGAAAAAAAGAAAACATATACAGGACCTACAGGACTAAAGGATAGAATTGCAGATAAACTGGTCTTTTCTAAGTGGAGAGATGCTATGGGAGGCAATATTATTACCTTAGTAAGCGGTTCTGCACCACTATCTAATAGACTTAATTTAATTTTCCAAAACGCTGGTATCCGTATTTTAGAAGGGTATGGACTTACGGAAACATCTCCTGTAATTTCTGTAAATTCATTCGAACATTTTAAAATAGGTTCTGTAGGTACTATTTTGGATAATCTGGAAGTAAAAATTGCAGATGATGGAGAGATTCTCGTTAAAGGCCCGTCCGTAACTTCAGGTTACCTGAATAATGATGAGGCTACTAAAGAAGCCTTTACAACTGATGGTTTCTTTCGAACTGGCGATATTGGCGTTATAGATAAAGATGGTTTTCTATTCATAACAGATAGAAAAAAGGAAATGTTTAAAACAAGTGGAGGAAAATACATTGCACCGCAAACCATAGAAAATTTAGCCAAAGCTTCAAAATTCATTGAACAAATAATGGTAGTAGGCGAAAATGAGAAAATGCCAACCGCCCTAATTCAGCCTGATTTCAATTTTGCTAAAAATTGGGCTGCAAGAAAAAATCTAACAATAGGAAACACTCCAGAGGAAATAGTTAAAAATAAAGAACTTATTTCTCGCATAGAAAAAGATTTAGAACGAGTAAATACTAATCTTGGGAAATGGGAACAAATTAAAAAATTTACTCTTACTCCGGATGTATGGTCTATAGATAATGGGCTACTGACACCTACATTAAAATTAAAAAGAAAAATTATCAAGGAAAAATACAAAGACCTGTACGAGGAAATGTATGGCAGATAACATTCAACATCCGGTTTTATACCGGATTTTTTATTGAAAAAATTGCAGAAATTCCTGTTCGCTCATTATTTTCACGCTTCCTAATTTTTTTGCTTTATCTAGCTTACTACCTGCATTTTCCCCTACCACCAGAATGTCCAATTTAGCGGAGACACTACTTGCAACTCTACCACCACGATCTCTTACGGCTTGTTCTGCCTCATCTCTTTTTAAAGTATTCATTTTTCCTGTGAAAAGAAAACTTTTATCAGTAAATCTTTCATCGGATATTTTTGATATCTGGTTCTCCATTTCCATTTGCAGTCCAGCTTCCCGAAGACGGGTTATAAAATTCTATTTTTCTCACTTTCAAAATAGATACGTATACTTTCGGCTATTTTTAATCCTACATCTGGAACTTGAATGATATCCTCCAGTGAAGCCTCTGCTAGTGCACTCATACTCCCGAAATGCTCTGCTAATTTTCGAGCTACTGTGTCACCCACATGCCGAATACCAATGGCAAAAAGAACCTTAGAAAAGGGTATATTTTTAGTTTTTTCTATCCCAGAAAGGATTGCTTGTGCAGATTTTTCACCCATTCTTTCCATTCGGAGAATATCCTCTTTAGTAAGACTGTATAAATCTGCAGCGTCATGTATTAATCCAAGGCGAACCATTTGCTCAACAGTTTCTGAACCTAGATTTTCTAAATTCATAGCTTTTCTTGAAGAGAAATGAATAATTTTTCCCACTACCTGCGGGAAACAATCAGTATCATTAGGACAATAAGTAACGGCTTGATTCGTGATTTTTTCAAGCTGAGTTCCGCACTCAGGGCAATATTTAGGGAATAAGACCTTATCTGCTGCAGGGCTTCTTTTAGTACTATCTACTTTGGTAATTTTAGGAATAATTTCTCCTCCTTTTTCTACCGCAACACTATCACCTATGTGAAGATCAAACGCATTTATAAAATCTTCATTATGGAGGCTCGCACGCTTCACTACTGTACCTGCCAAAAGCACAGGATCTAGGTTTGCTACCGGAGTTACTGCCCCTGTCCTTCCTACCTGAAAACTAACTGATAAAAGGGTGGTATATAACTCTATAGCCTTATATTTATATGCCATTGCCCAGCGTGGTGATTTAGCTGTATATCCTAAATAGTCCTGGGTAGGTATCGAATCTATTTTTAATACAATACCATCAATTTCAAAATCTAGATCTAATTTTTTATTCTCAAAGTCAGAAATATATTCCATCACCTCTTGTATGGTATAACATTGTTTGATGTAGGAAGTTACTGGGAGGCCCCAAGATTTCATTTTTTCTACGGAGTGATAATGAGAGTTAAATTCTCTTTGAGAGGATAAATATTGATAAATTTTAATTGAAAGACTTCGCTCTGCTACTACCTCTGTGTCTTGAATTTTCATGGTGCCACTTGCGGTATTCCTTGGGTTCATAAAAGGGGGCTCTCCATTTTCTATTCTTTGTTTATTAATGAGTGAAAACTGTGCTTTTCGTAGATAAATCTCACCTCTGGCAAAAAAATGGGACGGATAATCTCCCTGTAATTTCTTTGGGATTTCAGAAATTAGGGCAGCGTTTTGCAGGACTTCGTCACCCCGAATACCATCTCCTCTGGTGAGCGCAGAAATTAAATTTCCACCTCTGTATTCCAAGGAAATTGATACACCATCATATTTAAGATCAGCCGAAATTGGCCATATCTCATTCCCTGATGCTACTTTTTCCATTCTGCCAATCCACTCCGTTAAATCTTCTACATCATAAGAATTATCTAATGAATACATTCTAAATTGATGATTTTTAGTCTCAAAATATTTCGAGGTATTTCCTCCAACTTTTTGGGTAGGGGAATTTTGTAGAGCATTATTCGGAAGTTGTTTTTCTAAAACCTCAAGTTCCTTTAATAATATGTCAAACTCATAATCCGTTATCTCAGGTGAATCTTCGTTATAATATAGATTATTATGACGGTCTATTTCTTTGCGAAGTGATTCTATTTTACCAGCTAGATCCTTACTATTAGTTTCTTCCATACCTGTACTTATGAGGTAAAAATACAAAATACAGCTTCATAGTTTGGATATCGTCAAAACAAGAAATGCTATTTTTGCTCTATGAATAAGGACGATAAAATTCTCATTACCGGCGCAACTGGGCTCATAGGTAGAGTTTTTTGTCTTCATTTGGCATATTTAGGATATACTGTTTCTGGAGTTTATAGAAGTCTTGAGAACTTACATCGTATGCGCAAAGAGCTTGTATATTATACTGAAAACTCAATAGAAGCTGAAAAGTATTTTTCTAAAATTAATTGGGTTCAGGCCGATCTTACAGAATGTGAAAGTTTACACGAAAGTTTTATAGGCCATAACATTATCATTCATTGTGCTGGATTTGTAAGTTTTAATGGAACATCTAGAGGAAAAATTAACGAATTGAATGTTGAAATTACTAAAAATGTACTTCTCACAGCTACAGAATTAGAGGTTAAAAAGTTTCTTCACATCAGTTCTATTGCAGCGTATGATGAGCAGCCGGACAGGCTTGTAATAGATGAGACATCTGGACTTAATCCAAAAAAACCTCACTCTGAATATGCTTTAGCAAAACATTCTGCGGAAATGGAAGTTTGGCGAGAATCAGCAGAAGGCTTGGATGTTATAATTTTGAATCCTGGAGTTGTATTAGGAAGTGGTGCTTGGGATCAAAGCAGTGGCGGATTATATGCTTCTTTATTGCATTCTCCCCTAACATTTCCCGGTACTACAGGTTTTGTAGATGTTCGCGATGTAGCAAATGCTGGGATATTACTTTTAAAAAAAGAAATTAAAAACGAGAATTATTTTTTAATAAGCGAAAATTTATCCTATCAAACTATATCCTCCACAGTAAAAAAGTATTTTAATAAAAAAAAGCCTGTCCTCTTAAATAGATCTGTTTTAATGGCGTTCCACTACTTAGTTTCACCTTTTACATGGATAATGCCTCAACTTCGATTATTATCCTCTTCTAATGTGGATGCTTTAACTCAAAAATCTGAATATTCATCTGATAAAATAAAGAAGTTAGGTTTCAGTTTTATTTCAGTGTCCGAATCCTTAAACTTTCATTTAAAAAACTTTAAATCTTATATCTCATCTAATGACCGAGAGTGATTTCCTTCCGAAAAAACCTATTAAAGTATCCACTGCGAAAACAGAGTTTGCTTGTCCTTCTAATATTGCTCTGGTAAAATATTGGGGAAAGTTCGGTACTCAGATGCCGTCTAATCCTAGCATAAGTTTTACCTTATCGGAGTGTAGGAGTATTACTGAAATGGAATATATTCAAGGACAGGAATTTTCCGTTCAGCTCTATTTAGACAATGAAATTCAAGAAAGTTTTGGAAAAAAAATAGAAAAGTATTTCTTTAAAATCTCTGAATATCTTCCTTGGATTTTGGAAGGGTCATTTAGTATAAAAACACATAATACATTCCCGCACAGTAGTGGCATTGCTAGTTCAGCATCAGGTTTTGGAGCTATAGCAGGATGCCTGATGAATCTGGAGGCAGAACAAAATGGAAATAAATTCGACGTAAAAAAGGCAAGTTTTTTAGCAAGAATAGGTAGCGGAAGTGCCTGTAGATCTCTTTATCCAGGTATCGTATCTTGGGGGAAAACCGAAGCTGTAGAAAATAGCAGTCCTTTATTTGCTACTCCACTATCAAATGAAGAAATTCATCCTAATTTTAGACATTTTAATGATTGGATTGTGCTTATTCACGAGGGAGAGAAATCAGTAAGCAGTAGTTTGGGCCACTCTTTAATGGAAAACCATCCTTATGCTCAGCAAAGATTCAAAGAAGCGAAAAAAAACTGTTTAGAACTTAAAAATATTCTTACTTCAGGTAATCTTCTTAGGTTTAATAAATTAGTAGAGCATGAGGCTCTTAGTCTTCATGCATTAATGATGATGAGTGCCCCAGCCTTTATATTAATGCAACCCAATACCCTTACCGCAATTCAAAAATTATGGAAATTTAGAGAAAAAACAAATATTCCTATATGTTTTACTTTAGATGCAGGAGCCAATATTCATATATTATTTCCTGAAAATGATGACTCACTTGCGTGTAAAAACTTTATTATGCAAGAAATTCTTCCTCTATCACAAAATGGTGGAATTATTAAAGATTTTATACAGTTTTAATATTCCGTCGCGATGGCCTTCCTGTCGCTATCTTCTTCTACACCTTTACTTATCATTTCGGCTGCTTCTATTTCATCCTCATACGTGGCGGTATCTACTTCCTCATTTTTTCTAAAATTTTTAGAAGATACACTAAAGGTGCAACTCAATGCAAGATGATCACTTCCTTTATATCGGATTGTTTTTAGTTTTTCAATTGCGATAAAAGGACTATGGTACAATAAGTCGATAGGAAAGCGTAAAAACCAATACTTGCTATGGAAAGTAGAGTAAAAGCCATTACCAACGCGAGGGTCTAATGTTCCGGAAATTTTTCTAAAAAGTCGAGAAGATTTACTCCATGCTACATTATTAAAATCACCACAAATAATACAGGGAATTTGTATTTCTTGCACTCTCTTACCTGCACTTAAAATATCACCATCTCTTTGGTTACTGGTTTCCTCTTCCGTGGGACTTGGGGGTGGCGGATGCAGACCCAAAAAACAAAACGGTACTCATTCAGGACTTTTTAAATGAATTTCAAAGTTTGGGATATCATCGGCAACAAAAAAATGTGTTGTAGCGGATTCTATAGGAATTTTACTGTAAAAATGCATCCCATATGTATTTTCCAGAGTACAGGAATGCCGATGGGGGTAAAGTTGATGGATCTCATAGAGCGCATTTTGCCAAGCAGAATTGCTTTCCATAGTAAGGAAAAAATCAGGTCTTTCCTGATAAATTACGGCAATAAAGTCCTTATATTTTTCGCTAAATTGATAAACATTGCTGCTAATAAAATGGAGACTATTTGCTCCCGCTTTTTGAGGTATTTTATATTTACTGGGAAATAATGGCGTATAAAGGAAAAGAAAATAACTTTGATATAATATAACTCCAGCAGCAATAGTTTGAGCCCATAAAACATATAAATCTAAACGGAAAAGAAATCCTACGGCCAAAATTAATGCAGCCGAAACAAACAATTGAATTTTCACAAAACCTGCTGCACGGAATACCCAATGAGGGCTTGAAACTATTGGTAACAAGCTGATAAGCGCCAATATAATGGATAGGATGAATAATAGCATTTGATTTCCTAAATAATTGCCTAAAAATAAATTAATTTTGCGAACTGAGTTTCAGTACACTTTTAGCAAAACAATTCATGCAAAAATCCAAAATCGGGATCTTAGGAGGAGGTCAATTAGGGAGAATGTTTACCCAAGAAGCATTGAAGTATGAAGATGATATTTTTGTATTAGACCCTTCTAATGAAGCGCCTTGCGCAAAAATTTCTACATTTATCCAAGGTGATTTTAATGATGAAAATACTGTAATAGAATTTGGTCAAAATGCAGATATTATTACAGTGGAGATAGAGCATGTTTCCGTTAAAGGCTTGGAATCTTTGGAAAAACAAGGAAAAAAAGTAATACCTTCCTCTCATGCTTTAGGTATTATTCAGCAAAAACAAAAACAAAAGGGATTTTTCCAGGAACATAGGCTCCCATCTCCAAAATTTGAAAATGTAGAATCTATAGCAGAAATAACTTTTCATCCACCCTTCGTTCAAAAGCTGAATACAGGAGGCTATGATGGAAAAGGGGTTCAAATTATTAAATCCGATGCCGACCGGTATAAAATATGGGACGCACCTTCCGTTATAGAAGAATTAGTGGATATAGATAAGGAATTATCTATCATTATTGCCAAAAGTCCAACTGGCGAGGTTTCAACATTTCCCATAACGGAAATGCTTGCAAATGAAGAACTTAATCTTTTAGATTTTAATATTTCACCTGCCAGAATTTCTAATAACCAAATTTTAGAAATCGAATTAATTGCGAAAACATTTTCCGAAGCTATTCCTGGTTCGGGCTTGTTTGCTATAGAATTATTTTTAGATAAAGAAGGAAAAATCTACATAAACGAAGTAGCACCACGCCTCCACAACAGTGGACACCTTACCCAGGATTGCTGTTACAACAGTCAGTTTGAGCAGTTATACCGTATCCTAAAAAATCTTCCCCTTGCTAATACTTCTATGCTCCCAAACATCGTTGGTGGCATGCTAAATATTGTGGGCGATGTTCCAAAATTGGGTGAGGTAGAGGAAAACTATAGTGGAGAACCTCACTATATTGGCCTGGAAAAATGCTTAGAGAAACCTAATGCATACTTACATTTATACGGAAAGACCAGTACCAAACCTGGGCGAAAAATGGGCCATATTAATCTTGTAGCGACTTCGTACGAAGTACTTCAAGAGGAATTACAATCACTAAAAAAAAGCATTTCGGTGCGCACTAAATAAATGCTATGGTAGGAATCATAATGGGAAGCAGCTCCGACCTTAAAATCATGGAAGAGGCGGCGGAAGTTTGCAAAGAATTCGGAATAAAATATGAACTCACCGTAGTCTCAGCACATAGAAGTCCAGAGCGTATGTTAGACTATGCTAAAACCGCTGCTAAGAGGGGAATCCGGGTCATCATTGCAGGTGCAGGAGGTGCCGCACACCTTCCTGGCATGGTAGCCAGTGCCACCACCCTCCCAGTAATAGGCGTCCCCGTCCGCAGCAGCAATTCCTTAGATGGTTGGGACAGTATCCTCAGTATTTTGCAGATGCCAGGAGGCATTCCCGTAGCTACTGTGGCTCTAAATGCCGGGAAAAACGCAGGAATATTAGCCGTTAGAATTCTAGGTACTTGCAGTGAGGAAATTGAAAAAAAACTTCAGAATTATGAAGAAGATCTAAAAAAGAAAGTGGATTCCCAAATAAAAGAAATTAAAAATTCGCATCCTAATACCTACGATTCGTAATAGATTATATTAGGGCGTGCCCCTTCGGGTCGGGCTGCCCGCTCCTACTCCTCGGCTCGCCTTCGAACTCGCCTGCGGGGTATCCGCTCGCATCCCTCACGCAAAATGCTGGAAAATTGTGGCGTGCATCTCACTTCTCAGTCGCTAAATGGTATGAATTTGAGATTGTAATATCATTCCTATAACGCCTTAATAAAATCACAAGCTTTATCTTTACAGTCACATTTTACGCTATGGAGGAACATACACCCCTTAATTTTATTGAAGAAATCATAGAACATGATTTACAAAACGATCTAGATAAATCCCAACTGCGTTTTCGGTTCCCTCCAGAACCTAATGGATACCTACATGTAGGTCATACGAAAGCTATTTGTATCAATTTTGGATTAGGTGAAAAATACAATGCCCCCGTAAACCTAAGATTTGACGATACCAATCCTGAGAAAGAAGAACAGGAATTTGTAGACTCCATAAAAAGAGATGTAGAATGGCTTGGATTTACTTGGGATAAAGAATTATATGCCTCTGATAATTTTCAACAACTCTACGAATGGGCAATTAAAATGATAAAGGATGGTAAAGCATATGTAGATGAGCAAACCTCCGAAGCCATCACAGCACAACGCAAAAACCCTACAGAGCCCGGCGAAGAATCTCCTTTCAGGAACCGTCCAGTAAATGAATCTTTGGCACTTTTTGAGAAAATGAAAAATGGGGAATTTCCCGCAGGTAGCATGTCTCTCCGTGCAAAAATAGACATGGCCTCCAGTAATATGAATATGCGGGATCCTGTGATGTATAGAATCTTAGATAAGCCCCACCACAGAACGGGATCGCAGTGGAAAATCTATCCAATGTATGATTGGGCTCATGGAGAATGTGATTATATAGAGCAAGTCTCACATTCCCTATGTTCATTAGAATTTGAAAATCATCGTCCCTTATATAATTGGTATGTAGAAAACATCTCGGAGGAAGGAAAAATAATTCCGAAACAAAGAGAATTTGCAAGGATGAATGTCTCATATATGATTACTTCCAAGAGAAAACTTCAGCGATTGGTAGAAGAAGGTGTAGTAAGCGGATGGGATGACCCAAGGATGCCCACCATTTCCGGTATGAGACGACGAGGATATACCCCAACAGCTGTACGTAATTTTATAGAGCGTGTAGGAGTGGCTAAAAGGGAAAATCTTATCGATATACGCTTATTAGAATTTTCTGTTAGGGAAGATCTTAATAAAAATGCTACAAGGATGATGGTAGTTATGAACCCTGTAAAACTTATAATTACCAATTATCCTGATAACGAAACAGAATTGCTGGATACAGAAAATAACCCGGAAATAGAAGGTTCTGGAACCAGAAAAGTTCCCTTTTCCAAAGAAATTTGGATAGAGAAGGAGGATTTTATGGAAGAAGCACCGAAGAAATTCTTTCGCTTAAGCCTTGGGAATGAAGTTCGCCTAAAATCTGCCTATATTATTAAGGCAACAGAAGTTGAAAAGGATGATGAAGGTAATATTCAGACAATATATGCGCAATATGATCCAGATTCCAAAAGTGGTAGCGATACGGAAGCCAGCAAAAGAAAGGTAAAAGGAACCTTGCATTGGGTTTCAGCTAAAGATGCAGTGGAAATAGAGGTTAGAAAATTTGATAAACTATTCACCGTAGAACAACCTGAGGCACAAGAAAAAAGCCAAAACTCAAATGAAAATACCACTGAAAAAGCGGATTTCATGGATTTTGTTAATCGAGATTCCCTACATAGTAGCACCGCCCTTGCGGAGCCAGCAATAAAGACAATAAAAGCTCGCGAAAGTCTGCAATTTCAAAGAATCGGTTATTACACATTAGATATTAATGAAAAAGACCCTAACGCTGGTAAAGAATTGGTTTTTAATGAAATAGTGAGTCTTAAAGATGGTTATAAACCCTAAAGTTTAATATCCATATATTAGGGATGCCATGGCGTCCCTATTTTTTCACCCATTTTTACCAAAGTTTCAAAACCATTAGCAGAATTTTCTAATAAATCAGAATCAAAGCGAATAGATTGTTTTTGAAATAAACATACAATTGTACTTCCGCCAAATGCGAAATATCCCATTTCATCGCCTTTTTTATATTTTTGTCCCACTTGGGAAGTAGATATAATACTTCCTACCATAGTAGCGCCCACTGGAATTAGCAAAATTTCACCCAATAAATCGGACTGATATTTACAGATGCTCCTCTTATTTTCAGTGAATACTCTATTAAAATTCTTTTGTAAAGCGTGGGGTGATACGGAATAATAAGTACCCGATATTTCTTTGTATTCTACCACTTTTCCATCTACCGGAAAATGATATCTGTGATAATCATTCGGTGCCAATCGCGCAATCATCATACTGCCATCCTTATAGTTAGACGCAAGTTCCGGGTCGCATAGAAATTTTTGTAAATTAAACTTTCGAGATTTTATAAAGAATTCCTGCAAAGATTCCAAATTTTCAAAAACCAAAAGCCGGGAATCTGCGGGACTTACCACATCTTCCTGAATGGTACGGGCTTCAGGTTTTAGTTTCCGGATAAAAAAATCATTGAAACTCTTGAATTCTGATACCTTTTTTTGAGCTTCAGAAATTGCAATATCATATTTTTCAATAAATTTTTTAATTTTTTTCTTGGATGCTGGTCTAGCCATTTTTCTTCCATAGCGCTCACTAACACTTTTTTTACGAGCTAATTTTAATAAAGTGTGCGCCCCTACAGATGTACCATATAAAAATTTCAAAAGTATTTCTGCAGGAGGATGCTCAGTAATTATTTTACCGGATTTTCTTTCCTTAAATTGTATAGACATCCGTTTAACTAATTAAATATAAAATTTCGATTTTGAACCATACGGATCATAGCATCAATATCAGGATGGAGCAATCTGTCATCCTGTAACATGGGTACTTCGGAGCGTATTATTTCCCAGTTTTTCTCAATTAGGTAAGAGGATTTTAATGGTCGTCGGAATTCTAAACCTTGCGCTGCAATCATTAATTCAATGGCAAGTATTTTTTCTAAATTCTCTAGAATTTGTACAAACTTTCTTCCAGAAATACTCCCCATAGACACATGATCTTCCTGTCCTAAACTCGTAGGAATAGAATCTGCTGATGCTGGAAAACACAAGCTTTTATTCTCTGAAACTAATGCTGCTGTGGTATACTGCGGTATCATAAAGCCACTATTTAGGCCAGGAGATGGGGTAAGTAATCTAGGTAAACCAAATTTTCCTTCTAATAATAAATATATCCTTCTATCTGAAATATTTCCAAGCTCTGCAGTAGCTAATGCAGCATAATCCAATGCCATAGCAAGCGGCTGACCGTGAAAATTCCCACCACTAATGATTTCCCCATCCGGTAAAACTATAGGATTATCCGTTACCGAATTTAATTCAGTTTCAGAAAGCATTTTAAGGTGTAAAAACGCTTGGTAAGAGGCACCATGTACTTGTGGAACACAGCGTAATGAGTAGGGATCTTGAACTCTTGGAAATATTTTATCCTTATCAGCAGCACCAGATATTTCCGATCCCTCTAAAAATTTTCTTATATTTTTCGCTGATAATAAAATTCCCTCATGAGGCCGAACTTCTAAAAGCTCCTTGGTATAGGCCTTAGCATTTCCGGCATAGGCTTCCAGACTCATTGCCGCAGCTAAATCTGCCAGAGACAGTAAATATTCCAGTTTATTTAATCCAAAAAGAGCATGAGACAAGATAAACTGAGTACCATTAATAAGAGCTAGACCCTCCTTGGCTTGTAATTCTAAGCTTAGTAATCCGCATGCTTCAAAAGCTGATTTGCTATCAATGATTTCGCTTTTGTACAAAACTTTTCCTTCCCCTATTAAAGGGAGAACCATATGGGACAGAGGTGCAAGATCTCCAGACGCACCTACGCTTCCTTGTGAAGGGATGCATGGAAGAATATCATGCTCCAAGCATTGTTTTAATAAGAGTACTACCTCTTTGGAAATTCCGCTGAAACCTTTTGCTAATGCATGAATTTTAGCATGCAGCATCAGCCTTACAAGATCGGGACGAATATAATCCCCTACTCCAACACTATGACTAAGGATAAGGTTTTTTTGCAGTAGAGAAGTATCCTCTTTACTGATAGCCGTATCATAGAGTGGTCCGAAACCTGTATTCACACCATATTTAGTAATCCCACTATCCACAATATTTTGAACTATTTTCCGTGAGTTCTCTATTTTCTTTATTGCTGTATCGCTTAATTTAAGCTTTTGAGGATTTTTTAGGGCGCTACATATATGACTAAGCTGTAGCCAATCATTACCATATTCCATTCGGTAAAATATCTATTATTGAGGGTAAAAATATACAATTTTGTACGGATTAATTTAAAATCTATCCGCTGAAGTTCAAGTATATTTGTATTGTGAAGGAAAATCAAGATCTAAAGCTTCAGTTGCGCTCCATAACGGAGGAGCCAGGCGTTTACCGGTATTATGATAAAGATGGAAAATTATTATACGTAGGTAAAGCGAAAAATTTAAAAAAAAGAGTTCTTACCTATTTTAATAAAAACACAGGTGGGTATAGGTTGAAAGTAATGGTTCGCAAAATCCACCGCATAGAAACCACAGTGGTTCCTAGTGAATATGATGCGCTATTATTGGAAAATAACCTGATAAAGGCACACCAGCCGATGTATAACATCATGCTGAAGGATGATAAATCCTATCCATGGATATGCATTAAAAATGAAAAATTTCCGAGAATATTTCTTACCCGCAGGAAGTTCAATGATGGATCGGAGTACTTTGGGCCGTATGCAAAAGTCCGCCCAGCAAGAATACTATTAGATACCATAAAGAATATTTATAAACTCCGAACATGTAATCTAAACCTTGCGCCAGAAAAAATTGCAGAAGGGAAATATAAAGTTTGTCTGGAATATCATATTAAGAACTGTGAAGGTCCTTGTGAAGCATTGGAAAGCCATGAAGAATATATGGAAAAAATAGATGCCATACGTGGGATTATTAAAGGAGATTTTAAAAAATCACGCCAATATCTTACCGATTTGATGCAAAAGTTTGCTTCTGAAATGCGCTTTGAACATGCCCAAATGATTAAAGATAGGATGGATGCTCTGAATAATTATCAGGAAAAGCATACTGTAGTAAATCCCAGTATAGATGATGTGGATGTGTTTGGTATGTTTAGTGATGAGACTGCTGGGTATGTAAATTATTTCAAAATTAGGAATGGAAACATTATTCAATCTTATACTACAGAAGTAAAAAAGATATTGGAAGAAACAGATGAGGAAATCATGGAAAATGCGCTCATCGAGATTCGGCAAAAATTCGAAAGTACATCTGTTGAAGTTTTATTACCCTTTCATTTAGGTATTTCTATTCCAGGAGTAAAAATTTTAGTCCCAATGATAGGTGATAAAAAGAGAATTGTGGAATTGTCTGAAAAAAATGCTCGTGAATACCGTTTAGAAAAATTAAAGCAAGTTCAAATAATGGATCCAGACCGCCATACCCAACGAATAATGGCAGAAATGAAACAGCTTCTTCATCTTCCCACAGAACCACGCCATATAGAAGGATTTGATAATTCCAATATTCAAGGTACCAACCCTGTATCTGCCTGTGTGGTATTTAAAGATGGAAAACCCAGTAAGGCAGATTACAGAATTTTTAATGTAAAGACTGTAGAAGGCCCAAACGATTTTGCTTCCATGGAAGAGGTAATTTACAGGCGGTACAGAAGATTGCAGGAGGAAGAAGCTGATATGCCCCAATTAATAGTAATAGATGGCGGAAAAGGTCAGCTTTCCGCAGCTGTAAAAAGCCTAAAACTCTTAGGATTATACGGCAAAATAAGTATAATAGGAATAGCAAAAAGGCTGGAAGAAATATTTTATCCAGAAGACCCAATCCCTTTGTATTTAGATAAAAAATCAGAAACATTGAAAATTATTCAGCGGGTACGGGATGAAGCACATAGATTTGGCGTTCATCATCACAGAAACCGAAGAAGCACCAGCGGAATGACTTCTGAACTAACCACAATTCCAGGCGTGGGTAGTAAAAGTATGGAGGATTTACTAAGGAAGTTTAAATCTGTTAAAAAAATACGTGAAGCTACAGAGCAAGAACTTATAGAAGTCCTTGGTAAAAGCAGAGCGAGTAAAGTAATTGCTTATTTTAAAGAGAATTAGTGTGAAGAATAACAATATTGGAATTTGAAAAAATTTCTAAATATTATTATTTTGAAATCATTTGATAGGCACCCTTTATATGGGAATTATAAAACTTACCAAATGATTCAGCATTTTTAAATTCTTCCCACATGCTTACTGGGAGATTTTCATGGATGTACTCATGCTTATCTGTCGAAAATATTAAATAACCACTAACTCCATCACAGCTATAAAATTTAGCACTTTTGATCCATGAACTTTTTGAGGTGTCGGCTTCTTCCTCAATTTTGAAACTGGAGTTTTCAACTGCTTCAACAGCCTCACCATAAGTATTGAAATTTGAAGGCAAATCACTGCAATTTCCTGATTTTGAATTACAGGAAATGAGTGAAAAGAGGATTAGGAATAAGATAGTTTTTTTCAAAGCAGTAGGAAATAGATATAAATTCGTCAGTAAAACGTGTACTGAACTATTGAAAACCTAAAATAGTGTTTTAATAACAATTTAATCACCCATTTGTGATATTATGAGATTATACCAAAAAGCGTCCCCAAAATAGATACCTAAATTACATCCACAAAAAAAACAGAAGGATTTTCACGCCGCAACTAAAGATTCTCATCGTGATGGAAGCCTTTAGGGCAGAAACATTTATGGCCGAACTCTGCCGCAAGCACGCTATTCAAGAATCTACATTCTATATTTGGAACATGGAGTTTATTGTAGCAGGAAAAATACAGCAAGTTAAAAGGAAAGGTCTTTCCTGATATTGCATCCTTCATTAACCAAAACTTTACTTACTATTTCGTAACGCTCTATAAAATAAAATACTTATATTTTAAATCCCCTTACTCTTTCTTCTCATCTAAAGCTTAGACATATCCAATTTCAATGAGAAAAAATTGGAGAAAAAATTACTTCCACCAGGTCCTGAATTTGATATAGCATAATCCAACTCAATCCCTCTGTAAAGAACCCCCAAGCCTGCGCTGGGTGCAAAATCTACCTTTTTCTTTAGACTGTCTAAATCGGTGAAGTTCTGAAATCTATTTACACCCAGTCTTAGGAAAACAGTATCATCATAGCCAAATTCTGCTCCTCCAAATGGTGAAATACTGGCTACATCTGTAGATACCAAGGCAGCAGTTTTAGCAAAGTCTATCTGAAGACCTCCCTCTGCAACTCCAGCAAATTTTCCTGGTAAAGTGAAAGCCTTTCCAGCACTTACTGAAAGTTTCGGTAAAGATAACTCCATTTTATCTTTAGGAGCCGGATTAAATTCCTCCCCATTTACTATTGTCGATAATTCTTTTTGATTTACGCTCCAAAAATTGACCGTTGTGGTGGCATCCCGTAATACAGCTGCATAACTCCAGCCTCTTTCGGTCCGGTATGTGGCGCCTACGTCAAACCCAAATCCAAATGCGGTAGCAAATTTTCCAACATTTCTATAGATTAATTTTGCATTGACCCCTGCTTCTAAACTTTCATTACCACCTGGGCGAAAACCATAACTAATTAATGCTGCATAATCTGCTTGTGTGAAGCTGGTTATCTTATCATAATTAATATTTCCTTCAGGATCAATTAGTTGGGTAGTATTAAGAATATCATCTACACCTAATCGTACTACAGAAATTCCGAGAACTCCACCTTTTGAGGCTAAAGGTTTAGCATAGCCTATATAATCATATTTGGCTATACTTTCAAAGTATTCCGCGTGCATTGCTGCCCCCTGCCAGTCGGTATCTATCGCGTTAAGTCCTGCTGGATTCCACATAGGAGCATATACATCGTTTTGGCTTGTAAGCACAGCACCACCCATCGCCAATCCTCTTGCTCCAGCACCTATTCCTAAAAATTCATTAGAATACTTACGGATTATTTGTGCTTGTGTAGTAATGATGCCTAAGCAAGATAGTAGGATATATATTTTTTTCATGGGTGCGAATTTTCAATATGAAGCGTATTTTTTTTCTTGGATTTTAACCAAGCATTTGCAAATATTACGCCTATCATCACTGCGGCAGACAGATAAAAAGCTGGATTCATATGCTCTGTATCTCCAAAGATATAAAATGCAAATAGTATCCCGTATACAGGTTCCAAATTTACAGTAAGAATCAGGGTAAAAGGGGAGATATATTTCATCAATTTTATAGATTCTAGCATGGGATAGGCTGTAAAAACAGATGCTAAAAGAAAGACCCATGCAAAGTCTTTTATTGTAATCTGCAGAATATCCGAAATATTGCCTACAAAAAGATGAAATAACACAACTAATAAGGTCCCACCAAATAGTTCATAGAAAATGATATTTTCAGAAGAGGTTTTTCCAAATATTTTACCGTTAAAGACGGAAAAAATTGTCCCAAATAAAGCTGTAACTATTCCGAAAACTATTCCTTCCCAGTAGCGAAATTCTACTTTAAAAATTAACCCCACACATAGCATTATTAAAAAACCTGCTGCGAGTTCTTGATAATCAATTTTTCTTTTAAAAATAAGAGGTTCTAAAAGAGCTGCGAACAATGTGGAACAAGAAAGACAACTAAGCGCAATACTTACATTTGAGATTTTTATTGAATGAAAAAAACACATCCAGTGGACGGCCATACAAGCCCCTATCAAAAGTAGCTGTAATAGCAGTTTTCTTGGTACATGTAAAGATTTTTTAAAAAAAAATTTAGTAAAAATAAAAAGAATAAGACTAGCTAAACTCATCCTATAAAAGACTAATGAGGGTGCAGCAGAGGAAATCAATTTTCCAATAATCGCTGTAAATCCCCATAAAAATACTACCAAATGGAGTTTTAGTAAGGCAGATTTCATAGAATAAATTTTTCGCAAAAATATCGAATTGTAATGGTATTGTTAAAGGAGATGGGAGCAAAGACCATTTTTTATATAAATGATACTTTAGCAAAAATTATCATGGCAAAGCACTTTATCCCCCGGTGGCATATTCTCTCAAAGAAAAAGTACGAAATATTTTTATTTGCATTGTTTCAGCACTTGTTTATGGGGCTTTTTATAACAGATTTAGAAATTTATAGAAATTATTTTTGGCCTGCAAGTATGCTTATTTTAGCCCTGAGTTCTTTTGGTATCATTAGGGAAAAAACGGCATACCTTCTCAAATTTTTATGGGTATTGGTATTTTTCATTATGCTTTCGCCAATATTAGCGTACATCTATGATTTTTCTCCAATGAGTATGGTATTTAAATGCACTTGCTATGCAATATTTTTCTTATTTATTTTATATGAGGTAATGGATTTTATGCTGCGTCCCAGCTATTTTAATGCTGATATTATCTCTGCTTGTGCCTGTGGATACCTAATGCTGATAGAAATCTGTGGTTATATATCACAGATAATTTATTACCTAAATAATCAAAGCTTTTCTGGGATAGATAGCAAACATCACATATCTATTTTTATTGATTTTGTTTATTTCTCCACTGTAACTATAACATCCATTGGCTTTGGAGATGTAACACCCTCTGTACATTATACTAAACTACTTGCTTCCTTATTCGGTATAATCGGGCAGTTTTATTCTATTGTACTATTTGGAATTTTGATTAATAAATTTGCTTCAAAAAAATCAAAAGAATAATAGTCTACTCTGGCATAGCTTTCCACCCTCTGATACTTCGGCATAAAAAATAAACCAATAATAAAGACAGTATTGCCCAAATAGGTTGTAAATACCAAGAGCTTTCATTATAAGTAAATTCTAAAGATGCTTCATTAGGATCTTGTAGTGCAGTACTTATCAAAAAATACATAGTTTTTACCACTAGCCAAACAAAATAAAATGATACTCCTAACGCAATAGAGAGTGCTATGGATCTTATAAACTTCGATACTCGAAAAGCAGTAAAAGCCATTGCCAAAATGAGTAAGCCGACTGCAATTGATAAAGAATTTAGGGCGTTTAAACCTGAAATAGTAGAAACACCTTTATAAATTCCTAGAGATATGAGACCTATTATTAGGCTAATAACCCCTGTACCAATAACCCCAAATAGTAAAGGCTTAAGTCCTAAGGTCCTAAATATTAAAATTATGCATGCTAGATGAAATGCTATCCAATATAAAATATTGACTAAGTTTAAAAAATCTATATGGGAAGTTTTATTAATATTAGTATATATATCCTTTAACAAATTTAAGTTTACTGACTTATTAGTAGAATATTTACTTGCATATTCATTCCCAATCTTTGCTAATTTATCTCCAGATGCAGGTTCTACCATTTCTGTTATAACTTCAGAAGTATTATAGGGATCTTCTGATAAGTTTGTAGACTTAAAGAAGGTTTTCACCTCATATGGTTGCGTTTTATTAATGGAATTATACCAATCTTCCAAGGAGAAGTTATGCTTAATTTTATATTTATCCAATATAACAAGGGCTTCTTTTAATAAACTTTTAAGTTTGGAGGGATCTTTATGCTGTAATAAATCTATAACTTCTTTATTTAGTTTCTCACTTTTGTTTGAGTTTGCAGCGATACTATCATAAGAATATTCGGATAACCGCCCATTAGAATCTAATGTTGGAAAAAATTGTGTGGAATAATTAGTATAAGAAGGAAAAGTAGTTTCCACTAGAGGTCCTAAATCTAATACCTTTTCTTTTACCGTATAGACAATTGTATTTTTAATCCTTACATGTTTAATATATGTTTTGTCATTATTGTGCGGCTTAGAATTCTCTTCTAATATTACATTTCCAGATGGAAAAACCCTTGTTACTTGTTTTGTTGAATTGATTTGAAATTTACCATTCAAGCCTGTGTAAATTTTTCCTGGTAAAAGTAAATTTTCGTCAGTTTCATAATAAACCTCTGTAAAAATTTTAGGATAGGCCCTAGACATGAGGTAATAATCATTAATATCTTGAGGAAGAAAAGCCTTGGCCAAATTCAAGGTTTCGATTTCCTTTTGTAAAATATGCTCAGGGTAAGATGAATGAGCCCCTGATACCCCTCCTATTAAATATGAAATATAAAAACAAATACTAATAAATAGTATGACCAAATACTGAAGAAAATCTATAAAAATTCTTGTCTTTTTAATAGGATAAAAGTGCTTAAATGCATTATTCTTAAACATATTAATAAGCCATCCCATCACCAATAATAAGCTTATTATTAAATTTATGATTATTAAACCTGATGAGAAATAGTAATCTTCCGTTGTATTGTCCTGTAAAATATTTAAGCTAGATCCTGTACTCCATCCAATCGCCAAAAATAGAAGGTGAATGGGTATAGTAATTATCAACATCCAAATAATTTTTGTATTCCAAATCCCTGGATATCTTTCTAATAGGTATGTATCAATTTTGTTTGTATTTTTCATGTAAGATTTTGGATATTAATTGACAAAAAATCGTCTAGTAGATTCACTAATATTCCTAAAGTATACCACTTTAATTTCTGCTTTAGCTAAAGCACTTAATACGGATGTAAGATTGATATCTGGTTGGAATTGGGCAATATATTGACCTCCAGAGTAATTTAGTTTTACCAAGCCAATGTCCTCCAAAGCTACCCATAGTTCTTCACGAGAGTTATGAACTTCTATTTCTATTATCAGGCCAGATTTCCCGGGATCATTCTTTACTTCATTGATAGCAGAAGATTTTCCGTCTTTTAAAAATATCACAGAATTAGAAACTTTTTCTACTTCATACAGCTGTTGAGAACTTAAAATAATTGCGATAGGATGTGTAGCCGACTCTGATATTGATTTTAAGTCCTCTAATATTGTCTGCTGAGCCAAGATGTCTAGATTTCCCAAAGGCTCATCTAATAGTAATATTTCAGGACGGCGCAGCATGGTACGGGCAAGCTCAAATCTCATTTTATATCCCGAAGACAGCTGATCCCATCTAAGATCCTTATACTTCCATAATCCGAAGCGCGCTACCATCATGAGCATTCTAGTCTCGTTTTCTTCCGGCGGCAATCCATGCTCCGCTACAGCAAATTTTAAGTTACTGCGAAGGCTTCCATACCACTTAGGTGTTCGCTGTGGGATATAAACCAGTTTTGATCTTATGCCATAATCATCATCAATTTTTTTGGAAAATAAAAACTGGAGCTTCCCTTTATCATAGCTGATATCTTTCGCTAAAATTCGCAATAGTGTGGTTTTGCCATTCCCATTTTCCCCAACTAAGCCTGTAATTTTTCTTTTTTGAATAGAAATATCTAATGGTCCCAAGCTGAAATTCCCTCCTAAATACCGTTTAAAAATGCCACTTCCTATAAGTACAGGCTCTTCGGAGGTATCAATAGATAGAGGAAGGTTTTTTAACTTTTCTAGAAATTTGAGACAATCTTCAGTAAGTGTCTCTTTATCATTATTTTCGTTTTTGTCTTAAACGCAAAAATCTGGACAGATTTTTCTAAATAATTTTTTACTA
>JAGLAZ010000027.1:0-301 GCA_018260565.1 Flavobacteriaceae bacterium
AGTGGTTTAGGTGCAGCACGATCAATATCTACATATAAGCCTCCATTAATATAAAGGACGGCGTATCGAAAAAAATCCGCTTTGGCCGCACCTATTGTTAAACTCTTAAAAGCTTTTACTTCATATTCGGTGAAGTTTTTTTGCAAAAAATTAATGATATCTTGATCATCAAATAAAAAGTATTTCCAATCTGGGTTTTTGGATCTCATGCGGGAGGTGTGCCAGCGAGTTACAGCA
Source organism: Flavobacteriaceae bacterium (assembly GCA_018260565.1). GTDB lineage: Bacteria > Bacteroidota > Bacteroidia > Flavobacteriales > Weeksellaceae > JAGLAZ01. Next base: position 238 of record JAGLAZ010000027.1, read on the forward strand.
GGAAGTTTTTTAGTTTTAAAAGTTTGAAATATGTATTTCGGTATGGCCATTACACGGCAACATT
>JAGLAZ010000027.1:311-5425 GCA_018260565.1 Flavobacteriaceae bacterium
GCATTGTTTAGAGAAGTCTTTTTATCTGTGGATTCACTTCTTTTTCCAATAATAAGAGCACAAGGCACCTGAAAATCTCCTGAGGGGAAAGATTTAGTGTAAGATCCAGGAATTACTACCGACCTTGCAGGTACTCTACCCTTCATTTCCACCGGTGAATCTCCTGTAACATCAATGATTTTTGTAGATGCTGTAAGGACAACATTAGCACCTAGAACAGCTTCTTTTTCCACATGAGCACCCTCTACTACTATGCATCTGGATCCAATAAAAACATCATCCTCTATAATTACCGGTGCTGCCTGTAAAGGCTCTAATACTCCACCTATTCCTACACCTCCACTAAGATGCACATTCTTCCCAATTTGCGCGCAAGACCCTACTGTAGCCCAAGTGTCTACCATAGTTCCGCTATCTACATAGGCTCCAATATTTACATAAGATGGCATAAGAATAACCCCTGAAGCTATATACGCTCCGTGCCGTGCAATGGCATGTGGTACCACACGGACTCCATGAGCTGCGAAATTGTTTTTTAGAGGGATTTTATCATGAAATTCAAAAGGCCCCACCGTAATGGTCTCCATCTTACGAATAGGGAAGTACATCACTACTGCTTTTTTAACCCATTCGTTTACTTTCCATGAATTTTCAACAGGTTCTGCAACTCTTACGGTTCCCTTATCCAGCAGATCTACCACATGCTCTATGGCTTGAATATATTCTTTTTCTTGAAGAAGAGTTCGGTCTTCCCAAGCTGTTTCTATTAATTTTTGAATCTCCATTTTATTTCTTTGTAATATAACGTTTGGCCCCTAGGTAGGCTTTGTTCCAATATTTTTCGTTGAGTGAACTTATAATTACACCCTTAGAACTGCTTGTATGCAGGAAATTAATTTCACCATCAGGTGCAATGTGGTGGACCAATCCAACATGGGAAACCGTTTTTCCTCCCCCAGGCGCAAAAAACACCATATCTCCTACTTTAATTTCAGAGTTTTTTAGAGGTTTTCCATTTTCAAATTGTTCTATAGATCTTCTTGGAAGTTTAATATCATTTTCGGAAAATATCAAACACATCAGACCTGAACAATCCATACCTTTTGATGTATTTCCTCCATACACATACGGAGCGCCCAAATATTTTCTGGCATCCCGAATTAATTCTAAAACATATTCTCTTTTTTCCTCTTGAGTATTGTTACTCCTAATCTTACTTAACCCATCTGCTAAGGCTACCCTTTTAACATAGGCGAAAGATCTATCCGGAATAGTTTTTTTTCCAGTATCAGCACTTTTGCAAGAACTTATACTCAGTGTAGCTCCTATAAAAATGACAATCAAATTAATTGATAAAATGCTTCTATACTTTGGCATTTAGCAAATTTAACTAAAAAATTGGATGGAACTTAAGGTTTGATTTTGAAGGCGTGTTCATTTAGTCTAAATTTGCCAAAACCAATTCGTATGTCCACTTCCCCTAAATATATTTTCGTTACTGGTGGCGTTACTTCCTCCCTTGGTAAGGGAATTGTTGCAGCATCTTTAGGATTATTATTAAAATCTAGAGGATTCCGAGTGACTATTCAAAAGCTTGACCCTTATATCAATATTGACCCTGGAACTCTTAATCCTTATGAGCATGGGGAATGCTATGTTACTGAAGATGGAGCAGAAACGGATTTAGATTTAGGGCATTATGAAAGATTTTTGGATGCTCCTACATCGCAAAATAATAATGTAACCACTGGGAAAATATATCAAACTGTTATAGATAAAGAACGTAGAGGTGATTTTTTAGGAAAAACAGTTCAGGTAATTCCTCATATTACCAATGAAATAAAGCGTAGGATTAAAATCCTTGGTAAGCAAGATTACGACATTATTATTACTGAAATAGGGGGTACTGTAGGAGATATAGAATCTTTACCTTATATAGAAAGTGTACGACAACTGCGGTATGAATTAGGTGAAAAAAACTCAATAGTAATCCATTTAACCTTACTCCCTTATTTAGCGGCAAGCGGAGAACTCAAAACAAAACCTAGTCAGCATTCTGTACGGCAATTAATGGAAAGTGGCGTGCAGGCAGATATTCTGGTTTGCAGGACGGAGCACTCTATTGAAAAAAGCATCCGAGCGAAATTAGCGCAATTCTGTAACGTTCCTGTATCCAATGTTATAGAATGTCTAGATGCAGACAGCATTTACCAAGTACCACTCCTTTTACAGGCGCAGGATTTTGATCAAGTCGTATTAAAGGCCTTAAACTTGTCTACAGATTCCCAATCTGAACTTGGAGATTGGAAGGAATTTTTACTAAAATATGAAAACCCCAAAAATAGTATTACAATTGGGCTAATAGGAAAATATGTTTCTTTACAAGACAGTTACAAGTCTATCATTGAGGCATTCCATCATGCTGGTGCTTCTCAAGAAACTGAAGTAAAAATTGAGTGGATTTATTCTGGAGATTTAAATTCTAATACTGTAGAAGAATCTCTCAAAAAGTGTGACGGAATCTTAATAGCACCCGGTTTTGGAGATAGAGGAATAGATGGGAAGATAGTTTCTGCGAAATATGCGCGAGAAAATAGAATTCCCACACTAGGTATTTGTTTGGGGATGCAAATCATGACCATAGAGTTTGCAAGAAATGTTTTAAGAATGGAGCAGGCAAATTCTACAGAATTTGATGATAAAACTCCAAATCCTGTAATAGCCTTGATGGAAGATCAAAAAAATGTGGTGGAGAAAGGTGGTACTATGCGGCTGGGAGCATGGAGTTGTAAATTAGTAGAAGACTCTACTTTAAAAAACATTTATGGTTTAGATTTAATCACTGAAAGACATCGACACAGATATGAATTTAATGGAGATTATAAAAAACTATTCGAAGAAAATTCATTTAAAACATCTGGCGAAAATCCAGATACCAATCTTACTGAGGCTTTAGAACTTACCACCCATCCTTTTTACATTGGTGTGCAATATCATCCGGAATATAAAAGTACTGTAGAGAAACCGCATCCTTTATTTAAATCTTTTATTCAGGCAGTGTTAAGCCAACAAAACAAGGCTTAATAATTTTCTCATCTATTTCAATTTTGCAATTGCTATTTTTGCAGCCGCTGTAATAGCGTTAAACTAATATTCATGCAGGACTCCAAAGGTTTAGATAAGAAACAGCTTATCAATTTCGCACTATTATCCATGGTTTTATTTGGCTTTATGCTTTATTTCATGGGTCCCAAAGATGAAAATAAAACCAAAAATACGGCTGCGGCAGTAGCTAAACCAACCCAACCAATCCCATCGGCTGCGGTACTCCCAGCCGGAACAGTAGGTGCACCTGTACTTTTGGAAAATCAAGATCTTCGTATAGAAATTACTCCAAAGGGAGGTGAGGTAAGCTATGTAGAATTAAAAAAATTTAAAGCGTACAATAAGAAAACAGACCAAGACGATCTTCCCTTACAACTATTTGATAGAACCAATTCTCAATTTGGCTTAACATTAAACCTCAACGGAAAGATTATTGATTCCCGAGGATTGCTTTTTACGGTAGTACAGGCTTCTCCTACGCTTGTTAAATTGTCCGCTCCGTCAGATGCAGGAACTATAAATTTTACCTATGAGTTAAAAGGAAATGACCTAAAATTTTTAGTAGAATCTCCAGGTGCGGTTTCTGAGGTTAAGTGGGAATATAAAGTAAGGCAAATGGAAAAGGGCCAAAGCCAAGAGCAAAGCCATTCCGAATTTGCATACTCCTTAAATAACCTAAAAACCTTCGATACTGATGCTCGTTCAGAACTATCAGAAGTAGAAGATAAAACAGATTGGCTTGCCATAAAACAACAATTTTTCACTGCGATTTTAGCCCCTGATGCTGGATTTAAAAAAATGACAGGTAATCAGGAAATAATAGAAAAAGACATTTATTTAAAGAAATTTAATGTAAACGCTGAGCTTGCAGATTCTAATTCTAAAAATAGTGCTGGGTTACAAACTGCCGGATTCACATGGCATTTCCTACCATTAGACTTGCCATTATTAAAAAGTTATAATAAAAATTATGATGAAATTCTACCCCTGGGATGGAGTTTCATCGGGGGAATGAACCGGCACCTTTTAATTCCACTCTATAATTTTCTTACTTCATTCGCTATTCCTGCGGGATGGATTATATTTTTAATGACTATCGTTATTAAAATTGTGCTTTCGCCCATTATGTACAAGCAGCACAAGCTTTCCGCTATGATGAAGGTCATCCGTCCTGAAATAGACGAGGTAAATGCTAAATATAAGGATGCCGATCCTATGAAAAAACAAAAGGAGGTAATGGCGGTTTATAGGAAAGCAGGGGTCAATCAACTTGCGGGCTGTCTGCCAAGTTTAATTCAAATACCTATTTTTTATGCACTATTTAGGTTCTTTCCTAATTTATTGGATTTAAGAGGCAAACAGTTTTGGTTTGCGAAGGATCTTACGGCATATGATGATGTAATAAAATTACCTTTTACCATTCCGTTCTTAGGCGATCACTTAAGTATTTTCGCGATAGCTTGTACTATAGTAATTTTGATTTATACGATGCTTACTGCAGGAAATATACAGCAACCTACGCAAGAAGGTATGCCCAATATGAAAGTTTTAATGTATATATTTCCTATAACTTTCTTATTTTTCTTAAACACAGCTTCATCTGGCTTGAGCTGGTATTACTTTGTTTCAAATGCAATTAATATCCTTATTATTTTGGTTATAAAATATTGGATATTGGATGAAAAGAAAATCCATGCACAGATCCAAATGAATAAAGAAAAGCCTAAAAAGGAGGGTAAATTTCAACAAAAAATGCGGGAAATGATGGAAAAAGCGCAGGAACAACAGAAAATTAACGAAAAATCTAAAGGACTTCCTCCTAAACCTAAAAAGTAAGTAATAATATGGTCTCAGAAATTCTCTTGAGGCCATTTTTTTATTGTAAAAGATTTTCTATGATGTTCTGTATAACCATATTTGCGAATAGCCATTAGATGTTGCCTTGTACCATAGCCTTTATTCTTATCCCATCCATATTCTGGATACAGTTCATGTAGATCTTTCATTAT
>JAGLAZ010000027.1:5435-12553 GCA_018260565.1 Flavobacteriaceae bacterium
ATACTGGCGGCGGCAATGCATGCAATTTTTTCGTCTCCACGAATTACAGTCTCAAAGGGAATGTCTGTATAAGGTTTAAAATAATTTCCATCCACCAAAAGTTTTTTAGGTATTATTTCCATCTTATCCAAAGCTCTGTGCATAGCTAATATAGATGCCTGCAGAATATTAATTTCGTAAATTTCCTCTACACTTGCTTCCCCTAAAGCAAAACATAAAGCATGATTTTTGATTTCATTTGCAAAATTTAAATGAAATTTTGAAGAAATTTTCTTTGAATCATTAATAATAAATGATAGTTTTTCTGAATTTATTATAACAGCAGCAGCAATTACTGGACCTGCTAAGCAGCCCCTTCCTACTTCATCTATTCCAGCTATAAATAATTTATTTTGGTAATTTAACATCTGAGGATTAAACAAAATAACAGTTTTTAATTAAGAATTCTATAATGAATAAAAAATCAATTAATATAATTATACAAGTTAAGAAGGAATCAATATTAACATTTTGTTAATATTTTTTTGATATTTGCCTCTGAAATATAAACTAAATACCATATGAAGAAAATTTCGACTTGCATACTGCTCATAGCGTTATCAGGAACAATGGTGCAATTAAAAGCACAAGAGACAGACTCTTTGAAAACTACAAACTTGGGAGAATTGGTGATTACCACAGCTCAAGGTATTAAAAAAGAAGAAAAAGCATTAGGGTATGCTGTAACTAAAATTGGGGGAGATAATCTAACCAATACTGGAAGCCAAAATATTGTTAACAGTTTGAGTGGTAAAGTGTCTGGCTTACAGGTTATAGCTTCTGGTGGTGCGCCAGGAATGGCTTCTAGACTTGTTATCCGTGGGGGTAATAAATCCATAACTGGAAACAATGAGCCTTTATATGTGATTGATGGTATCGTTATGTCTAATGCAAATGACGGCAATGATAATACGGTATTAGGTTTCGGATCAACTAATAGAGCTGGCGGATATTAATCAAAATGATATTGCAGATGTAAGTGTCCTTAAAGGCACTGCAGCAGCTGTATTATATGGCAGTAGAGGATCGAATGGTGTTATTTTAATAACAACAAAAAGTGGACGTGCTAGATCTGGTAAACCCGTTATAGAATTTAACTCTGAAACATCATTTGAAGATCCTTTAAAATTACCTAGTTATCAAAAAAAATATGCTCAAGGTACTAATGGGATTGTATATGCTGAAGGTACTTCAGCAAGTTGGGGTCCAGAAATAAAAGGGCAAACTGTAAACTCCGCTTCTGCAGGAAAGAGATTCGGTTTGACATCCCTGCCGATAACACTTCAGGTGCACGACCCGAGAAAAGATTTTTTTCAAACTGGCGTTTCCTCTAGCAATAATATTTCAGTATCACATTCTTTAAACAAAACTAATATTTTTGCGTCAGCGGGCTTCTCTGATGCACAATCTATTGTACCTAACCAATTTTATAGAAAATTTAGTTTCAGGGCTAATGCAAATTCTCAATTAACAGACAGATTATCCATTGGAGTAAATACAAATTATGTTAATTCTTATGGTAACGTACCTTTTACAGGACAAGATGGGAATAACCCTATTTTTGCTTTGTTTCACACTCCCGTTTCTTTTAATTTAAACGAATATGGGTATGAAGTGCCTGGTACTGGTAAGCAGATTAATTTTAGAGGCGGATCTTTTGATAACCCATTATGGAGTGTAAATAAAAATTTTGCAAAAACTAATTCCGAAAGATATATTTTAAGTGCAAATTTAGATTTCAAATTGCTTGAAGGTCTAAAATTTACGTATAGGATAGGGCAGGATGAATTTAATGACCATAGAATAGTATTTAGAGATATTTACTCAGGAAGTGCTCCAAATGGTAATTTATCTTTTGACGATGTATCACGAAGGGAAATTACTAGTACGGCCCTACTTAATTACAATAAAAACTTAAGTTCTGAATATAATATAAACGCTACTGTGGGGCATGACTGGAATAGAAGATATTTCACTCAGACTGCTATGTCGGGATCTGAACTTATTCTTCCTGGAGTTGTCGCAGCGTCTAATATAAAAACATTTAACCCAGCTTTCAGAGAATTATATAATAGATCACTACTTGGAGTTTTCGGAGATGTTAGTTTAAGCTATAAAAATGCAATCTTTTTAAATATTATTGCAAGAAATGAGTGGAGTTCTACTTTACCTACGGATAATCAAAGTTATTTCTACCCTGGAGCAAACTTATCAATATTGTTTTCCGATTTATTTATTATAAATAAAGACTTTTTAAATTACGGTAAAGTAAGACTTGGGTATGGTAAAACTGCCCGTGATGCTAGTCCATATCAAACATCTACAGTTTACAGCACTACGTTTGCTGATGGATTTACTACAGGTTTAACTTATCCCTTTGAAGGTATACCAGCTTATACGTACGGAAACTCTTTTGGTAATTCAAACTTAAAACCAGAGTTTACAACTGAACTTGAAGTAGGTGCGGATTTAAGATTTTTTAAAAACCGTGTAAATTTTGATTTAACGTACTTTGAAAATAAAAATACGGACGGTATCATCAATTTAGATATATCTCCATCATCAGGGGGAACTGGAACTATTATTAACAGTGGTGAAACTACCAGCAAAGGATTCGAGGCCTCATTAAATCTTGTACCAGTGAAAACTGATAATTTTAAATGGGAAATCGGTCTAAACTTTAGTAGAATTAGATCTAAAGTGGTAGAAACGTATGAAGGTGTAGATAAGATTTTTCTAGGAGGTTTCTCTGGTAATCCTGCAATTTTCGCCGTTAAAGGAGAAAGACTTGGTTCTATTATTGGTACAGGATATCAAAAAGATACTTCAGGAAATATTCTTGTAGACTCAAGTGGCTTTCCAATATTACAAGAAGGAAAAAATTTGGGACATGTAGAACCTGATTGGACAGGAGGAATTTCAACAAATATTACCTATAAAGGGTTTTATATTAGTGCTTTAGCTGATATGAGAATGGGTGGTTATATGATGAATGCAACTGAACAATTGCTTGATTTTTATGGAGTTTCTGAAAAAACTTTGGATAGAGGGACAAACTTTGTATTTCAAGGTGTAAATGAAAATGGTACCGCTAATAACGTTCAATTAACAAAAAATAGAAGTTGGTATGGATTCATTTCTGGAGTTGATGAAGAATATGTATATAAAAATGATTGGGTTAAGTTACGTGAAGTTACTTTAGGTTATTCATTTAAACCATCTGGATTTGATAATGTAAGAAATATGTCTATAGGTTTATATGGAAGAAATCTTTATATCTGGAGCAAAATACCTCATGTAGATCCAGAATCTAGCTCTTTTGGAACAGGGAATGCTCAAGGGGTTTCAAGATTTGCTTTCCCAACAACCAGAAGTTTTGGGTTAAATGTTAAAATAACTTTCTAATTTTATTAATATGATAACTAAAAATATACTTAAAAATTTTCTCGTAGCAGGAGCTATAATAACAGGCTTTTCGAGTTCTTGTTCAAGAGATTTAAATATTAACAATAATCCTAATTATCCTACGGATGTTCCAGAAAATGTTTTGCTACCAGCAGCAATGGCAAATATGGGATATACAATGGGAGGTGAAGCATCTAGAATGCCTGGTAGTATCATGCAATACTATGCTGGACATAGAGGTCAGCCTTATGATTATGCTATATATGAAATAACCGGGTCGTCAACAGATGTTTTATGGACTAATCTTTATGATGTTTTGTATGACCTTAGAACACTAGAAAAAAAATCTGAAGCTAGTGGGGATAAGGTTTATCTTGGAATTTCACAGATTTTACAAGCCTATACATTCGGTGTAACCACAGATTTATTTGGAGATATACCTTTTAGCGAGGCTTTGAAAGGTCCTTTGAAAATTAATCCAGCCTATGATAAACAAGAAATTATATATCCACAGTTAATTTCTATGGTAGATAAAGGTATTGCTAACATTAAATTAAATCAGGGTGTCTTAAAACCAGGATCAGATGATTTAATTTATGGAGGAAATATTTTAAAATGGGAAAAATTTGGTAATAGTTTAAAATTGCGCTTACTAAATCATTTGAGTCTAAGACAACCAAATGCAGCGGCTCAGTTTCTAGCAACAAATCCAAATTTGATTACTAATTATGTTGATGATGCAAAAATAAAAATGGGTACAAGTTCAAATTCAGCAAACCCAATGTATCAGTTTGACAAATTATCCGGTAGGGAAGATCAAGCAGTTGGTTCTACAATTGTAAATAAAATGAAGGCCAATAATGATCCACGATTAAACCTTTATTTTGAGGGAATCACAAATGGTAGCTTAGCTGGCCAAATTATTGGTAATACCCCTGGCGGAGATACAGATGATAGCGGGAGAACAAGATTTTCCAGAATCGGTCAAGCGTTTGCATCAATAAACTCACCAATTTATTTAATAACAGCATCCGAAGTTCACTTTATTATCGCCGAAAATGCTCAAAAATCTGGGAATTTGGTTACAGCATCTGCTGCTTATAATGAAGCAATAACTCAAAGTTTTAATTCTATTGGTGCTACAGGTGCATCGAATTATTTATTACAACCAAATGTTATATTTGTTAATAGTTTAGGAAAAATTATGGAACAAAAATATATAACAATGTTCCAAACCCCATATGAGGGATGGTCTGATTGGAGAAGAACAGGTTTTCCAAATCTTGTAGTAGCTACAGATAATCGAACTAATGGAATTATTCCAGTAAGACTATCATATCCACAAATTGAAATAAACGTAAATGGTGCAAGTTTAGCTGCTGGCCCAGGAATGCCAACGCCTTATGAAATACTAAAAGTTCCAGTTTGGTGGGATGCAAATTAAACCTTTTACTTAATCTCTTAAAGCCGCCTCACTTGAGGCGGCTTTTTTTATCTTTGTTATATGTTACAAAGCGCTACAAGTTTTTCGGAAAAAATATCAAATCTTATTCATAGCCTTATAATTTCAGAATATGGTGCAGATGTACTAAATGAAATTAGTTCCCCGATTCCAGAACCTACCAAAAAAGACTTCGAAGGGGATTTTAGTATTACCACATTTGGACTCGCTAAATACCTCAAAAAAAATCCAGAAGATATTGCAAAAAGACTTGGGGAATTATCAGTTACACATCAAGAAATCAAAAATTATTCGGTAGTGAAGGGATTCTTAAACCTAAGTTTAGCTGATGAGTTTATTCTTCAATTTTTCGAAAACACACCAGAAGTAGGGATTCAAAAAGCAGAATCTGTAATTGATGAAAAAAATGCTGTTTTTGTGGAATATTCCTCACCTAATACCAATAAACCTCTTCATCTAGGACATGTTCGTAATAACCTTCTCGGTTACTCTATTGCACAAATAATCCAAGCCTCAGGAACACCCGTTATAAAAGGCCAAATTATAAACGACCGCGGAATTCATATTTGTAAATCAATGTATGCCTGGCAAAAAATAGGTAGCCATGAAACTCCAGAATCTGCTGGAATAAAGGGAGATGCATTTGTAGGAAAATATTATGTAGCATTTGATAAAATGCACAAAGAAGATTTGGCTTCCAATCCCAATCAAGAAAAGCTAAATGAAAAAGATCCAGACTCTCAGCCCCTACTAGAGGCGAGAAAATATTTACAGCGGTGGGAAAATCAAGATCCTGAAATTTGGGATTTATGGAAAAAAATGAATTCTTGGGTTTATAAAGGTTTTGAACAAACTTATAGCCGATTAGGGGTAGAATTTGATGTGATTCAATACGAATCCGATACCTATATTTTGGGTAAAGATATCATTAAAAAAGGCTTAGAAGAAGGTGTTTTTTATCAAAAAGATGATCAGTCAGTATGGGTAGATCTTACCGGTGAGGGCTTAGATCATAAACTTCTCTTACGCTCAGATGGGACTTCAGTCTATATTACCCAAGATTTAGGTACAGCTTGGGAAAGATTTCAAAAATACTCTCTATCTGGAATGGTATATACTGTAGGAAATGAGCAAGATTATCATTTCCAGGTATTATTTGCTATTTTAAAAAAATTAGGATTTCCGTGGGCGGACCGGCTAAAGCATCTTTCTTACGGTATGGTAGAGCTTCCTGATGGAAAAATGAAATCCCGTGAAGGTACCGTGGTGGATGCGGATGAACTTATGGAGGAAATGTATCTTACAGCAAAAAGTATTACGGAAGAGTTAGGGAAACTTGAGAATAATGGCCTAAGTGAAGAAGAAAAATCGGATACCTATGAAAAAATAGGTATGGCTGCACTTAAGTATTATATTTTAAAAATTGATCCTCAAAAGAAAATACTATTTGATCCAAAGAAAAGTATTGATTTTCAAGGAAATACAGGTCCATTTATATTATATACCTATGCTCGGATACAATCTTTACTAAAGAAAGCTGGCGCAATAAATACAGAGAATATTGATGTATCTAATATAGCTATAATAAAGAAGGAGGAGCGTGAACTTATCTTCCTTTTAGATGACATTCCTGCAAAAATTCAAAATGCCGCAAACAGCCTAAGTCCTGCTATTCTCGCAAATCATGTGTATGAGATTACAAAATCATTTAATTCTTTTTATCAAAGTAGTTCGATATTACAAGCAGAAAATCCAACTTTAAGGACACTCCGCATTCAGCTCGCAAAAAGATGTGGTGATTCAATAGGTTATATGTTACAACTATTAGGAATTCAAACAGTAGATGTAATGTAAAATTAAAAAACACCCTAAAATAGGGTGTTTTTATCTTAAAAAGTAGACCCACAGGGAAATTAGAGCAAAATTCATATACACTCACAAACCATCATTTCGCTGGAAATAAGCAACTTAAATAAATTTAAACAAGCATAAACTATCGTAAAAACCAGTAAACGATCCCTATTTAGTCCCTGATATTAGATGTAGGTACTATTTTATTCTTCGCCTTTTCAGGCAGTTTTTTAATTATTTAAGGTTTGTACATACTGCTGTTCAGATAAATATTGATTTGCATTATAAATGTATATCAATATTAATATATTGTCTTAAACGCAAAAATCTGGACAGATTTTTCTAAATAATTTTTTACTAT
>JAGLAZ010000003.1:0-40843 GCA_018260565.1 Flavobacteriaceae bacterium
GGAAAAAAGCTTGGCAAAAAAGATTGTAGCGAATAGCCCGTTGCAGTAGTTTCAGGCAAAGCCTGAAACTACTGCAACCGCCCAAATACTATTCTTTTGGAATATCTTTTTCTGCTGCCATCTGTTCGCTTAATTCTTCTAAAACGGGACGGATGGTACTTTCTGGAAGATCTGCAATCCGAATATACATTAAACCATCTATTGCATCATTAAATTTGGGATCCACATTAAAGGCAATTACTTTGGCATTCTGCTTCACATATTTTTTCATGAGGATAGGCATGCGCATCTCTGGCTCCAAATCATTAATAATTTTGTCTAATTTATTAAGATCGGCCGCGGCTTCTTCTCGTGCGTATGCGCGATCGCGAGATTTTATGGTGATTTTAAATTCGTTTTTTGGGTGTACATATTGGGCTAATGCAGCATCGTAATAGTGGCTTCTCATAAAATCTATCATGATGTTTTTAGAGAATTCAGAAAACTTATTAGAAATGCTCACACCTCCAATTAAAAACTTCAATTGGGGATTTCGAAGGCAAATATGTACTATTCCCCTCCATAAAAGGAAAAGCGGGAAAGGTTTCAGCTGGTATTCAGGATGTACATATGCTCGGCCCATCTCCATGACCTCTTCAAAAAAGCCATCTAACTCATCATCAAAATCAAATAATGAATTGAGGTAAAAACCGGCTTTTCCATGTGTTTTCATAATGCTACTACCAATACCTAGGCGATATGCACCGGCAATTTTTTGAGCTTTGGCATCCCACAAGAATAGGTGATTGTAATGTGCATCATAGGAGTCTAGATCAAATGGAAGATTGGTACCCTCTCCTACTTTTCTAAAACTGAGCTCTCTCTGTCGGCCTATTTCTCGAATAATATTTGGGATTTTTTCATAGTTAGCAACATATACTTCATACGCTCCGTTCCTTAATACCAAAGAATTTTTATCCTCCAATTGTAGAAGATTAATTTCCGCTACAATATCTTCAGTGGGAGTCTCGGATATTATATTTTGAATTACATTTTGGGTTTTTAGCTGCGGTATTATCAGATTTAGATTAGGCAACTTAAGATAGTCCGTAATACTTTTTCGAGAATCATAATAGGATTGCAGGAGAGATATTTTTCTTCTGAGGTATTTTTCTAATTCCTCTGGGGTCTCTTTCTCATCTATAACCTTAGGTGAAATGGCTTTTCCTATTCGGATGGAAATGGGCTTCGTCCTTTTTACTAACATTTCTCTCGGTAATAAAGCGGTTTGTAGAGAGGGATGTATATCTGCTAATCGATAAAAAAGATTAGAGTTTTTTGCATGAAAATAGACTGGCACGATAGGCACCCCCATTTTCATCATAAGTTTAAGAACAGGAGTTTCCCAAGCTTTATCTTCAACCTTAAAAGTATTTTTTTTTCTTTTACTCACCTCTCCGGCAGGAAACATCCCCAAGCATGAGCCATTTTTTAGATGTTCTATGGCAGCTCGCATTCCAGAAGTGCTGTTAAAGGCCTCCTTTCTGTCCTGAAAAGGATTTACGGGAATTACTACATCCTTCATGGGTTTTATTTTTGTTAATAAAAAATTACCCATTATTTTAAAATCAGGACGAACTTCGGAGAAAATTTTGGTGAAAATAATACCATCTAAAGCTCCCAAAGGATGATTTGAGACCGCAATAAAGGCTCCATTTTTAGGGATTTTATCTAAATCTTCCTGAAAGACGATATACTGAAGTCCTAATTTCTGTAAAAATTGATCTAAAAATTCAGTTCCTTGATAGTCCTTTAGGCTATCATACAAGCTGTTTACTTCATCCAGTTTTAGTGCTTTCATGCTTAATCCAGCTAAAAGACGTTTTCCAACAGGCAATTTATCTAGGCCCGCAGCGCGTATAAGATCCTGTTCTGTAATTAAGCTCATATGGCAACTATATAATGATGAGAATAAAATTGTGATTGGCTCAAAAGGATAGTATCTTTTTTTATTACATCTGAAAACGCATCGCATGATTTACTAAAAAGTACAGATTGTATCTTACATGGAATAAACTCCAAAATGTTAAACTCCTCTTCTGTATCTTTTAAATAAAGCTGTATCTCATGATGGGTGTCCTCAATAATACAATGGTATTTTAAAGCCGACTGAAATTGTAAAATAACTTTGAATCTTCTTTTGGAGGCTAAAATCATAAATTTTGCTATATCATCTGCTTCGAAAAAGGTTTCAGTTTTTTTACCTAATGTTAACAAAATAAGGTTTTCTCTTTCACAAAAACTGCCTTTTTCTGCTGCCTTTTCAGAATTACTAATTTTAGTACCGGAAGCCAATGGTTCCAGAAAACTTTTAACGAAAAGAGGAATATTTTTTTCCTCTAAAGGTGCAATTGTTTTTGGATGAATTACACTTGCCCCAAAAAAACTGAGTTGTTTTGCATCCTGGTAGCTTAACTCGGGATAAATTTCCGCCTGAGAATAAATTTTTGGGTCGGCATTCATAACTCCAGGAACATCTTTCCAAATGGTGAGCGAATCAGCATGAAGAATCTTGGCTAAAATGGCAGCGGAAAAATCTGAACCTTCTCTACCGAGTGTTGTGGTAGCATAATCTTGATTTGCTCCAATAAATCCTTGCGTAACGGTAATCGGGTAAAAACTAATCTCAGAAATAGCTTTTGCGGATGCTTCATAATCAGGCTGGGCATCACGAAAGGAGGAGTCTGTTTTTATTAAATCTTTCGCAGGAATGAGTTGATTATTAATTCCGTATTCATTAAAATAAGAGGAAACAATGTGTGTACTCAATAATTCACCTAAGGAAATAAATTGATCATACAAAAAGTCATAATGAGTGGATTTATTTTGATCTAAAAAATACAATGCGGAATCAAACAATTTTTGAATTTGTAATTCTATATCATTTGAATTTTGAAATAAATCTTTACATATACTGATATGTGATTTTTTGATTTGATCAAGTAGAGTATCGGTAGATTTCCCTTGTATATGTGCATTTAAAACTTCCTCTAGATGATTTGTTGTTTTACCCAAAGCAGAAACTACAATAACAAGCTTTTCATAAGAAAAAGTCTTTACAATTTCTCCAATATTTCTAATATTTACAGCATCTCTAATAGATGCACCACCAAATTTAAAAATCTTCATACCAGGCTTTGATAATTTACAAAAATACCAATTTTGAGTTTGTAGAAGGCAAGCAATGTAAGGCATATTAATCTTCTTAAGAATTTAAGTAATTTTGTTACATACTTCTTTACGTATAAAATATTCCAATGAACAACTCCAACTTCCAGACTTTAGGTGAATTTATAATTGATAAACAAGAAGATTTTTCACTAAGTACTGGAGAATTTACCCGATTGCTTTCAGCGATCCGCTTAGCTGCAAAACTTGTCAATAAAGAAGTTAACAAAGCAGGAATTGCTAATATCATAGGAGCTATGGGTTCTGAAAATATTCAAGGTGAAAATCAGCAAAAATTAGATGTTTTAGCAAACGATATTTTTATTAATGCACTGACACAGAGAGATGTAGTTTGTGGAATAGCATCAGAGGAAAATGATGATTTTATTATTATAAACAATAAAAAGCAGGATCATCAAAGCAAATATGTGGTGTTAATGGATCCATTAGATGGATCTTCTAATATTGATGTAAATGTTTCAGTAGGTACTATCTTCAGTATTTATAAAAGAATTTCACCCGTAGGATCACCCGTGATTTTGGAAGATTTTTTACAGCCCGGCACAGAACAAGTGGCAGCGGGTTACATAATTTACGGAAGCAGCACTATGCTGGTCTATACTACTGGAAATGGGGTAAATGGTTTTACACTGGACCCGGAAATTGGTACATTTTACCTCTCTCATCCCAATATGAAAATTCCTGAAAAAGGAAGTATTTATAGTATTAATGAAGGGAACAGTAAAAGTTTTTCTCCAGGTATTACGGCCTATTTAGAGCATTGTAAGTCTTCTGAAAACAAAAAACCTTACAGTGCCCGCTATATTGGAAGCTTGGTTTCAGATTTTCACCGAAATATGATTAAAGGAGGCATTTATATGTACCCGGCTACAGAATCGTCACCAAAAGGAAAATTAAGATTATTATATGAATGCAATCCCATTGCCTTTTTATGCGAACAGTCAGGAGGAATAGCAACGGATGGGACCAATAGAATTATGGAAATAATACCAAGTGAACTGCATCAAAGAGTGCCTGTTTTTTGTGGATGTTCTGGAATGGTGAAAGATGTTATGCAGCTGATGGAAATCCATGACAATGCGTAATTTCTTAACTGAACATAATTTAATCTCCTCCACACTTATCCCCAAAAATCTAACTCTCAGGAAAACTGTGCGTACCTCTCGTGGGAGTCTAGATAATAAAAAGGTGTGGTATCTTCTTATTCAAAATGAAAGTGGTAAGTCGGGCTTAGGAGAAATCCCTTTGTTTAAAGGTTTAAGCTATGACGATAGACCAGAATTTGAGGAGTATATAACTCAACTAAATAATGTAACATTCCTTTCCGAAATTCCAGAAAACCTATCAGATACTTGGCCGTCAATCGCCTTTGGTATAGAATCCGCACTTCAAAATTTAGCTTATTCGGATGGTATTTATTTTCCAAGTGAATTTACACTAGGTAAAGGCAGCATCGTTACGAATGGCCTAATCTGGATGAGTGATCCGGAGGAAATGAAATCACAAATTCGCCATAAACTTGAACAAGGCTTTTATTGTATTAAATTAAAAATAGGCACGAGATGGGAGGAAGAATTGGCCATCTTGCAATATTTACGAAAGCATTTCAGCCCAAATGATTTAGAAATTCGGGTGGATGCCAATGGGGCATTTTCTGAAAATAATGTGCTTCAAGTTTTAGAATCATTAAAACTATTATATATCCATTCAATTGAACAGCCCATTTTAGCAGGAAATTCAGAGTTAATGGGTTTTCTTTGCAAACAAAATATAATACCTATAGCGCTGGATGAAGAACTTATCGGGAAAAATCTGAAGGAAATTAAAACACTTTTGGAAAAGATAAAGCCACAATATATCATTTTAAAACCCGGCCTTTTAGGTGGGTTTAAGAAAACTGAGGCT
The DNA here is from genome assembly GCA_018260565.1 of Flavobacteriaceae bacterium. Classification (GTDB taxonomy): domain Bacteria; phylum Bacteroidota; class Bacteroidia; order Flavobacteriales; family Weeksellaceae; genus JAGLAZ01. The sequence continues at coordinate 5,134 of JAGLAZ010000003.1, forward strand.
TTAATTTCATTAGCTAACCATCTTTCTATACACTGGTGGATTACCAGCTCTTTGGAAAGTAATGTTGGATTATCAGCGATATCACAATTTACTTATAAATTAGGAAATAAAATGCCGCAAGGTCTGGGAACAGGTAATATTTACACAAATGATTTGGAACCAATACTAGAGTTATCTGGAGATCAACTCCATTTTAAAGCCTCTCATCCTTCCAGTTGGAACACCGACATTAAGAATATTTTGTTATAATAATTTTATATTTTAGTGATATAGTTTATATTCGTTAGATTAAAACACGATAATTAAAATCAACTCATGAAAAAAGCATACATATTATTTCTTTTTCTTAGCATTTTAGGCTTTGCTCAGCGTCCTGCAAAAGTAAACACCAGTGGTGCAAGTCTTAAATTTTGGATGCATCAAATATTTCAAGGAATCCCATCTCCAATGGAAGGAAGCTTGCCCATAAAATCTGGCAAAATAGAATTCACCACGGGAGGAAAAGTGAAGCAAATAGACCTTAAAGTAGCCATTCGAAATATGGAAGTAACGGGTGTAGGCGCTGAAGAACAAAAAACGATGGGTGATAGACTTAAAAGTTTTGATTACTTCTATGCTAAGAAATTTCCTTATGCGGAAATTAAAATTAAGAGCATAATTCCATCTAAAACGCCAGATTCTTATAATAGCATTGTTGCAGCGGATTTAATTCTTCGCGGAAAAAGAAAAACTATAACTTTTCCAGCTAATGTTACTATAAATAAGGAAAGGGTAACCTTCCATTCGGATGTCTTTAGAATTAATAGGCAACAGTATGGTATCTTTTATCGAAGCTCCAGAAGGGATGTTATAATTAAAGATGAAATGGATTTAAAATTGGATTTTGAATCCTTATAAAAAACATTTATTACATTAAAAAAGCATCCCATTTCGGATGCTTTTTTTTATTGAATACTGATGAATTGAGTTATCTTATCACATTTCCTAAATACGATTGAAATATCGCGTTGGTTATAAACAGATTTCATCAGATATTGAGGACATTTTTCATTTTGGATTTTACTATTTTTAAAATCTATTTCACCTTCTTTAAAAATTTCATTTTGAAATTTCTCAGGGCTGAGGCTTAGTTTTTTTAATTCTAGCATGGCTGGGGGTGAATACTGAATTTCTTTGCTTAAAGATTCCATTATTACCCTACTATTAGGTAAATATCCACTACAAGATGCACCTTTTTTATTAAAAATTAAAAATAAAAAAAGTAGGCCGGGAAGAAAACCAACGAGATAAAAAGTAATTTTTCGTTTCAAAATAATAATAAATTAATGTCATGATAGGGCAAATCATGTTTTCTGGCAACATCCGGATGGGTAATTTTACCACAAAATAAAGCCATTGCCGCTTGTAAAGCAGGATCCGCACGAACTCTAACTTCCATATCCCCAAAGTGGTATTGGTCATTCAAGAAACTTAGGAAATAATTAGAAATAGCCTTGCTTGCTGTTCGGGATACTCGTGCCGTAATATTAGGAAGAGCACAAAAAATAAGTCCGTTTTCTATGTAATACGGTTTATCTAAGGTAGTTTCTCTCATCGTTTCAACAGAAAGACCCGTATCTGCCCCTAAATCCATCACTACACATCCTCTTTTAAGTAAAGGGAGCATTTCTTCCGTTATTATACTATTTTGATAAGGATTGGAATCCCTAGGCATCGCTATTATGATAATGTCTGCTCTGCGTGCTGCTTTAGCAATTTCTTTTGGATCTAATATGGAAGTGTTGGTATGATAACCTAATTCTTTTCTTAGCCGGTCTAGTCTATTAATAGAGGCATCAAATACACGGATTCCCGCTCCTAAAGCCATTGCAGATGCGGTTGCAGAAGATCCTACAACTCCTGCCCCGAAAACTACCACCTCGCAAGGGCGTACGCCAGCAAGGCTTCCGAGGAAAGTACCGTTAAGCTTTGCAGTAAGTTCACTCGCATAAGCAACTGCAGCTTTTCCTGCCAATTCGCCAATTATTTTTGCTAATATTCGCTGCTCTGTATAATCTTGCAATAACTCAAAGGCTGCAAATCTTATTTTTTTATGAAGTAAAGCAAGTATACATGCTTTGGAATAGCGGCTTAACTGTAAGGCTGAAAAAAGGAAACTCCCAGGCTGCATCAGTGCAATTTCCTCTGGACTAGGTGGACAGATGCGAAAAATTACAGATGAAGACCAAAGTGCTTTTTTATCAGTTGTAATTTCAGCACCAGCATCGCTATATTGTACATCACGGAAAAAGCTACCGTGCCCTGCACCCTCCTCTACCAGGACTCTGTGGCCATGTTTCGTAAGAGATTGTACTGCATCTGGTGTAAGTGAAATCCGTGTTTCATTGGAATCCCACTCTTTAGGTAAGGCGATAAAGACTTTTTGGTTCCTCATATCTGTTTCCAGCCTCTCCTCCAATACCATAAGGGCATCATCACAAAAAAATTGAATTCTGGAACTACCCATAAACTTACTATATGTGCAAATATAATTATTAAAAGGCGTTATTTTTGTGAAATTTTTATTGAAGTCCTATTTATACTCAATCTGTATGCACCTATTACGAAAAATATCTTTGCTTTCATTACTATATTTTATTCTTGTACCTTTAGTAGTAGCTGGCTCGAATTGTCTTTTAATCAAAAAAAAACATCCCTTTCATGTAGGAACAATAGAATGGAGACTCAAAACTAAAAATAAAAAAATGGAGATTACAGTGCGGCTTTTTACTGATGATGCCGAGCTAGGAATCAAGAAATTTGCAGGAAAATATATACCATTGGATTCATATAGAAATGATCTTCAAAATAAAAAAACAATTGAGTCTTATTTCCAGCAAAATTTAGGTATTCGTTTTAATGATACAAGTGCCAATTTGAGTTATTTAGGAGCTCAAGAAGATAAAGAAAGTACCTATTTTTTCCTTTTAGCTGATGTGCCTACAAAATTTCAAAAATTGGAAACCTATTGTAAAATACTTTATGATATTTATCCAGATCAGGTCTTTATAGAGCACTTTTACAAGGATAAAAATACATTTGCAAGTTCAGGTAAAATTGTATCTCCGGAAACCAAAATTATTATTAATATAAAAAAACCTCAATAAAAAGATTATTGAAGTTTAAAAAGTTGTATAAATTTAAGTTAGCTGACATATAAAAGTACAACTGATATTACTATACCTATTAAAGTAAAAATAATTCCTTTTTTAAAAGCTTTGGATTTAGGTCTAAACATCCAAAAACTGGAGATTACAAAAAACAATAAACTAAGTCCAAAAAACAAGTTGAGTCCACCCAAGTTCTCTTTGCTGCTACTTTTATGAAACTTGAGAAATACATTTAAAATTTCAGGTAGTTCTTTTTGTTTATACTTAGTAATACCTGTTACCAGATTGTAGTTCCCTTCTTTAAAATATAAAGTATTGTTTTCTGTTTTCGTAATTTCAAGTTTCCTTTTTTTTAATGCTTTTCCTAATTCTTTTTCAGAAAGATTTACGAAGCTTTTTTTTATATGAAATTTCTTTCTTTAAAAAATCAGTATCCCGAAGAACGAGAAGCATACCAGATAATGCATAAACCGTCATAATCCCTGCTAATAAATAACCCAAATATCTATGGAGGAGTCTCATGGAAATCCCTAGCCTGTGTAATCTTTTCATCTTTTTAGAATTTATATCCTACCGTTAAATATAAGTTACGAGGTGCCAAAGGATTAATCGAGTAATTTTCATGAACGATGTAATTTTGGGTATTAAAGGCATTGTTCATTCTTGCCATAATACTTACTTTTTTAAAATCATAGCCAATGCTAAAGGCTACAGTATTGTAGTCTGAAAGTTCCATGATGCGGGTAATTCCTTTCCTATCTATTAAGGTTTTTTTAGTGTCATTCCAGCCACCTAATCTATCACCAATAAAATAAAGGTTTGTACCCAACTTAAGGCCCGGTATTATGGCAGGTAGTGTATAGAAAACAGATAAATTGGCAGTAGTTGCAGGAGTTCGAACCAGTCTTTGGTTCTCCACAAAACCAAAGTTGGCTGGCGTATCCAGGTATACTGAATGGTTGTAAGATAGGCCAGCTACAATATTAAGGCGCGGTGAAGGATTTCCTGTAATATCCAGTTCCACTCCTCGGCTACGCATTTTCCCTGCAAAATCCTTTAAAAGGGAATCTGTATTCATGCTACCATCACTTCTTGAATCTGCAGTTTGGAAGAAATTCCGATTTAAAATTTGGTATGCTGTAATATTAAAACTAAGGGTATTATTCCAAATATTTTTCTTGATCCCGAGTTCAAATTGGTCAATAATAGAGGGTGTCAGTCCGTTTCCAGCTAAATCATAGCCTGTATTTGCGGCAAAAGAATTGGTATAGGTTCCGAAAAAGGTTAGATTGTCATTTTGCATATACACCAATCCCACTTTTGGCGAAAAAGCCTGATCATTGGTTTCTCCTGCTGGTGTTGTATTATCTTTAAAACCAATAAAATAGGCTATTTCCGTCTCTTTATTTTGTAGATAAGACCATCGTAAGCCTGCAATAAGTTTTAATTTGTCACTTAATGCAGCAAAATCCTGAACATAAATACCCACCCTTTGCGTAGGTATTCTATTGCGTTTAATGCAGTCTGCTACAGGAGGATTTTCAGCACTGATCCAGGTTTTAGGATCATCTATATAAAGTATCCCATTTGGATTTCCATTAGTTCCATAATAGGATTGTTCCAAGCGGTACTGATACGCATCTGCCACATTATAATCTGCATCTGCACCTACTAAAACTTTATGCTCTATACTTCCAGTAGTATATTCGCCGTTAAGATTCACCATAGCGGAAATATAGTTTTGTTCAGTATAAGTCCTCCCCAAAGGTCTTTTCCAGCTTATCCTTTCCGACGGATTTACAGAATTTTTAGTCCACTGAACTCGTTCTGTAGAAAAATAATCCCGTGTATAGTTTTGGTAAGAAACATTACCAGAAAGATTCCACTTTTCACTAAAGGTATGGTTTAATGTAATACCGGCTGTTGCCTGCTGAACTGTTTGATATTGCCAATTTGCACCTAAAAAAGCATTATCTGGAAGTAAATGATGCAAGGAGAAACTTTGATCCTTTTTATCTGTAACTGATCCTAAACCAAAATCTGGGGTATTGTGAAGGTAGAGATAATCGCCTTCTATGATAAGTTGAGTTTTATTCGATATATTAAACAAAAATGAAGGATTAAAATAATGTTTTTGAGAATGTACCACATCCCTAAAGCTATTTGAATATTCATACGCTCCATTCAATCGGAATGCTATGTTTTTGGATAGTGGCCCATAAACATCTAGAGTAGGCTTGTAATTTTCCCATGATCCGGTATTAAAACTAAACATCCCACCTTGTTTAAATTTAGGTTTTTTGGTAATCATATTTACCAAACCTCCCGCTGCGACATTTCCGTACAGCATGGCATTAGCACCTTTTAATACTTCCACGCGCTCTAAGCCGCTAACTTCCGGAAAAATACCACTATTAACACGCGAACCATTTTTAAACAAATTATCATTACCAAAAATAAATCCTCTTCCTCCAAAACTGTCCTGCGCACCACCGCGTGATGAAGTTACATAGATACCATTAACTTGCTGAAGTACATCACTCAGTTGTTTTGCCTGATGCTGCTCAATAACCTCATGAGTAACTACGGATATAGGCTGTGGATTTTCCATGATGCTAAGATTAGACTTTGTGGACATGGGTTGAGCCTTATTGGGATTGCCAGTTTTGTGAAGTACTACATCCTCCAATTCTCTTATTTTTAGTGAATCCGATTGAGAATATAAACTAAGTGTGGCAAAAGAAAAACTGAAAAGGATAATCCTAGAAGGAACTTGTGAAAAAAGCTTATTAAGAGTGGTAAATGACTTGCGCATCCGTTTTTAGATTGATTTATAATAACGAGTGCGAAAGTATTATTTACCTGCAATTACTTCCAAACTTATTTATAATTAATCTAAATAAGAATAAGGATTATTTGTTAAGTTCTTTATTGTCAATACTATACATATATTTGATATTTGTCAGTTACTCTTTTAGTTCAAGCCACCTCTCTTCAAATTGAACCAATTGTTGACTGAATTTTTGAATTTCAGAGCTAAGTTTCTGTATTTCTTCATAGTCATTTGCCTTCTCAAGATTTTCAGTTAGGGTTTGCCGTTTGCTTTCTAAAATGGGCATTTCCTTCTCAATTGTATCTAATTCTTTTTGTTCCTTAAAGCTTAATTTCTTTTTATCTTTTACTGTAGGCATATCCTTTTTAATGGGAACTTCAATAGTTTCATCTTTCTGAATTGTTTTTGATTCTAAATCAGTAAGAGGTTTACTATCCTTTAATTGCTCTCTATATTCCGTATAGGTGCCTGTAAAATTCCGGATCTGTGCAGGATTTTCTCCTTCAAAAGCTAATAGATAGTCCGTAACCCGGTCCATAAAATATCTATCATGAGATACCACTACTAAACAACCTTGAAAGTTCATAAGGAAATTTTCCAATACACCAATAGTAGGCAAATCCAAATCATTGGTAGGCTCATCAAATATTAAAAAGTTGGGATTTTCATACAATGTTTTTAATAATAATAATCTTCTTTTTTCTCCTCCGGAAAGCCTTCCTATAAGCGTGTGCTGAACCTGATCATCAAACAAAAATAAACGTAGAAACTGCGCTGCTGTGATACTTTTTCCATTTCCCATCATGAAATTTTCTGAAATATCTTTTATGTAGTCTATCATTTTGATATTCGCTACATCTGCTGAGGAACCATCGGGATTACTTAGAATTCCTTTTTGTGAAAAGTACCCAAATTTGATAGTTTCACCTGTTTCTATCTTACCTGAATCCGGCTTTTCCAAACCTTGTAATATTGTAAGTAATGTAGTTTTCCCTGCCCCATTTTTACCTACTATACCTACACGATCACCGCGCTGGAAGGTGTGGGTAAAATTTTTAAACAAAACTTTATCACCATATGACTTAGAAATATTTTCAATCTCCAAAATTTTTGAACCCATGCGTTTCATAGCAAAATCCAACTCAAGGCTTTGCTTTTTGGTATTTTGTTTAGCTACTTTTTCCGTCTCGAAAAATGAATCAATTCTGGATTTGGATTTTGTTGTTCGTGCTTTGGGTTGGCGGCGCATCCATTCAAGTTCCTTTCTGTAAAGATTGTTTGCCTTATCTATATTGGCATTCAGGTTATCTTCACGGATCATTTTATTTTCCAAATACACAGCGTAAGCACCATTATGGATATAAAGCTTCTGATCTTCCATTTCCCAAATAATATCACATACTGAATCCAAAAAATACCGGTCATGTGTTACTAAAAGTAGTGTAATTTTCTCCTTACTTAGATAATTTTCAAGCCATTCCACCATTTCAACATCTAAATGGTTGGTAGGCTCATCCATAATTAAAAGACAATGCCTGTGCTGTGCCCGCATCTCGGTGAGAAGTTTAGCAAGAGCCACACGTTTTATCTGTCCTCCGGATAAAGCACTCATTTTGAGTTGATTATCAGTAATTTTAAGTTGGCTCAGAATCTGAGACATCTCATTTTCTAAATCCCATGCTTTTTCCAACTCCATTTCATTAATGGCAGATTCCATCAAATTTTCGTCGCCAGTTGCCAATGCGTGATGATAGTTTCTTAGAGCAACAATAGGCGGGGAATCCATCTTCATCATAAATTCTTCTATATTGAGATGGGGCTCAAAATCAATTTCTTGATCAAATAAAACCACCTGGATATCTTTATTAATAATAACCTCTCCAGAATCAGGTATTTCTTTACCCATTAAAATTTTTAGAAGTGTAGATTTTCCACTTCCATTTTTAGCAACGATCGCTATTTTATCTCCTTCATTAATAAAGAAGGTAATGTCCTTAAATAAGGTTTTAAGTCCGTATGATTTGCTGAGATTTTCAGCCGTGATATAATTCAAGTTACAGTTTTTAGTAATAAATGATATTTTACTTTTTATTTGGATAATGAAATGGGAGATGTTACTTTAATTAACCAATCTTCTACTTCTGGGGTAAAATTCCCGGTAAGTTTTTCCCGAACCCATGCGTGATAGGAATTAAGCCACTCGATTTCTTCATTAGTAAAAAGTTCAGGCAAAAGAATATCCACTAAAAATGGGCAAATGGTTAATGTTTTAAAAGAAAGAAAGCCTGGTATTTCGTCCTCTACTACCACAACCAAATTTTCATGCCGAATCCCATATTTATCTTGAACATAAAATCCAGGTTCGTTACTTAGAATCATACCGGGAAGTAATATTTGAGGGTTTAATTCTTTTCTCAAGTTTTGAGGACCTTCATGTACATTTAGGAAACATCCTACTCCATGGCCTGTGCCGTGTGCGTAATCTTTCCCAGCTTTCCACAGTGGCATTCTAGCCCAAGAATCCAGCTGTACCCCGCGCGTTCCTTTTGGGAATTTTACCATACTTAGCTGGATCATTCCTTTTAAAACTAAGCTTGCATCAGTTTTAAACTCTTGTGAAGTATCGCCTAGAGCAATTATTCTGGTAATATCTGTAGTACCTTCTAAATATTGCCCTCCGGAATCCACCAAAATACTTCCTTCAGGGTTCACTCGCACACTCGAAGTTTGGGAAGGCGAATAATGTACAATGGCTCCATTTCCCTGATAACCGATAATTGAACCAAAACTATCCCCCATAAAATGCTCACCTTCAGCACGAATTTCATGTAGCTTTTCTGCAATCTGGAACTCAGTAAGATCTTGATATTTTCCTTCATGGATGAGCCAAAAGAGAAATTTCACCATAGCAATACCGTCACGCTGCATAGCTATTTCTGTACCCGTTATTTCGGTGTCATTTTTACATGCTTTCATCAGATTTCCTGGTGGAGGAGCGATAATCAATTCATTACGTTGCAATACCGTATGGATGGCTTCATTACAATTGGCTGCTATCAAAACTTTTTTAGACTGAATTAAAGAAATCTCATCAAAAAAAGTATGGTATGATTTTACTGATATCTCATTGTCTTGACAATATAGTTTAACCTCTTCTGATACTTGGTTTAGATCAATAAAGAGGCTGCAGCTTTCTTTCTCAACCATAGCAAAAGATAGAAAAACAGGGTTATAGAGTACATCATTTCCGCGAAGATTAAATGTCCAGGCAATATCATCCAATGCAGTAAGGATATGAACATCGGCATGGTAATGTTCCATTTTATTACGAATTCTATTTAGTTTATTCTTTACAGATATTCCTGCAAATTGAGTAGAATGAAGCTTAATAAGATGGAACACTAATACCGGGCGATCCTTCCAATTAGGTTTAATACAATCTACTGACTTAGAATTTAATTTATTTTTCGCACAGAATTCTTGTATTTTTTCCCATTCTGTATGGGAACAAAGCAGAGAATTAGTTGCAATTGTGGCATTGGGTTCTACAGATTTTTTAATCCAATCTAAATAATTAGGTGTTTCAGGCTCACCATCTTTCATTAAAGTTATTTGATTCTCAGAGGATTTTAATTCTTCATCCGCCTGAACATAATACCTGCCATCCGTCCATAAAGCCGCTTCATTTTTACTAATTACCAAAAATCCCGCAGAACCGGTAAAACCGGAAGCCCAACTTCTTTCCTGCCAATACTCTGGAAGATATTCCGAAAGATGCGGGTCAGCCTGGAATACTATAAGAGCGTCCACTGCATGCTCTTGCATGGAATTTCTAATTAATTTTAATTTCTCTGTAACTTTCATCTTTATTATTTGACTTATTACAAAACTAATCTTTTACAGATAAGGATACATTCTTTTATATTTGTAAAACAAGGAAAAACAAAACTGTAGATATTATCTTTTTTTAAGTTAATATTCCCTTCACTTAACATAATGATATGAAAAAAATACTTATACAAGTTGCTTTTGCAGGAGTTCTTTTCAGTGCAATTGGCGCTAATGCACAAACAGTTAATTCTGGTCGTACTACGCCCTACCAAGCAACGCAGCAAAAAGATATCGAGCTTAAACATACAAAGCTAAAAGTAAAGTTTGATTATGCCAAGCAAGAAATGGCTGGTGAAGCTTGGATTACTGCATATCCATACTTTTATCCCAGTTCGGAAATTGCCTTAAATGCCAAATCTATGCTCATACAAGAGGTGGGGTTATCTGAAAAAGGTACACAGCAAAAGGTAAAATTTACCTATGCAAATGACCTATTAAAGGTTGATTTAGGCAAAGCATATGCTAAAAATCAAGAATTTACTATATACATTAAATACATAGCCAGACCTAATCTTACGACTCAAAAAGGAAGTCAAGCAATCACAGATGCTAAAGGCCTTTATTTCATTAATTCAAAAGGAGAAGAAGGCAATAAAGCAACACAAATTTGGACTCAAGGTGAAACTGAATCTAGCTCTGTATGGTTCCCTACGATAGATAGTCCCAACATGAAATCCTCGCAAGAGATTTATATGACGGTACCAGATAAATTTGTGACTTTATCCAACGGAATTTTAAAATCTTCTATCAAAGAGTCTGGAGGTTTACGCACAGATTATTGGGTAATGGAGAAAAGGCATGCACCTTATTTATTCTTTATGGGAGTTGGAGATTATGCAGTTATTAAAGATAAATATAAGAACCTTGATGTTGATTATTACGTAGAAAAAGAATATGCAGATGTAGCCAAACAAATATTTGGTAATACGCCTGAAATGATGGGCTTTTTTAGTAAAAAACTCAACTATGAATTTCCCTGGCCAAAATATGCCCAAATGACGGCACAAGATTATGTTTCTGGGGCCATGGAAAATACTACAGCCACCTTACATAGTAGTGCCGCTCAGCAAAAAGCAGGAGATTTGGTAGATGACAATCAGTGGGAAAGTACTATCGCCCATGAATTATTCCATCAATGGTTTGGAGATTTAGTTACAGCAGAAAGTTGGAGTAACCTTACTGTCAATGAAAGTTTTGCAAATTATTCCGAATACCTATGGGAAGAGTATAAATATGGAAAAGATGCAGCTGATTATCATTTAGCAAACAATACTTCCTACTACATCCATAGCCCGAAGGAATTTACTAAGGACTTAGTGAGATTTAATTATCTTAACCGGGAAGATATGTTCGATCTGGTATCGTATAATAAAGGAGGCCATATATTGCATATGCTTCGGGACTATCTGGGAGACGATGCTTTTTTTGCTGGTTTAACAGATTATTTAAAATCCAATGAGTACGGTACGGGAGAAGCGCATCAACTAAGATTATCTTTAGAAAAAGTAAGTGGAAAAGACTTAAATTGGTTTTTTAACCAATGGTACTTCGGAGCAGGCCACCCAGAAATTAAACTTACTACTGGCTATGATGAAGCCAAGAAACAGGCATTTGTTAAAATCAATCAAACGCAAAATACATTATTCCAATTTCCTGTACAGATAGAGATCATTACAAATGGAAAGAGCAATAAACAAAAATTTTGGGCTGAAGCAAAGGCGGATAACACCTTTTATATATCCACTGAGAAAAAGCCAGATGTTATCAATTTTAATCCTGCAGGAATATTACTTTGTGATGTAAAAGAATCAAAAAGTATTGCGGAATATAAAACACAGTACACCTATTCTAAAGATTATTACTCTCGATGGAAAGCTTTGGAATTTGCCCAAGAAAATGCAAACCTTCCAGTTGCTGAGGATATCATAACTCAAGCTATTAATGATAATTTCTTCCGTTTGCGTATTTCAGCAATGGATAACATTACTCCGGAAATGCTCAAAAAGCCCTCAATACTGGCCAGCGTAGAAAAATTAGCACAATCGGATCCTAAAACTCTTGTGCAAGCTACGGCATTGCAAGCTTTATTTAAAACAAAAAATCCAAAATATATTGATTGGTTTAAAAAAGGGATGACCTCCAAATCAAACGCAGTGAAAGCCATATCTGTTGTAGCTTTACAGGAATTGGAACCCGCGGCTATAGGATCAGCTTTACAGGATTTAGATTTAGGTAGCCTAAGCCCTACAGTGATGCAAACTTTAATTCCTATTATCATCGAAAAAAAGATTGCTAGCCAACAGAAGCATATTGCACAGATAGTTGCTTTTTATCCATTTATAAAAATGCAAGATCCAAAAAAAGGTGCTCAAGCTGAAGAAGGATTTAATTGGATCATGGATACAGATAGTCCGGCTGCCACAAGTGAAATTGTTAAATTGATGAAGCAGGCCAAATCTCAAATCCCGAATGACCCACGAGTTCGAGAACTTTTACGCCAAACGATAGATGGAGGAATTGCTAGAAAACAAGCTGCAAAACAGTCTTTACCTAACGCTACTGTTTCACTTGATAAGCAAGTTGCGGAATTAAAAACAATTGTAGAATTATATAAATAATCCTAAAAATAAAAGATTTGCCGCCTGAATATTATATGTTCCCGCGGCATTTTTTTTACTTTTAAATATAAATCTAGTCTTAAAATCCTTTGAACCCAAATAAGAATTAATTTATTGGAAGATCTAATTTTCTATGCTAAACTTGGTTGGGATCACGTTGCAAGTAGAGATGCATTAGACCACCAACTATTTTTACTTGTATTATCATTGGGTTATGGCAAAAAAGAGTTAAAATCTCTGGTTTATTTAATTTCCGCATTTACTTTGGGCCACTGTCTAACTTTGGTTCTAAGTACTTTCAAGATAGTAAGTATACCATCCGCGTGGGTAGAAACTATAATTCCTATAACGATTATATGTACTTCAATCCATTCATTTTTTGTCAGATCTCAAACAAATAAGAATTTGGTGTTAGAATATTCTATGGCGTTCTTATTTGGTCTTATCCATGGGCTTGGTTTTGCAAATACACTTCAGGTTTTACTATCAGAAAATCAAAACTTTATTAAATCGCTTTTAGGATTTAATTTAGGCGTGGAAGCTGCTCAACTGGTATTTATTATTATTTGGGTTTTTATCCAGCATATCATAATAAAAACAACCACATGGAGATCAAATTTATGGCGAAAAGCTATTTCTTGTATTATATTTATAGCTGCAATTTGTTTATGTATTGAAAGGATAGAACTTTTACAATAATTTCATTTTTATATCTGATTAAAAAAATATTACCTTATGAAGAAATATTTTACTCCTATAGCCCTTACATGTTTGGGCACTTATATCCAAGCGCAAAATATCCAAAACAATCCAAAAAGTAATCATGGAAATCGTTTTGAGCAGCTAGGCACTATTCTACCAACTCCAAGTGTATACCGAACGGCAAGTGGTGCACCAGGAGCAAAATATTGGCAGCAAAAGACGGATTACACTATTAAGGCGTATCTGGATGAAAAAAATCTTTCTCTTACTGGTGAGGAACAAATTACCTATCATAATAATTCTCCTGATTCTCTTGAATATATTTGGATTCAATTAGATGAAAACGAGCATTCTGCTACAAACAATGCCAATTACCAATTTTCATCTAAAATTCCTGATAAAGTAGAAGTAAAAAATCTACAAGTTAGCTCACTGAACCCACAAGAGAAAGATAATAAACATGGGGTCCAAATCTTAGAAATAAAGGATGCCGCAGGAAAAGATTTATCCTATTTCATTAACAAAACCATGATGCGTGTGGATTTGCCACAAGCTATAGAACCTGGAAAAAAAATGGTATTTTCTATTAAGTGGAAATATAATCTGGTAAATCGGTTGGAGGACGGCGGTAGAGGGGGATATGAATATTTTCCAGAAGATGGGAATCACCTATTTACTATCACTCAATGGTATCCAAGAATGTGCGTTTATTCCGACTTTAAAGGTTGGCAAAATGCACAATTTACAGGCAGAGGAGAATTTGCTCTTACCTTCGGGGATTTTTCTGTAGAAATAAATGTTCCTTCGGATCATATTGTTGCTGGTACTGGGGAAATTCAAAATCCAAGTGACGTGCTAAGTTCGAAGCAATTACAACGCTATCAAGCGGCTAAATCTGCTAATGAACCGATAGAAATTGTTACTCTAGATGAAGCAAAAACTGCGGAAAAAACGAAATCTTCTGCAAGAAAACTGTGGAAATTTAAGGCGAATAATGTACGGGATTTTGCCTGGACATCGTCTCGTAAATTTATTTGGGACGGTATGGCTCAGCCTATCAAAGAAACCGGAAAAAGTGTTTTGTGTATGTCACTTTATCCTAAAGAAGCCTATGGAATTTATAGAAAATTTAGTACCCGTGCTGTAGCACACACAGTAAAAACCTATTCTGATTTTACAATACCTTTCCCCTATCCAGTAGCACAATCTATAGAAGCTGCTAACGGTATGGAATATCCAATGATATGCTTCAACTATGGTCGAACGGAAAAAGATGGCACTTACTCGGAATCAATAAAAAATGGTATGCTTGGCGTAGTTATCCATGAAGTGGGTCATAATTTTTTCCCTATGATTATTAATTCTGATGAACGCCAATGGAGCTGGATGGATGAAGGTCTTAATACTTTTGTAGAATATCTTACAGAAGAACTTTGGGATAATAATTTCCCGAGCAAAAGAGGACCTGCATGGACGATTACCGACTACATGAAACTGCCCAAGGATCAGCTGGAGCCCATTATGACAAACTCCGAAAATATCAATCAGTTCGGACCAAATGCCTATTCCAAGCCCGCTACAGGACTTAATATTTTACGGGAAACCATTATGGGGAGAGAGCTTTTTGATAAAGCATTTAAAACATATTCCAAAAGATGGGCTTTTAAACATCCTGAACCAGGAGATTTTTTCCGTACAATGGAGGATGCATCTGGAGAAGATTTGGATTGGTTCTGGAGAGGCTGGTTTTATGACACAGAGCCTGTGGATTTAGCCATTACAGAAGTAAAAATAGCATCTCCTGAGTTTCCTGAAAGCTTCGAAACCTATACCAGAAAATATACATTAGAAACTCCTCAGATTCCCAAATTTAGAGATATCTCAAAAGAAAGAAATAAGGAAATTCAAACTAAAAGCGGCGGATTTTATGTTGATAAGCATAAGGAAGTTCAAGATTTTTATTATGAATATAGCAAAGGGAATATTAAAATTGATAATACCAAAGAGTATACTCTTAATAAAAATTCTCAAGTATCCGTCCCTCTTAAAGACACCAAGGATGTAGAAAAATTGAAAATGTACCAAATAAAAGTGGAAAACGTAGGAGGGTTGGTAATGCCAATAATTTTAAAATTTACTTTCGCTGATGGTAGCTCTCAAACTGAAAAAATTCCTGCTCAAATATGGCGTAAAAATGAAAAAGAGGTGTATAAAACATATACTTTTGCAAAGGAGTTATCCTCTATTCAGCTAGATCCTATGCGTGAAACGGCAGACATTGACGAATCCAATAACATGTGGTCCCTCACTGCACATCCAAGCCCCGAAAGCCGTTTTCAAGTATTTATGCAAAAAGAAAAAGCAGCAGGTCGAGGAGAAAGCAACGGCTATAAGAACCCAATGCAGGAGGCAAATAGTAAAGTTAAATAATCTGGCAGTATATTTGCCAAATACAGAATCATTCGTTTAATAAAACAATTTATGAAAAAATATTGTAGTCTATTTTTAATAGCTTTTAGCATAATAAGCTTTGCGCAAGGAATTAATTTCACCCAAAACTCTTGGGATGCTACATTAAAACAGGCTGAAAAAGAAAATAAACTTATTTTCGTAGATGCATACGCTAGCTGGTGCGGCCCTTGTAAACTCATGGCTAAAAATATTTTTACGCAAAAAGAAGTTGGAGACTTTTACAATTCTTCTTTCGTAAATGCTAAGTTAGATATGGAGAAGGGTGAAGGTATTGATTTTGCTAAAAAATACCGGGTACAGTCCTATCCTATGTTCCTGTTCATAAACAATAAAGGAGAAGTGGTTCACCGTGGTGTAGGATATATGGAAGCCTCAGATTTTATTACTTTAGGGACTAAAGCTAAAACCGCAATTCAAGATTTTAAACAATTAGAAGAGGCTAAAACTAAAGGAACATTGACACAGGAGGAAAGTTTACAATACTTTTCAACTCTTTTAGCAGAAGACCGAGCTAAAGCCAAGAAGTTTTCAGAAGAATATTTTGCTAAAAAGACCAACTCGGCATATACTCCTAATGAGATATCAATGATGCTGAGTGTAGTAGAATCTCCGAAAGATGCCAATTTTATCAAATTCCGAAAAGATAGAGCAATAATTGAAAAAATATTTCCAAAAAATCAATTAGATGGGTTTGAGAAAAGTATAATCATAAGAGGAGTTTTAATGGAAAGTTTAACAGCTGATAAAAGAAATATTGATGAAAAAATTTTTTTATCTAAATTATCTCCTTATTATAATCCTATTGAAGCAAATGCTATTCTTCTAGATTACAAAATGCAACGCGCTCTACGTGAAGGCAATATTACAGATTATACAGAGCTGTCCCAAAAAGTTTATGCTAATACGCAAAATAAATCCAGCGAAGAATTAAATAGTGTTGCCTGGACATACTATGAAAAAGTATCAGATCCTGCAGCATTGAAACAAGCCATACGATGGGCTGAAGAATCCGTAAAAAAATCCGAAAATTATGCTAACACAGATACCTTAGCAAATCTGTATATGAAAATTGGAGATAAAAAGAATGCTAAATTTTGGGCATTAAAATCCATAGCGTTAGCAAAAACTAACAACCAAGATTTTGAAAGTACTCAAAAATTGTTAGATTCTATTAAATAAATTTATTTACCTGCCACGGCAGGTTTTTTTATATTTGGGAATGAGGAATCTCGTAAAAAAGATTAGTATTGCAGGGATTTGTTTATTTTCCCATGGTTTTTATGCGCAGGAAAAATCCTCCGAGCTTTCCAATAAAGTAAAAATCAATCTCTTATCTTTACCTTTAGCTATGCCCAATATAGCTTTTGAAACAAAACTTTCTCCTCATTACAGCATGCAAATTAGCAGTTTTATTTCCCCCTGGAAATCCTTTAAAAATAATCATCTTCAGGCTTATATGGGGTTTTTGGAGGGTAGATATTATTTCAGTCAATTTGGGGAAAAATGGTTTGCTGGACCCAACATTGGAGTTGGAGTTTTTGATATTGCTAAATGGAACTATTGGAATAGCGGAAAATTTCAAAGAGGATATTCCATATTTTTTGGTGTCACAGGTGGATATGCGTGGAAATGGAAAAAAAATTTGGGATTTGAAACCTTCATTAGTGTAGGAACTTCACAGGGATTTTATCATGGATACGAATCGACTATTGAAAATATAAATCGATATGAGAAAACTTACAAAAGATGGAACCGATCGGGCGAGTTCATCCCTTATCAAGGGGGAATAATGCTAACTTATTCACTATAAAATGTATAAAAAAAAGAGCTTTTGGGTTAAGGTGATTATCACATTTGTAATAACCTTTTTATTCTCAATAATAGGTAATGAAAATCCAGATAAATGGTCTCGAGCCACTTTTACTGGTTTGGGAGCTGCTGGTGGTTTTGCCATTGGGATGAATTTTCTCTATGGCAAAAAGGATTCTAATAAGGATATCCAAAAGTTTGATTAAAACTAAATTCCAATTGAAATATTTGCAGAACAATACTTTCTGTTTCCAATATTGTATTTTTGAGGTTTAATACTTACCGTTGAGTTTCGCCACATATTTTGCTCGGAAAATAGCCTTTTCTAAAGATAAAGAAAAATCACTCTCCAGTACCATTATAGGTATCGGTAGACTGTCAGTAGCTTTAGGCGTGATAATTTGTCTGCTTACGCTATCCATTGGTTTGGCTTCCAAAGGGCTTATACGGGATAAAATTGAAAATTTCTCAGGCCCCATTTCAATAAAAAGTGTTAGAAGCAATTCCTCCTATAATTCTAGCCCGTTATCTTCAGAAAATTTTGATATAAATAAAATCAAAAGCATTCCAGGCGTCAGTGGTATTCAAAAATTTGCAAGCGTTTCTGGAATATTACGCACAAAAGAAAATTTCGCAGGAATTGTATTTCGGGGTGTTGGAAAAGATTTCAAACCTGAAAAGTTTGATAATTTTTTAGTGGACGGCTCTTGTCCAACATTCACGGAGAAAGGCTATAGTATGCAAATATTATTACCAGAAAAAATAGCAAGCGAGCTTAAGCTAAAAGCAAAAGACAGCATAGTTGCTATTTTTAGCACAGAGGAAAAAGTCCCAATTTACAGAAAGTTTGAAGTGGCAGGAATCTTCCGTACTGATATAAAAATGATTGATGATTTGTATATCATTGGGGATATTAATCATGTGCGTAAAATCCTGAAAATGAAGCCTGAAGAGGTAGGAGGTTACGATATATTTCTTACAAATTTTGAAGACAGTAAGAAAATAGGTCCTACAATAGAACAAAATATAGGATATAAAAATTACGCAGAATATGCCTCTGATAAATATCCTCAAGTAATGGATATGTTTGGGATTTTTAATAATAATATAAGCCTGATAGTAAGCCTCATGCTTATCGTAGTAGCTATAAATATTATCATTGTATTTTTAATTCTAATAATAGAACGTACCCAGAGTATTGGTGTTTTAAAAACTTTAGGAGCACCCAATAGTAATGTTAGGAAAATATTTATATCCTATACATTATTAATTATGATTCCAGGCTTACTACTGGGCAATGCCATAGCCATAATACTTTTAATCATACAAAAATTTACTGGGCTAGTTCGGCTAAACCCTGATAATTACTATATCAGTACAGTTCCGGTTAGCCTAAATCCACTTATGATCATTGGGGTGTCTTTAGGAATTTTGGTAATTTCTGCCATTGCGATGTTATTACCGAGTCATTATATTACTAAAATATCACCTGCTAAGTCTATTACTTATCAATAAAAACTTATGAAATACGCACAAAATATCCTTGAAACCATCGGAAATACGCCATTAGTAAAAATTAACAAACTTTTTGGTGAAGATTTTCCTGCAAAAGTTTTTGCTAAAGTAGAAAGCTTTAATCCTGGAAATTCAGTAAAAGATAGAATGGCTATAAAAATGGTAGAGGATGCTGAAATTTCAGGAAAACTTTTACCAGGAGGTACTATTATAGAAGGTACAAGCGGAAATACTGGTATGGGTCTCGCTTTGGCAGCTATAGTTAAAGGATATTCGTGTAAATTCGTTACCAATTCGAAACAAAGTAAAGAGAAATGTGATATTCTGCGCGCAATGGGTGCAGAAGTTATAGTTTGTCCTACAGATGTCACGCCGGATGATCCGCGTTCTTACTATTCTGTTTCCAAACGTCTGGCAGAAGAAACTCCAAACAGTTGGTATGCTAATCAATATGACAATTTGAGCAATAGAGAAGCACATTATCTTAGTACAGGACCAGAAATTTGGGACCAAACGGATGGTAAAATTACCCACTTTGTAGCGGGAGGCGGCACAGGAGGAACCCTATGCGGATGTGCTAAATACCTAAAAGAAAAAAATCCTGATGTTAAGATTATTGGGGTGGATACTGAAGGATCTATCCTTAAGGAATATCATGAAACCGGAATTTATAATCCAGAAAATGCCTATTCCTATCTTACGGAAGGTATTGGTGAAGATATTATTCCAGCCAATTATGATATGGATCTTATAACCCAATTTGAAACGGTAAGTGATAAAGAAGCTGCAATTTGGGCAAGAAAATTAGCTAAATCCGAAGGAATATTTGGAGGATACAGTTGTGGAAGTGCTGTAGCTGCTATCCATCAGTTGCGCCATCATTTTACCGAAAAAGATATTATAATAGTACTTCTCCCAGATCATGGAAGCCGATATGTCGCTAAAGTTTATAACGATGAATGGATGGTATCACAAGGCTTTTTAGATTAATTAATATTGGTCTAAACAAGCTAATATAATATCGCATCCTTTTACTATTTCGTCCTGACTTATAGTTAATGGAGGTGTTATCCTCATAAAACGATTGTAGTACAATTGCCAGAAAACTATTAAACCATTTTCCATACATTTTTTTGCGATGTGCAGGCAATACTCGTCTGACTCCAACTCAATGGCAAGCATTAATCCCATGCCATTGATAGATTTTATTTTTGGGTGCTGAAGTTTATGTCTAAATAAAGCTTCTTTTTCGGGGATCTGTTCCATCACATTCTCTTCTACAAGTCCTTCTGCGGTGGCTAATGCAGCAGCGGCTATTAGTGGGTTTCCACCAAATGTAGTAATATGCCCAAGTTTTGGGCTATGAGAAAACTGAAGCATAAGGACTCTGGATGCCATCAATGCACCAATAGGAACGCCTCCACCCATACCCTTTCCCATTACCAGAATATCCGGCACTATCCCAAAATGCTCAAAGGCAAATAATTTTCCCGTACGCCCAAAGCCTGGTTGTATCTCATCTAAAATAAGCAATGCGCCTACTTCTTCGCATTTCTTTTTTAAGGTCTTAAAATAAGATTGCTTTGGACGGATAAATCCTGCAGCACCCTGTATAGTTTCTCCAATTACACACGCAGTCTTATTATCTAATAAATTAATATCCTCTTCATTCCCAAATTTTAAAAATTCTACATCAGGAAGTAACGGACGGTATGCAGCTTTATGAATTTCTTTTCCCGATACGCTCAGAGCGCCGTGGGTATTCCCGTGATAAGAATCCACCATTGACAAAATTTTGGATCTTCCTGTGGCCCTTTTAGCTAATTTTAAAGCTGCATCTATTGCTTCGGCTCCGCTGTTCACTAGATAAGTCATTTCAAGTGGTGCGGGAGTATGCATTGCAAGCCATTCGCAGAGTTTTACTGGATTTTCCTGCGCATATTCTCCGTAAACCATAACGTGAAGGTATTTTTCAGCTTGTTCTTTTATAGCCGAGATTATCCTTGGATGGCTATGGCCTAATGTATTAGCGGATACACCTGCAACGAAATCTAAATAGGCTTCCCCATTTTTACCATAAATATAAGAACCTCTAGCATGAGAAACTTCAAATCCTGCTGCGTAAGGAGTGGTCTGGGCTTGATAGCTAAAAAATTGGGACTGAAGAGTGTTCGACATTGCAAAAACAAAAGGATGTTATAGTTTTCTTTCTTTACGAAGACTTTTTGGTTGGTTTTTGGATTTTTCCGCTTCGTTTTTTTTATCAAAGGCCTCACGGTAAGGATTGGCTGTCTCGTATATTATAGGATCATATTTTGGACTGTCTTTAAATATATCTTGCCAAATCTTGAGTCTATCTGTGGTATTCCAATTAAAATCTGGAAAAAACTTTACTTCTTCCGTTACGCGACTCATAGGAAAAACATTGGTATTAGCTCCTATGCTACATTCAATAATCTGTACCGTTCTCGCTTCAAAAAGAGCCTGAATGATTCCACAAGTACTTTTAGCTAAACCAAAACGTAATGTATTTTGTTGGTTTTCTGATGAACTATTCTCAGAGGTATTTTCATCAACAAAAACTATGCTTTGTGCGTTCCCTAAAACATTAGCCTTTTGCATCTCGTTGTTTTGAAAATAAACTCTTATTTCTCTTCCTTTTATTTGATTAAATTCGTTATTCATGGAAAGGCTATCTGCTTTTGCAATCACAAAGCCGTTTCCAATAATATGTAAGGAATCTATTTGCTCTGTTTCTGTATTAATGTAGGCCTTTAGGTCATTTCCAGATGCTTGTCGTGGCCCATTCCATAAAATAGGTTTTCCTGTAAGGTGGAGGATTCCATCGGTTTCATTAAAAGACAATGAATCTGCCCTTGCCTGCGCATTAGATTTAAAAAAACGCGCCTGACGATAGGCTCGTAGAAAAGATTTTTTACCGGGATTAGAAGGTAATAATTTTTGCCAGGCAATAATTTTTTCTGCTCCAAAATACGCTGAATCTCGTTCCATAGCTTTCACAGCATAGGCCTTATCCCAAATAACTGCGCTGTCCTTTTTTTCAAAAATTTCACCATAATTACCTCGAATGAGTCTTTTTTCTTGGGGATCATGCAGTTCTACATTTCCTATCGCCTTACCATAGCCAGATAATTGACTGTAGGTCATTTCTTTGCCACGAAGAATTTTATTATTATAATGAATACGGGAGTTTTTATTCAAGTACGCCATTTTAGAATTCATCTCATATTTTCCACTTTCCGTATACACATAATTAGACGGATTTTTTTTATTACGGATGAATGTGGGCCCCGAAAAATAGGCCGTATTACTTATTTGATCTTGAATAATATTTTTTCCATCAATGGTATAGTCCTTACTATTAATCGAAACATTCCCATCAAAATTTATTTGTTTGTTAGTAAGGTCATAGGTGGCATTCTGCGTATACATTGTATTGGAAGCGTCTGATATGGTACCACCAGTATTGAAGTACGCCTTATTAGCAAGCCTTTCATAAAATAATTTCTCAGTCCGGATAGTTTGTTTCGGGTCTTTTAACACTACATTTTTAGAAGCTATTCCTATTTGTGTATTGCTATTATATTGCATTTCTTCACTGGTAATAGTACTACCATCTGGGTTGCTTAAGCGTGCCTTACCTATAGCCTCTACATAATTTTCATTCTGGTGCCATATAACTACATCCGCTTTTAAAGTAGATCCTTTATGAAAAAATTCTACATTGCCAGTGAGATAAAGATTACCATTATATTTTTCAGGGGATTTTCCTGTTTTATTAGCGTGAATTAATTGCAATTTTTCAGCACTGTCTTGAATAAGGACGCTAGATTTCAAAGCTCCAGGTGAAGAGTTAGGGCTTGGATTATTTTTTTGATTAAAAAAGGGCTCAGAAAAAATCTGGTTCGCTTTTTCTTTTCCACCTTGAGCTAAAATGAGAATGCTATTGAGTACGAATACTAAAATTAAAGGAATTCTCAACAGTAAAAATTTTCCTTTGAAATACGTCACAGAATTACGACTCATTTTTTCTATGGGCATATAAATAGAGACTATGGTTTTCTATTTCTACGCCAAAAGCTTCTGCAATGCTAGTTTTGATTTGCTGGATTCTAGGATCGCAGAATTCTATGATTTCTACAATTTCTCGATCTGAACCCTGTTTATAAATTACCAAATGATCATGTTGCATATCAAAATAAGACTTCTCATAAGAGGTGCTAATATTATTTTTCTCCCCAAACTGATGTCTGCGAATTAAACCAGCGTCCAAAAACATTTCAATCGTATTGTAAATAGTGGCTTTACTTACATGATATTTTTTATTAAGCATGATTAGGTAAAGATCATCTACATTAAAGTGCCCATCCAGAAGATAAATTTCTTCTAGAATCATATATCGTTCTGGTGTATTGCGATAATTTTTCTTCTGAAGATATAATTTCAGAACTTCTTTTATCTGCTTTAATCGAACAAGACGCCTTTTATCCAGCACTTCATTTTGCAAATTCATTGGTAGAATTTCTTATTAAATGTACATCTTATAGTACAACTATTACGCCTAATTTACGTTTTTGAATTTATGTAAAGGCGTAATTCTTTTATTAAAAATTTGTTCATCATTAATAGGTGCACTTTCTATAACTACATTATGTGGAGAGACGCCCCAAGCTTTGAAATCATCATTACCGATGTATTTCACAAAACTATAGACATTTAAAACAATTTTTTCCTTTGCAGTAAGTAAACAATCGTTAATGTATGTGTTATCAATAATAACATACATTAGATCTGCCGCAATTTTATGTTTATTTAATGAAGGATAATTACTGTATTCTGAAAGCTGGCCATTTCTATACATATCCTCCAGGACCTGATCGAAATAATCATTTATCCTTCTATCTATTTTAAATCCGAGTAAAAAGTTTATTTTAAATATTGTCCCTGGTAATATTTCCTCTATAGAATATTTAAAAGTATATGGTTCCTCCTGATTTACAATATTTAATATAAAATAGCGATCAGCGCGTTTAGGCTGTTTCCTGAAAATACTGTATAATATTTTCTCCTCGACTTCACTTTCCATTTTTGCACGGCTAAGAAATGCAAGATTAGTAGCATATTTAGGTATAGATGTGTCATCTTTTAAATCTTGAAAAAGTTCGGTATAATCGGCGATTTTCTTAAAATTAATCATCCTATTTTTAATTCTACGACCATTATACCATGCATACATACAGACAGCTAAACTTCCAGCAAGTTCTACAGTAATCCATCCGCCATCAAAGAACTTAATGATATTTGCAAAGAAAAAGCCAATTTCAATACAAAAATAAATTAATCCGAATATGACTATAATCGACTTATTCACATGTTTAGTAAACAACCAGAATATAATTAAAATGGTAGTCATAAGCATCGTTAGCGTTATGGATAATCCGTATGCCGCCTCCATCCTACTACTTTCCTTGAAGTATAAAACCACTACTATACACATAGCGAGTAAACTCCAGTTAATTTTAGGAATATACATTTGCCCCTTTACGCCGCTTGGATAAAATATTTTTTGGAAAGGCCAAAGATTTAAAGACATTGCCTCAGAGAAGATAGTAAATGAGCCTGTAATAAGGGCTTGGGATGCAATAATAGCTGCAAAAGTAGCCAGTATAACCCCTGGAAGTACAAACCATTCCGGCATAATAGCAAAAAATGGGTTTTTAGCATGTCCTTCAAACAAATTTATATGATCCAATATATACGCCCCTTGACCTAAGTAATTCATGATCAACATTACTTTAACAAAAATCCAGCTCACCCTTATATTTTTCTTTCCGCAGTGTCCTAAATCTGAATATAATGCTTCGGCACCAGTAGTACAAAGGAATACAGCACCCATAATTATAATAGCAGATTTACTATTAGTAATTAATTTATAGGCATAATAAGGATTAAATGCCTTAAGTATTTGAATATTATCTAAAATATGTGGAAGGCCTAAAGCACCCAACATTAAAAACCATAACACCATTACTGGTCCAAAAAATTTTCCGATAAATTTTGTCCCAAACTGCTGAATCACAAAAAGAAATACCAAAATACCAATAGTAATAGGTACCACTGGTGATTTTTCATAATAAATTTCTAGACCTTCAATTGCGGACATAACCGTAAGGGATGGCGTAATAACACCATCAGCTACTAAAGTAGATGCACCAATAATAGCTATTAGATATAACCAGCGTTTTTTTAGGTTTTTTACCAAAGAAAATAAGGCTAGGATACCACCTTCTCCTTTATTATCCGCACGAAGCGCAATTACTACATATTTTACTGTAGTTTGTAGAGTTAGCGTCCAAATAATACAGGAAAGAGCACCTTCCACATACTCATCTGGGGACAGACGAGATCCCTCTCTAAATGCTCCCATTATCGCCTTCATCACATATAAAGGAGAAGTTCCTATATCTCCAAATACGATTCCTAATGAAACCAAAACCCCTATAACAGAGAGTTTTTTAAGGTCGAGATGGTGGTGCGTTTTATTATGATTTGCCATAAAATGATAATGGGCAAAATTAACTAAATAATCTTGCCCAATACTATGAATTTTGTTTCTGTTTCTTATAAACTATAGCACAGCTCGAATCGCTTTTTTAACATTATCCAATTTAGGGAACCAATCCTCAAATAAAGCTGATGAATAGGGAGCCGAGGTATCTGCAGTATTAATCCTTTTAATAGGTGCGTCCAGGTAATCAAAGGCTTTTTGCTGTACCATATACGTTATTTCTGAAGAAACATTAGCAAATGGCCAAGCCTCTTCTAAAATAACAAGCCGGTTGGTCTTTTTCACAGATTCTATTATTGTATCATAATCTAACGGTCTTACAGTTCTAAGATCTACTACTTCTACATCAATACCCTCTTTAGATAATTCTTCAGCTGCTTGCAAGGCCATTTTCATTATTTTTCCAAAAGACACCAATGTAACCTGTGTGCCTGTTCTCTTAATATCAGCTTTTCCTATAGGTAAATAATATTCTTCTTCTGGAATCATCATTTTATCACCATACATTTGCTCGGATTCCATAAAAATTACAGGATCATTATCTTGAATGGCAGATTTTAAAAGGCCTTTGGCATCATATGGATTACTTGGTACAATTACTTTAAGACCGGGACAATTGGCATACCAGCTTTCAAAAGCTTGTGAATGGGTAGCTCCTAACTGCCCAGCTGATGCAGTAGGGCCTCTAAAAACTATAGGAATATTCCATTGGCCACCCGTCATTTGAAGCATTTTCGCTGCATTGTTAATAATTTGATCGATACCTACCATGGAAAAATTAAAGGTCATAAACTCTATTATTGGCCTGTTTCCATTCATTGCAGAACCGACACCTATTCCCGCAAAACCCAATTCCGCGATAGGAGTATCAATAATTCTTTTAGCTCCAAACTCTTCCAGCATTCCTTTAGAAGCCTTATAAGCACCGTTATATTCTGCAACTTCTTCCCCCATGAGATAGATGCTTTCATCTTTCCGCATTTCTTCACTCATTGCTTGAGCTATCACTTCTCTGAATGTATATTCCTTCATATTGTGGCTATCCGCATTTGCGGGCTTGTTATAATGTCACAAAAATACATTTTTTCTCGTTTTTGTATTGATATTATAAAAATAAAAAGCGCAACCCATTTGGCTACGCTTTTTTAAAGTATGTTGTGAAAAAATTAGTTAGCTTTTACCCAGGTCTGTGTTCTACCAAATGCAGATACTCCGACGTAGCCTCTTACATTAAGTTTATTTCCTTCTCTGGTAACTAAACATTTGTACGTTTTTCCATTTTTAGGGTCTGTAATAGTACCACCGCTAAATTCATTACCATCTTTTTTAAGACCGCGGATAACTTCCATTCCAAGAATAGGTTGATTTTTTCTATCATCTGTACATCCAGTACAACGTGGATTTTCTGGTTTTATTAATAATTGGAAAACTCTACCATAATATTTTCCGTCATTTTTTTTCCAAATTTCCACAATGGATTTAGCCTTACCAGAAACATCATCAATAGTTTTCCATTTACCTTCTATCTGTGCAAATGTCATTGAAGAAAGTGCGAAAAATGCGCATAAAGCGAATATTTTTTTCATAAATTTTATTTTTAAGTAGTCAAATATAATAACTTATTTATAGTATGCAAATAAGTATCCAATTTAGGCCGACCCCAATTTCTTTCTTACTATACTATTCATATAATCTTGATACCAAGCCTTTATTTTCTTACTTCCTATTTCCATTTCAGGCGTTTTATTTAAAATCAAATTCTTTTCAAATCCAAGATCTGAAATAGAATAGATAGCGGTAACTGATTTACCATCAAATAGATAGATATAATTTCCATACATCATCCGAGTTTGTACACCATCGGAGCTCATTATTTGCGCTTCTGGATTTGGCTTTTCCAATAGACTGTTCCCCCAACTTCTAAAAGGCTTTTTATACCCCATAATTTGGGCAATGCTAGGATATATGTCCATTTGTTGAGCTAATCGCTTATCTGTTTTTGGTGAAATTAGTTTAGGATTAGGAGAAAATAATAATATAGGTACAGCAAAACCATTTTGAGCCTTTTGATATTCTTTGTAAAAACTTTGATTAACATGATCCGCTGTAATAATGAATACGGTATTATTATACCAAGGCATTTGTGAAGCAGTAGCAAAAAACTTTTTTAGTGCTAAATCACTGTAACCAATGGGCTGGTGAATTTCTAATGGACCTTTAGGTATCTTATTTTTATATTGTTCTGGAATTTTAAATGGATGATGACTGCTCACAGAAAAGAGCGTACTGAAAAAAGGTTGCTTTTCTTTATTTAATTCTGAAGCAAAAAATTGAAATAATGGCTCATCCCAGATTCCCCAAATTCCATCATAATCCTTTTCGTTAGGATATTCGTTTTTCCCAACATACTTTTGTATGCCTAAGATATTAGCATATCCCAAGAACCCCATACTTCCATTAGGGGCACCATGGAAAAAGGATGTAGAGTAACCCATTTCGTTTCCTATGCTTACCGCCGATTGTATCTTTTGATTTGCATAGGGAGAACTGGTAAATGCATCTACTAAGGATGGTATTCCTGCAATGACGCTACTCATTCCGTGAATAGATTGTCTGCCATTAGCGTAGGCATTTGGAAAAATTAACGAGTGCTGAGCCAAACTATCTAAAAATGGAGTGTAGGATACATAACCAGGAATATTTTTATCCTTATTAAAAGATCCAATATATTCTCGCCCAAAACTTTCCATTATAAATAATACCACATTGGGATGAGAAGTAGAAAGTGGTGGGTATTGTCTTGTATGTTCCACTAAATTATCCACCTCTTCATCTGAATAAAAAGAGACTTCCTTAATAGAATTGGTGTCTATGGTGCGCCAAAATGAAAAAGTGCTATTTAAAATAACATTTCCTAGCTGAGGGTTTTTTACATGCCGTGTAGCATCTACAATATTGATGGGCCGAGTAGAATGTGCATAACCGCCTCTGATTCCTCCTACAGCTAGGAAAGCCGTAATACATAACCATAGAATTGAAATTCCGAAATATCCCAATGACCATCGCGTATTAGCATCTTTGACTTTTACTAATTTATATAAATTGATCCATAAAACAAGTATGATTATACCCAGAAAAATGACTGTATATTGAGCCATTACAACTTCCCAGGATATCTTAAGCCAGTTTTTTTCATTTTTAGCTACATCATATGCAGCCATAGTCAATCTTCCTCTGCTAAAGGGAAAATATATCATATCAATTAAGTTCATTACTAAACCAGTACTATTGGAAATGATATAGACCCAAAACAGTACATTTTGATACTTCCGTTTCGAATTTATTTTTAAAGGCACAAGGCTTAATAATATAAATAAAGCATTTGTATATAAAACGGCTGCTGTATCGAATACCAAACCATACCATGCTAAGTTCAAATAATCGCCAAGTCCTTTTATTTGGAAGTATTCTTTTTGGTATAAATAAAAAAAGACTCTAAGTATTTGATAAAATACAAAAGCTAAACCCAACCTGTATATTAACACTCCAATTTCTTGAAGTCTCAATTTTTCCCATATTTTCATTTTGCAAATGTAAAATTCTGTTAACATTGTGCACCTATTTTATTTCTACACTTAAAAATAGTTACCTAAGAAAAATTCCAAGCGTGTATAGCTTCGCAATTGTCTATTTTTGCCGATAAGAAGATTGTTAATGGAATACATCGGTGTTTTTGATATGTTAAAAATTGGCGTGGGGCCTAGTAGTAGCCATACCTTAGGTCCTTGGAGAGCCGCTCAAGCTTTTTTAAACAAAATAAACAATCAGGACATTTCCCTTATAGAAAAAATCCGTATTGATCTTTATGGTTCTCTTTCTCTTACAGGGAAAGGCCATGCTACAGATTTGGCTATAATTTTAGGGCTTGCCGGATATGATCCTGTTACTATCCCTACCAATCAAATAGATGAAATTATAGGAAGAATAAAGAATTCTAAAATATTGGAAATAAATGGAAACCATGCAATCCCATTTTTCTCTGAAGATTTGATTTTTCATAAAGATTTTCTACCGGAACATCCCAACGGTATGAGGATAACTGCATTTTATTCCAATGGCCTTGCAGTATCTGGAACTTATTATTCAATAGGTGGAGGTTTTATTCTTGAAGAAGGTGTAGATGCTTCTTCCGCACAAACTCACATTTCTGAAGTCCCCTATCCTATCGCATTCGCGGAAGATATTCTCAGGCATTGTGATACCTTGGGCATAAACAGTAAAATATCTGATGTTGTTTTAGCTAATGAGGCCTCCCTACAATCTCTGGAAGAAATTAGCCAAAAACTTGACGCTATTTGGCAAGTAATGGAGGACAGTATCTTCAATGGTTGCCATTCGGAAGGATTTTTACCTGGTGGTCTGATGGTTCGCAGAAGAGCATTTGATATGTTTTCAAAGTTAAAGAGTCCTGTCTTGAATTACTCGGAAAAAGACGATTTTTTAAGCGCCATCCGCTCTACAAGGATGCACTATAGGGAAATATTTTCTTGGGTTTCTACTTATGCTATTGCTGTCAATGAAGTGAATGCTGGCCTAGGAAGAGTAGTTACTGCACCCACCAATGGTTCTGCAGGCGTTATTCCAGCAGTCTTATTTTTTTATCAAAGCATAGAAAATCATAAATCTACCAAAGAACATATACATCGATTTTTAATGACATCTGCTGTAGTAGGAAGCGTTTTTAAAAGGAATGCAACTATATCCGCTGCTATGGGAGGGTGTCAGGCGGAAATTGGCGTTTCTAGTGCTATGGCTGCTGCAGGGCTAACTGAACTCCGTGGTGGAAGCCCAAAACAGTGCCTAAATGCTGCAGAAATAGCTATGGAGCATCATTTAGGTATGACTTGTGACCCTATTGCTGGCCTAGTTCAAATACCTTGTATTGAAAGAAACTCTATGGGTGCCATAAAAGCTATAAATGCATCAGAATTAGCATTGGCTGCTAGCGATTTTACTCGTGTGAGCCTAGATGATGTAGTCCAAACAATGTGGAAAACTGCCCAAGACATGAATTCTAATTACAAAGAAACAAGCGAAGGTGGTTTAGCCGTAAGCGTAAAATGTACAGATTGCTAGATGAAATTCATAAAAAATAACTTAGCTAATGGACTTACTCTTGGGAATTTATTTTTTGGAGTAATTGGAATCTTACACTTGGTGAAGGGGGATTTTCAAGTTACCTTTTTCTGCTTATTGGCATCTCTTATTTTAGATTTTTTTGATGGATTTACCGCCAGAGCTTTAAAATCTGACTCACAAATAGGTCTTCAGCTGGATTCTTTAGCAGATGTAGTAAGTTTCGGCGTGATGCCTGGTATTGCGATGTATCAAATGTTATCGGAAGCTTCTGTAGGATTTCCTCATCTTCCTTATGGGATATCTTGGGGCATACTTGGTATTTTTATCAGTGTGGCCAGCGGTCTCAGATTGGCAATATTTAATTTGGATACAGAACAACGCTATTATTTTAAAGGACTTAATACGCCTACCAATACCCTTCTTATTTTTGGATTGTATTATGTAATTGCGGAAACTCAAAAGAGTGATGGATTTTCAACTTCTTATTTCGCTGAAATCAATCCTTGGCTGTTAATAGGGCTTAGTTTCGTATCTATTTTCTTAATGCTTAGCCCCATTAAGATGATAAGCATGAAATTTAAGTCAAAAAAATGGCAAGATAACATCCCTAAAATAGTTTTGGTAATTGGAGGTCTTGTTCTACTTATTGTGTTAGGGAAATTGTCCATTCCATTTCTTGTATTATGGTACTTATTGGTTTCAATACTTTTCCAAAAACAATTATAATTTAATTTCTTCTGCATGAAGCTAAAACTCGAAAGACCCCTGTGTGTTTTTGATATTGAAAGTACAGGGCTCAATATTTCTAAAGACAAAATTTTAGAACTTTCTATTATTAAACTTTTCCCAAACCAATCCCGGAAAGAGCATACTTGGAGAATCAATCCTGAAATCGATATTCCACCGGACTCCTCAGAAATCCATGGAATATATAATAAAGATGTAGAAGATTGTCCAATATTTTCTGAAATTGTAGATGAAGTATTAGATTTTATTGAGGGATGTGATCTTGCAGGTTTTAATTCAAATAAATTCGATGTTCCTTTACTGGGGGAAGAAATTTTTCGCGCTAATCGCAACTATGATTTTTCGGAAATTTTTTTAGTAGATGTTCAAACTATCTTTCACAAGATGGAGCCAAGGACACTAAGCGCCGCATATAAGTTTTATTGTAATGAAGAATTGAAAAACGCCCATTCCGCTTCTGCAGATACTCAAGCAACACTGGATATTCTTTTAGCACAAATAGAAAAATATGAAGATCTTCCAAGCGATATACAGGAATTGAGTGCCTTTAGCACAGCCAAAAATAATGCAGATTTAGCAGGAATGTTAGGCTATGATAAGGAAGGTGAGATAATCTTTAATTTCGGTAAATACAAAGGAAAGACAGCTAAAGAAGTGTTTACTAGAGAACCAGGCTACCTCCAATGGATTTTAAAATCTGATTTCCCTTTGGTCACAAAACATATCCTACAAAATATATCTCTGGAATAAAAAAAGGCTACTTGTTTAAGCAGCCTTTAATTTAATATTGAGCTCCGAATTGTTGTAAGAATCGGATATCATTTTCAAAAAACATTCGGATATCACCTATCTGATAAAGAAGCATTGCTATACGTTCTATACCCATCCCGAATGCAAATCCCGAATATTGATCAGAATCGATTCCTACATTCTCCAAAACGCTAGGATCTACCATACCACATCCCATTATTTCCAGCCATCCGGTGCCTTTGGTAATTCTATAATCAGTTTCAGTTTCTAAACCCCAATACACATCTACTTCCGCACTGGGCTCTGTAAAAGGAAAGTATGAAGGTCTCATCCGTATTTTAGATTTCCCAAATAAAGATTCTGTGAAGTATTGGATAGTCTGTTTTAAATCTGCAAAACTTACATTTTCATCTACATAAAGACCCTCTACTTGATGAAAGAGGCAATGAGATCTAGCAGAAATAGCTTCATTTCTAAAAACCCTTCCTGGAGCTAAAAATCGTAATGGAGGTTTGGCATTTTCCATATGCCGTATTTGCACGGAAGAAGTATGAGTCCTTAGCAAACGTTCCGGAGATACATCCAGAAAGAAGGTATCTTGCATATCCCTAGCTGGGTGATATTTTGGAAGGTTTAGAGCGGTAAAATTATGCCAATCATCCTCCACTTCTGGTCCGAAAGCTATGGAGAATCCGAATTTTGAAAATATATCACATATTTCATTTCGTACCAGCGAAATAGGATGAATGCTTCCCTTAGATTTAGCATATCCTGGACGAGTAAGATCTTCAAAAGAAGCGTTATTTTCGTCTATACCTTGTGTATTTTGAAAGGATTCAACTTTGTCTTCTGCAGCCTTTTTAAGTATATTGAGTGGTTGTCCGTACGCCTTCTTTTGGTCTCCGGGAAGCGCCTTGAAGGCAAAAAACAAATCGTTTATGATTCCTTTTTTACCTAAAAATTTGATTCGGAATTCTTCAACTTCAGATGCAGTACCTCCATTGAAATTATTAACTTCCTCTTGATATTGTTGTAAATTTTCTAACATATGGCTTAATAAACCTAAGCAAAGGTACAATTCCCAATAAAAAAATCCGGCATTAAGCCGGATCTTATTTTAGATTTTTTCTTTTATTTTTTGCTTACTGCACTAATTTGAAGTGTAATTTCGTCTTTGATAACACCATTTTCAGCAGGTGATTTGAAAGTTACACCGAAATCATTTCTGTTAATATCAGTAGGTTTGGTTTTCAAACTTACTACTCCTTCAGGGCTTACAGTAACATTAGCATCGAAGGATACTGGTTTAGTAACTCCGTGTACTGTAAGGTTTCCAGAAATCTTAGAGTTAAAATTCTCTGTTGTTTGTGGTAAAACCTCAGTAATTTCAAAACTTGAAGTAGGATATTTAGTTACATCAAAGAAGTCTGCACTTTTAAGATGACCTTCTAATTTGGCGGCATCTTCTGGAGATCCTTTTAGGTCTTCAGAATTAAGAGAAGCCATATTGGCGGCGAAATTTCCTCCTACCAATTTTCCATCTTTAACAATGAAGTGTCCACTTTCAAAATTAATTTTTCCGTAATGGCTTGTCTGCTCTGTTTTAAGCAACTTATACCCTCTCCATTCTACGAAACTTTGAGTTACATCTACTTCTTTATGATCTCCTTCTGGAGCTACATTGGTTTTTGTAGTTGTGGTTACGGTGGTGCTTTCTCCCTCCTTTTTCTCATTTTTACAAGAGCTGAAAGTTAGCGAAGCAAAGGCTAAACCTGCGATAATTAAATTAGAATTTTTCATATATAAATTTTTGCAAAATTACAATAATTCAAAATAATTGACAAATTCTGCCCACAAGGATGACGATTTATATTATAAGTATCTTTGCAAGAATGATATCACTAGATACTGTTAATTTCACCCATTGGAATGCTCCAACTCCATTATTTACAAATTTTTCATTAAAATTTTTTCCTTCTGGATTAAGTATTTTATGTGGAGCAAGCGGTAGTGGAAAAACCAGTCTCTTGGAAATAGTCGCTGGTAAAAATCCATTGGATTCAGGGGATTTAAATTTTAAAGACAAATTATGCACTTATGATACTATATTAAAGAAATACAGAAATGTAGAACTTGTGAGCCAGCAATACGAATTACAAAAATACAGTACAGTGGCAGAAAATATAGGTAAGCATATTAGCAATACTAAAATCCAAAAGAAACGAGAGCTAATAATGGATTACCTTAGAATCGTGGGTATGGAGGATTTTATCGATACTAAGGTTGAAAATTTATCTGGTGGAGAAAAACAACGGATTGCTATAGCGTCCTGCTTAGCAAAAGAACCTAAAGTAATACTTTTAGATGAGCCTTTTAGCGGACTGGATCCATCCAGAAGGAGGGAGTTACAAGCTTATTTATTTGAATTTTGCAAAAATTTACATATTAAATTGATATTGAGCACACATGATTTACAATACAGCATGGGCTATGCAGATGAATTAATATTTATTAAAAAAGGTTCTATCATTCATCAGGGGAAGCCAGAAGAAATCTATAAAAAAGTTAATGACCCTTATACAGCAGGATTTTTTGGGGAGTTTTCTTATACCACTTCCTCTTTTCGAGAATATTTTAATATCAATGAAACCATTCTTTTCCCGTCCCAAATAACCTTATATTCTTTTGATAATTTAGAAGATGAAAATATTCGTAGTATCCCAGTTACTGTGGAAAACAGTTCGTTTTGGGGAACCTATTATCGAAATGTGGTATCTGTGAAAAATTTTCCTGAACAAAAGTTAATTTTGCATGGACATTACTTACCAATAGGATCCCATTATCAAGTCTCCTTACTTTCTAGAGCCAATTCTTAGTTTGCTCTCCTTTTTAATATTACAAATCTATGCTACCCCAACATTCACATATCAAATTATTACATCCTAATTTACTTTACGGCATAAAAAATTGTCTGGAAACTGCACTTTTTAGCCCTAATGCCTATGCAGATAAAGTTATTGAAAGGTGCTTTAAGGCGCAGAAAAAATGGGGTAAAAAAGATAGAGCTACAGTAGCAGAAATATTTTATGGTATTATCCGATGGAAACGCCGCTTAGAATTTTATGTAAGTGAGCCAATATCAGAGGAAAACCTTTATTATTTTATTCTCATTTATTTAGAATGGGCAGAAATAGAATATGAAGATTTTAAAGAATTCAATGGATATAAAATTCCAATTTTTAAAAAAGAAGAGAAAAAATCTGCCTTTACACCAGCAGTTCGGCAAAGTGTTCCGGACTGGATGTACCAAGCGGTTGCAGAAGATTTCCCAAGACCTGAACATATTCTGAATATTCTTAATTCCCAAGCACCACTTTGTCTAAGGATTAATCGACTAAAAATTAATGATAAAGATTTCCAGGCTCATTTAGAAGAAAAAAATATACGGTTTTTCCACGATGAGGAGTTTCCTGATGCCTATATTCTAGCTAACAGA